>JBEKZD010000043.1:0-19292 GCA_049510215.1 Verrucomicrobiia bacterium
GGGCGGGACGCCCGCGCTACTCGGAATTCGCCCTCGCGCAGTCCAGCTTTGATGGGGTTTTGTGCGATGTACGCTGCAAATTGTTCCACATGATGAGCGTTGCGGACGATGTGATCAAAATACTCGGGTTGCCATACCTGACCTGTCTGCCCCAAGAGACGATTGATTTCATGGGCGGTGAACGATTTCCAAGAGTGGAGGATTTCCTCCAGCGCGTATTCACCCAGCGGCGTCACCAGCACGTGGACATGATTAGGCATGATCACAAACGCGCCGAGTTCGTAGCGCTCGCCATCAAAGTGACGGAGAGCTTGCTCCACTGCGTCGGCCACTTCTCTTTGGCGGAGCAGGCATTCGCCGCAGCCGGCGTCGAGCCATTGTTGCAGCCGGTCGGGGAACCGTCGCTGATACTCGGCACGGGTGGCTTCGTCGTGAGGCTCCGGATGTTGGGCCAACCATTGTTCCTCTTCGGCGTACCACTGCCGGAGCTTGTCTTGTGGCAATGAATCGGCCAGTCGAAATGTGACAAAACAAGTGCTACCGGGCTGTTGCCAATGCGGCAGCCGTCGTGTGTGAATGGCTGTCGTAGTGGCCGGATCGAACGGCGTAAACAGTAGCGCGGGCGTCTCGCCCGTTCTGTTTGAATCTCTCCCCTCCGCCGGCGTACCCGAACTACACGGGCGAGACGCCCGCGCTACTGATTCCAAAATAATCGTCACGGGACCATCATTTACCAACTCAACGTCCATCATGGCGGCGAATTTGCCTTCGGCGATCTTTATCCCGCTCGGAGCGGGATGAAGCGGCGTAGCAGCGCGCAGTTTCGCCATGAACTCGTTGTAGAATGTCTCGGCTTCCGCAGGCGGCATCGCATCGGAGAAACTTGGGCGCGTGCCTTTGCGCACGTCGCCGTAGAGCGTGAACTGCGAGACGACGAGGATTGAACCGCCGATGTCCGTGACGGAGCGATTCATCTTGTCGGCGTCGTCGGCGAAAACGCGCAGGTTGAGCAGCTTGTTGACCATCCAATCAGCATCCGCTTCCATATCGCCTTTGCCGATGCCAAGCAGGACGAGCAGCCCGCGGCCGATTTCGCCGATGGTCTGACCGTCCACGCGCACCACTGCACGCGACACCCGTTGCACCACCGCTTTCATGGGAGAGTGGAATACGCGAAAGCGCGGATGGTTGTCCAGCATTGAAGGTGCAGGCCGTTGTGTTACGCTCTGGGCGTGAGAGTTTCCTTTGGTTGTCCGCACTGCAAACGGGCGTTGAGGTGAAAACCAGCTTCGCGCTTGTTCTCGGATTCTTGTTGGGGTTGAGTTTGCCCGCCGCTCTCTTGGCCCGCGATTTGAGCACCGCCGACGAGGAATACCGCAAACTGTTGGCGGAAGATGACGCGTTGATGCAGGATGTGGAACGGCTGCCGGAACGCCGGTCGTGGCTGACTCGATCCATGCTCCGCTCGCGAATGCGTAGGATGGAGGCCGAGTATCGGCAGTTCTTGTCCGATCACCCGAAGCACGCCCGCGCGATGGTCGCTTATGGCAGTTTTCTGTGCGACTTGCAGCGGGAAGACGAAGCGCTCGGCTGGTGGAAGAAAGCCATCGCCGTCGATCCGAATTGCGCGGCGGCGTACAATGATATTGCCGAGGCATATGGATCGAGCGGGCGCGCTGCCGAAGCGTTGCGTCTGCATCAGAAAGCGTACGAACTGGATCCTACCGACCCGGTTTATCGGTTCAACTGGGCGAGCACGTGCATTCTCTATCGCAACGACGCGCATGAGGTGTACGGTTGGGACACCGACGAGATTTTCCGCCGCAGCCTGGAGCAGTTCCGCAAGGCGCGCGACCTCGCCCCGCAGGACTTCGAATTCTCCAGCGCCTACGCAGCAAGCTTCTACATGATGAAGAAGCCCGATTGGCAGGAGATGTATGAAGCTTGGAAATATTGCCTTGACCAGCCACTGCAAACCAACGATCTGCAGCGCGTGTACAGTCATCTTGCCCGAGCCTGCATGCACTTGAATCGCTTCAAGGAGGCCAAGACGTGGCTGACGAAGATGGATGCGCCGGAAGTTCAACCGTTGCGAGAGATTCTCGAACGCAATCTGTCCGAACGCACCGCCGGCAAGCTGCAGCCGTAGTGAGTCATTGAGAAGACCGATGCTGTTGTAGCGGCGGCTCTGCGAGCCGCCGGAATCCTAGCACGAAACGACGCACTGCGCTTCATTCACCCCGAAAGCTTTCGGGGCAGGGAAGCGCCGCTACACCATTCTTCGATGCCGCGCTGTCACCATCACCCAAACTTGTAGTGTTTCCGCACCGGCTGTAGCACCTTCCACGTGCACGACATGCCTTGCGGGAACGTGACGAGATCACCCTTGCCCACCCGCACCGGCTCGCCGCCCTCCGGCGTCACAATCACATCGCCTTCGAGGAAGTAACACGTCTCCGGCTCATCGTAGTGCCACGGAAACTCCGACACTTCCTTCTCCCAAATGGGCCAATTAAGAATGTCGCCCTTCTCTAGCCGCTCTCTGCGCGGTGAATGCTCAATGCTGATTTCAGCCATGTTCGTATCTCCTACGCCGGTTTACCGAATCTCGCCTCGATACGGTTCTTTAGTCTCTGCGTTAAGGCTGGCAATTCATTGGAAGACCACTCAATGAAATTGTACTGTCTGTTATCGAAATGAACTCGATGGAGCCTATCTTTGCGACAAAGCCAAATAACTTCCAGATCCAACCCTAACGCAAACCCAGATTCAAAGTAAACCCCGCCTCTGTTGCCTGTCATATCGGCAACTACGAATTTACTGCGGCGTATCCAAGCGATTATCTCATCATCGATCTTATTGTTGTGTTCCACTTTGTCGATTCGTTTTGGGTCATATCCAGCTTCGCCAATTCCTTTTTCTATAGCCGCCAAAACCGGATCGAGCCGCTTGTCGAACCACATGGCAATGAAACCAATTATGCTATTAGGATTGAAACCGGCAAGATAAGCCCAACCTTCGGGTGAGATCATGAAGATTTTGCTGCCCTGTCCAACCGGTCTGACATGTTTTTGCGTGTTAACAAGGTACTCGACAAGCAAGAACCACAGTTCGTCATGATTCGCCGCCCAAGCAGCCGCCATCAAAGCCAGACCTGTTGCCTCGTCCCCGTCATATGCGGTTGGACTGGGATGATCCATCCGACGGTTCAATGAAGATGACAGTGCGCTGAACGACAGTGATATCTTGTGGCCAGGTGTTGGGGAGAGCTTCGCGAGTGCCGCCAGAAGTTTTATGGCTTTCGTATCTGGCGATGGGCTTGGCAAATCTCTGAGTAGTCTCACTTCTTCGGATCTGATCTCGGTGCCTCTATGCTCCCGCACCCATCCTGCCGCACAACCGATTTGTGACGCGGAGAGTAATGGCTTCGCAGAAAGCATGCTGCAAGCAGTGCCAACAATCGTGTAATCACCACACCGCGGACACCTTACCAACTTCGCGTCGGGTTTATCGCTCTCTTCGACCGGTATATGACAGATGTAGCAAGGTACGATCATGATGCTTTCGTCATCATCGATTCTAGCAGTTTTTTGATTTCTGTCAGCTTTCCTGTTCGCTCAGATTCCCAAGAGGGCGTTCACGGTTTGCGTAAACTTCTGCCATTGTTCACGCTGGGTTTTCCATGCTCGCTGACCACGTACCGTAAGCCGGTAGTATCGGCGGGCCCGGCAACGGCCTGAGGGTTGCCAACGGCTGGCGACCAAATCCCGCCGCTCCAAATCGCGCAAGACTTTGTACAACGTTCCCTTGTGCCAGCGGATGGTACGATGAGATTGCTCGAAGATGCGTTTCAGAATCTCATATCCGTATTCCGGTCCGTCCCGCAATACATCAAGCACCAACAGATCGTACGTCCCGGTCGCCAAGTCCTTATGAAATTGGTCTGTGTTCATGTAATGACGGATGCCACTGGCACCCATAACAGCCAATCGCGTTGAGAATGCAAGCATGGCGAGGATGATAAGTACAGAGCGATGGCGTCTTGATACAACGGACGCATCCACTCCGGGCTAACGGCGTTTTTGAAGTGATTCCAGCAGCTTTTTGATTTCTGTCAGCTTTCCTTCAGGCTTCGTCGCGGTAAGGCGCGGGAACTTGCCGCCGACTTGGAAGAGTTGGCCACGCTGGCTGAGCATGATTTTGTCGGCGCGGGTCTCGACGGTGTCCACGTTGACGGCGGCGGCAAGGAGTTTGACCTCGGCGCATCGGAGCAGCAGCTTCACTTCGCGCGGTAGTTTGCCGTACCGGTCGCGGAACTCGGCGCGCAAGGCATCCACTTCGGCAAGCTCGGCGGCTTGCGCGATCTTGCGGTAGGCTTGGATGCGAAGCCGCGAGTCGGCGATGTAAGAGAAAGGGATCCGGGCGAGAGTGTCAGAAGAAGGATGAGGGACTTGCCCGCCTAAGGCGGGTGAAGATGAAGGATGAAGGTTGGCAGCAACAGCAGGCGCGAGGAAATCCAGCTTCAGCATTACCTGCAGTCGGTGTTTCGGTCTCTCGCCTTTGAGGCGCGCGATGCTTTCCTTGAGCAACTGGCAATAGAGGTCGAAGCCGATGGCGGTAATGTGTCCGCTTTGCTCCGCACCGAGAATGTTGCCCGCGCCGCGGATTTCGAGGTCGCGCATGGCGATTTTGAATCCGCTGCCGAGCGACGAGTACTGTTTGATGGCGCTGATGCGTTTGCGCGCCGTCTGCACGAGTTGCATGTGGCGGGGCAGCAGGATGTACGCGTACGCCTGATGTTTCCAGCGCCCAACGCGACCGCGAAGCTGGTAGAGATCGCTGAGACCGAAGCGGTCGGCCCGGTCGATGATGATCGTATTGGCGTTCGGGATGTCGAGTCCGCTCTCGATGATCGTAGTGCAAACAAGCACGTCAATCTGGCCTTTGACGAAACGGTGCATGACGTTTTCGAGTTCGTGCTCGCTCATCTGGCCGTGGCCGACTTCGATGCGGACTGTAGCGCGGGCGTCGCGCCCGTATTCCGGGGTGGAACGGAACGGGCGGGACGCCCGCGCTACTTCATCCGCAAACAACCGTCGCAACCGGTCGGCCACGGCATCAATGCTCTGGACGCGGTTGTGGAGGAAATAGACCTGGCCCCCACGGTTCAACTCGCGCTGAATCGCCTGCCTGATCAGCCGTTCATCGTAAGGCGCGATGATGGTTTCGACGGGCAGGCGGTCTTGCGGCGGCGTCTCGATGGTGCTCATGTCGCGCGCACCCGTGAGCGCGAGGTAAAGCGTGCGCGGGATCGGCGTGGCGCTGAGTGTGAGCACGTCCACGAGCTTGCGCAACTGCTTGAACCGTTCCTTGTGCAGCACGCCGAACCGTTGTTCCTCGTCGATGACGACGAGGCCGAGGTTCTTGAACTGAATGTCGGAGCTCAGCAGCCGATGCGTGCCGATGACGATGTCCACGCCGCCTTCACGCAGAAGCTTCACGACTTTCTTCTGCTCGCGTGGCGTGCGGAAGCGCGAGAGCATCTCGATGGTGATCGGGAAGCCCGCCATGCGCTCGCGAAACGTGTTCCAGTGTTGCTCCGTCAGAACTGTGGTCGGACAAAGCACGGCCACCTGCATCCCGTCCATCACGGCCTTGAACGCGGCGCGGATGCCGACCTCGGTCTTGCCGTAGCCGACGTCTCCGCAGATGAGGCGATCCATCGGTTTGCGCGATTCCATCTCCGCCTTCATCTCATCAATCGCTGTGATCTGGTCGGGCGTCTCGTCATAGGAGAACGCCGCCTCGAACTCGCGTTGCCACGGGGTGTCGGGCGAGAATGCGTGACCTTCGAGCGTGCTGCGCGCCGCTTGAATCTCCAGCAACTCGGCGGCGAGATCCATGATCGCGCGCTCGGCCGTGAACTTCTGTTTTTGCCACAGCGTGCCGCCAAGTTGGTGAAGCTTCGGGATGCGTTTGCCCGCGCCGAGGTATTTGCTGACGAGATGCGCCTGCTCGACCGGCACGTACAACCGCGCTTCGTTGGCGTACTCGATGGCTAGAACTTCCTGGTGTTGGGTTTGTGGGAGCCCCGACGGAGGCGTCGGGGCGCCCACATTCACCTGGAGCGTCCGCAAGCCGAGATATTTTCCAATTCCATGCTGTGCGTGAACGACGAAATCGCCCTCCTGCAGTTCCGTCCAATCGGCTGGCTGCGCCACCGCGTGAAATTTGCGTCGCGGGCGGACGAGCTTGTAACGACCGAAAATTTCCGAATCCGTGACGACCGCGAGCTTCGCATCAGGCCAAAGGAAACCGCGTGACAGAAAGGATGAGGGATGAAGGATGAGGGATGAGGGAACGGCTTTGAACTGCTCGCGCCAGAGTTCCTCAAAGCGTTGGCGTTCGCCGTCGGCGCTGCAAAGCACGTGAACTGAGTACCCCTCGTCTAGCCATCGCTGCATCTGATCGAAAAACGCGCGACGCATCTGCTCGGCGACTTCGGGTTCAGGCGTGCGCGCGTCGAGCGGTCGGAACGCTTCGAGCGAGACGAGCCGCAGGTTAAGGGGACCGGCAAAATCTGTTGGTGGCACAGGCGTCCCCGCCTGTGTCGATTCAACAATCACAGGCAGAGACGCCTGCTCTACCAAACTTTCTGTCGCGATGGCTTCTGACAAATGTACCTGCTGTAGCTTCGCGCCAAGAGTTTGCTTCCACGGTTCGAAGAACGGATCGCCTTTGGGAATCTGCCGCGCGTAGCTGTCGGCGGCTTCGGCCAGACGTTCAGGCTCATCGAGCACGAGGAGCGTGTTAGGTGGGAGCAGATCGAGCAACGAGGCGGTCTTATCTGGCGCGCGCTTCAGCAGGCCCAATTCACCAGCGGGAGTGACGGTGACGCTCTCAAGCTTCTCGCGCGATTGTTGCGAAACGGGATCGAATGCGCGGATGGACTCGATCTCGTCCCCTGCGAACTCGACCCGGACGGGATCGTTGCGGTCGAGCGGAAAGAAATCCACGATGCCGCCGCGTTGCGCCATGTCGCCGCGTTCGTTGACTTGGACCTCCAGACTGTAGCCGCGCTCGGTGAGCGCCGTGATAAGTTCGTGGAAATCGAGAGTCTGACCAAGCGAAAGAGGGAAGCGGAAAGCGGTGAGGGCGTCGGCGGAGAACGTACGCTGCATGAGAGATTGCACGGAGGCGACGACGGCAAAGGATGAAGGATGAAGGATGAAGGATGAAAGGACGCGGAGGCGATCAGCAATCGTATCGGCGTGTGGCAACACGTCTTCGTGTGGCAGTGTTTCCCACGCGGGGTAGAAGAGCGTCTCTGGGACGAATGCTTGCAGGTCGTTAAAGAAAGCTTCCTGGGACTTGAGACCGTCGGTGACGACGATGACCGGACGACTTGAGATCTGAGACAGGAGAGCAACGACGAACGGCTTGGCGGCGTCGGCGACCGAATTCAGGCACAAAAAGTCCCCTCCATCGAGTCTCCGTTTGATGGGCGGTATCAACGGAGACCCCAGCGCGACTTCGAACAGTTTGTCCTTACTCACGAATGTGTAGCTGCGTTTCTGCGAAACGCAGACGGGCGCTTCACAGAAGCGCCGCTACACCTACGAAACGGTCAGACTCTAGCATCCGATTGCCGGCAACGCAATAAGCAGACTCTGGCGCGCGGCGTTAACATCTAACGACAAAGGGCGGCTCGATTGAGCCGCCCTTCGATCATTTGGAAGAAGCCGGTAAGACTACGCTGTGTTGCCAGCGGGGCTTATCACTACAAATTCAGCCGTTTCACATTTTCCAGCACGTGGTCGGCGGACTTCTTCAACTGGGCAAGCTCGCCGGCAGACAGTTTCAGTTCGATGATTTTCTCGACGCCGTTCTTGCCGAGCACGCACGGTACGCCGACGAACATGTCTTTGACACCGTACTGGCCCGTGCACCACGCGGCACAAGGTAACACGCGTTTCTCGTCGTTCAAAATTGAGCGCACCATCTCGACCACGGACGAACTTGGCGCGTAGTAGGCGGAGCCGGTCTTGAGCAGGCTGACGATCTCGGCGCCGCCGTTGCGGGTGCGGGTGACCATCGCGTCAAGTTTGTCTTTCGGAATCAGGTCTTCGACCTTGATGCCCGCGATGGTGGCGTAGCGGACGAGCGGGACCATGTCGTCCCCGTGGCCGCCGAGCACCATCGCATCGACGTCGCGCATCGAAACGCCGAGTTCCATCGCGATGAAACAGCGGAACCGGGCGCTGTCGAGCACGCCCGCCATGCCCATGACCTTGTTCTTCGGGAAATCGAGCTTCACGCCGGCGAGATAGGTCATCACGTCGAGCGGATTGCTGACGACAATGACGGTGGCATTCGGTGCGTGTTTCTTGACGGACTCACAGACACCGCCGACGATGCCGGCGTTGGTCTTCAGGAGGTCGTCACGGCTCATGCCCGGTTTGCGAGCGATGCCGCTGGTGATGACGACGAGATCGCTGCCGGCGCAGGCGGCGGGGTCGTTGGAGCCGGTGATTTTGGCGTCGAAGCCTTCAAGGCAGGCCGACTCCATCATGTCGAGCGCCTTGCCCTGCGGCATGCCTTCAATGATGTCGATCATGACGACATCGGCGAGTTGCTTTTCTGCGATGCGTTGGGCGGTCGTCGAGCCGACAAACCCCGCGCCAAAAACGGTGACTCTTCGATTCATGAATTTCCCAGAGTTTGAACTGGTTCCGCGCTCCTTATTGAAAATAACACGGGCGATGTCGAGCACATTTGGTGGTCTGCTGGGATATTGACCCCACCGAGCGTGTTATGGTAGTTTTATTGCGCGAAGTTTGTCTAGCTGATCGATACTCGGGAAGATGACCATGGGAAACGCGCTGCAGGAGAATGTGCTGGTGCTCAATCGCTTGTGGCAGGCGATCAACGTCTGCACGGCGGAGCGCGCCTTCACGCTTCTATACATGGGCCACGCCGAGGTCGTCGTCGAGAACGGCGGCAACTTCCAGACGTTTGATTTCCGCGAGTGGCGGGATTTTACGCGTGACCATGATGGGGACGATGTCGTCCACACCGTCTCGTTCAAGGTTCGCATCCCGCGGGTGATACTGCTGCTGTTCTTCGATCGGCTGCCGCACAAGGAAGTCAAGTTCACGCGGCACAATATTTTCGAGCGCGACCGCAATACCTGCCAGTACTGTGGCAAAAAGTTCGATCGGCACGAACTCAATCTGGATCACGTGATTCCGCGCGATCGTGGCGGCACCACGACGTGGGAGAACATCGTTTGCGCATGCGTTCCGTGCAACACCCGCAAGGCCAACCGGATGCCGGTTGAGGCGGGCATGCACCTGATCAAGAAACCGAAGCGGCCGAAGTGGCGTCCGTTCGTCAACGTCACCATCAGCATGGTCGCGCACGATAGCTGGAAACACTTCCTCGACCTCGCCTACTGGAACGTCGAACTCGGCGAAGACGCCGAGTAGCGCCGAAGCTCATCGTTAGCTCGACGGTCGCCCAGCGCTTTTCGGTCCTCGCCTTTGACATCCCCGGCTGGCGGCGGTAGTATCTCTGCGTGCTGGCGAAGCTTGAACAATTGAAATCCCTGCTGCGCGAGTGCGGGCGGACGCTTGTGGCGTATTCGGGCGGGGTGGACAGCGTGTTTCTGGCGAAGGTTGCGCACGATGCACTCGGCGCGGATGCGCTGGCGGTGATTGCGGATTCGCCGAGTCTGCCCCGACGCGAGTTGCAGGACGCGCTAAATCTCGCGGAGCAATTCGGTTTTCCGGTGCGCGTGATTCAGACGCAAGAGATGGCCGACGACAATTACACCAGCAATCCGGCGAACCGCTGCTATTTCTGCAAGAGCGAGTTGTTCGAGAAGCTCGCTGCCATCGCACGAGCGGAAGGCTGGCAGACGATTGCTTACGGGGAAAACGCCAGCGACATTGGGGATTACCGGCCGGGCGCGCAGGCCGCAGCGGAGTTTCAGGCAAAAGCGCCCATGAAGCAAGTTGGGCTGACGAAGGCGGAGATACGCGAGTTGTCGGCACAGCTTGGTTTGCCAACGGCCGACAAGCCGCAGATGGCCTGTTTATCGTCGCGCATCCCGTACGGCGAACCCGTCACGACCGAGGCGCTGGCGATGATCGAGGCTGCTGAAAACGTGCTGCGCGATGCGGGATTCTTCGATGTTCGCGTCCGCCACCACGAGGCGGGAACCTCGAAATCCGAAAGCCGAAATCCGAAACTTTACCTGGCGCGCATTGAGGTGGGAGCGGACGAATTGTCGCAGTTGTTCGGCGACCAACTGCGCGAATCGGTCGTGGCTTCGTTCAAACAGATCGGCTACGCCTACGTGACGCTTGATCTGCAGGGGTACCGACGAGGCAGCGCCAATGAATTGCTCGTGAACACCAAGGAGACTGTACCATGAGAATCGCCGTCGTCATTCTTGCCATCGCTGTTGTCGTGTTGGGTGTGCTTTACATCCGGAGTATTCAGCGGCCCGAGGAACACACCATGATCGTTACCAACCAGGTTGTGGCTGCTCCTCTGACCGATGTGGGGGACATCAAGACGCAGCTTCAGGCGCAGACCGCGCGCGTGACGGAACTGGAGCAGAAGGTGGGCGTGCTCGATATCGAGAAGAAGAAGGTCGAAGAGCAACTCGGCCCGATGCAGCAGCAGGTTGAGACCTTGAAGACGGATCTTGAGACTGTGCAGCGCCTGATGCAGGAGGTGAAGGCAAAGTCGGCCCAGTTAGAGACTGAACGGGAGGAATTGATGATGCAGTTGGGCGCGGTCTCCAACGAGTTTGTATCGGTCCAGAACCAGTTGGCGGACGCCAGACGGACAAACGCTGCCAACGAAGAGCAAATCCATGCTTTGCGCCAGAGGCAAGCCGCGCTGGAGCAGGAAAAAGCATCGCTGGAACATCAATTGAATGATTTCAACGTCCTCAGAGCGCGGATTCGCCTCGTCAAACGCGAACTGTGGGAAAAGAAGGTCGAAGAGTGGAAGCGAGAGGGCGAAAAACTGGCGGCCCGAGGCAACCGCGGCTTTCTGCTCAAGAGTGGCAGGTGGCAGGTCCAGACCCCGCCGGGCGCGCCGTCGTAATTCCTGCATGACCGACAAACCACAAAGACTTCGCATCGCCGACCGGGAATTCAATTCCCGCCTCATCATGGGCACGGGCAAGTTCTCGTCTGGCGCAGCCATGGCTGCCGCGCTTGAAGCGAGCGGCGCGGAATTGGTGACCGTGGCCTTAAGGCGGGCAGATCTTTCGGGCGGCAAGGACAAGTTTGCCAACATTCTCCAGTTCGTCGATCCGAAGAAACATGTCTTGTTGCCAAACACCAGCGGCGCGCGCACCGCCGAAGAAGCCTGTCGATTGGCGCGGCTCGGACGCGAAGCGACGAATTGTTCCTGGCTGAAGCTGGAGATTCATCCCGATCCGCGCTACCTCCTTCCTGACCCCGTCGAGACGCTAAAAGCCGCCGAGACCCTGGTCAAGGAAGGCTTCACTGTACTGCCGTATATCAACGCCGATCCCGTGTTGGCCAAGCGTCTGGAAGACGTTGGCTGCGCCACCGTCATGCCGTTAGGCTCACCCATCGGGAGCGCCCGCGGCATCGAAACGCGCGCCAGCATCGAAATCATCATCAAGCAGGCAACCGTGCCTGTCGTCGTCGATGCGGGTCTCGGTGCGCCATCCCACGCCGCCGAAGCGATGGAAATGGGTGCGGACGCGGTGCTGGTCAATACCGCGATTGCCGTGGCGACCGATCCCGTGCGCATGGCGGTGGCATTCAAAGCGGCTGTCGAAGCGGGTCGCGCCGCGTTTGAGATCGGGCTTGCGCCGAAGCGCCGAGAGGCGGAGGCAACCAGTCCGCTGACCGGCTTCCTTGATGACAGGTGATGTTCCCATGAGTTTCGTCGATCAGTTCGATCAGCTTCCGCTTGGCGAGTTGGCGAGCTACGCCGAGAAAGCGACGGCTGCCGATGTGGAAGCGGCGCTGGCGCGGAGTGGTTCGACACGGGTGCGGCTGGCCCCGAACAGACGTTCGGGGCTGGAAGATTGCGCGGCACTGGTGTCGCCGGCGGCTGCGCAGCCGCAGTATCTCGAGGCGATGGCACGGCGGGCGCACGAGTTGACGGTGCGGCATTTTGGGCGGGTCATCCGTCTGTTTGCGCCGCTTTACCTGAGCAACGAGTGCATCAACATCTGCAAGTACTGCGGGTTTTCCCGCGACAACCCGATTCTGCGCGTGACGTTGACCGTTGAACAAGTCGTGGCGGAAGCGCGGTTTTTGCGCGAGCAGGGATTTCGGCACATCTTACTGGTTGCGGGCGAGCATCCGCATTTCGTGTCGGGGAATTACCTGCGGGACTGCGCGGCTCGACTGCATCCCGAATGGCCGAGCATCTCGTTGGAGGTTGGGCCGATGGAGGCGGACGAGTACGTGCCGATTGTACAAGCAGGCGCGGAGGGGTTGGTTGTTTACCAGGAGACATACGACCGAACGGTTTACGCTGCCATGCACGCAAGCGGTCCAAAGAAGAATTTCGACTGGCGGCTGGAAACGCCTGAAAGGGCCTACGCCGCCGGTTTCAAACGGCTCGGGATCGGGGCATTGCTCGGACTCGCGCCGTGGCGCAACGAGGCGATTGCATTGGCGGCGCACTTGGAATATCTCCTCAAGAAATGCTGGACAGCACAGGTGACGGTCAGTGTGCCGCGGCTGCGGCCTGCGGCCGGTGAATTTCAGCCATTGGTGGACATGAGCGACCGCGATCTGGTACAGTTTGTTTGCGCGCTGCGGCTGACATTTCCTGAGGTTGGCATCGTGCTGAGTACACGCGAATCTGCGAAGCTGCGGGATGGGTTGGTGCCGCTTGGAGTCACGATGATGAGCGCCGGCAGTCACACCGAGCCCGGCGGCTACACGGGGCAAGGAACGAAGGAGTTGCACCTCACAAAAGGCGGACATCTAGTCAAACCTCCGCTGCCATTGGTCGAATCCGAAGGCGAGCACGCCACCGTGCAGTTCGAGATTGCGGACAACCGTACACCGCCGGAAGTGGCAAGCCGCTTGGAAGCAATGGGTTACGACCCCGTCTGGAAGGACTGGGATGCAGTGCTCAATGAGAGATGAGTTCGCCACGATCGTCGCCAACGGGCAAGAGAAGCAGATCGAACTTCCTTGTTCGGTAGAGGGTTTCCTGCGGCTCTGCGGTTGGCGGTCGACTCAGGTTGTGGTCGAGTATAATGGGAACGTTTTATCACGCAGCACGGTTGCGAACGTGCAACTGCAGGATGGCGACCGTTTGGAGATAATTCAACCTGTCGCGGGCGGCTGAGTTTGACAAACCGAGCCTTCACCTGTTTGGAAGTGGAGATGATCTGCAAGGATGACAAAGGAGGCTTTTATGAAACTGAAGCGGTGGGCGGTTGCCTTTGTCTTAAGCTTGGGGGTTCTGACTTTCAGTGGCTGTGCTTTGTTTCTGATCGGGGCAGGGATCGTGGTCGGTGCAGATAGCGTTGCCTACGCCGGCGGAGAATTGAAAGCGGCGGACAACGTGACGATGGACAAGGCTTGAAACGCTTCTCTCGGAGCGATGCAGGATTTGGAGTTCAAAGTCACGACATCGCAGAAAGATGCGCTCTCTGGAGAGATCGTGGCCCGTCGTGCCGACAACACCAGGATCATCGTCCGGTTGAAGAAGCAAACCGATCAAGTAACCGAATTCAGGATTCGAGTGGGAACTTTCGGAGATGAGGCGCTGTCACGGTTGATTTACGAGAAGATTAAGAGCCACTTTTAGCGGTTGTCGAATTCCTCACCGCTAGCCTCATGCACCTCCTACCAAATCGCGCTGGGAATCCCCTGCTGTGCAAGCACTTCTTTATTTACGAGGCGTATGGCTGGTCGCCTGAAATCCCACGAATCATCGGTGCTCGCTTCCAGTAATGCCTTGTTTTCTCGCAGGCTGATAGTTTCAAGAATGCCCAATTCATTGAAATGCCGTTCAGCCCAAGCGACTTCGTTTGTAAATACCGTTAGGTCATTTTGGCGCTGTTTCACGTTGGTGGGAACTAACTCAAGCCAAAGAGCGTAAGGACCTTCAATCGCATGTAAGGATCGTATTTGTAGTGGAATACGACTGTAATACCGATCCTTATCGGCATGGTTTTCGAGCGTCTTATTGATCTTGGTTGTGAGGGTGCCCAGCAGTCGCTGGTCGATAACGTCGGTGGGCGATTGCTTCGGGTTCATCGTGTAACCCGCTTTCTTAACCCTAGTCAGATAAATTATAGTTGCAAAGCTGCGAAACAAGCTATAGAATCTGTTGCGGTTATAGATTCAGGAGCTTGCACGTTCTTCAGAGGGGTTCCCCACCCCCACCTCCTTGGCGTGCAACTCCTGAATCTTCTTTTTCACGCCATCACTTCACCACTGGGGCGGTGTCCTTGCCGTCAAAAGCTGGGGTAAAGACGACAATTGCCACGGCGGGAGTTGTTCCTTGGTTCTTGAACGCATGGGGCACCGCCTTGGGAATGAACAGCACATCTCCCGCCTTCACCGCGAAGTTTGCGTTTGTGACGCGCATGATTCCGTGCCCTCGGTAGACAAACACCGATAAATCGTGATCCTTGTGAACGTGAAGCGATTCTGCTTCTCTATGCCGATAATGGCACCGTTCTGCGTGGCACAAAAGACAGCGGGAAACGGCAGCATCAGCCCGACGAAAAGCATGCTTGCGTTTGCCATGACGTTCACCTACAAGTGATACAGAATCAGGCAAAGCTTTCGATCCTCAATTCTAAAGTGTTAGCGGAGGCAACCATGGGGCAGATCTTCGACGACATTACCAAGACGATTGGACGAACTCCGTTGGTTCGGCTGAATAAAATCACCAAGGGACTTGAGGCCGAGATTGTGGTCAAGTGTGAATTCTTTAATCCTCTCAGCTCCGTCAAAGATCGCATCGGGGTGGCCATGATCGAGGCCGGCGAACGTGATGGACGCATTAAAGAGGATACCGTGATCGTGGAGCCGACCTCCGGCAACACGGGCATCGCGCTGGCGTTCGTCTGCACTGCCAAAGGCTACCGGCTGATCCTCACAATGCCCGACACCATGAGCGTCGAACGGCGCATCCTACTCCGCATGCTGGGCGCAGAACTGGTTCTAACCCCCGGTGCCGAAGGCATGCCGGGCGCGATCCGCAAAGCCGAGCAGATTATTAAGGAGAACCCGAAGTCGTTCATGCCCCAACAGTTTAACAATCCTGCCAATCCCGAAATCCACCGTCGCACCACCGCGGTTGAGATCTGGGATGACACCAATGGCCGTGCCGACGCGATCGTCGCCGGCGTCGGCACGGGCGGCACGATCACCGGTGTCGGCGAAGTTATCAAGAAGAAGAAACCCAGCTTCAAGTGTATCGCGGTCGAGCCGGTGGACTCTGCGGTCATCAGCGGCGGCAGACCAGGACCTCACAAGATTCAGGGTATCGGCGCCGGTTTCATCCCGCAGGTTCTCAACACGAAAATCATCGACGAGGTCATCACGGTGACGAATGACGATGCCTTTGCCATGGCGCGTCGTCTCGCCAGAGAAGAAGGCATCCTCGCTGGCATCTCTTCCGGAGCAAATGTGTGGGCAGCGATCCAATACGCCAAGCGCTCCGAGAACAAAGGCAAGCTCATTGTCACGGTCGCTCCGTCCACGGGTGAACGCTACCTCAGCACTCCGCTCGCGGCCGAGGCGCGCGCCGAAGTCTCCAAACCCTAGTGACCCCCGCCCAGAAAATTCGCAGACTTCTTGCCCGGGATGCGTTGCTGATGCCCGGCGTGTTCGATGCCTTGAGCGCCCGCATCGCCTGCGACGCGGGCTTTGAAGTCATTTTCATTTCGGGCTACAGCGTCTCCGCCACCTCGCTGGCAGAGCCTGATTTCGGTTACATCAGCCTGCCCGACATTGCCGAAGCCGCGCGCCGCGTTTGCAACGTCGCGGGAGAAAGAATTCCCGTCATCGTAGATGCCGATACCGGCTACGGCAACGCGCTCAATGTCGCGCACACCGTGCGCCAGCTCCAGAACGCGGGTGCCGCGGGCATGTTTCTCGAAGACCAACTCTGGCCAAAGAAGTGCGGCCACATGCGAGGCAAACGCGTCATTCCCGCTGGCGAACACATTCAAAAAATTCGCGCTGCCATCGACGCGCGCGGCAAAAGGGATTTCTTCATCGTTGCCCGCTCCGATGCGCGCCAAGTCAACGGTCTCAGGGACGCCATCAAGCGGTGCCTCCGCTACAAGGAGGCGGGTGCGGATGCGCTTTTCGTGGAAGCGCCGCAGTCGCTGGGCGAGTTGAAGACCATAGCGAAGGAACTTCCGCCGCCACTCGTCGCCAACATGCTGGAGCGCGGCGTCACGCCGCACCTGACGCGCGAGGAATTGCGCGACATCGGGTTTCAGATGATCGTGTGTCCGCTGAGCATCTTGTTCGCTTACGCGAAGGTGGCCCGTGAGATTGTGACTGCGTTGCGATGCGAAGGTTCGACGCGCAGTCACGTCGACAAACTGATGAGATTCGACGAGTTCAACCGCCTCGTCCGACTCGAATCCAAGTACGAGGCGGAGGAAAAATACGCCCGATGAAGAGGGCCGCACTCTTGTTTGCCGGGCAAGGCAGCCAGATCGCCGGTATGGGCGGCGACCTCTGTGAGAGATTTGAAGCCTCCCGCAACCTGTTCATTCGCGCCAATGAAGTTCTTGGTCGCGACATTCAGAAAATTTGCCTCGAAGGTCCTAAAGATGTCCTGACGAAGACCGATAACGCTCAGCCTGGCATCTTCCTGACCAGCCTGGCGTGTCTGGAGGCGCTGAAACTTCAGTTTTCTGACCTGAGATTTGACGCCACGGCCGGCCTTTCCCTCGGCGAATTTACGGCCTTGACCGCAACCGGAGCTATGAGTTTCGAGGACGGCTTACGCGTGGTGCAAATGCGCGGTCGCTCCATGCAGGAAGCTTGCGATGCTACGAACGGCGGCATGGCCTCAATCATCGGCATGGACTACGCCATGCTAGTCGATGTCTGTCTCGAAACCGATGTGGACATCGCCAACCTCAATTGCCCCGGTCAGATCGTGATCTCGGGCGAGAAGGAGAAAATCGCCAGAGCCATCGAGTTGGCCAAAGCGCGCGGCGCAAGACGCGCCATCCCGTTGGTCGTCGCCGGCGCCTACCATTCGCGCCTGATGGAGAGCGCGAAGACAAAAGTTGCCAATGCTCTCGCCGATCTGCCGATGCGCGAACCGAAAGTGCCCGTCGTGTCCAACGTGACAGCACGTCCCGCAAAGACGGTGGACGAAATCAAGGAATTGCTCGTCCGACAGGTAACTTCGCCGGTGCGCTGGAGCGAATCGATGCAGTGGCTCATCGCGCAAGGTTTCACCCGCTTCATCGAACTCGGCCCCGGCAACGTCCTCAGCGGTTTGATGAAACGCATTAACCAGGATGTGGAGATGCTTTCCGTCAGCGACTGCGCAACGCTGGACGCCACCGTTGCCAAGCTGACGCGATAGGGTGGGCGGCTTGGCGCCAGTTTGGAACGGCCAATTCCAATGACATCGACAAGGGGAAAGAGTTTCCGGATACCTTCTAGCAAGCCCACTGCTTTTATTGGGTGAAGGCCCGACCTTCGCCGTTCAAGGCGGCGGCCAAGTTTGTTTTTCAAAATGGAAAACGGAGGAATGGAAATGAAAAAACTGATGTTGATTTTCGCTTGGTTTGCGGTGGCCGGTCTGGCGGGTGCCCAGGAGACCCGCACCGAGCTTGTCAGGCCAACGACACCGGCCGATGATTCCAAGCCGAACAGCGACTCGGTGCCGCCAGCATACGCCATCGGCGGACAATTCGAGCGCGTCGTGGTCTTGCGGCTGAAGTATCAAGCCGACCTGTTGACGGGACTGGAGAGCATGGTAAAGAAGGAAAGGATCTGCAATGCCGTTATTCTGTCCGGAATTGGTTCTGTGCGCGGTTATCAATACCACGTGGTCAGCAATCGCACGTTTCCGTCGAAAGACGTCTACGTGAAGAACCCGACGGCTCCGGCCGACCTGGTCAGCATGAACGGCTATGTCGTTGATGGCCGGGTCCACGCGCATGTGACGTTGGCGAATCCCGACAAGGCGTTCGGCGGCCACCTCGAACCCGGGACCGAGGTGTTCACCTTCGCTATCGTCACGATCGGCGTTCTGAACGACAACACGGATCTCAGCCGTGTCGATGACAAGAGCTATCGGTGATCGTCTAACACGACGGAGCGCCGAACAGAACCCAGCAATCAAGCCGGGTCCTGGTCGGGCGGACCGGCCCAGCTCGCTGTCGGCATCGGGAAAGGTCCGGCGCGGCGGGGACACGGCGCCCGACGCCAACTGAGATTGACTCGCCAGCGAACCATCACTTTGCGGCGGACGTATTCACCAGCCAGAGCAGCTCTGTCTCGAAATCTTTGAGAGATTGGTAATTGGCTTGGGTCAGCGATTGATTGGCGAGGACGTGACGGACGCCGACGTTGATGCGCGCCGGGGTCAATCGGGCGAACTCGGAAATCAACGCGCGGAAGTTGAGGGAAGCGTTGACCTGCTTCTGCGGGCCAAGCCCGGTAAAATCGAAATGCTCCGGATCAAAGTGGAAGGATTCACCCTGCGCCGTGATGATTTGCGCGAACGTGATGAGCCGGTTGACCTTGACCGGTTTGGTTTCCTTTTTCTTGCCGCCGAATAATCCCATCGGAATGCCCGTCACCAGAAACACGCCCAGCCCGATCAATTGCGTTTTGCCGTCGCGTCCGCTGCTGGCCGTCTCACGCCGCACCATCTCCTCCGTGAAACCGCCCGCTGCCAGAATGGCCACATCGCTCCAGGCGATGTGATGAGGTTGCGCCTTGGGCGATTGCAACTGCGGGACAAAACCGTCGGCCTCAATTTCAAGCCCGACCATCACCTCGGGCTCGGGTGGATCCAGCAATTCCGCGTTGGGAAGGGCGATCGTCGCGACACCTTGTTCGGCCAGCGCGTTGCTGAGGCGTTGGGCTTCCCCGGCGGAAACGTCCCGCTCCAGAAATCCCCAGCCCCGGCGGATCTTCGTGAGAGCGTCGTATGACGGGATTCCATATGTGCGACCGACGACCTCTCCAATTGCCTCGAATTGGTCGATCGGAAACTCCCGAAACAAAACCGAATGGCTCACGCCCCGCACGATATACCAACAGGCCTCC
>JBEKZD010000044.1:0-18497 GCA_049510215.1 Verrucomicrobiia bacterium
GCACACGGTCGGCGTCCAGTTGAAGACGTCCACCTCCCAACTGTCGGTGTGGAGATACTTCAGCGTCTTGCCTGCGAGCGGCCCGGCATCGGCGACGAGCGGCTCGACAACGGCGTCCCAGTAGCGGCGGAAAGCATCGCGATCGAGCACGTCGAGCGCGTAACCGTTCCAGCCGTCGCTGGCCGTGGAGACGCGGCGGCTGTCCGCAAGCGTGCAACCGAACCGAGCAACGCGCCATTTTCCCGCCGGCGCGTACCAGTTCAGCGTGCCGTCGGGCGCGAGGCGGTCGGAAAGATTCAGCACGTCCGCGGCGCGCGTGTCCTCTTCACCCGGCCGCGACGGTTCTTCGTCGAGCAGGAACGGCGCGGTGTCCGGAGCGGAGTTGGCCAGGAACCATGCATCCGGCCCGGCAAACTTCGGCTTCTCGAAGAGGGCTTTGACACCGAGGTTCTTGAGTGGCAGGCGGTCAGGCGGCAGCGCGGGATTGACGCGCCACGCGACAACCAGCACATCGCGGTAGAATCCGTCCACGGTCTGCGGCTGCGGCAACTTCACCGAGACACGCCCCGGCCCCTGCGCCTCGGCTTCGGAGAAGACGAGTTTTTTCACTGTGTCCTCGGCCTTCACCATCGGCCCGCCGAGATTCCAGCCGCTGAGGACGTTCAGGCTCATTTCCAGCCCGAGCCGGTCGGCCTCGCGCAGGGCGTGCTTGTAGAGTTCGCGCCATTCCGGCGAAAAGAAGGTCGGCCCGTGCGGTACGCGGTCGTTGCCGTCCTGGTCCGCGCCACCGGCGTCTATAATGACCGCACCGCCAAACCCCTTGGCCTTCATCTCCTCCAGATCGCGAGTGATCGCCGCTTTGGTGACGTTGCCATTCAGCCACCACCAGTAGGCGCGCAGCCGCGCGCTGGGTGGCGGATTGAGGAAGCCACTTTCGAGGTCGCTGGCCGGCTGTGCGCATAGCAACGGAGCCGCCGCAACGAGCGCGAGCGAGATTAAGATCAGTTGCCGCATGAATCTGTCCTCCGAAACGGTCAAGCACACTCTACGGGCTGTTGGAAAATTATCCGACCTGCGGCTCGGCTGGAACCGGGCCCTCCAATTTCTAAGAAAAATCGCAGATCTTTGGAGGGCACAGATCCACCCGCGCCGTTACCTAGAGCATTCACATAAAAGATGTAGCGACACTTTCCCAAAATTCCTGCAATTTATTGGGAAGCCCCAGCACTGCTTGCGCAAAAAGACGATACATGATTCATGGGAATGCTGTAAGGCGGCGCAGCCGCAACCAAAGTGGGGTAAGCTTCCAGCTTGCCCACGCCGAGGATGGGCAACCAAGATGGTTGCCCCACTTTGTCTGACAGCCCCAAAACTTCTCCGCAAATCTGTCGCGTCTTTTGCCGGAACAATCTAACACACCTTCGCGGTTTCCATCCCAAACAATCCGATGCGCACGTTTCTCACGTCATCATCCTATCCTCCCGCCACGCCGCGTGGCAATTATGGAAATGACACTCTTCTGGGGAAACCGCCGCACTTGCCCGATTGCCTCACACCCTGCTAAACTGTGCCCATTGGGTGAGGAATTTGATGGCGCGACATCTGATCGTTGAGAATTCGAAGTGTCAACTCACTCCGACCGGCACGGCGGGGCTTGACCGCTGGCGGCAGTTCGAGCGACAATTCCTCAGCGACACGCAATGAGCTTTGACATGCAACGGATTCTGGAAAGCAAGCGCGCCTACCGGCACGCGCTGGCCGCCAAGCCGATCGCAGAAAAGCTGCGGATGCTCGACGCGCTGCGCGAACGCGCGCTCGCCATCCGCCGTTCCGCTCCGGCTGCCGCATCGAATGTCGTCCGCGAACAACCCGCAGAATACCAAGCGAAAGGGAAGCAATGAACACAGTCGAGATGTTTCACTGTCTGACTTCATCCCCCATCCCTCATCCTTCTGCCCTCCTGTCTGACGTTGCCGGGCTGACCTTCGGCAAGGATGTGATTGTGGAATTCTGATGAGGACGGCCGAGAAGTCGGAACGCTTGATCAAAACAGATACAGAGGTTTACGGAAAGGCTTGAATCCGATACATTGAAGGCAGCTAAGAAGAGAGCCATGCCCACAAAACCAAACACAGCATACCGAGATTTCACGGCGCGATTGAAGTTGCTGATCAGCAAGAACCCTCACCTCATCACGACGACCCTGAGCAACATCTTCACGATGCGGCTGATTGGAAACAAGACCCATGGAGACTTGGCGGAAATCGGGATTGCCGAGTTCATCAACCAATACATGTACGACTTCAAGTCAGTGCATGTTGGCAAAGACCTCTACCGGGCCAAGGAGCACGAAGAGGACATCAAAATCATCAACGAAATCACGAAAGCAGAGTTTCCCGTGAGCCTGAAGGCTTACGGCGACGGACCGCTTCAGCTTTCCACAGACAAAAACGGAATCATGTTTCTCAAGCTCAAGGCAATGGGAAAAGTGATTGAGGGCGGAAAAGACCTCTCGCAGCTTTGGAACGAACCGATATTCTCTGAATTCAGCAATCTGAACATCCTCCCGCTTATTTACGACGAAAAGCAACTGCGCTGCAACATACTCGTGTTCAATGCTGAAAGAGCACGAGCAGCCGTAACTCGTATCGAGTACGTGGACAGCGGTGGGCGACGTAAACACCCTGTATATCGGTTTTATGACAAGGATGATGGCTATGTTTGCGAGGTTCGCTACGGGACTGGGACTGCAAACGCTCTACAACGTGGATTCTGGACGCACACAAAAAACGGTCAGAAATACTTCAAGAGCATCACTAGCGGTTGGATTGATTACTCGCACAATCACATGCTCGTGAAGTTGTTTTCGCACGCCTTGCTCTCGACGGCCAAGGGCCACGAAGCAGCTCTGGAAAAGCTCAAGCAGGACATTGAAGAGCAGAAGCGGCGGTCACAGCTAAAATGAGCACACAGACCTTGAACCTGTTTGAAGACCTCGTTGTGGACGCACCGCAAACGCAGGGCATCAAGTATGCTGGCTCAAAACTCAAGCTCTTGCCTTACATTCTTCAACTCGCGCGAAAAGTCAGACCGAAAACCATGCTGGATGGTTTCGCCGGCACAACACGCGTCTCCCAGGCTCTGGCGCAGACCGGGTATCGAGTCATTGCCAACGATCTCTCCGCGTGGTCTGAAGTCTTTGGAAAATGTTACCTTCTGAACCAGCACCCACCCGAGTATTATCAGCCGATTATTGACCATCTCAACGCGCTTCCTGGAATAGACGGTTGGTTCACCCAGCAATATGGAGGCGAACCAAACAACGGCTGTTCTGTGAGTGGCGACGGCCTCAAAAAGCCGTGGCAAAAACACAACACGATGCGGCTGGATGCGATTCGTGACGAGATTGACCGCCTTTCGCTTTCAGACGTGGAGCGCGCTGTCCTGCTGACAAGCCTGATCCTTGCGCTGGACGAAGTGGATAGTACTCTCGGCCACTTCGCCTCGTACCTGAACGACTGGTCGCCCCGCTCCTACAACAAACTCCAATTGCGAGTGCCCCGGCTCCTCTCAGGACAGGAAGCCCATGCTGTTTACAGAGGAGACATCTTCGAACTTCTGCCACGCGTGGAAGCAGATGTAGCCTACTTTGACCCGCCTTACGGCTCGAACAACGAGAAGATGCCTCCATCCCGGGTGCGCTACGCTGCCTATTACCATTTCTGGACGACGATCTGCCTGAACGACAAGCCTGCCCTCTTTGGAAAAGCAAGGCGTCGGGTCGATACATCGGACACCGTTGCCGGTTCCGTTTTCGAGGAGTTTCGCCGCAGCGAATCAGGGCGTTTCGCCGCCGTCGAAGCAATTGAGCGTTTGCTGCGCGTGACATCCTCGAAGCATATCATCCTGTCATACAGTTCTGGCGGACGTGCGACGGCGAAAGAATTGAACGAAGTCATTTCGTCGGTTGGTCGGCTCGTTGAGGTATCGGAGATTGACTACAAGAAGAACGTCATGGCCGGTATGCGTTGGACTGACGAATGGATCAATGATGCAGAAATGCCCAATAAGGAATTCCTTTTCTTGATCGAAAAGTCGTAGGGCACATTTGAGAAACTATGCCGCGAGCTAAGGATTGCGAAGTCAGCGACCCGAACGAACCGGAGCCGGTATGGCAGCGGGCTTGGGCAGTAGTCGGAAGCCAGAAATCAGAAGGTAGAAGTTTTGCGGCTCTTTGCGCGTTGCCGCACATGACAGCGGCGTCTCATCGGATTCGGCTTTGGCGGCCACTCAATCTGCGTGTATCCGCGTTCATCCGCGGTTGAAACTCGTGAGCCGTTCTCCCCGTTCTCTGCGCCTCTGTGGTTCAATGACAGAACGGAGGGGAGCGGACGGCTCGGCGATCCTCCCTACCTGCCTTCGCCGAGGCTGCGGCGGGCAAGCCCACGACATTATCCGCGTGTATCTGCGTTCATCCGCGGTTGAAACTCCTGAGCCGTTCTCCCCGTTCTCTGTGGTTCAACGACAGAGATTCTTCTCGTGCCGCGGCGCTGCATCTCAGAAATCAAACTGGTCGATGTTGTCCTTGTTGAAGATGAACGGCTTGCCGAGCATGATGTTGTCACCCTGAATCTCGAACTCACCGAGAGAACCTGCCTTGATGCTCTTGGCCCCGTGTTTCAGCGTGCCCTTGGCCAACGCATCTGCGGCGTACACGGTGAGATAACCAAGGTCTTCGGTCTTCCACAAAATCACGCTGTCGGTAACGCCTTCCTTGACGTAACGGCGGTTCTCGCTCGGCAAGCCGAGGCCGATAACCTTCACCTGGCCCGTCTTGCCGGCCTGTTTCACCGCCTCGGCGGCGCCGGGCACACCGAGCGAGGTCGTGCTCAGAATGAGTTTCAGGTTCGGATACGCGCTGAGCAATGCCGTGGCTTCGCTCTGGGCTTTGTCCTTGAGATCGTCGCACGGGCGCACCGCGACCAGTTTCATGTTCGGGTATTGCGCGGCGCGCCGTTCCTCAACGTACCTGCGCCATTCGATCTGGTTGGCGGCCGTGAGCGAACCCGTGATGACGGCGAACTCGCCTTCGTTGCCGCATAGCCGCGCGGCCTCGTCCATGAGCGCGTAGCCGATGCCCCGCGGCGTGGCTTGGTTCACGAAAAACTCGCGCGCGTCGGGCAGCGCGTCGGCGTCGTAGGTAATGACCTTGACGCCTTTGGCCCGGGCCTTCCGCAGCGCAGTCGAAATGCCTTCCTTGTTCTCGCACGCGGCGGCAATGACATCCACGCCGAGCGCGATCCAGTTCTCGACGATTTCGTTTTGCTTGGCCGGGTCCGGATCGGTCGGGCCGTCAAAGATCAGCTCGATGCCGAGTTCTTTGGCGGCCTTGTCCGCGCCCTTCCTGCACGAGATGAAATAGGCGTTGCCCTTGCTCTTCGGCAAAAGCGCGACGATGAGCTTTTTCCCGCCGCTCGAACTAACACCTCCGGAGGATGATTCGGAAGACCTGCTGCAGCCGGTCACAACCGCCAGACCGGCAACGATCAGGAGTGCGAGGAACTTTTTCATGCGGTTTCCGTTGGTTGAGCGCTGGCCGGTGGAGTTTGCCGTCGAGACCATAGCGTGGTCAACATTTTTGGAACGACCGAACCCGACAACGCCAGCAACAACAGCGCGCCGGTCAACATGCCGGCGACCTCTCGTGGCTGCCGGGCGTGGACAAGGCCGTTGTTGAGCACCGCGATGGCCGCCACGCCGAGCAACGTGCCATGCACGGAACCGACACCGCCAAAGATGCTTGTGCCGCCGAGCACGACGGCGGTGATGGCAAACAGTTCGTAGCCCGTGCCGGCATCGGCTTTTGCCTGACCGAGCCGCGCGGTGTAGATGATGGCCGCCAGCCCCGCCACGATCCCCGCCAGCACGTACACGAGCGCAATCCGTCGTTCGACCGGAATCCCCGCATAGCGGGCCCCCTCCGGCGCAAACCCGATGGCCCGGAACGAACGCCCAAACGTCGTTCGATGCACGAGCAGCCAGATGGCGACAGCGACCGCAACAAAGATCGGCGCTTGCGCCGGAATGCCGAGCCAGCGTTCCTGTCCGAGGAACAGGAACGACGCGGGGAAGTTTGTAAACGTATCGGCTCCATGCGTGATGGCTTCAGCGAGTCCGCGAAAGAGCGAGTACGTGCCAAGCGTGATGATGAGCGGCGGCAATCGCAGCCAGGTAATCAGCGTGGCATTAAGCCCGCCCGCGAGCGCGCCGATTCCCAGCGTACAGACGCCCGCCATCACCGGCGAGAGGCCGGCATCGCGCCAGAGTTTGCCGAACAGAATCGCGCACAATCCGAGCAGCGAACCGACGGATAGATCAATCCCGCCGGTTAGAATGATCGGCGTCATCACCAGCGCCAGCAGGCCGATCTCGACCGAGTGGCGGAGAATGTCGTAGGTGTTGTCGAGCGAGCCAAAACGCGGCCCGACTGAGTTGAAGTAGAACCACTCCAGCACCAGCACCAGCAGCAGAATCGTTTCGTGCCGGAAGAGGATGGCTTTCCAATGGCCCGACCTCGGATTGTTCCTAGCCCGCATATTTCACAGGGCGGCTCTGCCGCAACCAAACAGGCCAATTCCCCTCACCTGTCCCCGCAAACGACGCGGGGCCGGCCTCTCCCCCACGCGCCGGGGGCGAGGCGTTCCCCCTCTCCCGTGTCGTGTACGGGAGAGGGTCAGGGTGAGGGCCAAACTTCTTGCCGGAAAAAAAGATTTGAGCGAATTGTGGCACAAATCCCTGTAGGAGCGACATTCCTGTCGCGACCGGCCCGAGCAAATCGCGGCAGGAATGCCGCTCCCACGAAACCATGATCTGTTGCCGGCTTTCGCGGAATGTGAAACATTCGGGGTAGGTGAGGACATGAGGGTCACCGTTCCCCTTTCCGGCTGCGCAGGCCGTCCGCCACGACGGCGAGCAGGATGATGGCGCCCTGGATGGCTTTTTCCCAATAGGCTTCGACATGCAGGTGCGTGAGCGCAGGGCTGACGCACGCCAGCAGCAGCAAACCGACGAACACGCCCCACAGATTGCCGCGTCCGCCGGAGATCGCCACGCCGCCGACAACCACGGCGGCGATCACCTTCAGTTCAAGGCCGGTGCCGGAGTTCGGGTCCACCTGAGGCGATTGGGCGACGTTCATCATCGCCGCCAAGCCGACGAGCGCGCCCATCAGCACGAACGTGACGAAGGTGACGAGTTGGGGCCGGAGGCCGGCCAGACGCGCGGCCTCGGCGTCGGAGCCGACGGCGTAAACGAAGCGGCCGGCGGAAAGGTGCTTCATCGCCAGCGCCATGAACACGAGCAACACGAGCGCAATGATGATGAGCGTCCACTGGCCAGCGGCCTGGCTGAGACCAAACCATTGGATGCCGTTGGGTAGGTCCACCCAAACTCCCTGGCGCAACCAGCGGAGTCCTTCCCGCCACGTGACCATCGTGGCGAGCGTGACGACGATGGACGGCAGGCGCAGTCCGGCAACGAGCACGCCGTTGACCGCGCCGAACAGGGCGCCGATGGCAACCGATGCCGGCAACACGAGCGCGAGCGGCCAGTTCATGGACGCCAGCAATCCGGCACAGACGCTGCACACGGAAAATTGCGAGCCGACAGAGATGTCGATTTGCCGGCAAATGATGACCAGCGCGATCCCGCACGCGACGACAAGTGTCGGCGCCTCGCGGGTCAGAAGCGACAGGAGCGGTTGCGGCTGATAAAACGTCGGCGCCGCCACGGCGAGGAACAACAGCAGCAACCCCAGCGCGAGCGCGACGGAAAATTCGCGGAAGTGGCGTTTCATTGCGCCCTTCCCTTCTCCGCCTGCCCCAATGCCGCAGCTATCACGTCGTGGGCGTCGGATTTGCCGGGGAGAATCGCCATGATTGTCCCGCCGCGCATGACGGCAATGCGGTCGCTCATGCCGAGGATTTCGGGCAGGTCGCTCGAAATCATCAGCACAGCCACGCCGTCCTTCGCGAGGCGGCGGATGATCTTGTGAATTTCGCTCTTGGCGCCGACGTCCACGCCCTGCGTCGGTTCGTCGAGGATGAAAAGTTTCGGTTTCGTCGCCAGCCACCGGGTCAACGCGACTTTCTGCTGGTTGCCGCCGCTGAGAGAGCCCGCGGGAGCTTCAGGGCCGTAGGTTCTCACGTCGAGATCGCGGATGTAATCGAGCGCGAGCTGGCGTTCGGCGCCCAAGCGGAGCCAGGTACCGGGGAAAATGATGCGATGGATGGCCATCGTCATGTTGGCGGCGACGGCCATGTCGAGAATCACGCCGTGACGGCGCCGGTCTTCGGGCACGTAGGCGATGCCGTGGGCAACGGCTTCCTGCGGTGAACGAACGGTGAGGCGCTGACCATTCAAAATGATTTCGCCGGTGTCGGCTGGCGTGATGCCGAAGACGACGCGGGCGAGTTCGGTCCGACCGGCGCCGACGAGTCCGGCAAGCCCGACAACTTCGCCGGCGCGCACGTCGAGCGTCACGTTGCGGACGCCGCCGATTGCGCAACCGATGTTTTTTAGCGAGAGGACGACTTCGCCGGAGGCGCCTTCGGCGGGCGGGTAGATGGTTGATACTTCGCGGCCGACCATCAGCTTGATAAGTGACGCCTCGTTCATCTCGTCCACCGGATTCGTGCCCACGCTCTCGCCGTCACGCAGGACGGTGACGCGGTCGGCAACGGTAAAGATTTCTTCGAGCCGGTGGGTGATGTAGATGACGCCGACACCGCTGCCATGGAGATCGCGCACGACGCCAAAGAGCAATTGCACTTCCTTCTGCGTCAACGACGCGGTCGGCTCGTCCATGATGACGACGCGGGCGCCGGCGGCGAGCGCACAGGCGATCTCGACGAGCTGTTGCTCGGGCATCGAGAGCGAACGGACCTCGGTGTCGGGGGAAATCTCCGCCCCGATGCGCTGCAGGAGTTGTCCGGCGCGGGCGCGGCGCGCGGGCCAATCGACGCGGCGGCCGGCGGTGGCGGGTTCGAGGCGCAACGCGATGTTCTCAGCGACGGTGAGGTCGGGGAACATCGCTGGCTGCTGGTAAATGCAAGCGATGCCAAGCTCGCGCGCGGCGGCGGGCGTGAGGTGGCGGACTGGTTGCCCCGCGATCTCAATCGTGCCGCCGTCGGGCTGATGCGCGCCGGTGATGACTTTGATGAGGGTGGATTTCCCCGCGCCGTTCTCGCCGAGCAGGGCGTGAACCTCGCCCGGGCGCAGGTCGAACGACACGCCCTTCAGCGCGCGCACGCCGCCATAGGACTTGCTTACCCGCTGAAGTTTAACAAGCGGTTGTTCTTTCACGTTCCTGAAGAAATCCCGTCATAGCACCGCCAGCACGACGGGGAGATAGTTGCCAGAACCGCCGATGATAGTCGAGCCGATTGATGCGACTACGCCGCCAAGGATGACCGATTCTTGAGGAGCGGCGGGGGCGAGACGACCCGTGAAGTTCCACCGCGTCCGCATCTCGCTGCCTTGAACTCCTGCGGGTTGTTGTAGCTGCGCTTCTATGAAGCGCAGATTCCTGAACCAACACCAGGGAGCATGTCCCTATCTCGGGGCATCTCCACTGATGCGCACGGCCCGGGCAATGATCGTCACTTCGCGCCACAGCATTTCTTGAACTTCCGGCCGCTCCCGCATGGGCAGAGATCATTCCAGCCGACGGGTGCGGGCTTCTGACGCTGCTCCTCTTCCCGAAGAATCTCCATGATCGCGGCGGCTGGCTGGTTCGTCCGTAGAAGCTCAGCCATCGTGCGCATGTGCGGGTCGATGTGATTGAAGAACTGCTTGTATGCAGGGCAGAGGTAGTTCAGTCCGTCTTCGCCGTCGGGAGTCTTGGTGAACCGATGTTTCGGGCACTCGCCATTGCACGCGAAGCGCACTTCACATTGGCGACAATACTGCGGCAGCGCGTCGAGCTTGTCGTTGCCGAATTTCGTCTGCCGGGCTGAATGCACCATCTCGCCTAACGTTTGGCTCATAATGTTGCCGAGGCGATATTTCGGATAGACGTAATGATCGCAACTATAGAGATCGCCGTTGTGCTCGATGGCCAGTGCCGCGCCGCACTGTTCCGCAAAAACGCAGAGCGATGACCCTAGACCCATCCAGTTGCCCAGAGCCACATCAAAAAGCTGGACGAAGATTTGGCCAACATTGTTGCGCACCCATTCGTCGAAAATCGCGCAGAGGAAATTCCCGTATTGCTTCGCCTCGACACTCCACGCCGTGACCGGCGACTGCTGATCGCGCGGCTGGCCAGGCTCTGGCGGCTCGGCGAAGTCGTAGCCGAGCGCTTTGAGCCCCGAAAGCTTTCGGGGCTGCCGCTCGACCAGCGGGATGAACTGCAGAAATTCGCTGCCGATTCCCTTGAGAAACCGGTACACCTCCAGCGGGCGCTGCGAATTGGCATGGTGGACGACCGTCAGCGTGTTGAAATCGGTTTTGTGCTTCTTCAGCAGTTCCAGCCCACGCATGACGGCGTCGAACGTTGGCTGCTGCTGCTTGTCCACGCGATACTTGTCATGCAGTTCCCGCGGCCCGTCGATCGACAGGCCAATGAGGAACTGATGCTGCGTGAAGAACTCGCACCATTCGTCATCGAGCAAGACGCCATTGGTCTGTAGGGCGTTGGAGATCGTTTTCCCGTCGGCGTACTTCTGCTGCAGCTCGACGACCTTGCGAAAGAAGCCCACGCCCAACAGCGTCGGCTCGCCGCCCTGCCAGGCGAAGTTGATCTCCGGCACGGGCTGGCCCTGAATATACTGGCGGATGTATTCCTCCAACACCTCATCGCTCATCCGCCACTGGCGTTCGTCCCGGTAGAGCTTTTCCTTTTCCAGATAGAAGCAATACTTGCAGTCCAGATTGCAGATCGGCCCGATCGGCTTGGTCAGGACATGAAAGCCGCGGCCGGCGTTCATGGGAGTGGTTCCGTTCATCGCCGCGGGGAATATAGCCCTGTCGAATCCGATTTGCCCGTTTCTTTTCCCTTTCCCATGCCGGTCCGCGTGGTAGAATGCTGCGCGCGGAGGCACGGATCATGAGCCAGATCACTCGTCGAAGGTTCCTGGGCCAACTCGCCGGTGTGGCGGTGGCCGCATCGCTGCCAAAGGCGCTGCTCGCGCAAACGGCGAAGCCAGCCGCCCGCAAACTGAACGTTCTATTCCTCATGTCGGACGACATGCGCGTTGAGCTTGGCTGCTACGGCAGCATGTTTGCCGCGAAGACGCCCAACCTCGACGCGCTGGCCAGGGCCGGAGTTCGTTTCGACAGGAACTATTGCCAGTTCCCGCTTTGCAACCCGTCGCGCGCCTCGTTGCTGACCGGCCGGCCGGCGACCAAAACCGGTGTGCTGGGCAACCGCACGGATTTCCGCGTCGCTCACCCGGACTGGATCAGCCTGCCGCAGTTGTTCAAGGAAAATGGATACGTCTCTTATCGCGCCGGGAAGATTTATCACGGCGGCTATGACGATCCCAAGGCCTGGACGGAAACCGGGGACAGTGGCGGACCGACCGACGACGGCGGAGGCGCCCCCGTCGGAAAAACCATGGTGATTCCGCGCAAGCAAATCCCCATGCCGGACGGTGTACTTCCGCCGTTGCCAGCCGACAACAGCCGGGCGGCGTATTCGGACCGCATCGTCATCCTGGACGGCAACGGCGAAGGCCACGGCGATTATCACACCGCCGATCGCACCATCGAACATCTCCGCAAATACAAAGACCAGCCATTCTTCGTCGCCTGCGGATTCGTCAAACCGCACAGCCCGCCAACCGCGCCGCAGCGGTTCTTTGATCTGTATGACGTGAACAAGATCAAATTGACGCCGGACTTTGCAGCGTGGCCGACCGTCCCGCCGGGATTTCCGAGCGCGGCCATCCGCAAACGCAACGCCGACCTGTTCATCGGGCGCGGCGCGAGCGAGGCCGAAGCCCGGGAAGTCATCCGCGCCTACATCGCCTCGATTTCCTGGGTGGACTGGAACGTCGGGCGCGTTCTGGCCGAACTGGATCGCCTCGGCCTGCGTGACAACACGATCATCGTGTTCACGGTTGATCACGGATATCAGCTTGGCGAAAAGGGGAAATGGTCCAAGGCCGGGTCGCTGTTCGAAATGGGCACGCGCGTGCCGATGCTGATGGTCGTCCCCGGCGCCAAGGGCAACGGACAATCCTGCCTCCGCATTGTGGAATCTTTGGACATCTATCCGACGCTGGTTGAGTTGTGCGGTCTGCCGCAGCCGGCGGGACTGGATGGAAAAAGCCTCGTGCCGCTGCTGAACAAGCCGCAGGTGCCGTGGGACCGGCCGGCCTACAGCGTCTGGAGCGAAGACGGCCAGACCCTGTATGGAGTGGCGGTTCGCACCGAAAAATGGCGGTACGCCGAGTTCGGCCCCGACGGACAGAACGGCGCAATGCTGTTTGACCCAAAGGCCGATCCGCTCGAAATGAAGAACCTGGCTGACGATCCGCAGCATGGGCAGGCGCGTGCGGAGCTGTCGTCGCTCGCCCGGAAGTACGCCGCAAATCTCGGTAAGACGTAGCCGTCACGCGCGGCCTTGCGTCCGCATCTCGCTGCCTTGAACTGCTGCGGGTGAACGCTGGTCAACCATAGGATTTCTGTTGATATGAACCGACGTGAATTTTTGATCCAGATCGGAGCGGCCGCGGGATGCGTTGTCGGGGGCATTCTGACAGGTTGCACACATGTGGTCGCTCCCTCGGCCAGACGCACCCGCCGAGGCGTTTCGATCGTGTGCGACCCCGGCGATCCGATCGCATCGGCGAAGCCATCGCAGTGGGCCGTGGAGCAACTGCGGCAATCGCTGACCGGACGCGGCTTCGTCGTTCGGGTATGCACACGCTTGGACGAAGCCAACCCGGCCGATGTGTGCATTGTCGCGGCGGGAAGATCTTCCTCCGTGACGCGCGACGTCGGTGTCGTTCCGCCAGCCGACGCCGAGGCGTTGGCAATTGTGCCCGGACGGCTGGGCAGACGAGATGTATTGCTCGCCAGCGGCACCGATAGCCGCGGGCTGGTCTACGCATTGACCGAGATCGCCGATGCCGTCGCGTTGGCCGACGATCCATGGCCGGCACTGCGTCCGTCCAGACCCGTCATCGAGCGCCCCGCCAACACTGTCCGCAGCGTCATGCGGGTGTTCGCCAGCGACGTCGAGGACAAGACCTGGTTCAACGACCGCGAGTTCTGGCGGCGATACCTCTCGCTATTCGCGGCCCAGCGGTTCAACCGTTTCAACCTCGCCCTGGGGCTGGGTTACGATGCGCCGAGCAATCTCAGCGATGCGTATTTCTATTTTGCGTATCCGTTCCTGGTGTCGGTTCCCGGCTACAACGTCCGCGCGACAAATCTGCCCGATGCGGAACGCGACCGAAACCTGGAGATGCTTCGCTTCATCAGCGATGAAGCTGCGGCGCGCGGGCTGAGTTTTCAATTGGGCCTATGGACCCACGCGTACCAGTGGACCAACAGTCCCAACGCGAACCACAACATCGAAGGACTCACGCCACAGACCCAAGGCCCGTATTGCCGCGATGCGCTGGCCTTGCTGCTGAAGGAATGCCCCAATATCTCGGGCGTGACGTTCCGCATCCACGGCGAAAGCGGCGTGCCCGAGGGCAGCTACGATTTCTGGAAGACGGTCTTCGACGGATGCGTCCGCAGCGGGCGGCGCGTCGAGATCGACATGCACGCCAAGGGCATGGATCAGCCCACGATCGACGCGGCGATTGCGACGGGCTTGCCCGTCATCATCTCGCCGAAGTTTTGGGCCGAGCACATGGGCCTGCCCTACCACCAGGCCGCGATTCGCCCGAACGAACTGCCGAGACGGGAACGAGGAAGCGGTCCGTTCGTCCAGAGCAGCGGCGCCCGCAGTTTCCTCCGCTACGGCTACGGCGACCTGCTGACGGAAGATCGGCGCTACGGCATTGTCCATCGCATCTGGCCCGGAACACAACGGCTGCTGCTCTGGGGCGATCCGATATTCGCGGCGGCATATGGACGCGCCATGAGCTTCTGCGGAAGTCTGGGCTGCGAAATCTTCGAGCCGCTGTCGTTCAAGGGTCGCAAGGGATCCGGCCTGCCCGGTGGGCGCGATGGCTATGCCGACGCATCGCTGCGCCCGGCCGGTGGCGATTTCGAGAAGTACCGTTACACGTACCGGCTCTGGGGCCGGCTGCTCTATAACCCCGATGCAGAGCCAGAGACCTGGCAGCGGCAGTTACGCAAGGATTATGGACCCGCTGCCGGCGCGGCGGAAACGGCGCTGGCTCACGCGAGCCGCATACTGCCCTTGTTCACCACGGCACATACGCCGTCGGCGGCCAACAACAACTATTGGCCCGAAATGTACGTGAACATGTCGATCGTCGATCCCTCGCACCCGCAACCGTACACCGATACACCCAGCCCGAAGCGATTCGGCACAGTCAGTCCGCTCGATCCGCAGCTTTTCGCCCGCGTGGACGATTATGCCGACGAATTGCTCAAGGGCCAGATCAGCGGCAAGTACTCACCCGTCGAGGTCGCGCAATGGATGGAAGATTTCGCGCAGACCGCCGCCGAGAACCTGTCCCAAGCCGAGGCGAAGGCCGCCGACCGCAGCGCGCCAGCCTTCCGTCGATTGTCCGTCGATGTGTCGGTCCAAATCGGTCTGGGTCGCTTCTTTGGCCAAAAGTTCCGCGCCGCCGTTCTGTATGCCTTGTATGATCGCACGGGCGACCGAGCCGCTTTGGAGGAAGCGATCAAGACCTATCGCTCCGCGAGGCAGGCATGGGCGCGCATTGCGGAACTGACCACCGGCGTTTATGCCAGCGACGTGACGTACGGCGACGGCTGGTTTCAACGCGGCCATTGGTCCGATCGTCTGGCGGCAATCGATAAGGACATCGCCGCCATGGAACGGAAAGCCGCTGCGCCAACTCCGCAGCCGGCAGTGTCGGGCATCACGCCGGAGAAGGTCGCGGCGCTCGTCCATGACGTGCTGGGCCGCCCACAACGCACCGTGCGAGAGGTGACGCATACCCAGCCCGCGTCTTTCCGGCGAGGCCAGCCCGTTGCCCTTGGACTTGCTTTCGCCAGCGACCAAGCCCGACCCAATGCGGTCCAACTGTATTACCGCCGCACCCACCAATCCGAGCCGTGGCGTACCGTGCCGATGCAGATTGACAAGGGCAATGGCCGAGCTGCCATACCGGGCGAGTACACCGACTCGCCTTACCCGTTGCAGTATTACTTCGAATGCAGGGACGAATCAGCCCGGTCGTGGCTGTATCCCGGGCTGGGAAAGGGCCTGACAAACCAGCCGTACTTTGTGCTGCGATAGATACGAAACCGCACTACGGTTTCATCTCTCCAGACAGCAACACCAATCCGCGGGAACGAACCCGCCGGTTCTGCCGCGTTACCATCTATCGCTGCCTTGAACTGCTGCCTCGCTGATCATCACCATGATGAAAAACGGACTGCCCCCTTACTTGAGTTCGGTAGTAGGCAGCGGTCATGGCAGAAGTCGTGCTCGACAGGGCTTGTGAAGCATGGTAGGAACAGAATCATGAATACAGACACCATCGCAGCTGAACTACGCAAACAACGGAATCACCTCAAGGATCAACTCGCTCGGACTGAGAAGGCGATTGCGGCATTATCGGGATTGTCACTTGGACCGGCGGCGAAGCACGCTGCCAGAAAGTGGAAGATGAGCGCAGCGGCACGAGCAAAGATTGCGGCATTCCAGAAAGCTCGCTGGGCGAAGATCAAGGCGGCCAAGAAAAAGGCATAGTCTTCGGACAACCCGAATGTGGAACAACCCGCCGGTTCTGCCGCGTTACCATCCCTTGCCCCCTTGACCTCCTGCGGGTGAACACCGGTCAGCCGTGAGGAACCGCCGGCCCGGCGGGCTGAGCCAGCCCGCCCTACCAACGACCGTCTCCACATTTGCGGGTACGGCGCGACGGCCGGTCGCGCCGCTTGCATGCAGTTTGTCACCTTGGTGAGCCGCAGTCCTGAATGGAGGCTCCGGCAACCAAAGCCGAACGTGGTCGTTTGGATGACGATTGTGTAAAGAGTGCAGTTTTGACCCCGTCCATTTTCTCTTCCTGGTTTCCGCCCAACCAAAAAAGCGCGCCGCCATTGCTGGCGGCACGCCGTGAGATGGGTTCAGCGGTGTTTACCCGCGGAAATAGAGGTAGGCACCAAGGATGCACACCAGGATTAACGCAGAAGCGGCCATATCGTGCCAGTCCCAGCTTGCATAGGTACGCTTGCGGTCCTCTTCCGTGGCCGTGCCAAAGGTCAGGCTCTTGATCCTTGTGTACTCCGGCGCCGCGGTCATGTAGCTGACCACGACCATCACTATCGCCGACACGATCGTGATCAACACGCTGAAGTACTGGAAGTTGATGTTGTTGATGATCCACAGGAAGGAGCCTTCCGCATAGTTGAAGCTGCCCTTGCCGATCGTGACCGGCGTGTCGACCAACATGCGAAAGACGCCAAGGGCAAAGCCGACGATCATCGCCCAAAGGCAACCCTTGGCATTGAGACGCTTCCAGAACACGCCAAAGAAGAACACCACGAAGATCGGCGGTGCCAGGTAACCCTGCACCGATTGCAGGTAGTTGTACAGGCCAGTGGCGCCCTTCACGACGGGAATCCAGGCCATGGCGATGAGGATCATGACGCCCGTGGCGATGCGGCCCATCCGCACGATCTCGTGTTGCGAGGCCTTGGGCCGAAGTTTCTCATAGATGTCCACCGTGAACAGGGTCGAGCAGGCGTTGAATACGCCGGCCAGTGATCCCATCAACGCCGAGAGCAGGCCAGCCACTACGATACCACGCAGGCCGGCCGGGAGCAGGTGCTCCACCATCAGCGGAAAGGCGCCTTGGGCGGCGTCAGGACTGGCTGTGAAGGCGGCGGTCAACGCGGGCACCTTGTTGCTCTTGACCAACGCGAAGCAGATCATGCCGGGGATGATGAACAGGTAAGGGGGGAACAACTTGAGAAAACCGGCGAAGATGCTCCCACGCCGGGCAACCTGCTCATTCGGGGCGCCGAGGGCCCGTTGTACGATGTACTGGTCCGTACACCAGTACCAGAGGCCGATCACCGGTGCACAGATGAGCATGCCAGGCCAGGGGTAGTAGCTGTTGAAGTACCACGCCTGCTTGACGATCTCACCGTTGGCGCCCTTCTGCAGAACCGGGGCCCATGTAGACTCTACACCCGGCGGCGTTATTGGCTTCCAGAGGTTGAACATGTTGGAGCCGCAAAGAGCCCTGAGTTCGTGCCAGCCGCCCAGCTTGACAAGGCCGTAGATGGTTAGCAGGGCCGACCCGGTAATCAGGACGACGACCTGTACTGCGTCATTGTACGCCACCGCCCGCATGCCGCCGAGCGCGGTGTATAAGCCCGTCAATGCGATCACCAGCACGGAGCCGATCCAGAAGCTGTCAATCACGTGACCGCCGATATTCAACTGCATCTCTGGCAACAACGTCGCAAACACCACGCCGCCGGCAAAAATACCAACGGCGATTTTCGAAACGACGAAGGTAATAAGCGAAACGATGGACAGAACGTAACGCGAGCTGGTGGAAAAACGGCGTTCGAGAAATTCCGGCATGGTGAACACCAGCGATCGGGCGTAGAACGGCACGAAGACCCACGCCAGGACCAGCAGGCACCAGGCGTGCAGTTCGTAGTGCGCCATGGCCACGCCGTCCTTGGCGCCGGAGCCAGCCAGGCCGACGATATGTTCGGAGCCGATGTTCGAGGCGAAGATGGACGCGCCGATCACCCACCAGCCGAGATTTCGGCCAGCCAGGAAGTAATCCGCCGCCGTGTCCTTGCGTTTGCTCACCACCCACCATGCGACGCACAGCAGGATGCCGAAATAGAATGCGATGGCCAGCCAGTCGATTCCGGTCAACGTGGACACGCCGCCAGCAGCAGCGAGAATAGGAGTCAGATTGTTCATGTTTGGTTCCTCAGGGTTGTTGGAAGCCGCGCCAAAAAACGCCCGCGGCTACCAAAGGTTGTAATTGACGCCAATCAATCAGCACCTGATGACTCGTCAATGCCGCCGCCAATACGGGACTCTCTGCTGTCATAGGTAGCCTCTCATTCACGGGTTATTGGGCGCGGATTACACCACAAAGCCCACCGCAACGCAACCCCCGGCTTGACAAGACTCGCGGCGGGGCATTTACTGCCCGCACTATGATCAATCTCAAACAACTCGAAGCCTGGTTCGTGACCGGCAGCCAACATCTCTATGGTCCGAAAACACTCGCGCAAGTCGCCGCCAACTCCCAGAAGATCGCCAAGGCACTCGGCAGCGCCTTGCCGGTGAAAGTCGTCTTCAAACCGGTGCAGACGACGCCGGACGCAATCTCGCAGCT
>JBEKZD010000045.1:0-14679 GCA_049510215.1 Verrucomicrobiia bacterium
ACGCCCAACGGGAAGGTGGACCGCCGGGCACTGCCGGCGCCGGATCGATCCAGGCCGGAGTTGGAGAAAGCTTTCGTCGCGCCCCGCGATGACCTGGAACTCCAACTCGCGCACATCTGGGAAGAAGTTCTGGGCGTTCGACCGGTCGGGGTGACAGACAATTTCTTTGAACTGGGAGGACACTCACTGCTGGCGGTGCGTCTGTTCGCCCTCATCGAGAAACGGCTGGGTAAAAAGCTTCCGCTGACGGCCGTCTTTCAGGGAGCAACGGTCGAGCATCTCGCTGGAGTTCTCCGTCAGCAGGCCGCCGCGCCCGGCCCGCAGTCCTCGTTGGTGGCCATTCGACCCGGTGGCAGCAAACGGCCGCTCTTCCTGGTGCATCCGGCTGGCGGACACGTTTTCCCCTACATTCATCTGGCGAAGTTTCTGGGTTCCGATCAACCCTGCTATGGTCTGCAAGCCCGGGGACTGGAAGACGGACAAGACCCGCACACGCGGATCGAAGACATGGCGGCCTGGTACATCCAGGCCCTGCAGACCGTGCAGCCGACGGGGCCGTACCTTCTGGGCGGATGGTCCATGGGCGGCGTGGTCGCCTTCGAGATGGCGCAGCAACTTCACGCGCAAGGTCAGCGGGTGGCGTTGCTCGCCTTGTTCGATGGCCGGATTCCCACTCCCGACGAGACGTTCCCGGAGGAAGATGCTGAAGCGATTTTGCTGGTTGAACGTTACTTCGGGATTTCGTTTGGTCCGATCGAGTCCCTGGCGGAGCTACCCAAAGACCAACAGTTGGCCTTCATGCTGGAACAGGCGAAGAGCGCCGGCTTGGTGCCGGCGGAGCTTGATGTTTCCCAAGCCCGCCGTTTTGTCGAGCTCCTCCGGAGCGACCTGCGCGCAACCCAGAACTACGCCCTGCATCTCTACCCGGGTCGCATCACCTTCTTCAAGGCGAGTGAAACGCTGGAGGGTGCGTCTGCGGACCAAACGTTGGGCTGGAACGACTGGGCCGGCGACGGCGTGGAAGTCCACGTCGTCCCCGGCAATCACGCCAATCTGATGTACGAGCCTAACGTCGAAGTCCTGGCCGAGAAACTGACAGCGTGCCTCAACCAAGCGCAATCCGCGGAGGCGGAAGAAAACGGAAGCGTTGTAGTTAACGCAAGTGACCGTCACCCGAGCGTGGTGTAGATTGCTACCATACCGGCTCTCGCTCGTTCCGGTCTTCCCTCATTGACTCTCCGATAGCCCTTAGCACGGTCCATCCGGCGCAAACGGTGGAGAAAGTGAATAGACCGGTCCGCTGAGTCTCCGTCCAGGGCTAGGCGTTGACCCGGGCAACCGTTCTTTCACCAGACACTCACTGCGTTCCTTGGTTCGATCTTCTTGTCATTGTCGAAACGAGACTGCAAGCTGCCAAGCCAAGAAGGAGGCGGCGAGGATTGGGCGGCGGTTTTCTTGGTCGATTCTGCGATCTCGTGCAAACAACTGATCCATCCGCGACCCCTTGATTCTTTAACAACGCGAAAGTCAGCCGGATCCACAACGACACAATGATCCCTAAAACCGAGAATGATCTGGCTCGGGTTGCCGATCCATTTTACGGCAACGACCTCTTCCGTCGTCGGAAAAAACCTGAGCACGCGCCCGTCAAAACCACAGATGGCTAACCCAAAAGGTTGGGGCTTGCCTGAAATCGGGGGCTCGGCGGGACCTAATATGATGCAGAACTCAGAACCGTCGGGTGAAATACCGTCGGAGTTTGTTCGCGGGGAGGTGTTTGGGATCGACTTCTTGTCGTAGGTTCTCCAAGTGCGCTTCGATATGTCAACGATGACAACGTCGTAGGTGGACCGAGTTAAAAAAACGGCCTTCTGGAGCTTTGGCGAAAAAAGGAATCCGCGGACGTCTTCCTCGTAGAAGAAGAACCGGGACGGCAGCTCCATCAGGCATCGGCGTTGCTGAGTCTTTGAGTCAATGGACCACAAGAAGGCTCTTCGCCAGAGAGTGTCCCAATACACTTCCCACCTCGGACTACCGCTGATTGGCCACAATTCGTTAGCGTTGATGAGCTTGGACTGCTGCTGGCAGACCCTCTTGGCGCAAATGAACTCCGCATCAATTGAAGGCGACTCGGGAACGTAGTACTTAACCCCAACTCTGGAGCGAGATACATGTGCCGGCGGAATGGCGCACCCACCAAGGAGCACCAAACACACAACGGGCCAAACGGCAACGCCTAGTTTTCTCTGCGAAAGCATCAGTCTCCTTGCTACCAGTTTCCCTTCAGCTTTCAGCCGAGAGTTGACGGATTGGTTGCCTGCGACCGGTTTCCTGGGTTGAGTCTTCAATCATTAAATCTCCTCAAAACTCTACGATCACATCCTTGCCGAAGGCCAGTCCGGCAACCTCGGTGGCGAGCCTGATGATCGTTTCCCTATCGGCGTGGAGTATGCCAACGCGAGCCGGTCAGGGCAAGCTCTCCTTCGGCGAACAAGCCCGTGATTGAGATGCGCCACGCTGCAACTCCGGCCACGGCCAGCTTGCGTTCGGAATGCGTTCGCTACATATTTCCGAGATCCATGACCACCGCAACCGCCTTTGACTCCTGGATTGCCTGCCGCACACCGAACCCACAGGCTCGCCTCCGTCTGTTCTGCTTCCCGTACGCCGGAGCCGGTGCCTCGATCTTTCGCACTTGGTCGGACGGCTTGCCGGCGGATGTCGAGGTCTGCCCGGTTCAGATCCCCGGTCGGGGAACCCGGCTGATGGAAACTCCGTTCACTCAGCTCGCGCCTATGGTCGAAGCCCTTGCCCAAACCATAGGTCCGCTCTTGGACAAGCCGTTTGCCTTCTTCGGTCACAGTCTGGGAGCATTGGTCGGCTTTGAACTCGCCCGTCAACTCCGGCGACAGTCTGGGGTTCAGCCGGTTCGCCTGTTTGTCTCTGCGGATCGCGCGCCGCAGCTTCCTCATCGAGACCGGCCGATCCATGCCCTGCCCGACGGGGAACTTTTGCAGGAATTGCGTCGCCTGAATGGCATTCCGGGAAAGGTGTTGGAAGAGGCAGAACTCATGCAGATCATGCTTCCCGTCCTGCGGGCAGATTTCGCCGTTTACGAAACGTACGTGTACTCAACCGAGCCTCCGCTCAACTGCCCCATCTCCACCTTTGGCGGCTTGCAGGATCAGAGGGTGAGTCGTGGCGATCTCGAAGCCTGGCGCGATCAAACGAGTGGTTCCTTCTCGCTGCGGATGTTTCCCGGTGACCACTTCTTTTGGAACGCAACTCAGCCGCTCCTACTTCAGGCGCTCTCCCAAGAACTCCGCGGAGCCGGGTGAGAACCACCCCATGAAAGCAGCACCCATCCCCTCTCCTGTTCCTCCGTGGCGCTCTCCACCAGAAACTTTGGTGTTGGGTTCCGATGAGGTTCATGTCTGGCGAGCGACTTTGGACCAGACCCCGTCACAGATTCAGAGATTCCTCAACAACTTGGCCGCGGATGAACAGGCGAGGGCTGAGCGGTTTTATTTTGAGAGAGACCGCGAGCACTTTATCGTCGCTCGTGGAGTGCTCCGGGCCATCCTCGCCGGCTACTTGAACCGAGTGCCCGAATGCCTGTCCTTTTGCTACAGCTCTCATGGAAAGCCTGCTCTTGCCGGGGAATCTGACGAGGATGCGATCCGCTTTAGCGTGTCCCACTCCCACGGAGTGGCTCTTTACGCGGTCACTCGCGGTCGGGAGGTGGGCATCGACCTCGAGCACATCCGTTCCGATCTGGCAGTCGCGGAGATCGCCGAGCGGTTTTTCTCACGGCGGGAGGTTGAGATGCTCCGGACACTCCCAACCGAAGATCAGCGTCAGGCGTTCTTTCGCTGTTGGACGCGCAAGGAGGCCTACATCAAGGCCCGGGGCGAAGGACTTTCACTGCCCTTGGACCAGTTTGACGTGTCGCTGGCTCCCGGGGAACCGGCCGCAGTACTCGGCACTCAACGAGATCCATCCGAAGCCTCCCGTTGGTCTCTTCAGGAACTTACCCCCGGCCCCGGGTATGTAGCCGCTCTGGCCGTGGAAGGACACGGCTGGCGGCTTGCCTGTTGGCAATGGCCGGACCCGAGGCAGCCATCAGTCTGAATGTTACGACTCGTTTTTTTGCCGTTGCCATCTCTCGGCGAGCCGTTTGACGACCCAATAGGTGAGCAACGTAACGGGGGTGGCGATGATGATCGAGCCAACGAACATGGCGGCGTAAACATCCCAACCCTTTTGCAAAACGTCCCACAGTCGCGCCTTATCCAACGTCAGCGGATGCTGCACCGGGAGAACCAACTTCCCCAATCGAAATTCAGCCAGCCAGATCAAAGGCAAGAGCGGGGTATAGAGAATCGCCGTCGTAGCCCCGGCGACAGCGGCGATCACGTTCCTCTTCAGCAGCCACGCCATCACGACTGCCACAATGATTGGGGACGGATTCAGCGGCAGGAAACTGGCAAAGATGCCGATGGAGTAGCCGGCCGCGATTTGGTCGGGTCGGGCATCGAGGTGCGACAGCTTCTGCCAAATCTCCCGGGTTCGTTGTTTCAGGGTGATTCTTGCCATGGCTCAGAGCGCGGGGCCGGCATGCGCCACATCACTGGCGATCTGACCGTCATGCAATCGAATCAACCGCCGCGCCCGCTCCATGACTTGAGGATCATGGGTGGCATAAACGAAAGTCGTGCCGTGAGCGCGATTGAGTTGTTCCATCACTTCGAGGAGAGCGGTCGCCGTCACCGAGTCGAGATTCGCCGTAGGCTCGTCCGCCAGGATCAGCGCCGGCTCGGTGACCATGGCTCGCGCCACCGCTACCCGCTGCTGTTGCCCGCCGGACAACTCGCCGGGACGACGATGTTCCAGGCTGGCTAAACCGATTTCTGCGAACAGCTTTTGCACTCGTTCTTTGCGCTGCTCCACCGGAACGCCCTGCAGGAGCAAGGTAAATTCAGCGTTCTCCAAGGCGGTCAGGACCGGCAACAGGTTGTACGCTTGGAAGACGAAGCCGAGGCGCTGCAGCCGCAGACGAGCCAGCTCCCCGGGGGATAAGAGTTGAAGGTTCTTCCCTTCCACCAACACCTCTCCTGTATCGGCTCGGTCGAGTCCGCCGATGATGTTCAATAACGTGGTTTTACCGGAACCGGACGGGCCGGCAATCGCGAGAAATTCTCCGGGAGCAACCCGCAGACTGATCCCGCGCAGTGCCGGCACCTCGATTGGCCCCGCGCGGTAGGTCTTCTTCACGTCGTTCAGTTCCACAGCCCATTCAGTCATATCGTTCTCCAAATCATCCTAAAACACCTTCAATGCGCCGGGTAGTTTGGTTCGCGCGGCCTTGAGCGCCGGATAAAAGGAGATGACGGTCGCCGTCAGAAACACAATGCCGACGGACGAAGCGATTCGCGTCAGGCTCAAGCGCGAGTAGATGATTGGGTCAAAGACGAGAGCGGTAGGGAGGCTGCTGTGGAAAAACCAGCGCAGATCCAACCCGGCGGTGGCAAAATAATGCTGAGCGCTCAATCCCAGCACCAGACCCAGAGCGAGGCTGATCGCCGTGAGCGCCAACGACTCACCAATGATCATGACGGCAAGCTGCACAGGCCGCAGGCCCAGAGCCGAACAGAGACCGAATTCATAACGGCGCTCGAGTACTCGCATGAGAATCGTGTTGAGTATCCCCAACCCGACCATCGCGAGTACCACACCGTTCATGACATAGTTAAAGGCCTCGTCCAACAAGAAGAGCTGGGCCAGCGGCGGCATGGATTCCCGCCAAGGGAGAACTTCAACCGGCGCTCCCGTCAACTGCTTCCGCAAGGCCCGGGCCACCATCAGCGAGTCACCCTCCCGTTCCAAGAGGACCGCGACCTGAGTGACCCGGTCGGTCACTCCGAGCAGTGCTTGGGCCTCGGGCAACGGCAACTGGATGACGTGGGCATCGATCGCTTGGACACCCGTGCGAAAGATCCCGGTCACCCGCAGTAAAGTGCTTTGCATTTCTCCTCCACCTGCATCCGTCGCTTTCGTGCCGCGCGGTTGCACCGCCTGAGTCATGAACACGACTTTGCTCCCGATCTTCACCGCGAGGTTGCGGGCCAACTCCGCGCCAATGACAACGCCCGATTGTTGGTCGTCATTGAGATAGTTCCCCTCTACGATCCGCTGGGGAATCAGGGATACGGCCCGCTCCTCTTTGGGGATGACCCCCATCATGCTCACGCCACTGGCGTTGGCTGCGGAACTCAGCAATCCAGAGGCCAGCAGCCGTGGACTCACGCCTCGCACAACATGCTTCAGGGCCTCGGAATGCAAAAACTCCCCGGTCGTAGACACGATCGGGGCCGGCAGCAACAGCTCCGGAGAGCCGGTGTCTTGATACCCCTGTGCCTGGATGACGACGTGCCCGGAGCCGAATCTCACCCCGTTCCCAACCATTTGCTCGTGGCTGCCATCGAGCAAGCCCAAGGAAATCAGCAGCATGGTCAGACCCAAACCCAGGGCCAGCGCCGTCAGCAGGGTCCCGCGGGGATTGCGCCAGAGATTGCGCCACCCGATTTTCACCAGCAGGAGAACACCCATCATAGCTAAACCTTTCGGAGCGCTTCCGTCGGCCGAAAGCGAGCCGCCCGCAACGCGGGATAGAGGGCCGACACCAGAGCCGTGACAGCCAGCCCCAGAGCGGCCTGAGTGTAGGCCGTGAAATCCTGCCGACCGTACCAGAGGGGGCCCACCACGACTCCGGCCAGAGAGACCGCGCCTCGATGATCGCCACCCATGTTCAGACCGTGAACCTGCAAATACCAGAGGAGGGGAGTTCCAAGCGCTGCTCCCAAAACCAGACTGGCTCCCGCCAAACTTGCCGCCTCCGCCACAATGAGACCCACCACCTGAACCGGACGCATTCCCACGGCCATCAGCATGCCGAGTTCACGCGTGCGCTCGATGATCGCCATGAGCATGGTGTTGACGATGCCCATGACTGCCAACAGGAAAAAGATAAAAAAGAGAATGAAAGTGACCCGGCGATTGAACTGCACGTAGTCGGCCAACTCCGGCGCCAGCTCCGGCCAAGCCCGCACCCGAACCGGAAGGGTCTTATTCAGTTGCGCCTCCAGTGCCGCCGCCGCCGTCGTTGCCGCGGCGATGTCATGGAGCTTGATCCCAACTTCATGGATCCTTCCCGGCGGCAAGCGCAACAGCTCCTGCAGAGAAGCGAGAGACATGAGCACCAGACCCCGGTCCATGACGTCAAGCCCCGTGTGAAACATCCCGGCTACCGTGTACAGGTCATTTCCCGTCGAACCATCGGCCGCCGGCGTCAACAAGACGATTTCCGACCCAACCTCGACGCCAATCGTGGTGGCGAGTTTATCTCCCATCACGATACCTTTGGGCATCCGTCCGGTCAGGTAGCTCCCTTTTACCATCCGAGTTTGTAGCACAGTAATCTTCTGTTCCTGATCGGAGACGACGCCGAGGAGTTGCGCCCCAGCCGATTGATGGGTTGCGCTGACCAAGCCGTAGCCGTACACCCGGGGACTCGCAGCCTGGACCCGGGGGTCGGCGGCGATGGCGGCAACCAGCGCGCTGACCTCTGTCCCGTTTCGCCCTCCCAAGGTCTGGTCTGTGGGACGATCCGGGTAATAACTCGGAGCGTGCACCTCAACATCAGAGAGAACAAGGCCCGTGCCGCTCTCGATCATCTGCTGCCTCAGCCCGGCCATCAGGCACGCAACGAACAGCAGCATGGCATAGCCCAAGCCGATCGCCGCCATGGCGATCAGCGTCCGCCGGGGATTACGCCAGAGATTGCGCCACGCGAGCCACAGCAGCCGTCCGCTCATTGCTTCAGATTCTCCAGGGAAAACGTCCCCTCGCTAATCGGCACGTCGAAGGCGATATCTTCGTACGTGATCGTCGTCTGTTCAACCGCTTGGTCCAGAGGTCGCATCACCCCCTGAGCTAAAACACCGCCGCTCGCGCCTGCCTTCTTACCGGCCTTGTCCATGGATTGCATGACCAGACGCGTCGGAATGAGCCTCCCGCTCACGGTTTTGTACTCGGAAAAGGTCAGTTCCCGGACCAGTTTCCCGTCCTCGTCATAGTATCGCTGCCGGACGGGCATCAAGTCGGCTTGGCGGATCTCCAAAGTAATTTTCCCCCACACCACCACCGCAGCCGGCTTGGGTGTCAGGGTATATTCAGACACCGCGACCCCATCCCGCTGTCCTTCAAAAGAGGTCGCAATCACGTAGTCGTTGGTGAGGCGGCTCTCTTTCACCAGGTCATTGAGGGTGAAGTGACTGCCCATCCACGAGGTCATCATCATCGAAGCCGGCATGTTCACCGTGCGGTTCGCTTTCGGCAGATAGTACCAGATCTTGCTGCCAACTTTCAGGATGGCCGTGCCCGCATCTTCCTGCGGGCGGCGAATCCGGATGAGGATGTTCGACTCGCCGAGCGACCAGAATTGCATCGAGATCTTCCGTTGCCAGTCTTCCTTGGTGATCTGCATTTCCACCGTGGCGATGCTGGACTGGCTGGCAAACAGCCGAGCCACTCGGTCCACGATCTCCCGCGCCCGTTGATCGTCCGCGGCCTGAGAGACTTGTCCCAAGCTCAGCCATGTCAGCCCCAGGCAGATCGCGACGCTTCCTTTTTGCCATCGCATAAACAGACAAATTATCTGACGGGGGCGAGAAAAACAAGCGAAGCTAAAAGGCGGTAGTGCGTCAGTTTGAAAGTTGTCGACACTGCAATGCCGGCGGGATTGACCAGGGGACATAACCGAACACTGAATCGACCGCAGCGACGGTAACATCGATCAGCAGCGGTGCTATTTCAGAAGATCAATCGCTTTGTCATGGAGCGTGGTGCAGCGCTCCGAGAGCGTGGCCAGAAACTCCTTGCGAAGCGGGTTGTCTTCTTGATCGTGCAAGACCTGCGCCAGATGGGCGGCGTAGTTCATGGCCTCGGTTTGGGTGAAGAGCAAACGGCGTTCAAACGTCTTGCCACTGGAGAATAGTAACTGTTTGGTCACCGTCGAGTCGATCGCGGCGCGCGTCTTCTGTTCGATCTGGGGCAGATTCGTCATCTCAAAGCTGAGGTGACGATCTTTCTCGTGAAACAGATCCAGCGCTTTCTTGGCCTGACCGGAGGTGTTCGCAATCTCTTTGATGACGTCGGCGACCGGGGGATCGGCGTGTTTGATGATGAGGATTTTTGCGACGTCACTTTCCTGACTCAGCAGTTGGTATAGGAGGCTGTAGCCTTCGTTGCACACGCGAGCCTGACGCCAGGCAGCGGTCGGGAGAATTTTCTGGACCGTCGAACAGCCTGTCATCGCCAGCGCGCACACGATCAGCGTTCCACAAGCCCAAGCCCGTAGTTTCATGAATGCCTCAGCCTGGCTTGGGTCTTGTGTCCGCTGACGTTCTTCGTCGCGTTCGTCCTTCAAATCCGGCCCATCAGAACTAATACGAGCAGGATTGCGACTAACAGTCCGAGCCCGCTGCTCGGATAGTATCCCCAGTTTCTGCTGTGAGGCCAGGTGGGTAATGCGCCCACGAGGAAGAGAATGACCAATATCAATAGGATTAATCCCATACTGTTGCTCCTTTCTTTATCGCTGGCAGTAACCTACGCCAAGAGCCTGCCCTTTTTCTATGGGGTAAACACCCCATAGCGCCCGCCCGTCTTCCTGGCTTATCGTCAGGGCATGAAAGCCAATCACCAGAAGGCCGAGAAAGACGACGAAAATAAGGATTAGCGCGCCAAGGGAATAGGAGATTGTCGTGAGCAGTTACAGCAAACATAGCATCCTCAGCCACTGGCGCTCGACTATATCGGGGACGGTCGCGTGTGTTTCCTGCTGGTCAGCCGTTCCGTCCGCTACTGCGCAAAAATCCGAGTCCCCGTCCTTGGTCGCCTTCCTGTCAGTTTCCACGATTCCCGCGGAGTTCATCCGGAGCAACATCAGCGAACGGATCGACCGTCAGGCGCTTACCGAGGGTGACCGCCAGCGGATTCTGATGCCCCACCGCAAGCCGACGGACGACGAGGTGTGGGAAAAATTCGAGTCGGAATTTCGGCCAGCGCAACGGAGTTCGTCGCCCGTCAAACGCGAGATCGAGACTGCCAAATACGGTCTCGATACGACTCTGTTTGCCGTCGATCGCTTCGTCAAAAGCATCGCGAACCAGGCCGACTTCAGCCTTGATCAGGGCAGCCTGCGACGCACGCGTGCAACTTCTCTTGGAGGGTCGCGAGACAACCTGCGCGTGAAGCTCGATCTCAACATGTGGCAGGGCAGCAAGCCGTACGTCGGCGCACGGATCGTGATCCCGTTTGGCAACTGACGTGCCGCTGGCAGAATCTCTTTCTCGCTTCGAAAACACGATTACTGGTTCAAGGAAAAAACAGTGCACGCAAAGTGGGGTCACGCCCGCAAATGGGTGACCCCATTGTCATTGAGTCGTGGGAATCCCGTGCCGAGGCACTGGAATAGAGGACAACCGCATTCCTCGTGGACTTCAGGAAAGGCAAAGCGGTATAAACGGCATGTGCCCTCGGTTGCAGATCATGAATTCCGATCCTCCAGGTCCGGTGTCCGATTCGAAGAATGCGGCCGGTTCAGTGGCTATTGCCACGGCGACACAGTACTTCATCCGACGTGTCATTGTGAATGATCTGAGCCATTCCTGCGGAGCAAGCCATGCCCGTTGAATTCAAGGACTACTACGACGTTCTCGGCGTGGCCCGAAACGCGACTGACGAGGAAATCAAGAAGGCATTCCGCAAGCTCGCCCACCAGTATCACCCTGACGTCGCCAAAGACAAAACCACGGCCGAAGAAAAGTTCAAGGAAATCAACGAGGCCAACGAAGTCCTCAGCGACCCGGAGAAACGGCGAAAGTATGATGAGCTGGGAGCGAACTGGAACCATCCGGAACGGCAGACAGCGCAGTGGCAGGGTGGATTCGGCGGAGGTTCCGAAGAGGGTTCTGAATTCCATTTCGATGGCACGGGCTTCAGCGATTTCTTCGAGCAGTTCTTCGGCAGCCGCGGTCGCCCATCCGGTGGTTTCGGCCGAACGCGGGGGGATGGCATGGGAGGTGAGACATTCGCCCAACGCGGCCAGGACATCGAGGGTGACATCTTGGTGACGCTTGACGAAGCCTTGCACGGCTCGACGCGCACGATCCGGCTGCAGCGCACCGATCCGCGCACAGGGCAATCGACCCTGCAGACCTTGCGGGTGAAAATCCCACCCGGCGTTCGGGAAGCGCAGCTCATCCGTCTCGCAGGCAAAGGACAGGAAGGCATCGGTGGAGGCGACTCGGGAAACCTGTATTTGCGCGTCAAGTTTGCTCAGCACCCCGACTTCCGTGTCCGAGGTGCCGACCTGTATTACGATTTGGAACTGTCCCCGTGGGAAGCGGTGCTGGGTGCCACGGTCCACATTCCAACTCTTGATGGAACGGTGTCCTTGAGAATTCCGTCGGGCACAGCGGCTGGACGGCAATTTCGTTTGCGCGGGAAGGGTTTGCCCACGGGCGACGGAACGCGGGGCGACCTGTATGCCATTGTGTCCATCCAGGTCCCGTCGGATCTTACGCCGGAACAAAAAGTCCTATGGGAGCAGTTGGCCACAAAATCGACGTTCAACCCGAGGAAAACCTCATGAGCAAACGATTTGATCCGGACATCCCCTCGCCTCTGGCTCTGGAGTTGTTTCAGCCGAAGCCAAACGTCCTTTACAGCCTCGATGCGGCCGCTCATCTCGCGGGCGTCCCCCGCCGTTCCATTCTGATCTATTGTCGCGCCGGCCTTGTACGACCTGTCTTTCAGCCACCGTACGGGATGATGGAATTCACGGAAGAGGCGATCCATACCGTTCGGCGGATCGAGCACTTGCGGACCGTTCACGGCATCGATTTGGCCTGGCTCAAAACCATGTTCGATCTGCTCGATGAGGTGGAACGCCTGCGCGCCGAGCTGCGCTTTTTGCGGAACCACTGAGAAGGCCAGCACACACGAGGCTTACGTCGTACGGCTACAAAGAAGAAGGCACGACCTCGACTCCGTTCGACATCGTGGTGCTGAACGACCTCGACCGATTTCATCTGGTCGGCGACGTGATTGATCGTCTCCCGCAACTGGGGGCGCGAGCGGCCTATGCCAAGCAGGCCATCCGCGAGAAGCTGCTCGACCACAAGGAATACATTGCCGCACATGGCGAGGACATGCCCGAAATTCGCAATTGGAGGTGTGGACTGGACAAAGCGGGCAAACCCTTGTGAAACGGGTCGGTCCGCAAAGGATAGTCGCCACGCGGACGGTCACAAAGACATCCGTTGTAGCGCATCGTCGCGGAGACCCGAGCGGTCCTGGCGTCAGCCCTGCGTACTCATATAAGAAGTGAGGACGAAACACCCGCGTCACAGGGAAGAAGAGGAGCTCGAGGGCGGCCTCATCGGGATCGCCACGAGCGCTAGCTGCTCTCGGCTGTTTTCTCCATTGATGAAACTTCCTATGGGGTCAACACCCCATAGTGCCCTCACCGCTTCCCGTCGTAACTTAGGATTATGACGCTGGAAGAACGTCATGAACCGGAAGCCCAAATGGGACAATTGATAGAACCGCTATGCGACGATGTCGGAAAGGTCACGATTCCGAAAGCTCCGTCGTTGTGCGGAACCCCGGTGGAAGTGCTCACCGAGGTCCGACGCGAAGAGGCTCTGCTATCCGCAAGGATGGCAGCCGCTTTCCGGCGGTCGTGTCCGTCACGGCCCTGCGTGACGATCAATACGCAATCATCGGATATCCGATATCAAGGGATGTTGCTTTAGGCGGAGGGAAATTTTTTTGAAAGCTACTCATAAAATTGTTGCTTCGCTTGCTATAGCGGCCCTGCTGGTTGCGCTGGGGGTGGTGGCATCGTTCTGGGCTTTCAGACAGATCAAGGAAGCAGCCGATGCGCGGGAGCATACCCTCGTTGTAATACAAAGCGCGAACGAGTTTCTGTCCGCATTGATAGATGCCGAGACAGGTCAGCGCGGTTATTTGCTGACCGGTGACGAGGCCTTTCTGGAACCGTATTTGGCGGTGCGCGATAGCGTCAGTGGCCGTCTGGAAAAATTGCAGCAACTTACCTTAACCAGTGCTGCCCATAAACACCTGGACACACTGGCTCCATTGATGGATGCCAAATTGGCGGAAATGTCGCATGTCATTGAATTGCGCCGCGACAATGGCATGACTGTCGTACTAGCAGTTGTAGGCAGTGGTCAGGGCAAGCGCTTGATGGATTCGATTCGTGCCGAGATGCGTAGCTTCATCCAGATAGAAGAAAGCGCGCTGGCGCGGCAAGACGCAGCGTTCCAATCGAACATGCGCTATCTGTTTACCCTCGTCGTTATCACCAGCCTGTTTACGCTGCTATTTACACTTTCGTTCGCCTATTTGATCTATCGAGAGGCTTTGCTAAAGACGGGGACCTTACAGAACGCGATCTTCAACAGCGCCAATTTCTCAAGTATCGCCACCGACGCGAAGGGCGTCATTCAGATCTTCAACGTCGGCGCGGAACGCATGCTGGGTTACACGGCCGCCGACGTGATGAACAAGATCACGCCAGCCGACATTTCCGATCCGCAGGAAGTGATCGCGCGTGCCAAGGCGTTGAGCGTCGAGCTCTCCACGCCGATTTCGCCGGGCTTCGAGGCATTGGTGTTCAAGGCCTCACGCGGAATCGAGGACATCTACGAACTGACCTACATCCGAAAGGATGGCAGCCGCTTTCCGGCGGTCGTGTCCGTCACGGCGCTACGCGACGTGCAGGACGCCATCATCGGCTATCTGCTGATCGGCACGGACAACACCGCTCGCAAGCAGGCGGAAGAGGCGCTGCTCAAGGCGGGGGCCCTGCAAAGCGCGATCTTCAACAGCGCCAATTTCTCAAGTATCGCCACCGACGCGAAGGGCGTCATTCAGATCTTCAACGTCGGCGCGGAACGCATGCTGGGCTACGCGGCCGCCGACGTGATGAACAAGATCACGCCAGCCGACATTTCCGATCCACAGGAAGTGATCGCGCGTGCCAAGGCGTTAAGCACCGAACTCGGCACACCGATCATGCCGGGCTTCGAGGCATTGGTTTTCAAGGCCTCGCGCGGAATCGAGGACATCTACGAGCTGACCTACATCCGCAAGGACGGCAGCCGCTTCCCGGCGGTCGTGTCCGTCACGGCGCTACGCGACGCGCAGGACGCCATCATCGGCTATCTGCTGATCGGCACGGACAACACCGCTCGCAAGCAGGTCGAAGCAGAGCAGAAGCTGCTCGATCAGCGGCTGCGCGACCAGCAGTTCTACACGCGCTCGCTCATCGAGTCCAACATCGACGCGATCATGACCACCGATCCGTCCGGCATCATCACCGATGTCAATAAACAGATGGAGGTGCTAACCGGTTGCACGCGCGACGAGCTGATCGGCGCGCCGTTCAAGAGCTGCTTCACCGATCCGGATCGGGCCGAGGCAGCTATCAAGCTGGTGCTGAGCGAAAAGAAGGTCACCAACTACGAGCTCACCGCGCGCGCCAGGGACGGCAAGGAAACGGTGGTGTCCTACAATGCGACCACCTTC
>JBEKZD010000046.1:0-9336 GCA_049510215.1 Verrucomicrobiia bacterium
GTGATCTTGTTCATCACGTCGGCGGCCGCGTAGCCCAGCATGCGTTCCGCGCCGACGTTGAAGATCTGAATGACGCCCTTCGCGTCAGTGGCGATGCTCGAGAAATTGGCGCTGTTGAAAATTGCGGCCTGTAAGGCCCCCGCCTTCAGCAGAGCCTCTTCGCGTCGGACCTCGGTGAGCACTTCCACCGGGGTTTCACACAACGACGGAGCTTTCGGATCCGTGACCTTTCCGACATCGTCGCGTAGCGGTTCCATCAATTGTATCATTTGGCCCTCTGGTTCATGGCGTTATCCTGGCATTATAGCTCTAAGTTACGACGGGAAGGGGTGCGGGCGCTATGGGGTGTTGACCCCATAGGAAGTTTCATCGATGGAGAAAACAGCCGAGAGCAGCTAGCGCTCGTGGCGAGTTGCACTCAATCAATGTCCCCGGTGTGAATTCCACGAACCAGCAAGGCATCTGCGATGAGCGAGCGATGACAGCGCGATCACTCGCCAAACCGGCGAATGAACCAGGTCTTCACCAACTGGGTCAGAATCGCGTAGCCCAGCAGCATGATGGCCAGAAACAGCCAGTACCGCGGCGGGAGCGGGACAAACCCGAGCGTGTTCGCCAGCGGCGAAACCGTCAGCCAGGCGCCGGCCGCGACGATGATCAAGGAAGTGAGGATGAGCGGCCAACTGGCCCGGCTTTGGATGAACGGGATTTTGTTGGTGCGAATGACATGGATGATCAACGTCTGGGTGAAGAGCGACTCCACGAACCAGCCGGTCTGGAACAGGACCGGGTTGTGCCAGCAGTTGAAAACGTACAGCATCATGAAGAACGTCAGGTAATCGAAGATCGAGCTGATCGGCCCGATAAACAGAATGAACCGCAGGATCTTGCCAATCGTCCACTGGCGCGGCTTGGTCAGCCAGTCCGCATCCACCTGGTCGGTGGGGATGGTGGTCTGCGAGAAGTCGTACAGGAGGTTGTTGGTCAGCACCTGGATCGGCAGCATGGGGAGGAATGGCAGGAACGCGCTGGCCCCCACGACGCTGAACATGTTGCCGAAGTTCGAGCTGGCCGCCATCTTGATGTACTTGATAATGTTGCCGAACACCCGCCGGCCTTCCAGCACGCCCTGCTCCAGTACCAGCAGGCTGTTTTCCAGCAGGATGATGTCGGACGACTCCTTGGCGATGTCCACCGCGCTGTCCACCGAGATGCCCACATCGGCGGCTTTCAAGGCCGGGGCGTCGTTGATTCCATCACCCATGAACCCCAACACGTGGCCCTTGCTCTGGAGCGCACGGATGATGCGTTCCTTGTGAGCGGGGGCCAGCCTGGCAAATACGCTGGTCGCGCTGGCGGCTTCGGCCAGTTCCGTCTCGCTCATCGTCTCGATTTGAGAGCCGAGCAAGAGATGCTCTACCGGCATGCCCACTTCCTTGCAGATGTAGACGGTGATGATCTCATTATCGCCGGTCAGGACCTTGACGTCCACGGTCAGGCTGTGAAGCCGCTTCAAGGCCTCTGCGGCGGTGTCCTTGGGCGGGTCGAGGAAGGCCAGAAACCCCAGCAGGATCAGGTCCGATTCATCCTTGACCGAATACACCGGCTCATCTGAACCGCCCGGCATCTGCTTATAAGCCAGAGCGATCACCCGGAAGCCCTGACCATTCAGGTCGTCCGCCAACTGCCGGCGTTTGGCGTCGTGCTCGGGCAGAACTTCGATGACCTCTCCTTTGACTTCCACCCGGGTACACAGGCCCAGCACTTCATCCACCGCGCCCTTGCAGATCAGCGTGTTCAACCCGGTTTCATCTTCCACCACCACCGACATCCGGCGCCGCACGAAGTCGAAAGGGATCTCGTCTATCTTGCGGTACTTCTCTTTCGCTTTCAGGCGTTCTTCCAGTTCCTCATGGTCGAGGATCGCTTCGTCGAGCAGGTTCTTCAACCCGGTATGGTAATAACTGTTCAGGTAGCCATACTGCAGCACCTTCTCGCTGGGATCGCCGTGCGCGTCCAGGTGCTTTTCGAGCACGATCTTGCCCTGGGTGAGGGTGCCGGTCTTGTCGGTGCACAACACGTCCATCGCCCCGAAGTTCTGGATGGCGTTCAGGCGTTTGACGATCACCTTCTTGCGCGCCATCGCGAGGGCGCCCTTGGACAGGTTGACGGTCACGATCATAGGCAGCATCTCGGGGGTCAGCCCGACTGCCACGGCCATGGCAAACAGGAACGCTTCCAGCCAGTTGTGCTTGCTCAGCCCGTTGATGAGGAACACAGCCGGAACCATCACGGCGATGAAGCGGATCATCAGCCAGGTGAACTTGTTGACGCCCTTGTCGAAGCTGGTCAACTGGCGCTGACCGACGATACTGGCGGCCAGCGATCCAAAGTAGGTTCGGCCCCCGGTAAGGATGACCACGGCGGTCGCGGAGCCGCTCTCCACGTTGGAGCCCAAGAAGCAGAGGTTGGGCAGATCGAGCGGATTTTGAACGTCTGCCGACGCCGGGGCGGCTTTCTTCTCCACAGGCAGGGCTTCGCCGGTGAGGGCCGCCTGATTCAGGAACAGGTCTTTGGCGGAAAGCACCCGTACATCAGCCGGCACCATGTCACCGGCTGCCAGCCGGATGACATCGCCAGGCACTACCATCTTGAGCGATACTTCTTCTTCCTTGCCGCCTCGCACCACTGTCGCCGTGTTGCTGACCATCGCTTTGAGCTTCTCGGCCGCGTTATCGGCACGCAGCTCCTGGAAGAAACGCAACACCACACCCAGAACCACCATCACGAAAATGACCACCGTCGCCCGCAGGTCACCGGTGAGAAAGGAAAGCACGCCCAGCGCCATGAGCAGGAGGACCAATGGATTCTTGACGTTACCCAGGAGGCGCATCAGGGCCGATTGACGCTTCTCTCGGGCAATCTCGTTCGTCCCGACCTGCTTCAAGCGAGAATCGGCTTCCGCCTCGCTCAGGCCGGTGAGTTGCGATCCAAGCTCCTTCAGGGCGGTATCGGTATCGGCGCGCGCCTTCTCCAACAGTTCAACGGAACCATGCCCAGCGTTCCCGACGGGGAGGTTACATGGGCGCTGGGATGAGTTAAGGGTCTTCTTTGAAATTTCCATTCATGCCTCTGCGGCGTGCGGTATCGTCTTGGCTTTGTTAAAAGATTTTACGAGACGGGTTGGGTGGAAAATAGGAGTGGGGCGGAGCGCTCTGCTGTGACCAAGTCATTCGGTTCACCTCTTTTTGTTTCAAGCCCTTCCTAGTAAATCCAGCCTGTTCGCTTGACCGTCGACATTGCACTTATTCTACACCAGTTTCCGCCCGTGGCTCCAGTTCGTCTATGGGGTAAACACCTAGGGTAAACACCTTAGAGCAAAGAATCAGCGCATGGCGCGTAGCGTGCTTTAGATGAGAAATCTCAAGACGCGACAACAAAAAGGGAAAAGTACAATGAAAGCAATTCATCCGATGACGTTGGTAGTGAACGCAAGGAAGTGGATCATAATGGGTCTTGCCTTTGCGGTGGTCATGATATTCCTGCGCTCTGACGCGCTCGCCACGCCGGGCGGAACCAGCACTCTCCAGTTCAATTTCGTGACGGCCATGACGAACCCCGGCGTCGATCCCAGTGCCAGTGGCAACGTCAACTGCAAACTGAACCGCCAAGGGAGTGCCAACAACCTGCAGCTCAAGATCTCGCTGGCCAAGCTGGATCCCGACACGGCGTATCAGTTGATCGCCTATATCGACGACGACACCAACTCGACCAGCGTGACGGAGTTCACCACAGGCTCGAAAGGCACGTTCGCGGTCACGTATGTGCAAAAGGCGAACGCGAGGTCGGGCGAGGAACTGCTCCCGAATGCGCTGAACCCGATCTGCGGCGTCCGTGAGCTTGACATCGTCAACGGCAGCGGGCAAACGATCTTGCGGGCGGACCTGATGGACCCGGACAGACTGCAGTACCGCCTCAAACGTTTCATGGACAATACCGGATTCATTCCCGCCGCGGTCGGGGCACTTCAGATCAATGCCACCAAGCAGAGCACCCAGTTCCGGTTGCGGGTCTCGGGTCTGACGCCGAGCACGGCCTACCTGCTCACGATCAATGGGAACGTTGCCCAGACCAACACGACGGACAGCGCGGGCAAGCTGAATCTGACGACCCTGCCGTCTGGTTCGACGAACGTGCTCGATATCAACACGCTCACACTGAGCGATAGCTACGGCAGCAACGTCGTGCTGACCACAGACGGAAGCGGACCGGCTCTGACGACACGCCAGCAGACGGTCAGGCCGCTCGCCATACCGTCGGACACGCTGCGGATTCCCCCGAACGACGTCTCCCTATACAGTCTTTATGGCTACAGCGCGTGGCAGGTGGGGCCCCCCGAGGACGAGGGCCGGCTGTTCCTGACGCAAGCCGAATACACGGGAGCAACCAATACGGCACGGCTTCTGTCTTTCTTCTCCATGACCGACATCCACGTCACCGACAAAGAATCCCCGGCCGAGGCGCTCTACTTCGGTTGGAGCGCGCCCTTTCAGGCATCGGGTCTTTTTATGTCGGCCTATTCGCCGATCGTTCTCTCCACGACCCACGTCCTCGACGCCGCCGTCAAGACCATCAACGCCTTGCACCGTCAGACGCCTTTCGATTTCGGGATTTGTCTCGGTGATGTCGCCAACAGCACTCAGTTAAACGAACTCCGATGGTTTATTGATGTTATGGACGGACAGTATATTACACCCAGTTCCGGCGCTCATCTCGGCGCCGACACCATCGACTATCAGAAACCCTATCAGGCCGCCGGGCTTGACCGTTCCATCCCTTGGTATGAGGTCATCGGCAACCACGATCAGTTCTGGATGGGCACAGAACGTGTGACCGACAAAGTCCGGAGTACCCAGGTCGGCACCGGCGTCCTCAACATGTTTCCCGACGCCTTGGCCTCGAATGCCACCGAGGGGGCGGGCCTCTATGTGGGCGTTGTCGATGGGACCACACGCTACGGCGAGGTGATCAAGGGCGGACCGACAAACCTCTTTGCGACACCCCCGACCGTCGTCGCCGACACGAACCGCCTCTCCATCGTGACGGATACATCTTCGACTGCGAAGTTCATGAGCGAGTTCTTCAATACCGCATCGTCCCCGGTGGGGCATGGATTCAACCAGACCAACACTGGCAGCACTGCGGCCTGCTATACGTTCGAGCCGATGACGAACATGCCGATCAAGGTGATCGTGCTCGACGATACCTGTAAGACGAACAGCCCGTCCGGCGGACCGTTGTATTACGGCGGCGGCTGGATGGATGCGGCACGCATGGCTTGGCTCACAAACGAACTTCAGATGGGGCAGGACGCGGGCCAGCTCATGATTCTCGCATGCCATATCCCCATCAGTCCGCAGAAGGACCTCTTCGATACGAACAGCGCATCCGTGCAATTCTACCCCTCTCCCGATAATCAAACCGAAGCGAGCTTGATCGCCACACTCCACCACTATCCGAATCTCATCCTGTTGATGGCGGGGCATCGCCATATGAACACGGTGACACCGCAACCGTCACCTGACCCGGCCCATCCGGAATACGGCTTCTGGGAGGTCGAAACCGCCTCGCTGCGGGACTTCCCTCAGCAGTTCCGCACCTGGGAGATCCTCCGCAACAGCGACAATACCATTTCCATCGTGACGACCGATGTCGATCCCCAGGTCGTGGACGGGTCGCCTGCGTCGGATTCGCGCGGGTATGCCATCGGCGCCTCGCGGGTATTCGGCAACACCTCCCTTACCGATACAACGTCGCATGCGTATAATGCGGAACTGGTCAAGCAATTGAGTCTCGCCATGCAAACGAAGATCGCCGGTTACGGAGGGCCGCTGGGTTATCGTGCGGTGTGTTCGTCGATCGCATCGGGACTGGAGTGGTGATCGACATCACCGGTCAATTGCAGTCCGCGGACGCCATTCTCGGACCGTGGAACCAGGTTCAGGGTGCCACCAACCCCTACGCGGTGTCTGCTCCGAGCGGTGCGAAGTTCTACCGCGCAGCCGAGTAATAGCGGCCTTTCCCAATAGTTGAACGGAATCATGCGCCTCGTTCCAGCCGGGGACGGGCACGGAGGCGATGGTGGGCGCCTTCGCCGTTGTCGGCTTCGAGGGCGGGCTCTCCTCTGCGGGTTCCTTGGTGGCCATTTGCATGGTGACTATCCTCTACCGACCGATCCATTTCACAAAGGTTTGCCTGCGTTGGTCGCGCCCCACTTCCAATGGCAGATTTCCGGCAGGTCCTCGCCGTATTTGTCGATGTATTGCTTTGTGCTCGATCAGCTTGTCCTTGAGCTGTTGCGGTGGCGGCAAAGCACCAGCAGTTCAGTGTGGAGTCTGTGGTTGCAGTACGGCACGAATTCTGGCGACCAACTCCGCAATGGGAATTTGTTTGGACAGGAGTATCTCGCTGGACGCGTTCCGCTTCGCCGTTTCTTCTTTACTTACAAGTGAGGTGAGGAAAATCACAGGGGTGCGCCGCAGCGTCGGATGGCTCTGCAACTCCGACGCCACCTGCCCGCCATCTTTGACGGGCATGTCTATGTCGAGGAGTACAAGGTCCGGATGAAATTCGAGGCACGCCTTGATCGTGTCTGTTGAGCGAGCTTCAAACCTCACGGCGAACCCGTGCATTTCAAGACCGGCTTTCAAGACCTGGCCAATCGACTCTTCATCGTCCACGACGATAATTTTTAGTTTTTGTTCTGTCATTGTTGCGTTCCTTTCTTAAGAAGCCCCGAGACTACCGTTCAGCCGGGGCAGCGCCAACCAGAAAGTGCTGCCTTTGCCAACTTCGCTTTCGACACCGATGCGGCCGCCGTGGGCTTCGACGGCCAGTTTGCAGAAGGTTAATCCCAAACCAGTGCCCAGGCGATTTTTGCGGTCTTCGACCTGGCCGAACTTTTCGAAGATACGCTGGTGATATTCGGGCGCAATGCCGGGGCCGGTATCGGTGACTGCGACGCGGACCTCGCCGCAGGATGGTGTGACGACAATGCGGACGTCGCCGCCGGCCGGGGTGTACTTGAGGGCGTTGCTGAGCAGGTTCTGGAGCACCCGGCGAATCAAACCGACGTCGGCCGTGACGGTGAGGGACGATTCCGGTGCGTCGAACGTCACCGTGCGGTTGCCAGGCAAGGGTTGGGTTGTGGCCAACACGGCGCGGATGAGAGCGTCGAGGTCACACGGCTCGCGTTGGAGTTTCATCTCGCCCGCCCCCATTTTGCTGACATCGAGGATTGAACCGATCATGTTGAGCAGATCCTCGGCGCTGCGGCGCGCGACCGTGACGAGTGTCTGGGTGCTGGCGGAGAGTTTCTGGGCCTCGTGGAGCTCCAGGATATCCAGAAACCCGCAGATGACTGTCAGCGGGTTGCGCAGATCGTGGACGACCATGTGGGTGAGGTCGTCGCGAAGTTTTTCCAGCCGGCGCAATTGCAGATGGGTTTGGACGCGGGCATAGACTTCTTCAAACTGGAAAGGCTTCGTCACGTAGTCCACTCCGCCGACACGGAACGCTTTCACCTTGTCGATCGTTTCATTCAGCGCGCTGATGAAAATGACGGGGATATCTTTCAGCGCCGCGTCGGCCTTGAGTTGATCGCAGACTTCGTAGCCGTTCATTTCCGGCATGGTGATGTCGAGCAGAATCAGGTCGGGCGGTTCAGTGCGGGCGGCCTGAAGCGCCAGCTTGCCGCTGAGAACCGGCCGCGGTTTGTAACCTCGCTCCGTGAGCATTCTCACCAGCAACAGCACATTTCCTGGCGTGTCGTCCACGATCAGGATGTTCGGGGCCTGCTGCTGTTTGGTGGCCGTCATGCGTTGCCTTTTTCCGCATATTCCAGTGCCATGTTCAGCGTGTCCATGAACTCTTTGACCTTAATGGGTTTGGTGATATAGCGGAAGAATCCCGCCTCCAAGCCCTTCGCGATGTCGCGTGGCATGACATTGGCGCTGAGGGCAACGACGGGGATGTGCGCCGTGGCCGGGTCTTCGCGCAGAATTTTCAAGGCTTCGATACCGCTGATGCCAGGCAGGTTGATGTCCATCAGGATTACCTTCGGCTGAGTGGCGCGGGCGAGCTTGATGCCGAGAGTTCCGTTCACCGCGGTCACCAGCCGAATGTCCGGGTAACGCGCGATGAGTTGCTCGACCAGCTTCATGTTCGCCGGGTTGTCCTCGACATAGAGCAGGGTGCGCCGCGACGCGCTGGCCGGCAATTGCGGTGGAACAGAAGCCTCGGCTTCGCCGCTTTGGACTGCAAGTTGGGGCGCCGCAGCCGAGTTCAGTTCGCACCAGAACACGCTTCCCACCCCGACCGTGCTTTCCACGCCGAATGCGCCCTCCATCAGTTCTGCCAATCGCTTCGTCACAACCAGGCCGATGCCCGTGCCTGCCACGGCGCCAGCTTCTTGCCCGAGACGATTGAACGGCTGGAATAGCTGCGCCAGCTTTTCCGGAGGCAATCCCGCGCCCGTGTCCGCGACGGTAATGCGAATGCGTTCCGGGGCGCTCACGGTGCAACCCACGATGATCGTTCCCTGCTCCTTGTTGTATTTGATCGCGTTGGAAAGCAGGTTGATGATGATTTGTTTCAACCGGGTCCGATCGGCCTTGACAAAGAACGGGGCATCGTCATCGAACTGGGGAAAGGTCATGCTGATGCCACGCTGTTGCGCCTGTGGCTCCATCATGGCCTGGCATTCGGACATGACCTCGGCCAACGACACCGATTCCGGCGATAGCGACACCTTTCCGGACTCGATCACTGCGAGATCGAGGATTTCGTTGATCAACTTCAGCAGATGCCATCCCGCCTGGAGAATCTGGGCAATGCTTTCCTTCTGAGAGTCCGTCGGCAACGGGGAGGCCGACTCCATCAGCTGCGCGAAACCGAGGATCGCATTGAGCGGGCTGCGCAGCTCATGGCTCATGCTGGAAAGGAAATCCGATTTGGCGAGGTTGGCTTTTTCCGCCACAGACCTGGCGCTCTCCAGCTCGACGTTCTTTTCCTGCAGCACCTGATCCAGGCGTTTGCGCTCCGTGACGTCGCGCGCAGCGGCGAACACGCCCTGCAGCCTCCTGTCCCGATCGTAGAAGGTGGTCGCATTGTAGGACACCACAGTTTCCTTGCCGTCCTTGGCGCGCGCGGTAAGCTCGTAGTTGGTGACCTTCTTTTCGCTCAGCACCAGCTTGATGGCCGCCTCGGCCCGCTCCGGATCGGTGAAGCAGCTCTTGAACGGCGCGCCGATCAGCTCGTCGCGCGTGCAACCGGTTA
>JBEKZD010000047.1:0-8108 GCA_049510215.1 Verrucomicrobiia bacterium
GCGCGTCGGCTTTTCAGCTCCGCATCGAAGACGCCTGATAAATCTCTTCTGGTCGCACCCATGGGTTCTCTTGAAAGCTGCGTGCAACACTAACATCGCACCACGGCGCTGTCAACGAAGTGGCTCGAAAAGCCTCGTCACCACTGAATCACGCACGATGCCCACGTCAAACCGCTTCCGAACACGATCAACAACCGAGCCGACAGAGAACGTCGTCGGGGCGGTCTTCCGACCGCCCCGACGCAATTCTGGCATGAGATTTACTGCTTGCCCTTGGCCGATGCCCGCCATTCCTCGATCAGGCGTGCAGCGCTTTCGCGCCCGCCCAAGCCGAAGGCGATCGCAACGGCCACGGCCACGGCCCCGAGCAGCAGGCCGAACGCGAGATTGACGATCTCGTTGGCGATGTCCATCTGCCGCAGCGCCATCGCGCCCGCCAGCACCAGGATGACGACGCGCGCGACCGTGGAGAGCATGGGCGCGTTGGCGCGGCCACTCTCCTGCACGGATTTGGCCACGATGTTGGCCAGGAACATCCCAACGCCGAGGATGATCAAGCCCATCAAGATATGGCCGCCGAAAACCAGCAGTTTCGCCAGCAGATCCGCCAACGTGTCAAACGTCAGCATGCGGGCGGCTTCAATGCTGGCCAGAATCATAATGGTGACCAGCGCCAACATGCCGACGATCGCCGCCGGAGTTTTTGCGCCCTGCGCCGGTTTCTTGGTGATTCCGAGGTTGATGAGCACGTTGTTGAAGCCCATGCCCGCCAGGACGTTTGTCACCAGCGTCGCCACGATGCGCGCCACGACGTAGGAGATCACCACAACCAGCGCCGCGCCGAACAGCAACGGCAGCGCGCCCATGATCTTGCCCAACATCGCGCTGGCCGGCTGCGTCACCGCATCCAACTTCAGCGCATTAAGCCCGGCGATGATCACGGGGATAAGGATGAGAATGTACAGCACCAGACCGATCAGTCCCGAGAGTCTCATCTCACCCAGTGTGTCTGCCAGGCCCATGCGGTCGCTCAGCCGATCCACCCCGGCCGCCACCAGAAGGTTGGTGACCACCTGTCTGACGAGGCGAGCGATAAACCAGCCGATCAGGATGATGAGGCCGGCGCCGAGAATGTTCGGCACGAACTCAAACACCCGGTTGAGCAGCGTTTTGATCGGCTCGAGTTGGCCCTGTAAGCGCAGCGCGTCGAGAATGCCCGGCAGAAACAGAAGAAAGACCACCCAGTACACCACGTCTGACAGCGTCTTGCTCAACGGGATGGACTTGGCTTTGGGCTCGGCCTGTCCGCTGATGCGCTCATCAAGCTTGAAGGTTTGCAGCGTGCCCAACATCACGCGCCGCAACACCGTCGCCAGCATCCAAGCGATCAATAGCAGGATGCCCGCGCCGAACAGACACGGCAGATAGCCGAAGATGGTGTCCAGTAGATTGTTGAGCGGCTCCGTGATCGCTGTCAGCTGCAACGCCTGGAAAAACGCCACCAGCACGAACACCATCAACAGGTAAAACACGCCCTTGCTGATTATGTTCTCCACCGGCACCTTTTTCTCTGCTTCGGCGCCGAAAAGGAGTCGCGTCAGCCGGTTGTCCAGCGTGGTGCGCCGCAGCACCGTGCGCAGGAGTGCCGCCACCGCGAAGGCAAGCAGCCAACCGATGACCAGGATGGCGAGGGCGCCGATGAGGTTGGGAAGGTACGCTCCGATCGAGTCGATCGTCTTGTTGAACATCTCTTGCATGAGACACCTCCGTTAGTTGGTTGGTTTGACGACCCGTCAACTCTGCCCACCGAGTGAGCCACTGCCAAAGATGTAATAGCCGCCAGTATCGAGAGTTCTCTTCATCGCGTCCAGCATTTTATCAAGATATTACGCGCCTGGGCGCATCTGGATGCTGCCACCGAGATATGGCGGGTAATGTAGGCCGCCTCCCTGCCCCGCTCCTGAGCGGGGTGAACGAGGCGGCGGGCCGACAGGCGGAAAAGCCGCGCCTACTCATTCGCCCCGACATGGACCCCGACAGCGGGTGTCGGGGCGAGTATCGGGGCAGGTATGCCCCTCCCACCTTAGTCGGCGAAACTGGTCAGCCTTGGGTCACCGTTGCGCAGGCAACTCGGCCTATGCAGTCATGCGCGCAGCACACCAAGTCCACAAGCTGGTGGGCGGCTTGCTCGACGGGCGCGGAAAGGCCGGTACCGGCGGTGAAATCCTTGGCTTCGATTCCGTACACGATGAGTTTGGGTGGGAGTTGGCCCAGCGCACGGGCCAGTTCGATCGCTTCGTGGAGGCCCAGGGCGTGTGTGGAGCACCGGAAAAAGTTCGCTGGCAACGGTGATTCATGGGCGTCGAGACGGTGTATCGTGCCGGGAGGTGCGCCGGAATGGACGGCGTCGATCAGGATGACGGTTTCGGCGGTTTGTCCGCCAGTAGGCGGATCCGCCTGGCGGCGTGACCAGGCTTCCAGCAAGAAACCGGGATCGCCCGTGGTTTGCAGGATCGGAACCTGCGCCGGCAAACGTTGGCGCAGGCGTTGGGCGACAATCACGCCGACGGCATCATCACCGCGGTCGGGGTTGCCGATACCGATGATGAGCACGGGCGACTTCACATCCGTTCGATATGCAGTTTCAGGTAGTGGGTGGAACAGGAGATACAAGGGTCGTAATTACGAATCGCCTGTTCGCATTGCCACTGCAGCTTATCGGCCGGCAACTTGAGATTGGCGGATATGAACTCGCGCAGGTCGGCTTCGATTGAACCCTGGTTCTGCGACGTGGGCGGGACAATCTTGGCATCGATGATCAGGCCTTGATCATCGATGCGATAGCGGTGATACAGGATGCCGCGCGGAGCTTCGGTGCAACCGCACCCCGTGGCCGCTTGGGGCTGGAATTGCACGGCCGGTTGGTCGGGCATTTCGTATTCGGCGATGATCTGTAGCGCTTCGTCGCAGACGTGAACCAGTTCCACGCAACGCGCAATGATGCTCTTGAACGGGTTCCGGCACGGCACCTTGAAACCCACCGCGCGAGCGGTTTTTTGCGCGAGCGGCGTGAGTCTGTCGAAGTTAAGGTTCACGCGCGCCAGTGGGCCGACGAGATACGCGCCACGATCTTCGATCTGCGAGTGGAGCGACGTGGAATGCGCCACGTGTTGCTCCGCAAAATGTTTTTCGTAATCGCGCACCGGAATGTCCAGTCCGCGATTGGACACCAACCGGCCTTCGTTGAGCGGATATTCGTCCGGATGGCGCAGGGAGACGAACTCATAATCGCGCTCGAAATCGGGGAAGGACAGGGCAGCAGTCCAGCGCACAGCTTCCAGGGCGATATCGCGGGCCGCTTCGAGCGGTCCGGTCATCTTCGCCAACTCGCGCTTGGTCGGCACGCTATAGAAACCGCCGACACGCACGTTGATAGGGTGAATCTCGCGACCGCCCAGCATGGTCATCAGGCTGTTGCCGGCCTTTTTCAATTGCAGGGCGTGGCGGACGACGTCCGGATGATCGCGCGCGATTTGGATGGCGTCCTCGTAGCCGAGAAAGTCCGGCGCGTGCAGCAGGTACACGTGCAGCGCATGGCTCTCGATCCACTCACCGCAGTAAATCAGACGGCGTAACGCGCGCAACTGGCCGTCCACCTTGACGCTGAATGCGTCTTCCATGGCGTGGCAGGAGCTCATCTGGTAGGCAATCGGGCAGATGCCGCAGATCCGGGCGGTGATGTCCGGCGCCTCGCTGTACTTGCGGCCACGCAAGAATGCCTCGAAGAACCGGGGCGGCTCGAAAATCCTGAACTTGAGGTCGGCAACTTTGCCGTCCTTGATCTTAACGTTCAGCGCGCCTTCGCCCTCGACCCGCGCCAGCCAGTTTACTTTGATCGTCCTACTTTTCATGCGCTTCGCTTTCCTTCCGAAACGCCTCGGCGCCGGCATTGAACCCGCGGAATTTCCGCACCAGTTCCTGCTCGTTCATGCCATGCTCGGCCCACCACCGGCTCAGGGCACGGGTGTTGGGGGTTTCCTTCGGGCCGAAGCACCCGTAGCAGCCGCGGTCGTACGCCGGGCAGATTGCGCCGCTGTACTCGCCGCCGATGCCGCAACCCATCTGGGTGACCGGCCCCAGACACGGCGTGCCTTCGGCCACCATCACGCACACGATTCCGCGCCGTTTGCATTCGGTGCAGACGCTGTGGCGCGGTGTATTCGGTTTGCGGCCGTGGAGAAGGGCGTTAACGACCTCCACCAACTGATATTTGTTCACGGGACAACCCTGGAGTTCGAAATCCACAAGCACGTGATCCGAAATCGGCGTCGATTTGTTCAGCGTCTCGATGTACTTCGGTTGGGCGTACACGATCGCGGTGAACTCGCGGACGTCCTTGAAATTGCGCACCGACTGGATCCCGCCGGCGGTGGCGCACGCGCCTATCGCCACCAGCCGTTTCGAGGTCCGGCGAATCTGGTGAATCCGTTCGGCGTCGTGCGCGGTGGTGATCGAACCTTCGACCAGCGACAGGTCGTACGGCCCTTTGACGGTGGCCCGCGAGGCTTCGAGGAAGTAGGCGATGTCCACCGCGCCGGCCAGCGTCAGCAATTCGTCTTCGCAATCCAGCAGGCTCAACTGGCAACCATCGCAGGAGGCGAACTTCCAGACGGCGAGTTTCGGTTTCTTGCTTCGCGCCATGTCACACCTCCCGTTTGCTGAAAAAGTGGCGGATGCGGTCGAACCGGAACACCGGCCCATCCTTGCATATGAACGTCGGCCCGAACAAGCAATGCCCGCAAAAGCCGAGGCCGCATTTCATGTTGCGTTCCATCGACACGTAGATCCGGTCATCGGTCAGGCCGCGCTTTTCCAGTTCTATCACGACGTAGCGCATCATCACTTCCGGTCCGCAGACCATCGCCACCGCGTTCGCCGGATCGAATGACGCGCGTGGGATCAGGTTGGTGACCAAGCCCACGTTGTCGCGCCACGCGCCCGTGGCCCGATCAACGGTGAGATGGACATCGAAGTCGGACCGGCTGCGCCACTGCTCCAGTTCCTTGGGGAAGAGGACATCTTGCGGGGTGCGCGCGCCGTAGAGCAACACCACGCGCCGGAACTGCTTCCGCTGGGCCATCAGCGCGTACAGCACCGGGCGCAACGGCGCCAACCCGATGCCGCCCGGCACCACGACCACGTCCCGCCCCCGGGCCTGCTCGACAGGCCACGGTTTCCCAAACGGGCCGCGAATGCCGAGGAGATCGCCCCGTTTCAATTGGCGCATCGCCCGGGTCACTGTCCCGACCACCCGCGTGGTATGCGTGAGTGTCTTCGGCGTGGTGGGGTCGCCGCTGATGGAGATCGGTACTTCGCCCACGCCGAACACGTACAGCATGTTGAACTGCCCGGGCGCGAACTCGAAACCGTCCACCCCGTCGACCGGTTCCAGTTCGAGCGTGAACGTGTCGTGCGTTTCCTGCCGCACCCGCTGAATCCGATACGACCGCGGTTGCATCGGTTCCGGTGGCGCGGCGACGGTGATTGATTTACTTTTTGACGCCATACAAATCCAGCAGTTGCAACCGTGCCGCCTGCAGCCGTTGCACCATGACGGCGGCACACAGCTTCATCAATTCGTAGCCCAGATCGTGGTCCTGGTCGCATTTGCCCCGCAGGCATTTGCCATCGAACGCCAGGGCGCGCGTTGGTTGCTGCGCTCGCGCATCAAAATGCCAGCGATACGGCGGAAACAGCCACGACCAGCCGAGCACGTCGCCTTCGCCAACCGTCTCCCAAATGGCCGGCCCGCGTCCCGGCACGTGAACCTCGATCGTCACCTGGCCCGTGCGGATCATGTAAAACTCGTCGGCCGGTTCGCCCTCGCGGAACAACATCTGGCCTTCGTCGAACCGCACGTTCTTGGCGCAGCCGACGACCAATTTGAGATGCGGCTCAGCCAGGTCCTTGAAAAACGGATGCTCGCGTATGATGGGTTCAAGTGTGTGGATCATGCTGTTCCTTTCTTGGCCGGTTCGCTTTCGCGAATGGCCCGGACCTCTTCGGTAATATCGATGGCCACCGGACACCACGTGATGCAACGCCCGCACCCGACGCAGCCCGACGTGCCGAACTGATCGATCCAGGTGGCCAGCTTGTGCGTCATCCACTGCCGATACCGCGCCAGCGCCGACGCCCGTACGCTGCCGCCAACGATGTAAGAGAAATCCATCGTGAAACACGAGTCCCACTTCCGCCAGCGCTCGGTGGAATCGCCCGTCAGGTCCGTCACATCTTCGACGGTCGTGCAAAAACAGGTCGGACAAACCATTGTGCAGTTGGCGCAGTTCAAACAGCGGGCCGCGACATTGTCCCAGCGTGGATGCTCGTAGTTGCGATACAAGAGCGCCTTGATGTCGGTCGTATCCATGCGACGCCCCATGTGCGCGGCCGTTTTCGCGACAACCCGTTTGGCCGCCGCCAACTGCTCGGAGCTTGCTTCCTTGCAGGGCACGCCGTCGAGAATCTCCGCCCCACGCGCCGTGCCGACTTCCACGACGAAATAATGCGCGCCATTCTCAAGAATTTCCGTCAATGCCAGGTCAAACCCGAAGGTCGCCTTCGGTCCGGTGCCCATCGACGCACAAAAGCATGTGCCGCCTGCCTGCCCGCAGTTGACCGCCACAATGAAGACATTCTCGCGCTGGGATTTGTATGCTGGATCGACGTATGTTCCTTCGAGGAAAATCTTGTCCTGAACCGCGATGGCTTGGCGGTCACACGCCCGAACTCCCACGAACGCGAGCTTGGCCGGTTCGCGTTCTTCGTCCAACAATTCAATCCCATCCCCGTTGCGTTTCGCCCGCCAGAAACGGCGCGTTGCGGGATGGAGAATCTTCTTCCAGGAGTGCGGCCCGACCGTATAGCCGAACAACGCCTTGTCCCCGCGCTTTTGCAGTCGATAAGTGCCGCCGTCCTGCGTGTCCGTCCAGCCGGCCGGCAACTCCGCGCCCGAGTTCAGTTCGTCGTAAACAATCGCGCCTCGCCCCAATGTCGGCCCGATGACCCGGTACCCCCGCTCGCGCAAGACCTTCAGCAGTTGGAAAACACCGTCATGCTGCAAAACAACTTGTTGACCTGTTTGTAAATTCGGCTGTGGCACAACCCTGACCTCCTCTTCTCGCCTTTTAAGTGCATTATAATTTACGCCTCTCCCACCCGTCAATACTGTTTGTGTTCGATTGCTACGTGCCGCTTCGCCGCGAGGATGCGGTCAACAAAACTGACTATCTCGCGCTCCAGTTTTGTGTCGCACTCAGCAACCGGGATCTCGGAAACATTGTGCGGTGGGAAGTTGATGCCGCGAGCCGACCATGCCGATTGCATACTGTTGTTATGGTTGCTTATTGGTCATGGTTTTGCTCTTCAGAGCCGTTTGCGGATAGATTTCAATTCCCGCCGACGTTTCGCGGTGGTCTTGGGATATGCCATCTTAAGTTCATTGAGCGCATCAAGGACAATTTGGGAAACAATCAACCGGGCATTATCCTTATCATCGGCGGGAACGACGTGCCAGGGCGCGTGATGGGTGCTGGTCGCGTTCAGGCAATCCTCATAAGCCTTCATGTAATGCTTCCAGTAGTTCCTCTCATGAATGTCCGAGAGGCTGAATTTCCAGTTCTTGTCCGGCTCATCAATGCGCTCGAGCAAGCGCTTTCGCTGTTCCTCCTTCGACAGGTGAAGGAAAAATTTGATGATCCGGGTGCCGTTGCGGTGGAGATGCTCCTCCAAGTCCACGATGGAACGATACCGCCCCTTCCAGATGGTTTTCTCGTCGCGCAACTCTTCCGAAAGCCCCTGGCCGCGGAGAATCTCCGGATGCACCCGAACGATCAGCACTTCCTCGTAATAGGAACGATTGAAAATGCCGATCTGCCCGCGTTCGGGAAGCCGGCGCGTCGTGCGCCAGAGAAAATCATGTTCCAACTCGTCGGCGCTCGGCTGTTTGAAACTGAAAACCTGGCAGCCTTGCGGATTGACCCCGGACATGACGTGCCGGATGGCGCCGTCCTTGCCGGCAGCGTCCATCCCCTGAAAAATCAGCAGCA
>JBEKZD010000048.1:0-7331 GCA_049510215.1 Verrucomicrobiia bacterium
CTCCCCTCTCCCTTCCCAAGGGAGAGGGCCTGCCCGCCGAAGCCTCGGCGCAGGCGGGTCAGGGTGAGGGTTCGAGCAGTGACACACTGTGGGTTGTTTAAGCGCATCGTGAATAATCCGGGCTAGCAGGCGCGACGTACCCCGCACCGGACCACGGACCAACTCGGTCCCATCAGTCCATTGTGCCAAGCTTGCTCTTGAGTTCCTGAAGAAAGGCGTCCCGGTTGGCGGGGCTGATGATGAAGTTGCGGATGAGGCCGGTCTTGCGGCGGATACAGACGACGCGGCCCCAGGGCCAAAGTGTGTTGCACCAGTGCTCGTTCCAGAGCCGCATGGCGGTGCTCACGGATTCGATGTTTGCCAGCGCGATCCTCCGCACGGTGACGCCCAGCAGCACCACCCGCACGTAGCGGTCATCAATCGTGTAGCGGATCCGCGTGACCAGCCACAGCGCCAGCGCCACCAGCGCCAACGGCAGAATGATTGCTTGCGGCACGCGGACAGGATACGAAAACGCGGTTCGCAAGGCCAATCCGTTCTGCAGTCCCGCAAGTTCCGCGACTGCCGCAGCCCGCGTGGAACGCTTGCCTCGTTTCACGAGATGACAAGCCTTGCTGCTGTGATAAGGTTAGCGGCAGCAAGCTGTGGATCAACGGAGATCGGGCGTCATCACACGCAATGCGCGCGTCATCACCGAAAACCGCACGGGCACTTCGCCCGCGTCTTCGCCGTCCAACTCGAACGGCACCGGCTGGGCCGCGCTACAGACAAATTCTTTCGCCTGAAAATACTTCACGTCGGGAAATCCCGTATGCACGCCGCGGAGAATGCCTTGCCCATACCGCAACATGTCAAAATAACCGCCTCTTTCAAAGACACAAACATCCAGCAACCCGTCGTCCATCCGCGCTTCGGGAAACAATCGGAACGGCCCGCCGTAGAACCGTCCGTTACCGATGAGCACAGCGACACCGCTGACCGACTTGCCCGCGGCGCTGACGCACACTTCAACGCTGGCATGCCGTTCCCGCAACACCTTCAGTCCGGCCCACACGTAGCTCAGCGGCCCGATCTTCTTTTTAAGCGCGCAGCTTGCCGCGCGCACCGCCCGCGCGTCTAACCCGACCCCGGCGAGTTGCGCGAAAAACCTTGTCTTCCCCTTCGATTCCGCGCGTGCCAGATCGATCGCCCGAATCCTACCGCTTTCCACTACCGCCCACGCTTCGTCCATCTTTCCGGGGATACCCAGATCCTGGGCGAAAACGTTCACCGTCCCGAGCGGCAGAATTCCGAGCGCCACCCCCGACAGGCCGGTGCCGTTAATGACCTCGTTGACCGTGCCGTCGCCGCCGGCGGCCACAATCAAGTCGTAGCCATCGGCCACGGCCTGGGCTGCCAGCCGCCTGGCATCATCGGCTTTTTCGGTCGGGGCCAGCGTGACGTGATCGTTCGTCTTGGAGTCGAGGAATTGTCGCATGCGCCGTGATTTTTCACTGCGCGCGGCCGGATTGAAGATGACAAAAAACCTCGTCATGAGTTGAAATGCTGCGCTATTCTAGCCTGAGTATTTCACACCTGCCAGAAGGTAGTCGTGAAATATTCACCTCGGGAGCGCAGCGCTCCCGAGGCCGACACACTCTGTGTGTCGGGGCTGCCCCGACAATTCGGCAGCTTTGGCCGAATTGTCGGCCCTACGGGCGCATATTTCACACGGGCGTGTGAAATATGCGGGCTAGCAACGGTTTGAGGCAAACCAAACGAATTTCGGGGGGTGCTCCTCAATGAAGGCAATCAAGGTCTTGATAATTATCTTCGCGGTGCTGGCTGTTATGGTGGCCGCAGGGCTTTTCTGGGTAAGCCGTTATCTGCAATCGCCCGAGTTCAAGCAGTTCGTGCTCGGCGCGGCGCGCGCGGCGCTGGGGGCGGATGTGAAAATCGACAACATCAACGTCTCCGTTTTCAGCGGCGTCAGCCTCAAAGGCGTCGCGGTCGCCAATCCCGAGGGCTACCCAGGGCAGTTACTCACCGCGGACGCGTTCGTGCTGCGCTATCGGTTGCTTCCATTGCTGCGCCGACGTGTTGAGATCGAGGAGGTTTCACTGCGGAAACCAACCATCGAGTTGGTGCGCGACGACAAGGGCCAGTGGAATTATGAGAAGCTGGCCGCAAAAACCGAGCAACCAACACCGGCGGGAGCGCCGCCAAAAGCGCCGACGAGCACCAAGCCCTCCGCAAAATCCGGCAATTTCGAGATTTCGCTTTCAAAGCTGTTGATGACCGATGGCAACGTGGTGCTGCTGAGTGACAAGAACAAGGAATTGCTCAAGGTTCAAGACATCAACCTGTCGAGTTCGCTCACGATGGCCGCTGACAAACTCAGCGGCAGCGGTCAGGCAAGCATCGGGACGATCGATCTCGCGAATTCTCTGTTCGTGCGGCAGATCACCTCGCCGCTGAACGTCTCAGCGGATGAGATTCAGTTTGCCCATCTGAGCGGCAAGCTCGCCGGCGGCACGGTCTCGGGTGATATCGCGGTCAAGGTGGTCGGCGACCTCAAGTACACTGTCAATCTGCAAGTCAGGGATGCCGACATCGACACGTTGCTGCAGGAAGCACACACGAAGCGCGTGATGAACGGGAAACTGCAAGCGACAGTCGCATTCGAAGGCACAGGCGGGCTGCCGACGATGGTCGGCAATGGTCGCGCCGAAATCGTTGGCGGAAAGCTGGCGGAGATTCCGTTGTTGAATCAACTCTCCTTTCTTCTCCAAGTGCCCGCGCTGAGGGAACTGAAGTTTGACGAGTGCCGCATGGAGTTTTCGACGAGCAACAATGTGATGCAAACGCCGGTCATCCGTTTGATCTCACCGGAAGTGCAGATCACAGGAAAAGGCTCGGTCAACCTCGAAGACTATTCGCTTAACCATGACATGACGCTCGCCCTCGCCAAAGACCTGCTCGCTCACGTGCCCAAAGAAGTCCGCGCGATTTTCACCGAGCGCTCGGATGGCTATCTCGCCTTGGATTTCCGCGTGTGGGGTCCGTACGATTCGCCGAAGACCGATCTGCAACAGCGCATCGTCAAGGGCGCGGCAGAGCAACTCCTCCAAAAAGGTCTGGAGAAACTTTTTAAGTAATCCATGCGGATCATCGCCGGCATCGCCCGAGGTATGCCGCTGGTCGCTCCGCGCGGCGGCAACGTGCGGCCAACTTCTGACCGCGTCCGCGAAGCCATTTTCTCCAGTCTCGGGGATCGCGTCGTCGGCGCAACGGTGCTCGACCTGTTCGCCGGCACGGGCGCACTGGGTCTGGAAGCCGCCAGCCGTGGCGCAAACTCAGTCGTGTTTGTCGAGAGCGCACACAGTGCGCTGAAAATCCTGCGGCAGAATATCGAGACCTTCAGGCGCGGCCGAAAGATTTCGTGCGAGATTGCTGTTGTCCGCGCTGACGTGTTTGCACAAGTGACGAAATTCGTCGCCGCACAGAAAAAATTCTCGCTGATTTTCGCCGATCCGCCATACGGGGAGACCGCTCAAACGCTGCTGAACGTTTCGGATCTACGAAGGGCTTTGGATGATGAAGGGCTATTTGTACTCGAATCAGCAAAACGAGATAGTCTGACAGCGGTCCCGCCGTGGACGTTGGTGCGCGAGGCGGTTTACGGCGACACGCGGGTGAGTTTTCTGGCTCCGAAGTGACGAGCTTTCGCTTAAGCACTGCTGCATGAACATCAATTCCTTTCAACCGCTGATCAAGGCAAACCGTGAGCCGCATCCTCGCCCGCCGCAATCGCCATTTGCAGCATCTCGGCTGATTCCGTTTGCGGGTCTATCGTGCAGATGATTTTGGTGTTGCGCGTCGATTTTCACTTTGGCTGGCGACAGGCAAAAGAAAAGATTGCAAATCCGCCGGGCAAAAATTATGGTAGCGCCACTACACAGGGAGGGTTATGCGAACGGTTGCAGTCTATCCCGGCAGTTTCGATCCCATTACCAACGGCCATCTTGACGTCATTCAACGCGCCGCCACGATCTTTGACCGCATGATTGTTGCCGTGGCGCGCCACACGGAGAAAACACCGACGTTCACGGTGCAGGAGCGGATTGCGCTGGCACGGGTGGCGGTGAGAAACCTGCGCAACGTGACGGTCGATGGTTTTGAGGGGTTGCTTGTCAACTACGCGCAGCGGACGAATGCAACCGTGGTGGTGCGCGGGTTGCGGGCCGTTTCAGACTTTGAATTTGAATTCCAGATGGCGTTGGTGAATCGTAAATTGGGTCCGCAGATCGAGACGATATTCCTCGTGCCGAAGGATGAGTACATATTCATCAGCTCGAAAGTGGTGAAGGAAATCGCGCAACTGGGCGGCGATGTGAGCGATTTCGTCCCGATCAATGTCAAAAAGGCGTTGAGACATAAGCTGGTGGCGAGCCGTTGATCAATGAATGGCGCCCGGGGCGCCATGGACGGGCCGAGTTTGGTCTCGGAGGAGAGAACGATGAAAATCAACGTGAAGCGCATTCGCGTGGGGGGCGAAACTCTGCAGGGAAGTGAACCTCCCGCGATCATGGACCTGGATGAGCCTGATGTCCGCTTCCTGCACGAGATTAGGTATGATTTCCTGGCGCAAATCCAGGGCAATGCGTTGCTCGTAACGGGGACGTTAGATGCCCCAGCGACGTTGCGCTGCAGCCGCTGTCTGACGATTCTCGAGTTGCCACTGCGCGTGAGCCGGTTTGTGTTCCACCAGGAGCTACACGGCGAGAATTTCGTGGACTTGACGGCGAACATTCGGGAAGATATCATATTGGAACTTCCACAACGGGCCCTGTGTGAACAAGATTGCAAGGGGCTCTGCCCGAGTTGCGGAAAGAACTTAAACGAGGGCGACTGCCAGTGCGAGCCGTCTCGGGCGGATTTGCGCTGGCGCGCGTTGGATCAACTGAAGCTGCAGTAACGGAGAACATTTCCTCATGGGTGTACCGAAACGTCGAATGTCCAAGATGCGCCTGCGCACGCGAAAGGCCGCCAATCGGCCCAAGGCACCGCAATTATCGGTCTGCCCGCAATGCGGCGCAGGGGTGCGGCCGCATCGTGTCTGTCCTTCCTGCGGCTACTACAAAGGGCGTCAGGTCGTTTCCATTAGCGCCGCGTAGCGACTGTTTGCGATGAAAATTGCCGTCGATGCGATGGGTGGCGATTTTGCGCCCCAGAACATCGTTGCGGGGGCGGTCGATGCGCTGCGCAACGGCAGCAAAATTGCGCGGCTCTTTCTGGTCGGCGACAAGACCCGCGTGGAGGCGGAGTTGCGCAAACTCAACGTGAACGACCCGTGTATTCAGGTGGTCCACGCCAGCGAGATCATCGAGATGAACGATCCGCCCGTCCAAGCGGTGCGGCGCAAAAAGGACAGTTCCATGTGCCGCGCAGTTGATCTCGTCAAGCAGGGTGAGGCGGACGCCGTCGTTTCGGCGGGAAACACCGGCGCGCTGCTGACCGCGTCGCATTTGAAGTTGCGCACGCTGGAGGGTGTGGATCGGCCGGGGCTGGCGGTGCTGATTCCGGCGCCGCAGAACGTCTTCGTGCTCATGGATGCGGGTGCCAACCTCGAACCGCATCCGTCGAACCTGGTCCAGTACGCGGTGATGGGCAGCTTGTATTCCCGGCAGATTCTTGGCTACCAAAGCCCGCGCGTGGCCGTGCTTTCCAGCGGCACGGAAGAAATGAAAGGCAACGAGCTGACGCTGGAGGCTCACCGGCTTCTCAAGCTGTCCGATCTGAATTTTGTCGGGAATATCGACGGCCATGATTTGTTTGCCAACGCCGCCGATGTGATCATCACCGACGCCTTTGTCGGCAACGCGGTGTTGAAAGCCTGCGAAAGCACAACGCGTGTGGTCGTGCGCTGGTTGAAGGATGAGCTCGGAAGGAATCCACTCCGCATCCTTGGGGCGTTGCTCGCAGCCGGCGCAATCAAGACACTGAAACGCAAGACGGATCCTGATGAATACGGCGGGGCCGTGTTGCTCGGCATCAATGGCATCTGCATCAAGGCGCACGGCGCCAGTTCCCCGAAAGCGATCAAGAACGCCGTTCGCTTGGCCGCCGAGTTTGTCGGGGGTCAGTTTAACGAGCATATCGTGGAAGAAATCAAGAGGCTGAATGACAAGTTCCAGCAAGCCGCACTTACGCAGTCCCAGGTCGAAGCGGCTCACTAGGGCGGTGCACATCGTGGGGACCGGCTCTTACGTCCCCGACCGCGTGCTGACAAACGCCGACCTGGAGAAGATGGTCGATACGACCGACGAGTGGATCACCACCCGTTCGGGCATCAAGGAACGGCGCATTGCGCCCGACTGGATGTGCACTTCAGACATGGCGACCGAAGCAGCGCGGCGGGCTATGGATCAAGCGGGCGTTCGCGAAGACGAGATTGATTTGATCATCTGCGCCACAATCACTCCCGACACGCCTTTCCCGGCGACGGCTTGTTTGATTCAGAAAAAACTCGGCGCCAAACGCGCGGCGGCATTCGACGTGGAAGCAGCTTGCTCAGGGTTTTTGTACGGCCTGGAAATCGGCCAGCAGTTCATCACGTCGGGCACATACAACACCGTGCTGGTTGTGGGCGCAGAAAAACTTTCCACCATCGTGGACTGGCACGACCGCAACACGTGTGTGCTCTTCGGCGATGGCGCAGGAGCGGCGGTGTTGCGCAGCCGCGGCGAAGAGCATGGAATTCTGACGACGTGCATGGGTGCCGATGGTTCACTGGCAGACATTCTCCTCATGCCTGCCGGCGGCGCGCGGTATCCGGCCACGAAGGAATCGGTCGGCGCCGGGATGCATTATTTGAAAATGGACGGTAAAGAGGTCTTCAAGAACGCGATCACCGCGATGCAAACCGCCGCGGAAGAAGCGCTGCGCAGGTGCAACCTCACGATTGACGACATCAAGTGCGTGATTCCACATCAAGCAAACATCCGCATTCTGGAGGCGCTCGCCGATCGCCTTGGCGCTCCGATGGAGAAGGTTTATGTGAACCTTCATCGATACGGCAACATTTCTGCTGCTTCAGTAGCCATTGCGCTGGATGAGGCGGCACGTGAAGGACGCTTCCAGCGCGGTGACCTGGTTCTGTTGATCGTGTTCGGAAGCGGTTTGACGTGGGCATCGTGCGTGATTCAGTGGTGACGAGGCTTTTCGAGTCACTTCGTTGACAGCGCCGTGGTGCGATGTTAGTGTTGCACGCAGCTTTCAAGAGAACCCATGGGTGCGACCAGAAGAGATTTATCAGGCGTCTTCGATGCGGAGCTGAAAAGCCGACGCGC
>JBEKZD010000049.1:0-6559 GCA_049510215.1 Verrucomicrobiia bacterium
AGGTGGTACTCCGCCCAGAAGCTGGTAAAGACCAAAGGATAATACTGGAAGGTGGCCCCTGGTTTGGTCCAGATCTTTCCCAGGCCGCCGACAGATCGGAGTGTTTGGTTCTGCGTGACGTATTGTTCATCATCCCAGATGAACCCGCCGCGCATTGCCGGGATATACGCCGCCAGCGTCAGCAACACGATGAGAGCAGATCCCAGGCAGGGCGATCTCCACGCATTCTTCATTGTGGCACTGCTCTCTCTGTCACACGTTTTCTTCCAAGGCAAGCTGGAAGCTTGCCCTACAATTGTTTCTTGAGTGCCAGCTTGGCGATCTTGCCTGTGGCGGTGTGCGGCAACAACTCGACGATGCGGATTTCCCTGGGCAGTTTGTAATCCGCAAGCCGTTCGCGGCAGAAGCGCAGGAGTTCATCGGGCTGAAGTTTGGCCCCTTCGACCGGGATGACGAAGGCGATGGGCACCTCGCCTCGTTTCTCGTCTGCCCTGGCGACGACGGCGGCTTCGCGGACATTCGGGAATTGGTAGATGACCTCCTCGATCTCGCGCGGATAGACGTTCATGCCGCGAACCAGCAGCATCTCTTTGCGGCGATCCACAATGTAGATGTAACCGTCCGCGTCCTTCCTGCCCACGTCGCCTGTATGCAGCCAGCCGTCGCGCAGTGTCGCCGCCGTCTCCTCGGGTTGATTGTAGTAACCCTGCATGACATTTGGTCCGCGCACAACGATTTCGCCGACCTGCTCAGGGGGCAGTTCACGGTCGTGGTCATCGAAAATCTTTACTTCGATATCGGGCAGCGGCAGCCCGACCGAGCCGGGCTTGCGCACGCTGTGATAGGGATTGAACGACACCACGGGCGATGCTTCGCTCAATCCGTAGCCTTCGAGCAAAGGGATATGCATCTTTCGCTCGAACGCTTCCAACGTCTCCCGGGGAAGCGGCGCGGCGCCGGACACGGCCATGCGCAGTTTGAGGACCCAGTGCATCCAGAACGGGATATTTGCCTGGGCCAGGGCCTGGAAAATCTGCGGGATGCCGACGAAAATGGTTGCGCGGTTGAAAATCATTTCCCGCATCGCGGCCTTGAATGGATGGAGAGACCTGATCAGCACGATGCCGGCGCCCATCGACAACGGCGTGAAGATGCAGACCGTCAGCATGAAACTGTGAAACATCGGCAGCAACAGCGTCAGCCGATCGTCGTCGGTCTCTTCGAGGGCTTGAATGCAACTGTGAACGTTGGAGGCGATGTTGCCGTGGGAGAGAATCGCGCCTTTCGGCTTGCCCGTCGTGCCCGATGTATAAATGATCAAGGCGGTATCAGAACGGTTCACGGTTGGCCAGGCAGGTTCAGAGGTTGGGGGTCGGTTCTCAAGGTCGTCTATCAGAGCGGCCCGCACGCCATGCAGTTTGGCGACGGTCTCCTGGAAGTCGCTTGAGGTCACCAGGCAACTGAGCCCGCAATCATCAACGATGTGCTGGATTTCCGGGGCCTTGAGAAAGTTGTTGATCGGCACAACCACCGCGCCGCTCTTGAGCGCCGCGTACAGGACGTAAATGAACTCCGGCGAGTTTTCCAGCAGGATGCCGACCCGGTCGCCGGGGCGGATGTTCCAGCCCGCCCCGAACGTTTGTTCGGGGCCGGTCTGAAGGTTGGCAGCGTAACGATGGATGCGCTTGCGCAGTTCCGCGTAGGTGACGGTTTCGCGCCCCCAGAGTATGGCGGTCTTTCGGGCGTTGGCGGCGGCAACAAGATCGAATTGGGAAACGACCGTCTGTTCAGTCAGGTGGTGGAACCAACGCACGACGCGCGCGGCATCCGGGCCGCCAGTCCTGCCAATCTGCGCTGGATGGATCGTATTGCTGCGCGAGGGCAAATCGCCGGAGTGAGGCGTGTCGGCTGACATAGTGTTGCTGATATTACCACAGGGCAGACTTCTGTTCCGCAAGAAGTTTACCCCGCTCGGAGCGGGGTTGAGTGCCGTTCCACAAGCTCACGCGCCAGGCGGATACGGGGCCGCCGTTCACGAAATCGTCGCCACGCACTGCGAACACGTTCCAGTGGCGACCGTTCGGAGCGCAGGTCTGCTCCATGAGCTTGTTTGGGAGATTGACTTGACGGTATTCAAACTTCACCGAGTCCACCTGCGCGCCTGTCCATCTGACGTAAAATTCCTCCCGCTGCTCGGCCACAGGCAACCGCTCGGGCTGAAAGAGTATTTTCGAGGCGCCGTCGGTCAGGAAAAGGTTCTTGTCGGCGCGGCCAACTGTTTCGGTGTGTCTGGTGGCGGCGACTTCCACGACACGGGCGCGGGTCGTGGCGCAACCGCAGAGGACAACGGCTAGAACGGCGGCGGGGAGAAGAGCGAAGATGGAAGAGCGTGTGGCGAAGAATAAATTGGCGCTTGTCGATGATGATGTAGAGGCGCTTCTGCGAAGCGCCGTTTCCGTGTCAGCGCCGATGCTTCTGCGCTTCACAGAAGCGCAGCTACAGCGACAAACAGCATCTGGGCAACTTCCCATTTTCATTCCGTGCGGCCCTCGACAATCAGAGTAATTTCTCCTTTGACGGTGCGGTTCTCAAGACTTTTCAGCAGTACGCCAAGCTCACCCCGCAGGATCTCCTCGAATTTCTTCGTCAGTTCGCGGGCGATGACCGCCTGGCGGTCTCCGAGAAGGTCGAGCATGTCAGCCAGCGTTTTGGTGAGCCGATACGGCGACTCGAAGAAGACCAGCGTGTAGGGCAGGGGAGCGACGACGGAAAGCGCCTTGCGGCGCTGCGCCGATTTGTGCGGGAGAAAGCCGTAAAACAGGAACGGGCCGGCGGCAAGGCCGCTGGCGGCCAACGCGGCGGTGACGGCAGATGGCCCGGGGACGACTTCGATGGCGATCTGAGGCAACCCCGCACCCTGACCCGCCTGCGCCGAGGCTTCGGCGGGCAGACCCTCTCCCCGCAAGCGGGGAGAGGGGAATCTCCTCTCCCCCAATTGAGGGGGGAGAGGATCAAGGTGAGGGGCCGCATGCGTTTCCAAGACAGCACGTATCAGGCGCAAACCCGGGTCGGAGATCGTCGGCATGCCTGCATCGGACACGAGCGCGATTCTCCGGCCTTCCTGCAGCTTCTGCAGGAGTTCCGGCGTGCGTTTGGCTTCGTTGAACTCGTGGTAGCTGACCAGTGGCTTCTTGATGTCGTAGCGGGCGAGCAAGTGGGCGGTGTGCCGCGTGTCTTCGGCGGCGATCAAATCCGCCTCGCGCAGGACGCGCAGGGCGCGCAGGGTAATGTCCTCCAGATTACCAATCGGGGTGGCGACGACAAACAGTTTGCCGAGGGCCGTGGACATGGCGCGACTGTAGGGGGCCAGGGGGCGAAAGGCAAGAGGGGACTCGGTCGTGGAGCGTGGAAGGGCGTAACTTGACACTTCCCCCGATGTCGTGACTGGGCCGGTGTAGCCCCAACATCCAATGTCGGGGCCGAAATCCCCGAGAAATCAACGACTCGGCGCTTCACAGTCGCCGACGCGCCAGCCTCCTCCGCCAAAGCAGCTACGGCTGCGGCGGCTGGATAGCGCTTTGGCGACGGCGCGAAGCGCCGCTACACCAGAATCAGGTTCTTGCGGTGGTGGTATCAGGATGCGCCCCTCGGTCGTGGAGCGTGAAGCGTGGAAAGGCCGTGACAAGGGAAGCCGATTGGCGGCTCTACAGCGGTGACAAAAAACAAGAGGCCAGTCTTGCGACTGGCCTCTTGCACAATAAAGGAAGGGATCCTCGTCTTAGCTACGATGACGGCGGCGCATCCCGGCTGCACCGAGCAAGCCAAGTCCAACCAGCATCATGGTTGACGGCTCAGGAATAGTGTCGATGAACCAACCCTTAGGGCTTCCCGCCGCTGTCCTGGGTCCAACGAAGTTCAAATCGCTGTAGTTCATGTCAAAATAGACTGTCCCTTGCGAGGTCGGACTCGGAACGTGGATGGTCCGGTTTACCACCTCCGCATAGGGCGAAGCCGTGGTCGTGCCAGCATAGAACACCACACCCAGCGGTGTGACGTGGTCACCATAAACCACAGCCAGCAAGTTGGTGTCTACAAGTGATTGCACTTCGAAGTATCCATTGTACGGACCCGCGACTCCACCAGGACCCGGCGATATTGCCGAGGGATCGTCACCGACCGTGGCTGATGCGAGCACGAAATTCGTGCCACCCCATAAAGCCACCAACTGGATCAAGTCCCCATCTCCAGCGGTGCCCTTCACTCCAGCACTCAGCGCCACCGGTGTATTCGAGCCTAAATACAACGGATCTGGAACGGCTGAGTAGTTCCCGTCGTTGAGCCAGTAAATAGTCGGCCCAGCAAACGAACTGGCAACAAGACCCATTGTCAAGAGAGCAACTGCAACAGCTTTACTGATTATGTACTTCATCTTCCCCTTCAACTTCCCTCTGTTTTGCTCCTCCTGCTGGTCTATGTTCTTCCCCCCTGATCGTTTGTTGGTTGAGTTTTGTGAGTTCTGGTTAGTCCTCTGCTGTGCAGTGCAGAGGCCAGTCTTGCGACTGGCCTCGTGCACAACACAGGAAGGGATCCTTGTATTAGCTACGATGACTGCGGCGGCGCATCCCGACTGCACCGAGCAATCCCAGACCGACAAGCAACAGCGTTGACGGCTCAGGGACATTAATGGCAAAGCCCGGGCCTAATTCCTCGTCGCCCTGGCCCAAGTAAGCGATCGTGTTGAGGCCTGGCGTGAAGGTCAGGTCAACGTTGAAGCCCAAGGGACTAGGTGGTGTCGCCTGCGACGCTGGGCACGTGATGCTATCATACACAGTACCGTAGTGTCCGCTCGTGTTGACGGTATTCCAGAAAAGCACCTCGAGTTGCTGACCGTGCGCAATGTTCAACAGGGCAGCGGGTACCACCGTGGATTCTTCGAACAAGCCATCCACCGCATCAGCGTCTCCCATCGCTCCTGATGCGAGCACGAAGTTAGTGCCACCCAATGGGACAGCCAACTGAACCAAGTCACCCATTGGCACCGTCGTCCCTGAGTTGTTCAAGTAAAACGGAGCCAACTGCGCACCTGAGTCATTGTCCCAGTTGATGGTAGCGCCGAATTGACCAAACGAAGTCGCCGCCAGACCCATTGTCAAGAGGGCAACTGCCATATAACCTATTACGCGTTTCATTTTTTTCTTCCCTTCCCTTTGTTTTGCTAGCTTGTGCTAGTCTTGGTTTTCTCCCTAACCATTATTGTTTGTTGAGTTTTGGTTTTGCTTTAAGGTGTATAAGGCAGTGGACGATTCCACAAACCGCCCGTTGTCTTGTTGTAAATCATATACCCCTGTCCCATGCCGAGCACCAAAGCGTTCGTAGTGCCCGAAACGCCAAACATCGTCCAGTTTGTCGTCGCCCCGAGTGTTCTGTCGTACACCGTCTGCCACCCTTGGTTGGCAATAGACCAAACAAGCACGTTGTCGGCAACGGTATAAGTGGCACCGGGATTAAAACCTGTGCCCGGAGCTACCAACATACTGTTGGAGATTACCGTGCCCGCCGGGAACCCATTCCCGACGAAGTTGACCCCTTGCTCTAGCACAGTCGTAAGATTTGTTGTGTTAACCTCACCGGCGAGAATAATGTTCGTCGTAGCGGCTGATCGGCGCATGATGAACATGCCTTCGTCTGGCAGCAGCGGCATATTATTGACGTTGCCGGAGACGCCAAACTGTGTCCAGTTGGTTGCAAGACCCAAGACGCGGGCGTAAATTGTGAGATAACCCGCAGTACTTGGATTCCAAATCAGGATGTTATCTGCGGTCGTGTACGCAGTGCCCGCTTGCAACGCGGAGGTTCCAGCGGGACCGAACACATCACTTATTCGCCAGAACGGCCGGATGACATACATGTCATTGGATAGTACGCCGCCGCCGCCCAAGGTGGTCAGGTTCTCGGTCCCAACCGAAAGTGTGATCGTGGTGGCATTGTTATTCGTAACGGCATAATAGCGTCCAACGCCGTTGCCCGTCATGAACTCGACGTAATTCAGCGCGTTGGGATTGGCGTAAGTGCTGGTAGCGCAGGTCGAGCAATTGACAGTGATCACGTTGCTGGATACTGCGGAGATATAGCCCTGGTCGTTTCGCATCGGCTGCATCGGCAACCCGATCGCGGTGGTTGTCCCCGACACCATCTGGGTGATGACCATGTTGACGAACCCGACTGGGGCCGTGGTGATGGTTTGTGCGTTTGAATTGATTGCGGTTAGAATCGCCATGCTCGAAAGCACAACAATGGCTAGGATTCCCTTGGAATACTGTTTGGTCGCTCGCATTTTTTCTCCCCGCCCTTTCAAACCCGCATCCACAACTAGATGAACTGAAGTTACCCTATACTTCCTCTGAATTTACCTATACCCGTCTGACTCACTGCCTAGGTGAATCCGACTGTGCACAAGGTAGCAGAACAGCCTATTAGTGTCAAATACTTTTTTCACATTTTTAGAGTTTTTTTCAGGCTGCGGTTCCGCCACGATTTCGGCCCGTTTTGGGGCTGTTTT
>JBEKZD010000005.1:0-125583 GCA_049510215.1 Verrucomicrobiia bacterium
CAGCCAGGCCGACGTCCGTGACGCCGGATCGACTGCCACGCGCTTCAGTCTCTCAATTGGCTCACGGTGCGCAAGAAACACACTCTTCACCGCGCCACGTCCCGCGATGGCGATGCCGTCCGTAATGTCGTACTGGTCATGCAGCAGGATTTCCGCGACAGGAACGAGGCCGACATCGAACTGCCGGCGGTACATCAGGTCCGCTAGCCTTGCGGATTCGCAGAGAGTCACCCGGTCTTCAATACCGTAGATGAGTGGGCGTGCGTTCAGGTACAGCACAGAACCAATCCGGCAAGGTAAGGATGAGGGATGAAGGATGAAGGATGAAGAATGAACTACCGGCTTGCTCACAACACTGCCTCCTTCCACTTTGCCTTATTCATCCTTCCGCCCATGGTCGCCTTTGGCGCCGCCAGAGGCGGGTGAACTTCATCCTTCATCCTTTGATACAGACTGTCGCGCTGCACCGGCTCGCGCCCCGCCTCGCGAATGGCGCGCACGAGTTCCTCCCGCCCCGCTTCTTGCGGGGTCTCCGCGCCGGCCATGTGATAAATCTTTTCCTCGATGATCGTGCCGTCAATGTCGTCCACACCGTAGCTCAACGACACTTGCGCCAGCTTCATGCCCATCAGAATCCAGTACGCCTTGATGTGATCGATGTTGTCGAGATAGATGCGCGCGATCGCCAGCGTCCTGAGCATGTCATAACCGCTCGGTCCCGGCAGGTGCGCCAGCTTCGTGTTCTCGGGATGAAACGCCAGCGTCACAAACGCTGTAAACCCGCGCGTCTCGTCCTGCAAGTCGCGCAGCCGCCGGAGATGATCCACCCGGTGGTGATCGTTCTCGACGTGACCGATCAACATCGTGCAGGTCGAGCGTCCCCCCATCTTGTGCCACGTGCGATGCACGTCGAGCCATTCTTCAGCGGTCTCCTTCGGGTGACAAATCACGTCGCGCACTTCGGGATCGAAAATCTCCGCGCCGCCACCCGTCAACGATCCCAGGCCCGCCTCGCGCAGCGCCGCCAGCGTCTCCGGCACGCTGCGTTTGCCAACCCACGACAGATGCAGAATCTCGATTGCCGTAAATGCCTTGAGGTGCAGATTTGGATCGAGCGCTTTCAATTCCCGCAGCATCTCGGTGTAATACTCCCACTTGAAGGACGGATGCAGCCCGCCTACGATGTGAATCTCGGTGATCCCCAGCTTGAGCGATTCTTGCGCCTTCTCGATCATTTGCGGCAGGTTGTACTCGTAAGCGCCTGCGTCACGACGACGGCGGTAGAACGCGCAGAAATCACAGTCGAGAACGCAGATGTTGGAATAATTGATGTGGCGATTCAGGATGTAGTAGGCGACGTTGCCGTTCTTGCGTTCGCGCACCAGATTCGCCATCGCGCCGATCGCGGCCAGATCGTGCGACCGATACAACCGCAGGCAATCGCCGTCGCTGACCCGTTGCCCCGCCGCCACCTTCTCAAAAATATCGCGCAACTCGCTACACTCAATCAGTCTGTTCATCTGGATCAATATCCCCTCTCCCTTTCCAAGGGAGAGGGTCAGGGTGAGGGTTCATCATCTCATCGCCACATCCACCACCACCGCCGCCAAGAAAACCATGCTGATGGCCGCGTTCATGCGAAAAAACGCCACGTTCAGACTCACAGGATCGCGTTTCCTCGCCGCAAAATGCTGTGCGATCAGACACAGCGCGATGATCGACAGCCCCACGTAGTATGGCATGCGAAGATTCGAAATCAACCCGAATCCCAGCAGCACTGCCGCCATTACCGCATGCGCCACTCGCGCCACCTTCAGGCTCCCTTCAATCCCCAGCCGCACCGGCAACGACCGCAGTCCCTGCGCCTTGTCCGACTCGTAATCCTGTGTGGCGTAAATGATGTCAAACCCAACGAGCCAGAACACCACCGCCAACGCCAACACCACCGGCGGCCAGTCAAATCGTCCACGCACCGCCAACCACGCCCCTACCGGTGCCACCGCCAACGACAGCCCGAGGAAGAAGTGTGAAAAATCCGTGAACCGCTTCGTAAACGAGTAAAAAAACACCACAACCAACGCCACCGGCGACAGGTAGAAACAAATCGGATTGATAAACCAGGTCACCATCACCAGCCCGGCCGCTGCTACAATCACCAGCCACCACGCACTGATCACCGACATCTGCCCACGGGGCAGATGTCTTTCCGCCGTCCGCGGATTGCGCGCATCGAGCTTGCGGTCCACGATCCGATTGAATCCCATCGCCGACGTTCGCGCACACACCATCGCCGCCAGAATCAGCAGAAACGTCCGCCACCCCGGCCAGCCGTGCCGCCCCGGCGGCACCGCCACCGCCATGCTCGCGAGTGCAAACGGCAGCGCAAACACTGTGTGCTCGAACCGCACGAAATCAAAATACTTGCGGAAACTCACGTGAAGTACTCTACCAGTCTTTGCCACTACGGTTCAATCATCCCCGTCCGGGAGCGCTTCGCGACTATCGTTTCTGACCCGCTTGTTCTCACTGTTGGACCCTCCGCGGGATTCGTGCTTGCGGACATATATCGCCTGGCGATATATCATCGCCGCCATGAAATACCTCGATCGCGAAATGTTGCACGGAAACGCCGAGACGTTGGTCTTGGCAATCCTCGCCGACGGCAAGTCCTACGGCTATCAGATTCGCAAGGAACTCGCTCTACGATCTCGTCACCATTTTCAGTTCGCCTTCGGCAGACTCTACCCACTGCTCCGAAGCATGGAACACCGTGCACTGGTCCGGTCAAACTGGGTGAAGCCCGGCAAGGCGCACGAGCACAAAGAGTACACGATCACAGCCAAAGGCTTGGCCGAATTGCGCGAGCGCAAACGGCGCTGGCAGCAGTTCTCCGTCGCCATGAACCGCGTGCTCTCGAACGTATGACGCGCGGCCATGATATATCGTTAGGCGATATATCAGCCCCTTGACGCTCGCTGACTGCGCGACGCGAGGAATTACATGATTGGCTCATCGCCCACAACGCTCGCTCATCGCCGCCAGAATCAGCAGAAACGTCCGCCACCCCGGCCAACTGCAACGTGTCGGAGCGCTTTGCTGTTCTCATTTTGTTCTCTGTTGAGTCCGCATAGCGCGTCGCAAATCTTCCAAGTCGTGTTCTTTGCCGCGCATCAAGTGGAGCATCCGGTGGCAGTTGGCGCATACCGCAACGAGATCTTCCAAACGAGTTTTCGCATTGGGCGGTCATTCGGCGCTCGTAGAGCGCCGCTACAGAAATGCTTCCGAATTCGCGGTGGAGTGCCCAGATCCGCCCGCTTGCGGAAGGCGCATCTGGACACTACCACCGACTAAGCCGACCGGCAGGGTGCGCTGTCCCCAGCGCGCCGCTGCCGTTGTCGTCGGATCCAAACCGACGGACGGATCGGAGAGCCGTCCCTACCAAGGGCTCGTCAATATCGCGGTGGCGGTATCAAGAGGTTCCCCGCATGCGGAGCAGGTGTGTTGCGACTCCCCCGTTCGCCAGAACGAATGTGCCACAGCAATGAAGCTGACGGGGAAACCAACGATGTGATAACCTTCGACCTCATGGAGCCGCGAAGCTACGCGATCATCGGCACGGGAGCGCTCGGCGGGTTTTACGGGGCGCGGCTGCAGCGCGCGGGGTGCGACGTGCATTTCCTGTTACACACTGACTACGAACACGTCGCGCGACACGGCTTGATTTGCGAATCCAAGGACGGCGACTTCGCGCTGCCGCGCGTCAACGCTTACCGCGACGTGCGCGACATGCCGCGTTGCGACGTGGTCGTCGTGGCGTTGAAGGCGATGCAGAATCATCTGCTCCCCGAACTGCTTCCGCCTGTCGTCAAGGACGGCGGCGCAGTGCTCGTGATGCAGAATGGGCTTGGCGGCGATGAGGAAGTGGCGAAGATTGTCGGCCCGCAGCGCGTGATGGGCGGACTCTGTTTCCTGTGCTCGAACAAAGTTGGGCCGGGTCACATCCGTCATCTCGACTACGGACATGTTGTGCTCAGCGAATTCTCGCAACGCGGCGTCAGCGAACGGATGCGCGGGATTGCGGATGATTTCCAGCGCGCAGCCATTCCCATCCAACTCGCCGAAGACCTCGCCATCGGTCGCTGGCAGAAACTGGTGTGGAATATTCCCTACAACGGCCTGTCGGTCATTCTCAACGCCACGACGGCCGAACTGATGGCCGATCCGCACACGCGCGTATTGGCGGAACAGATCATGTGGGAGGTTGTGACCGATGCGGCGGCGTGTGGTCGCTGCATTGCGCCGGACTTTGTGCAAGAGATGCTGGACCGTACCGACCGGATGAAACCCTATCGCACAAGCATGAAGATCGACTTCGACGAGCGCCGCCCGATGGAGGTCGAAGCCATCTTCGGCAATCCGTTGCGCGCAACGCAACAGGCCGGCGCCAAGTCGCCACTGATCGAAACTCTGTACCGGCACTTGAAGTTCCTGGATGCGCGGAACCGGGTTGCGTAGCGCAAGCTTCCAGCTTGCGGCCAATGTTTGTTAGACGGATCGGCAAGCTGGAAGCTTGCCCTACGTGCTCTGCCAGCGTTTGACCAGCTTGTGCTCGATGCCGAGATGATCGAGGACGCGCGCGACAATCGTGTCCACCAACTCCGGGATCGTCTTGGGCTTGCTGTAAAACGACGGACTGGCAGGGATGATCGTCGCGCCGGCTTCGGTCAGCGTCGCCATGTTGCGCAGGTGGATCAGATTGAAGGGTGACTCACGCGGCACAAGAATCAGTTTGCGGCGCTCCTTCAGAAACACGTCGGCAGCGCGGGCAATCGTGGTATCGGATACGCCGTTGGCGATACGGCCGATCGTCCCCATCGAGGCGGGGATGATCACCATCGCGTCGAACTTGACCGAGCCGCTGACGAACGGCACGAACATCGAATCGTCTTCGCGGTACTGAATGACCTGCGGCGAGAGCTTCAACTCGCCCTTCGGTAATTCGAGTTGCGCGACCTCGCGCGCGTGCCGCGTCGCGATGAAGGAGATGTCGTGCTTGCGCGGGTCGAGGTTGTCGAGCAGGCGCTGCGTGTAAATCGCGCCACTCGCGCCAGTCATGGCAATGACGAGTTTCATTAGGCGTTAAGAGAGTTAAAGAAGTTAGAAAAGTTGAAAAGGTTCAAAGAGTTAAAGGTGTTAAAAGGGCTGTAAAGGCTACGAATCATCGGGGTCATCTTCTCCATAGGCTGCCGGCTGCTCACGAAGTGTGTTCACATTGCCCGCCTTCCTCTCCTTGAGATAACGAATGTAGCCATTGAGCAAGATGCGGACATGAGCGGCTTGCTGCCGCGCCTCAGCAATCTCTGGCTGCGGGATATATTTCTCGTCGGCACAAAGTGTCAGGTCATCGATCAATTCTTCCAGCGATCCACGCGATTGGCGTAAGAACTGGATGTTCTCCTGGTAATGAAACCGTCCATGACCCTCCGCGATGTTGTTGGTTAGCGAAAGCGCGGCGCGCCTCATCTGCGAAACCAGATTGTACTTCTCATGTTCGGGCAATCGCTTGGAGAGGGCATATACTCGGCCCCGAAACTCGCGGGCGATCCGCCAGACCTCCAAATCCTCGAATGTCTTTTCGCTCACGCTCTTGGCCTTTCTATGCCTCTTTAACCTTTTTAACTCTTTTAACCTCTATAACTCCTTCACTGCTTCCCTTGCCGCCCTCAGCGTCGCCTCAATGTCCTCCTCCGTATGCGCCAGCGACATGAAGCCGACTTCAAACTGCGACGGGGCGAGATACACGCCGCGCTCCAGCATCGCGTGGAAAAATCTGGCATACCGTTTTGTGTCGCTGGTTTTGGCCGTCGCGTAATCCACCACCTTGCGGTCGGTGAAGAACGTGCAAAACAACGAGCCGACCCGAACATGGCGACCGGGCACGATCTTGCGCCATTCGTCGCAAAGCGACGCGGTCAGTTTTTCCAGCCGTTGGTAGGGGCGGCTCGCCGAGCCGCCCACCGTTTGTTCCTCTTCTCGGACGGGTCGGCGACCCGTCCCTACGCCGGCGGTCGGGATGTAGCCCGACCCTCCAAGACCAAACAACTCTTCCAGCGTCGCGATGCCAGCCGCCATCGCCAGCGGATTGCCCGACAGCGTACCCGCCTGATACACGGGGCCGTTCGGCGCGAGCATGTCCATGATCTCAGTTCGTCCGCCGAATGCGCCGACAGGCAGCCCGCCGCCGATGATCTTGCCGAGCGTCGTGAGGTCGGCCTGAATCCCGTACAACTCCTGCGCGCCTCCGCGGGCGACACGGAAACCACTGATGACCTCGTCGAGAATCAGCAATGCATCGTTGTCCTGCGTCAGCTTGCGGAGCTTCTGGAGGAAAGCGATCTTCAACGGGATCAAACCCATGTTGGCTGGAATCGGTTCGATGATGGCGCAGGCGATCTTGTGCCATGGCACGCCGTCGAGTGCCGTGAGGTTGTTCAACGGCAGAGTGAGCGTGTTACGGGCGAAACCGGCGGGCACGCCAGCGCTGTCGGGCACGTCGAACGTCGCGGCGCCGGAGCCGGCCTTCACCAACAACGCATCGGCGTGGCCGTGGTAGCAGCCTTCGAACTTGACGATCTTGTCGCGCTTGGTGAAACCGCGTGCGAGTCGAATCGCCGACATCGTTGCTTCGGTGCCTGAGTTGACGAAGCGGACTTTCTGAATAGAGGGGAAACTTTCACAGACGAGCTGGGCCAACCGAAGCTCGCGCGGATTCGGCGTGCCGAAGCTGGTCCCGTCGCGTGCCGCTTCTTGCACTGCGCGGACGATTTTCGGGTGCGCGTGGCCGAGAATCATCGGCCCCCACGAGCAGACGTAATCGATGTACTCGTTGCCGTCCACGTCCCAGAGCCGCGAACCTTTGGCGCTCTGAATGAAGAACGGCGTGCCGCCGACGCCACGGAAGGCACGTACCGGCGAGCTGACGCCGCTAGGCATGAGCCGCAGCGCCTCCTGCCAGAGTTTGCCCGAGTATTCGAATTTGGGTTTCACAGGATAGCCAAGACTCTAGCAGGTTTTGCAGGGAAGTGAAATGTGCTATCCTGCGCACGTTTATGATCGAAGCGATCGTTGAGGTACAACATCTGCGCAAAGAATTTGACGGCACGGTGGCGGTGGCGGACGTGTCGTTTACCGTGCGGCGCGGTGAGATCGTCGGCGTGCTGGGGCCAAACGGCGCCGGCAAGACCACAACCATCCAGATTCTGCTCGGGCTGACGACGCCGACGGCGGGCACGGTGAGACTTTTCGGGCAGGACTTGGAGAAACATCGGGTAGAAATTCTCCAGCGCTGCAATTTCTCCTCGGCCTACACCGGCCTGCCGTCCAACCTCAAAGTGTGGGAGAATCTGCTGGTCTTTTCGATGATTTACGGGGTCAACGACCGCCGAGAGAAGGTTGACCAATTGCTCGCGCTGTTTGAGATCGCCCATCTCCGAAACAAGATCACCGGGCATCTGTCGTCAGGCGAATCGACCCGGGTCAACTTGTGCAAGGCGCTGCTGAATGATCCCGAACTGCTGATGCTCGACGAACCCACGGCGAGCCTCGATCCCGACATCGCCGACAAGGTCCGCAAACTGTTGCGGCGAGTCCAGCGCGAGAAGGGCATCACGATGATTTACACCTCGCACAACATGCGCGACGTCGAGGAAGTCTGCGACCGACTGCTGTTCCTGCACAAAGGACGGATCATCGCCGAAGGCACGCCGCAGCAGGTGATCGAGAAGTTTCAGCAGAAATCCCTGGAAGAAGTGTTCATCCGCGTGGCGCGCAGCGGCGATTTGTTGGGGGAGGTGGCGGAATGAACTGGCACCGGGTTGGCGCGCTGATTCTGCGCTACACATTTCTGTACACGCGCAGCGTGCCGCGGATTCTGGAGATGTTCTTCTGGCCGGTGATGGACCTGCTGGTCTGGGGATTTCTCACCATGTACCTGCTCAAGGCCGGGAAGGCCGTGCCCAGCTACATCAAGTTCCTCATCGGCTCGATGATTTTCTGGGACATCCTCTATCGCTCGCAACAGGGGGTGACGATCTCGTTTCTGGAAGACATCTGGGCGCGAAACCTGTTGAACGTGTTCGTGTCGCCGATTCGCGTCAGCGAATTCATCGCGGCGACGTACGTGGTGGGTTTCATCAAGATCATCGTGATCGTTGCGCTGCTGACCGTGCTGGCCTACAGCCTCTACTCGTTCAACCTCCTCGCCATGGGCATCAGCCTGATCCCGCTCTTCATAAACCTGTTGCTGATGGGCTGGGCAATCGGCATGATGACGACGGCCCTGATCATGCGCTGGGGGCAATCCGCCGAAGCGCTGGCGTGGGGCATCCCGTTCCTCATCCAGCCGGTGTGCGCGGTCTTTTACCCGCTCAGCATCCTGCCGAAATGGCTGCAACCCATCTCGCTGGCCATCCCCGCCACCCACGTCTTCGAGGGCATGCGCCAGGTGCTGGAGAACAAGGGCATGCCAGTCGGACATCTGTGGGCAGCGTTTGGATTGAATTTGCTCTATCTCGCGGCGGGTGCGCTGATTTTCAGTCGCATGTTCAACGTGGCACGCCGAAAAGGTCTGCTGGCGAAACTCGGCACGCAGTGATTCCTTCACCGCTGCCCACCCCGACTTTTTTAACCACGGATCGCACGGATTCCACGGATCGGCTCACAGAAGGCAACCGCTTGACACCGGTGGTTGACCGCAAAGATGCGCACAGTGTCGCAAAGCGGACCGCTGACCCGCCGCTGTTCTCTATGGTCGCTTTACTTATTTCTGTCTTCACAGTATTTTTTGCCCATGCACGCCACCACTCCCTATCGTTTCCTCGCCAGCGCCTTTGGTCTGCTGGCATTCACGACCGCAACTTTCGCCCAGGCAACCAACCCGGCCACGGCCCGCGAAGCCGCAGGCGCAACCAACCTGGGGTCAGACGCCAACGGGAACCCACTCCGAAGATCCACCAAGACCGGGCATGTCTCGAATTACGACGAGGCTAAAGTCGGTTCCTACACCCTGCCCGACCCGCTCGTGTTGGCCAACGGCAAGCCCGTGCGCGACGCCGATGCGTGGTTCAAACAGCGCCGCCCGGAAATCCTCAAGCTTTACGAAACCGAGATTTACGGCCGCGTTCCGGCCAACGCGCCTAAGGTGACGTGGGAAGTTACCACCACGGACACCAACGCCCTTGACGGAACGGCTGTGATGAAACGAGTGGTGGGGCATATCGGCGACCGCCCCGACGGTCCCCGCATGAATGTGACCATGTATACTCCGGCCAAAGCTACTGGGCCGGTGCCCATCGTCCTGTGTATCAGTTTCGGCTTCGGCGGTGGCGGCCCTCGCGGCAATCGAGGCGCTGGAGCCGGTGCCGCGGGAGCGGGCGCGGCTGCTGCGCCCGGTGCGACCAATGGGCCGACGCCCGGCCGGGGAGCCCTTGGCGCGCGCGGCGGCGGCGGCTTCGGTGATCCCATTGACCTCATCATCGCCCGTGGCTGGGGATATGCCACCGTTAACTACGGCGATATTCAGCCGGACCGTGCCAACGCCTTCACCAATGGCGTCATCGGGCTCACCTTGGCGCCGGGCCAGACGGCCCCCGAACCGGACCAATGGGGCACGATCAGCGCCTGGGCCTGGGGCATCAGCCGCATTGTTGATTATTTCGAAACCGACAAAACCGTGGACGCCAAACGAGTGGCCATCCAGGGGCATTCGCGCCTGGGCAAGACCGTGCTCTGGGCCGGCGCTCAGGACCCGCGGATCGCCGTGGTGTTTTCCAGTTGCAGTGGCGAGATGGGGGCCGCACTGGCCCGCCGTGATTACGGCGAGACGGTGGACGACATGGCCCAGAATTTCCCCTGGCAGTTTGCCGGCAATTTCCAGAAATGGGTCGGTCACTGGAACGACATGCCGGTGGACTCGCACATGGTCATCGCCCTCAACGCCCCGCATGGGCTGTTTATCAACGGGGGCACCCAAGATCAGTGGTCCGATCCGAAAGGGGAGTTTCTCGGCGCGGTAGCGGCCGGGCCGGTGTACCGTCTGGTCGGCAAGAAGGATCTGGGTACCGCCGATCTCCCGGCCTTGGACACTCCACTGATCAGCGGCGATCTCGGCTGGGTCTATCACACCGGGGGCCACGCGGCCACTCGCGCCGACTGGACAGCCTTCCTGGATTTCGCCGAAAAGTACTTCAAGCCGCAGCCGCCAGGCGGATCCAAGCCGTAGGACTTCGCGTTTCTATTCGGATACGCTCCCACGGGACTTAGCTAATTGTTTACTTGTTTTTCGGCGTCCAGTATAAACCCGCCAGACGAGTCAATACAAGGGTCGCACATTCCATGATGAAAGAAAAATCGAATCGAATTGGGTTGCTGGCGGTGAGCGGCGTCGTGCTCATCATCGGCGTCGTTTGGGGTCTGCGGTATGTCGCCTTCGCGTTGTCGCACGAAACCACCGATGATGCGTTCATCGAGGCGCACGTCGCACCGATCAGCCCGAAGGTGGCTGGACAAGTCGCGGCGGTACACATCCACGACAATCAGGAGGTCAAGGAGGGCGATCTGCTCGTGGAGATCGACCCGCGCGATTACGCGGCGCGGCTCGCTGAGGCCCGCGCGGCGCTCGATGGCGCGACCGCACTGCACAAAGTTGCCCAGATCAACCTCGAAAAGTCCCGCTCGAAGCTCGCCTCAATCGAGGCTGACTCCGAACAAGCCCGTGCCCAAGCGGTGGCGGCCGAGGCCCAGGCGACGCGTGCCGAGGCCGATTTGAAGCGCGCACGCGAACTCCTCCAGACCGGTGCCATCGCGCCGCAGGATTTCGACCTCGCACAGGCGACAGCGCGCTCGGCGGATGCCGATCTGGAAGCGGCGCGGCGCAAGACCGCCTCCGCTGAAGCGCTGGTGGCCGAGGAGCGGCAGCAACCGGCTCACGATCAGGCGCAGATCGATCTGGCGGCAACGGAAATCGAGCAGGCGCAGGCGGCGGCCAGGTTGGCGGAATTGGCGCTTTCCTACACGAAGATTTTTGCCCCGCGCGACGGGCGGGTGACGCGGAAGTCGGTGGAAAACGGCGCGTACGTCCAGGTCGGTCAGATCCTGTTGGCGCTGGTGCCGCGTGATGTGTGGGTCGTGGCGAATTTCAAGGAGTCGCAACTGACCCACATGCGGCCCGGTCAGTCCGCCGAGATCCGCGTGGACGCCTATCCCGATGTGCGATACGGCGGGCACGTGGACAGCATCCAGACGGGCACCGGCGCGCGGTTCAGTTTGCTGCCGCCGGAAAACGCGGTGGGCAACTACGTGAAGGTCGTGCAGCGCGTGCCGGTGAAGATCGTGCTTGATTCGCAGCCCGATGACGGCCATCTGCTCGGGCCTGGGATGTCGGTGGTGCCCGTGGTGCGAGTGGAAAGCATGCACGCGCACATCCCATTGGTGATTCTCATCGTTGTGTGTGCGGTGGTGGGTCTGGTCGTCATTATTGCGATCGTCCGCGCCGCGTTCCGCGAGAAGCCGAAAGCGGCGTGAGCGGGATGACTTGAACCCATCTCATAAATGGTGGGACAGGCCTCCGTGCCTGTCCAAATCCGTTTGCACAGGTCCGAGCAGGACTCGCGACTCCAGTCGGAGCAGGGACGCCCGTGCCACCGGAGGCTTATGAGACCGTCTAGCGCCACGCCGGAAACGTCCGCTCCGGGTCAGCCGTGGCATCCCCACCATAATCCGTGGCTGATTGCCATCTCGGTGATGCTGGCGACGTTCATGGAGGTGCTCGACACTTCCGTCGCCAACGTCTCGCTGCCGCATATCGCTGGCAACCTCTCGGCGACCACCGACGAGTCCACGTGGGTGTTGACCAGCTACCTTGTCGCCAACGCCATCATCCTGCCCGCCAGCGGCTGGTTGAGCAACTACTTTGGGCGGAAACGGCTGCTGATCACCTGCATCGTCATTTTCACCATCGCGTCGGCGCTGGCCGGCGCGGCGCCGACGCTGGGCTGGTTGATCTTCGCTCGTGTCCTCCAAGGCGCGGGGGGCGGCGCATTGCAACCACTGTCGCAGGCGATCCTGCTGGAAAGTTTCGCCCCCGCCGAACGCGGCGTGGCGATGGCGGCGTTCGGGATGGGCGTGGTCGTTGCGCCGACGATCGGGCCGACACTGGGCGGCTGGATCACGGACAGCTACTCGTGGCGCTGGATTTTCTACATCAACCTGCCCATCGGATTGCTGGCGATCTTGATGGTGCGCGCGTTTGTCGAGGATCCGCATTACATCAAAAGCGCCAAGGGACGCGCGCGTGCCAATATCGATTACATCGGGTTCGGCTTGATGGCGGTTTGGCTGGCAACGCTGCAAATTATTCTCGACAAGGGACAGGAGGACGACTGGTTCTCGGCAGAGTGGATCCGTTGGACGGCGGCGATTTCGGCGCTGTGCATGATCGGGTTCATCTTGCGCGAACTGCGCACGGATCATCCGATTGTGGACTTGCGCATCCTGAAGAACCGCAACTTCGCCGTCGGCCTCATCCTCATGACCGTTATCGGCGGCATTTTGTACAGCACGATCGTGCAGTTGCCGTTGTTCATGCAGACGCTGATGGGTTATTCGGCGTTGCTCGCCGGTTATGCTTTAAGCCCGCGCGGTCTGGGGTCGATCCTGTCGATGATCGTCATCGGTCGCATCACCAAGCTGGTGGACAACCGTGCGCTCATGGTGGGCGGGTTTCTGCTGCTCGCTTATTCCTCTTTCCAGTTCGGCGAGATCAACCTCAACATCGGCATGGCCAGCGTGATCTGGCCCAATATCCTCAATGGCATCGCCGTCAGCTTCATCTTCGTTCCACTGACCACCGTCACGATGGGCACGCTCCGCAACGAACAGATGGGCAACGCCAGCGGCATCTTCAACCTGATGCGGAACCTCGGCGGCAGCATCGGCATTTCCGCTGTCACCACGTTTGTCGCGCGCGGGGCGCAAGTCCACCAAGCGATGATGGTCGGACACCTCACGCCATACGATCCTGTGTTCCAGCGCGATCTCGGGCAGATCCAACAGGCGCTCACCCCGCAGGTTGGCTCGTTTGTCGCCGCTCAGCAGGCGCACGGCCTGATCTACCACACGCTCGTCCAGCAGGCCAGCGTTTGGGCGTTCGTGGACAACTTCCGGTGGATCGCCCTGATCAGCTTGTTCTGTGTTCCCACCGTTTTCCTCTTCAAGAAAGTGACGCACCCGGTCAGTGCCCCCGCGCATTGACCTGCATTTCCGATTTGACCCGAGCCGCGCCGTGTAACTGCTGACACCATGAGTGGATTTCTTGTTTCCCCTGAAAAGGAAGCGCGGCTCAACCAGCGCATGGCTGCGATTGGGTTTCGGTCTGGTTGCTTCCTCTGGTGATAGCGTCAGGATTTACCGCTCGACGTAGCGTTGGGCGATGGGGACGCGGCGGCCGATGCCGAAAGCTTTGGTGGTCACGCGCAGGCACGGCGGCGCTTGTTTGCGCTTGTACTCGTTGAGATCGATCTTGCGGACGATCTCGCGCACCAGTTTCTCGTCGAGCTTCGTTTCCGTGACGATCTCGGCGGCCGATTTGGATTCCTCGACATACTTGCGGAGGATGACGTCGAGTGTTTCGTATGGCGGAAGCGTGTCCTGGTCGGTTTGATTCGGGCGCAACTCGGCGGAGGGCGGTTTGGTCAGGCTTGCCACGGGAATCGGGAATCCTCCTCTTCCCGCTTTCCGCTTTCCGCTCTCGTTTACCACGCTCGGAGCGTGATTAATGTAACGCGCCAGTTGATAAATCATGGTCTTGGGCACGTCGGCGATCACGGCGAGGCCGCCCGCCATGTCGCCGTAGAGCGTGCAGTAGCCGACGGCGAGCTCCGATTTGTTGCCCGTGGTCAGCAGCATGTGACCGAACTTGTTGGACAACGCCATCAGGATCGTCCCGCGAATGCGCGCCTGGATGTTTTCCTCAGTGGTATCTTCGGGCAAACCCTTGAACACTTCTTTGCACGCCGCCCTGTACACTTCGAACACGTCCTGAATGGGAATCACTTCCCAGCGGATGCCAAGGTTCCTGGTCAGTTCGCGCGCGTCGTCGATACTGCCTTTGGAAGAAAACTGCGATGGCATCGAAACGCCCATCACGTTCTCCGATCCGAGCGCGGCGACGGCCAGACAGGCGGTGACCGCGGAATCGATTCCACCGCTCAAGCCAAGCACGACGGATTTGAACCCGCATTTGTGCGTGTAGTCGCGCAAGCCCAGCACGAGAGCATCGTGGAGGGCAGCGATTGGGGACGACGGTGAAGGATGAGGGATGAGGGATGAAGGATGAGACGCGATTGGCGAATCCAAATCAATAATCACCAGGTCTTCGCGAAAGAGTGCGGCCTGCGCCAGCAGATTGCCGCTGGCGTCGAACACCATGCTGTTGCCGTCGAAAATCAATTCGTCATTGCCGCCGACGAGGTTGCAGTACACCAACGGCACCCGGTATTTCTTCGCCTCCGCCTGCAGCATGTGGAGACGGATATTCTCCTTGCCGAGATGGTAGGGAGAGGCGGAGATGTTGAAAATGATCTGCGCTCCGCCCTCCCCTCGCAGGAGATCCTGCACGGGATTGCGCTGATACAGGCGCGTCGGCAGATAATCCTGCGTCCAAATATCCTCGCAAATCGTCAGGCCAATTCTCCGGCCGTCGAGAGGAACCGGCTCGTTGTATTCGGCAGGCTGGAAATAGCGGTCTTCATCAAAGACATCGTAGGTCGGCAGCAAGGTTTTGAAACGTTTGGCCACGATCTTGCCGTCGCGGATCAGAGCCGCCGCGTTGAAGTACTCTTTTCCTGGCCGAATCGGATTAAGCTCGACATAGCCGACCAGCAGGGCCGTTTCTCCGACCTGTCCGGCCAGTTCATCGAGAGCGCACAGATTGTCAGCGACAAACCGGCGCTTGGCCAGCAGATCGCGGGGCGGGTAACCCGTGATCGCCATTTCGGGTGTGACGACCAGGGTCGCGCCCGCTTCCGCCGCGCGACGGTAGAACTCCAGAATTTTTGCGCAGTTTCCGCGCAGATCGCCGACGGTTGTGTTGATTTGGGCCAGGGCCACCTTCATCGCGCCGTCAATCTAAGCTTTCGCGGCAGGCGCGGCAATTCAAAACCCTCCCGCATCCTGCCGACGCGCAAAAGCCATGCAGTTTGCGTGCTTGCGTTTTGCGGCAAACGAGTTTACTATTTCAGTTATTAGGCATTAGGACGAGGAAGCGATGGCCAAAGCAATTAGTGATCATCTGCACCACAGTCTTGCGTATCTGAGTCTTTCCGCGTCCACTCCCCACAGCGCATGGACGCCGAATACGGACGTGTACGAAACGCCTGACAGTTTCGTCGTCAAGATGGAGATCGCCGGCGTTCAGAAGGAGGATCTGGAAATCACCCTCGACGATCGGCTGCTGCTGGTCCGCGGACACCGCAAAGATCTCTGCCGACATCGGCAGCATCGCTGTTCGTTCCGGCAAATGGAAATCGACTATGGTAATTTTGAGCGGCGCATCGTCATCCCACGTTTGGTTGATGGGAGCCGCGTTCGGGCGCAGTTCCACAACGGGTTTCTGCGTATCGAACTGCCCAAGGCCCAGCAGTCCGAACATGCAACGGTTATGGTGATTATCGAGCAGGCCGGTTAGGGCCGCACGTCCATCGCCTCTCAACAGCGAAGCCATCCAAGGGGATGCGCCCTCGCGCAAGCAACGTTTGAGTGATTCAGCAACTTATGACTGAGGTCATACAGGAGAAGACGACTGGCAACGCGAGCAGCAAAGGCGCGCTCAACGGCCAGAGCATTCCGGGCCAACTGCCCATTCTACCATTGAGCGACGTGGTGCTGTTCCCTCACATGGTGGCGCCGCTGCTGGCTTCCAGTCCCAATTCAGTTCATCTCATTGACGATGTGGTAGCCGGTGACCGGCTGATCGGCGTGACGCTCCAGAAAGATCCCGACCAGGAACACCCGCGGCTCGAACAGTTGTACGAGTTCGGCTGTGTCGCCCGAGTAAACCGCATGTTGAAGTTTCCCGACGAAAGCGTTCGCGTGCTGATTCAGGGCCTGAAGAGGTTCAAGATCGTCCGCTCCCAAAGCGAAACTCCCTACCTGATCGCCCAGATCGAACCGCTCGACGACCAGTTCACGCCGGGCATTGAACTCGCCGCGCTCGCCCGCAACGCGGTGAACCAGTTTCAGGAGGTTGTCAGTCTTTCACCTTCGCTGCCCGAAGAACTGAAAGTCGCCACGCTCAACATCGAAGATCCCGGCAAACTGGCGGACGTCATTGCCGCCAACCTGAACCTGTCGCTGGAGGAAAAGCAGCGCCTGCTGGAAACCGCCGACGTGCGGGTGCGCCTCAGCATGCTGGGCACGCTGCTGAACCGCGAACTGGAGGTGTTGCGCCTCGGCAGCGAAATCCAGACAAAGGTCAGCAAGGCGCTCAGCAAGAGCCAGCGCGAGTATTTCCTGCGCGAACAGCTCAAGGCCATCCAAAAGGAACTCGGCGAAAGCAACGAGCACGGCGAGGAAACCAAAGAACTGCGGGACAAGATCGACAAAGCCATGATGCCGGCTGAGGTCAAGAAGGTGGCGATCAAGGAGGTCGAACGCCTCGAATCGATGCCCGCCGCTGCAGCCGAATACACGGTTGCCCGCACCTATTTGGATTGGCTGATCGCCGTGCCGTGGTCGAAGTCCACGGAAGACAAATTGGATATCGCGCGGGCCAAATGCATCCTCGACGAAGACCATTACGACCTGCAACAGGTCAAGAAGCGCGTTCTCGAATACCTGAGCGTGCTCAAACTCAAGAGCGCCAACGGCGGAACCGTCGTCGGCAAGGGGCCAATCCTCTGTTTCGTCGGTCCGCCCGGCGTCGGCAAAACGTCGCTCGGCATGAGCATCGCGCGCGCGCTCGGCCGCAAGTTCATCCGTATTTCGCTCGGCGGCGTGCGCGACGAGGCGGAGATCCGCGGCCACCGCCGCACCTACATCGGCGCGTTGCCGGGCCGCATCCTCCAGTGGCTGCGCCGCGCCGAGAGCAACAACCCGGTGTTCATGCTCGATGAGATCGACAAGGTCGGCGCCGATTTCCGGGGAGACCCGAGCGCCGCGTTGCTCGAGGTGCTCGATCCGCAGCAGAACCACAACTTTTCCGACCATTATCTGGAAGTGCCGTTTGACCTGTCGCGGGTGATGTTCATCACGACGGCGAACCTGCTCGAACCGATTCCGCCCGCGCTGCGCGACCGCATGGAAGTCATCACGCTGCCCGGTTATACCGAGGAAGAGAAGATTCACATCGCGACGAAGTATTTGATCCCCCGACAACTCAACGAGCATGGACTGAAAGAGAAACAACTCAGGATCAGCCAGAACGCCCTGGCTTCGATCATTCGTGACTACACGCGCGAAGCCGGCGTGCGCAACCTGGAACGCGAGATCGCCACGCTCTGCCGTCGCACGGCCCGACGCATCGTGGAAGGCAGGGCAAAATCCGTCATGGTCACCGCGAAGAATCTGAAAAATTTTCTCGGTCCGAGCGAGTTTTTCCACGACATGGCCGAACGCACCACCGAGCCGGGCGTGGCCATCGGTCTGGCATGGACAGCGACAGGCGGCGACATTCTGTTCGTCGAGGCGACTCAAATGTCCGGCAAAGGCAATTTGATTCTCACCGGCTCGCTGGGCGATGTGATGCGGGAAAGCGCCCAGGCCGCCCTCAGTTACGTGCGCTCTCATGCCAGGCAGCTCGGGATTGAACCCAAAAGCTTCGAGAAATCGGACATCCACATTCACGTGCCCTCGGGAGCGATTCCCAAAGACGGGCCGTCGGCCGGTGTGACCATGGCCGTGGCGCTGGCTTCGCTCCTGATGCACAGGCCTGTCAAATCAGCGCTGGCGATGACGGGCGAAATCACCTTGCGCGGGAAAATTCTACCCATCGGCGGCGTCAAGGAGAAAGTGCTGGCGGCGGCGCGGTCGGGGATCAAGATCGTCATTCTGCCGGATCAAAACCGCAAGGACTTGACCGATGTGCCCGCCGAAATTCGCAAGAAGCTCAAGTTCCGCTTCGTGAAGACGATCGCCGACATGCTGCACGCGGCGCTCTAAGAGCTACTTTCGCGTAGCCACTTCATGTTGCTGACGAAGTTTCACAATGCTCCCGGCGGGACAGACGCCGCGCCAGAGCACGTTCGGATAGAGAATCGCATTGCGGCCGATGATCGAGCCGGGATTCAGTACGCAGTTGCACCCGATGTCGGCCCCGTCGCCGATGACCGCACCGAACTTGCGCAAACCGGTGTCGATTTGTTTACCGCCGTGCTTGATGGCGACATTGCCCTTGGTGGATTTAAAGTTGGACAGAATCACACCGGCGCCGAGGTGCGCCTTGTAACCGAGGATCGAATCGCCGACGTAGCTGAAGTGCGGCACCTGCACACCGTTGAACAACACCGCGTTCTTGAACTCGCAAGAGTTCCCCAGCACGCAGCCGTCACCGACGATCACGCCGCCCCGGATGTAGGCGCTGGAGCGGATTTCGCAGTTTGCGCCGATGATGGCCGGTCCTTTAATCACCGCTCCGTGCTCGACGACCGTCCCTTTGCCGATCATCACATCCTCGGCAATGTACGGCGAACCGACTCTCGTTTCCTGCCGCGAAGGCTTGACCCTCTTCCTTACAAACTCCGGTAGCGTCTTCAACGCATCCCACACGTTGTCGCAGCCGTCGAACAATTCGGGAAACGCGAACTGTTTCAGGTCGAGGTAATCTTCCGCGCGGAACATGCCGTGCATCTTAGCGGGTGGACGGGACGCCAGCAACATTTTCCACAGGCACGGCGTCTCCGCATTGATAGAGGCGCAGCTTGCCGTTCCACCGCTCGGTGAGGGGCAACAATTCCGACGAGGACGATCCCATGTTCGTGGTCGCAAACAGAATCGCCGCGCGGCTCTGCGGGTTGGCTGCCATGGGCCACATCCCCGACAGAAAACCGTTCAGAATCAACCAGCGGCATCGACCGTCTGTCCCTTCCAAATCATGCACGATATCCAGCACCTCGGTCTTGGCGGCCGGGCCAATGGCAGCAAAGGAAATCGAGTGGTCATGGGCGTGGATCGCCGTCTCACCTCCGACGCGCCGGGCCCGATACAACGCGATGTCCACGTCCCCAATCCGCCGCGTCACGCACGGAATTCCAGACGGGACAGAAATCTGTTCCGTGTGGAATTGTGGAGGACACATCCCCTCGATCCGTCGCCGTTCTCCCACTTGCGCGAACATAAACGTGTCTCCGGTTGGCACCCGATCGGCGATCTGACTGACAATGCCGGGCTGATAATAAAAATGAATCACGTATCCGGCGGTCGCCGGGTAACTGACATACGTGTCGGTCGGAAGTCCTTGCAATTGTAGGGCGATCTGCTGCCAATCCACCGGCGTCCACAGCCGCAGCATCCGCGGCAGCCAGCACATGGGCGCCAGCATCAACAGAACCGTGACGGCCGGTCGCCAATGCGACAGTCTCCATCGCGCGACCGCCAGTTCCATTAGCCGCGCTGCACCAAGGGCCGCGGCGAACATCACAAACGGGACCGACGGCAGATAAGCCCGAGGAGGACCCGCTCGCGTCAGGACCGCGGCTGCCAACGGAAAGATCAACACCATGGCGAGGCTTGCCGCCAATCTCCGCCGACGAATGATCAGCAAACCCACTACAGCGAGAACCATCAGCGGCCAATTCCACAATGACCCGGCCACGCCACCGACAAACTGCAACCACGCGCCCAGGGATACAATCGGTTCCCCAAAAGCGGCGCGGGCTTGGAATAGCTCGCGGGCCACCCAGACCAACCATCCAGCAGCCAGCGTTGCCAACAGTCCATACGCTATCAAAACCGGTCCGAAAACCGCGAGGAACGGACGCCGGTCGGCGGCGGCCACGCGCCGCCACTGAAAGATCCGGTCGGCAAAATCGCAAATTCCAATTGCGGCGAGGTACAACGCGGAAGTGGGCAGTACCAACATCGCGCCCATACCAACCAGGACCGCGCCGACGAGAGCATGCCATTCCCGCCGGGGACTCAATCGCGCAAGATAAATCAGGAGCGCGAAACCGACAATCAGAGCCGATTGCATCGTGTAACCACGCGCAGACTGTGCAAAATGCAACAGCGGCGCGTTCAGGGCGCACCAAGCTGTCGTCAGCACGGTCGTGTTCCCGTCCCGGCTGACCAACCACGCTCCGACAGGCACCAGCGCCAGCAGACAAATCCCGGCGACCAGCGCCGGCAATCGCGCCCACAATTCGGTAACGCCGGTCTCGTTGACCACCAGTCGCACGAGCAGGCTGTGCAACGGGTGATTGTTCGGCACGGCCAGCTCGCGGAAGATTTGCCAGACCGAGTCGGCCCCGGCAAAGTGGAACAGCGTCCACAGTTCGTCATACTCGAAGCCACGCCAGGTCGCCCCACGAAAACAGACAACTGCCGCGCCCAGGCACAGGACCGATGCCACATAGTTCACGATTCGCTTGCCGAGACGCTCGTTCACAGGGCGCATTGTGCCCTGCGACTGCCGGAAAAGCTAGTGCGAGCCGGCAGCCGTGGCCGTGGTGGATCGTTCGCCGACGAGTTGCGCTTGGTCGACGCCCAAGCATACCACAGCCGCGACGCCCACGAGCAGAAACCAGCGACCCCTCGAATGCCTCAGTCTAACATGATCCTCCCCGCCCGCACGGCGCATGTCTGAACTTTTTCCTTTGCGCCCGCATCTGAAATCTGTAATCGTAAACGCCACTCTCGATGGCCGCGACCATAACAAACTCGGCGTCGCACCAGGATCAGGCGCTAGTCGAGCGGTTGAAAGCGCGTGACAAGAGCGCGCTCAAAGACCTGCTCCGCCAACACGGCGCGAAATTGTACGGCGTGGCCCTGCAGATCACACGCAATGAAACCGAAGCCCAGGAAGTGATGCAGGATGCGTTGATCACGATCTGGAACAAGATCGACAGATTCGAAGGCCGCTCCGCCTTCTCGACGTGGCTGTACCGCGTTACCGCCAACGCCGCGTTGATGAAGCTGCGCAAGAACAAAAAGTTCGAGCAGAACGTTTCGCTGGAAGCGGAAGATGAAGACCGTGATCTGCCCGCCATCCAGCTCGCCGATCCGGGCGGAACGCCCGCCGCGACCGCGCTGCGCGACGAACTGGGCGCGCAGGTGCGCGCGGCCATCGACGCGCTGCCCGAGCCGTATCGGACGACCGTCCTGCTGTCCGACGTGGACGGGTTGTCCATGCAGGAGATCGCCGACACCATGGCAGTGGGTGTGCCCGCTGTCAAAAGCCGATTGCATCGGGCGCGGCTGGCCTTGCGCAAAGCGCTCGCGCCGTACCTGAAGGAGGGCGAGGAACAATGAGGAGTGTTTATCTCCGAATCAACAGGCGTATGGCAGAATCCCGGCCGCCATTCTTGGCCTCGAATATCCGAAACTTAACGTTGCGTTTTAACATCTCAAGTGGTGCAAAAGAATGAGCGTTTCAAAATCCCGAACCATCCTCGATAGGATCCTTCACTTTGGTGGCTACGGCTGCAGCGACACCGATCGGCTGCTCTTCGAGTTCGTCGAAGACGAATTGGACCCGGAGACGCAAAAGAAATTCGAGATGCACGTCAGCGATTGTCCTCCTTGTCTGGAGTACATTGAGACCTACCGCCGCACGATCAATCTGACCCACACTCACGGCCTCTCCGAAGTTGAAATGCCCCCTGAACTCCAAGACAAACTCCACGAGTTCATTCGACAAAATCCCGACCTGCAGTAGCGTGCATTATTCGTGAAGTGCTCAAACGAGCGACGCCCGGCGAACGTCCCAACCCTCACCCTGACCCTCTCCCTTTGCAAGGGAGAGGGGAAAAGGTTCCATCTCCTCTCCCCCGTTGTTTGGGGGAGAGGATCAAGGTGAGGGGCCACGAGCCGCTCGCAATTCCGCCTGAAGCCGGCTACGATCAGCCTATGGAATTTGCCTTGGGCCAGCTCCGGCTTTCGTCCAACCTGTTTCTCTCGCCGCTGGCGGGTTACACCAACCTGCCGTTCCGGCTCATCATCCGCCAGATCGGTGCCGCCCGGGGCGGCACAAGTGGCGCTTGCCGCGCTACCAGCGCGGTGGGCTTGTGCACGACCGATCTGGTGAATGCCCGCTCGTTGGTCGAGAAAAATCGAAAAGCGCTGAAGCTGATCGAGACGCGCCCAGACGATCATCCGCTGGCCGGCCAACTTTACGGCACTATTCCCGAAGAGATGCGCGACGCGGCGCTCGCGCTGGAATCGCTCGGCGTGGACGCGGTTGACGTGAACATGGGTTGCCCCGTCCGCAAAGTGTGCCGCAACGGCGGCGGCTCGGCATTGATGAGCGACCACGAAAAGGCCGCGCACATGATCCGAACGATGGTCGCAGCCGTGAAGATTCCCGTCACCTGCAAGATGCGGCTCGGCTGGGACGATGCCAACATCACCGCGCCCGACCTGGCCCGCGCGCTCGAAGACGCCGGCGTCGCCGCGATCACCATCCACGGTCGCACCCGGCGGCAAGGTTTCTCAGGGCGGGTGAATCTGGCGGGCATCCGCGCCGTCGCCCAAGCCGTGCGGCGCATCCCCGTCGTCGGCAACGGCGACATCACCACGCCGCAGACCGCGAAGATGATGTTCGAGCAGACCGGCTGCGCCGCCGTCAGCATCGGGCGCGGCGCGTTCTACAATCCGTGGATTTTCCAGCATACCGCGCACTTCCTCGCTACCGGCGAACTGCTACAAGAACCGACCTTCGACGAACGTCTCGCCGTCATGCGACGGCATCTCGATCTCATGGTGGAAGTGTTCGGCGAGAAACACGGCTGCCTCAAATTCCGCAAAGTTGCACTCCAATACTCGAAGCGGTTCGGTCCGACCAAGGAATTCGACCGCCGCATCGTCCGGCTCAGTTCGCGCGCGGAATTCGACGACATCGTCACCGCCTACCGCGCATGGCGCTCCCGGTTCCTCGATGACAACCACCAACTACGGCATGGCTACGAACCGCGTCCTCTTGAAGAAGTTTCCACGATTTCCATGCCGCCCGGCCCGAATGAGTTGTGGTGATGGAGGGCCACACTCCGTCGTGCCCGCTTCGTGGCACGTCGGATGAACGGCAGCGGACGCGACGGAGCGCGTCCCTCCAAACGGCTGCTTCACCGCCAGCAGTGTAACTTGTTGCCACCACCAGACAATCTGCTGGATTCTTCGGATCTGCGATCACCTGTTATCGCTTGCGGTTACGCTGCCAAGTGCTAGACTGAACCCGTGAGCACGAAGGAAATTGCCATTCATACCATCCAGACGCTGCCCGACGACGCGTCGTGGGAGGACATTCAGGAGCGCATCAATTTCGTGGCCGGGGTGCGTAAAGGACTCCGCGAACTCGACGAAGGCAAAGGGATTCCGCACGACCGCGTGCGCGAGGAATTTGCCGAATGGCTTACCGACTGAGATGGTCGCCCACCGCGCGCCTCGACTTGCGCGAACTTCTCGCCTACATCGCCGAGGATGATCCGGGCGCGGCCCGGTCGTTCGCGCGCAGTGTGTTTCGGACCATCGAACGGCTGCCGAACTTTCCGGAGTCAGGACGAATCGTGCCGGAGTTCAACGAACCAACGTTGCGCGAAGTGATTCGCAAACCTTGCCGGATTGTTTATCGAATCCGGTCAAAGAGACAACAGGTTGAGATCGTGCGCGTATGGCACGCGGCGCGAGGGATACCGGAAGTGTGAGTTGTGGTGATGGAGGGCCACGCTCCGTCGTGGCCGCTGAGACTGAGGCAACCGCCTCGGTCGGCACGGAGGCCGACCCTCCAACATGACCGAGAAACATCGGAGACGGGCGGGACGCCCGCGCTACTACCTCCTTTTTCTCGGCGCGAAGGAATAGCCGCGGGTGGTGCGCCCGCCTCTCACGTTGCGGCGGCTGGCCGCCAGCGATTCTTCGTGGAACATCGTCGTGAGAACGTAATCAAAGTTGTCCAGCTTCAAGCGCGGCACCTTTTGGCCGATGAACCGTTCGATGGCTTGCACGTGGTCGTATTCCTCGGTCGTGATCAAGGTGAACGCGTCGCCGACTTTCAGGGCGCGGCCCGTGCGGCCAATGCGGTGGACGTAGTCCTCGGGATGCTGCGGCACGTCGTAGTTGACGACGTGCGAGATGTCTTCCACGTCGATCCCGCGCGCGGCGATGTCGGTCGCCACCATCACTTCGTACTTGCCGGACTTGAATCCGCTCAGCGCTTCCTCGCGTTCGCGCTGGGTCCGGTTGGAATGCAGCACCGCGACGGCATGATTGGCCTCCTTCAGCCGACGGGCGATCTTGTCCGCGCCGTGTTTGGTGCGGGAGAAAATCAGAACGCTGTTGAAATCCGTGCGCTTCAGCAGCTCCAGCAACAGATTGAATTTCTGGCTCGACGCCACGGGATAGAAGGCGTGCGTCACCGTCGAGGCGGGCGACCGCCGCTCGCCGATCTCCACCTGCTCGGGTTGGCGCAACACCCACGACGCCAGCCGCTCGATCTCACCGGGAACGGTCGCCGAGAACAGCAACGTCTGCCGCTGTTTCGGGCAACGCTCGACGATCCGTCGCACATCGGGCAGGAACCCCATGTCGAGCATGCGGTCCACTTCGTCGAGCACAAGGAAGCTCACGTCGTGCAGGTGCAGCGTGCCCTGTCCGAGCAGGTCGAGCAATCGTCCGGGCGTGGCGACGACGATATCCACGCCGCGGCCGAGTTCCTGTTTCTGGTTGCCGTAGCCGACGCCGCCGTACACGACCGCAGTGCGCAGGTCGGTAAACCGTCCGTAATCGCGAAACGCCGTCTCCACCTGCGCGGCGAGTTCGCGCGTCGGCTCCAATACGAGGCAGCGGCACTTGCCGTGCGATTTCAGCAGCGTCAGGATCGGCAGCGCAAACGCCGCCGTCTTGCCCGTGCCCGTTTGCGCCGCTCCGATGAGGTCTTTTCCCGCGAAGATCAACGGAATCCCCCGCAATTGAATCGGCGTGGGATCGGTGTACCCTGCCGCCTGAACGCCGCGCAGTACATTCTCCGATAATCCGAGTGTGCGAAATGGCATGGCTTTGAATCCTTCCTCGGAGCCGACGATAGGGGCGGCCACCCGCGTTGTCACGCCAAAACGGGGCGCACTCGTTGTAGCCGCCCCGCTCTGCCGGGGCGCTTCCCCCACGGCGCCATCCGCTCTTCATCCTGCTGCCCTTGTCCGCCGTAGTTTCAACGAAGGCGGCTTCATCCCTTATCCCTCATCCTTTCCTCCGGCCCCGTCTCCTGTCTTCTGACTTCTGACTCCTGACTCCTGACTCCTGAATTCTTTCCCTTCAATCCTCTTCTTGAAATCGACGCCCCAGCCGCACATACTCGCGCCCATGTCGGCGACGTCTTGTCAGGACTCGAAGAATTCCCTTCGCCAGCTTTACATACAGTCGGAAACCGTATCCGCCCTCGACGCGCTGCTGCCCTCCGTCCTCGACAAACATTCAAAGGAGAACTTCTGTGACAACTGGTAAGCAAAAAGCCCTCAGCATGACCGTGATTGCCGCAGATCCACTTTGTACTTCGCAAGAACAGATCGACGAGGAGATCTCAGTGATCCAAAAAGCATTTGAGCGGAAGGGAATTCGCAGCGAGATTGATCCAATCCATTCACTTGATCGCGAAACACTCGTCGACCGCTTGCGTGAGACTCGGCCGGTGCTTGTACACTTTACCGGCCACGGAAGTCCAACGAGACGCATTCTTCTTGAAGACAAGAACGAGCACATCCGCACTCTTACCGGATTATCGCTCTTTACAATCTTCAAGCGGTCGGGCCACGCGCCGGACTGCGTTGTACTCAACAACTGCGATGTATCGCGCGGGCAGTCCGACTTGACTCAAGCCTGTAAAGCGTTGATAACGGCAACACCTTCTGGTGTATTCGATCTGGCGCTTGAATTTTCAAGGATCTTCTATGCATCGGTGACTAAACGAATGAACTTTGAAAATGCGTATCGAAAAACCGAAGAACAACTGGGCAGGACAAGATCAGGCGAACATCTCCGTACTACGTTTCGCCTTGGTTCGCCATCCGCGGAACAATTCATTCGCACGAAATTGAGTTTTCACGTCCTGCAACAGGATGCAGAGACTGTAAGAATGAAGAGAGCACCAAGCGGCCCCTCATTTGCCGCTAGGCATGAGCCGCCGGATGAAATCCCAGGGCCTCGGAAGTATCCTGTTTGGTTCGCGACAAATAGGCGTCCTCTTGATCCGGCACACCCTGAACAGGGGTTTGGCGGGGAGCGCGATGCCCAAGTCCACTATGGAATCTGCGAAGTGGCTATACCCAAGTATCACAGGATCGGATCAATTGGAACGCCTTGGTATAAGCGTTGGCCTTTTTGGCGAACTGACAGACTTCGCGTCATTGCGAAGCTCATGTGGCAGCGCGAGCTGTTTTGGGCTGACTTAAGTCGTACATTGACACAATTGTCGAAGGACGAACGCGTATTATTGTTCTTTCTGCACGGCTATAACGTAAGTTTTGACGAAGCCATGCTCAGGGCAGCGCAATTTGGGGCGGACCTTAATGTGCCTGGGGCGACAGCGGTCTTCAGTTGGCCGTCAAAGGGCAGCGTATGGGGCTATCCTGCGGATGAGGCGGCGGTCGAAGGGAGTGAAAGTCACATTAGGCAATTCGTCGAAGATTTGGCCGCAGAGTCGGGGGCGCAACGCATTCACATCGTCGCCCACAGTATGGGAAACCGTGGGCTATTGCGCACGTTCGATAAAATACTCTCAGGGGCTGCAAAGAGAGTCGCCGTCCCCTATCATCAGATATTTTTGGCAGCTGCAGATGTTGATGCTGAGGTCTTTCGTCAACTCGCAGTTGCTTATCCCCCGCTGTCCGAGCGCACGACAATGTATGTTTGCGCAAGAGATCGCGCGTTATTCGTCTCCGGTTCAGAGATCGTCCATGATTACGAGCGAGCCGGTTACACACCTCCTGTCACGATTGTCAACGGCATTGACACAATTGACGTCTCAAACATCGACTTGAACTTTCTCGGCCACAGCTACATCGCAGAAGCCAGACAGGTGTTGAGTGACATGTATACACTTATGCAAGCCAACACTCATCCTGACCAAAGATTCGGCTTGGAGCGTCTTGAGGATGCTGCCACTAGACTTCCTTATTGGCGTATCCGCGCCTAGTCACCGGCTGGTGCCTGTAAGGAGATTATGTCTGACGATATCATCGAGATCAAACCGACGCTAGGCCCGGTCACCATCGACCTGATCGCGTTGCTGCGTAAACTGGCGGGCGGTCCGAAACCGGACCCCGTAGCTGTCGTTGCCAAGCGCTTCGTTGAGCTATTCGCAGCCCACGGTGTCGCGGTGACGCAGATTCAGCACTTTCTGCCGCAGTTGACGCTCGACAAAGTGCAGAAGCCGGAAATGCTGCTCGGTGCGCTGACACCTGATGTCCTTGAGCAAGCCGCACAACTTTTCAAAATCCGTCGCACATGGCTGGAGGGCGTGGACAATCAAATCTACGACTGCGCCTTCTGCTACCAAGTACCCAAAGCCTTCTTTGAGGAACTCGCCACCGTACCCATAACCCACGAATACGTGCCGGTCCGCGGCTTGTTCTGCACGGAGACGCTGGATTGCCGAAACCCGACGTCACAGCCAATCGCGCTGGTGCTGATTGAGAAGATTCGCGAACTCGGCGACACCGAGATTTTCCGGTATCGGGTCTTTCATGACGATTGGGACTGGAACTATCCTAAGTCGCGGATTCAACTGAAAGCAATGGTCCGAGTCATGGAGCAACTACACCTTGGGCCTGTCCCGCTTGATTTGGTGAAGCCGGCAATCGTTGAGCAAGTTCAGGAAGGCAAAATGATCCCCCGTCCGTACTTGCGACGCGCGCCCACCAGCGACCCATCATTAGAAGACTACGCGTGCACAGAGCAGGAACATGCTCAGGCGAAGGAATGCGACGAGTTGCCATACGTACAGAAGTACATCGAGAAGGAGAATCTGCTGGAGATAGCGCGGCAGAAGCTATTCAGCAGGCGGTAATGTCATGAGCTTAGAAACGGACGGGTTGGCGGGGCAGGTGGCGGCGCTGGCGCGGCTGCAGTCCGAAACCGCCTCCGCCCTCGACGCCCTGCTGCCGTCCATCCTCGACAAGGCGTTCAAGGGTGAGTTGTGAAGCCAATTCGCTGGACATCTCACGCTCGGAGGAAAGTCGCCCAGCGCGAAGTAGACACCGCCGAAGTGGAAAAGACAATTACTCAGCCGGATTCGGTCGTGCCCGGACAATCGCCGCGCCGGATTTTCATGCGTCGATACTTTGACTCCGTTCTTCATGCGGAAATGTTGATGCGGGTCGTCGTGGAAGAACATGCCAATGAATTCGTCATTGTCACGCTTTACAAAACCTCGAAGTTCAAGAAATATGAGGGAGGACAGCGCAAATGAAAATTGAGTACGACAAGGAGACCGACACGCTGACGCTTACGCTGCGCGATGCGCGCGTGAAGGAGAGCGACGAGGTGCGTCCCGGCGTCATCGCCGATTTTGGCTACGACGGCGGTGTGGTGGGCTTTGAGATTCTTGACGCATCAAAGTGGATGGAGAATCCGCCGGCGGTCGAGTTCGTCTTGGGAACGTCCGATGGTACGCCCGCGACGGTTCGAGAAAAGCCCAAGAAGTACGGGAAAAAGAGCAGCCGGGGTCGCGTCTGATGGGGCTGTTGCCCAAATCGATTTCCACGCCTTTCGGTGTAGCGGCGTTTCTGTGAAACACCGAATTCCTTCGGGAAATGAATGACCCGCGCTTCGCAGAAGCGCAGCTACAACCGGAAAAATCATTTAGGCAATAGCCCCTCAACAGAAAACAAACCGATTGGATGGTGGGCGCTGGAGGCTGGTTGGCACAGATGTGGACGGCCCGGCGGTCCGTCCCTACCTGCCTTCGCCGAGGCTGCGGCGGGCAAGCCCACGACAGTATCCGAGTCCATCCGCGTTCCCTCCAGACGGCGCGGCGGGCAAGCATCTGCGGTTGAAACTCCTGAGCTGTTCTCCGCGCCCTCTTGGTCAGTGCGGATGATGATGTTGGAGGATGTGCGGACGCTCAAGACCATGTGCCAGCATTAGCTCCTCGTCGTTCAACAGTTGCACGGTCGGGCCATCGGCTACCACTCCACCGCGATCCAACAGAATCGCGCGCGAACAAAGTTCGACTACGAGTTCCAGATCGTGCGTGGCGATGATCTTCGTGGCGGGAATCTGCTGTAACAGCGCTTTCAGTTCGCGTTTGCCACGGGGATCGAGATCGGTGGTGGGTTCATCGAGCACGAGTACGCCCGGCTCGCAAGCCAGCACGCCCGCCAGACAGACACGCCGTTTCTCGCCTCGGCTGAGATGATGCGGCGAGCGTTTCTCGAAACCTTCGAGACCGACCTGGCGCAGCGCGTCGCGCACCCTCGCAGGAATCCCGGATTCGTCGCCTCCAAATTGCTGCGGCCCGAATGCGATGTCTTCAAAGACGGTGGGACAGAAAAGTTGGTCATCCGGGTCCTGGAACAGCACGCCGACTGTGCGGCGGATGGTTTCCAGGTTCGCGTGAGAAACAGGTTGGCTGAAAATGAAAACCGAGGGCGCGGTATCGAATCGTTCGGGCAGGATTCCGTTCAAGTGCAGGAGCAACGTCGATTTCCCTGCGCCGTTCGGCCCGATCAGGCCGACGCATTCGCCTTCGCCGACACTGAAGCTCACCCCGCGCAGCGCTTCGCAGCCGTCAGGATAACGGAACCGCAGTTCTTTGACTTCGATGGCGGTGCTCATGGTAGAGAATGGTAGGGATGGACCGCCGGTCCGTCCGCGTGGCGATGACCGAACGGCGCGCCCGGCGGCCTGCTCGCGTGCCGTTTACGGAGTCGCGCCCTACCTTGCGTGGTCATCATTTCCACCCTCGCGCGCACATCGCCGCGTATATGCGTTCGGCGCGTTCCGTCGCGCGCACAAAGAGTTGGCCGACGATTGTGGCGAGCGCCTTCCAGACGTGATTGCGCGTTCTCGTAAAGGTGCGGCTTGCCCGCGCCCGCTTCATCCGTTCGACCTCGTCGATCAACACGAACAGGTAGCGGTACATCAGCGCCAACGTGGTCACCAGCAGTGCGGGCACGCGTGCGCGCTTCAGTACACGCAGCAACCCGGCAAAGGGAGTGACGTTCGAGAGCAAAATCATCGTGAACAGGCACAGCGTGCTCTTGACCACAACCGTGACGAACACTCTTCCACCTTCGGGCTGGAAAACCGCCAGCAGCGCGACGCCGAGCACGAACGGCTCAAGAAAAACAAGCCGCTTCACCAGAAACCGGGGCGGGATTCTGCTCGCTGACGCCACGCCCACAAGGAAACTCGCCACCAGAATGAAATAGGCAACCACGGAAATTGGAACGAGCACCGTCACGACCACCAGACCCAGCGCAACGAGCAGCTTCATTGTGGCGGGGAGCCGGTGGACCGGGCTGTCGAGCCGACTGTAGCGATCCAAAAAATCGTGGCGCATCAGAACGGCTATCGCGGCGCTGAGGCCGCTCCCACATTAGGTTTGGGCACGAGCACGCGCGCCAGCACAAACGCCAATCCGAATACCACGACCGTGCCGATGGCTCCTGCCAGCGCCGTCGCCACGCTCGCTGAGCCGATGCCGGGAATCCTGTAATCGGGCAGCGGCGCGGGCATCCCGCCGTGGCGGGACGCCGCTCGCTCCGCGAAGCCGAACGCCTGCGCGACCTTGTCCAGTCCGTCTGGCCACGGGCAGGCGAATGGCGCGACGAACAACGCCAACCCCAGCGCGATCAGCGTGCCGTAAACGACCAACTCGCCCCAGCCACGCTCCGAGCGTGGCCAGCGTTCTCCCGCCACGCCGGGACGCGTCCAGCCACGGCAGGATTCGAGCAATTCAGGACGCACTCGCGCGATCGCCGTGATGACCAGCGCGGTGATCGCGCCTTCGCCGAGACCGATCAGCATGTGGACATTGGCCATGGCGGGAAAGGCGACCGGCCAGCGTAGCGTGCCCGACCACGCGAGTTGCCCCGCACAACTCACCGCCGCCACCACGGTCGAGCACCACGCCGCGAACGCCGCCGCCAGCACGGTGCCGCGCAGCCCGGCAAATAACCGCCGCACGCCGCGATAAACCGCGTAGCCGGTGATTGAGCCGACAATCGCCATATTGAATATATTGGCGCCCAGCGTTGTCACGCCGCCATCGGCGAAAAGAAAACATTGCACGACCAGAACCGCCGTCAGCACGATCACCGCCGCGCTCGGGCCGAGCAACACCGCCGCCAACGTCGCGCCGACAAGATGTCCCGACGTACCGCCGAGCACCGGGAAATTGATCATCTGCGCGGCGAACACAAACGCTGCCGCAAGCCCCATCAACGGCACCCGTTGCGCCGGCAAACTTATGCGCGTTTGCCGCAGGGCCACTCCCAAACCCGCCGCTGACAAGACTGCGGTTGCCGCAGCCGTCTTCGCATCCAGAAATCCATCAGGAATGTGCATGTCGAACCTCGCGTCAATGCCAACGCCCGCTGCCGCCGCCGGACGCAGCGTGCCCGACCCCGTGGTGCAAGGGTTGATGGACTGCCTTCGTCATGCCGGTAAATCCTTTCCGGTGCTGGTGATGGTGAGTTTGCCGTGCTTGACGCCTTTGGCCGCGATCAATTCGTCAGCGAGCTTCTTGATCGCCGTCGCCTTGCCACGGACGGCGAGGATTTCGAGACAGTTGTCGTGGTCGAGATGGCAGTGCAACGCGGAAATGATCACCTTGCGGTGCTCGTGCTGCAAATCGGTAAGCAAATCCTGCAGATGATGCCGGTGATGGTCGTACACCAGCGTGATGCTGCCGGCGATTTCACGATCACCGAGTTGTTGGCGGTGCTCGACGAGATGGGCGCGGATCATGTCGGCGATGGCCGATGAGCGGTTGTCATAACCTTTCTCGCGTGCCATGCAGTCGAGTTCGAGAAGGAGCTTCCTGCCGAGTGAAACGCTGAATCGGGTGACCTTTTCCATAGTGTTACGATTTTTGATGATTGTAACACTGTGGACGCTTGCGTCAAGCAGTTTGTCACGCGCAACGAACTATTTCGACTGCAGATCGAGATGAAATTTGTGCAGGAAGCGGTGCGCGACCGGGACGAATAAAACTCCCACGGTCGTGATGATGCAGTCCATTCTTGCCACTTTCGATGTAGTGGCGCTTCCCTGCCCCGAAAGCTTTCGGGGTGAATGAACCGCCAAATTGGTTCGGAAAAATGAAGGCCCGTGCTTCACAGTCGCCGACGCGCCAGCCTCCTCCGCCAGCCTCCTCCGCCAAAGCAGCTACGGCTGCGGCGGCTGGAAAGCAGCCCCGGCTGCGGCGGCTGGATAGCGCTTTGGCGACGGCGCGAAGCGCGGCTACAACGTCAAACGTCGTTTGGGCAACAGCCAGTGGAATATCCCGGCCTCAAGACAAGGTAGATTCCCAGTAGCGATCAGGCTGACGACACGGCGCGAAGGTAGTGTCCTGATTTGCAGTTTGGAGGGACGCGCTCCGTCGCGTCCGTTCGCGAAATGCGGCCACGACAGAGCGTGGCCCTCCAGATTAGGACACTGCGGGCGCGAATTGCGGGCGCGAATTGAGGGTTGACATTGGCCGTTGCGTTGGCTAGTTTACGCCCCTTCACGAATTCAGGCACCGAAAGATTCATGAGTACGTTCATGGCAAAAAAAGAAGAGCAGAAGCGGCGTTGGTTCGTCATCGACGCCAACGGGCAGGTGCTCGGCAAAGTGGCCGTCAAGGTCGCCAATGTGTTGCGGGGCAAGGTCAAGCCGACCTTTACATCGCACGTCGATACCGGTGATTTTGTGGTGGTCGTCAATGCCGAGAAGGTCGTGCTGACGGGCAAGAAGGAAACCAACAAGCAGTACATGACCTATTCGCGGTATCCGGGCGGCAAAAGAATCCGGACGCCCAAGCAGATTCGCGCCGAACACCCGGAAAAGCTCATCCAACACGCCGTGCGCGGGATGATCCCGAAGAACCGTCTGGGCCGCCAGATGATCACCAAGATGAAGGTTTATGCCGGACCGAATCATCCTCACACAGCCCAACAGCCCGAGCCACTTTCAATTTGAATAATTGACGACAGGAATCACTGCCAATGGGAAAAGCAACGACTACCGAATTCATGGGCACTGGCCGCCGTAAGAGCAGCGTGGCGCGCGTGCGTCTCGCGCCGGGGACCGGCAAGCTCGTGGTGAACGACCGCAAGCTTGAGGAGTACATCACCATTCAGGAATTGCGGACTCATGCGCTTGAGCCGCTGACCGTCACGCAGACGGCTGACAAGTACGACATCACCATCAGTGTCGGAGGTGGCGGCATCTCCGGACAGGCGGGAGCAATTCGACTGGGCATTGCCCGAGCACTTCTTCAGGCCGCGGCCGAACTCAAGCCCACGCTTCGCGACAAGGGTTTCCTGACCCGCGATTCGCGAATGAAGGAGAGAAAGAAATACGGTCAGCCGGGGGCTCGCAAGCGATTCCAGTTCTCGAAACGTTAGGATAAAATTGAGTTTGCACACGCGAGCCTCGGGTTGCACAATCCGAGGCTCGTTGCTTTGTTGGTGGATTGTTTTGTAGCCGCGAAACATTTTCGCGGCGGACGAAAGGGCCGCGAATGCGATTCGCGGCTACAAAGGAGCATGAACAAAACCAAAGTTGCCATTGTCGGTGCCAGCGGATACTCGGGGCAGGAATTGATCCGCTTGCTGCTACGTCATCCGCGGGTGGACATCATTTGTTTCACCTCGCGGCAATACGCGGGGAAACCCGTAGCCGACGTTTTCCCGCGCTTTCGCGGCCAGATCGACGCTGTCTTCATTGAGCCGAGCCTCGACAAACTGGCCGGCGATGTGGCGTTTCTCGCGTTGCCGCATGGCGTCGCGGCTGAGTTCGCGCCGGGCCTGTTGCGGAAGGGAATGAAGGTCCTCGATCTCTCTGCGGACTTCCGCTTGAAGTCGGCTGCGGTTTACAAGGAGTTTTACGACCACGATCACGCCGCGCCGGAGCTTCTCCAACAATCCGTGTACGGTTTGCCGGAGCTTCACCGGGACAAGATTCGGGGCGCGAATCTGATCGCCTGTCCCGGATGTTATCCGACGAGCATCATCCTGGCGGCGACGCCGGCATTGAAACGCGGGCTGGTGAAACCAACCGGCATCATCGCCACCAGCCTCAGCGGCGTCAGCGGCGCTGGGCGCAAGGTTGCGGAGGAATACTTGTTCGCCGAGTGCAACGAAAGCGCCCGCGCTTACGGCATCCCGAAGCACCGCCACCTGAGCGAAATCGAACAGGAACTCGGCACGATCATCAGCTTCGCGCCGCACTTGATCCCACTGAATCGAGGCATCGTCAGCACGATTTACATGGATCTCGCTCGGAGCGGGATGGATTTGGTTCAGCAGGCGGATGCGTTGGTTGTTTATCGCGATTTTTATCGCGGCGAACAATTTGTCCGGGTCACCGACGCGCTGCCGGACACCAAGAACGTTGAGATGACGAATTTCTGCGACATCTCGGTGCGCATCGATAAGCGCGCGAATAAATTGATCGTCGTCAGTGCGATTGACAACCTGACCAAAGGCGCCGCCGGCCAGGCCGTGCAGTGCATGAATCTCGTTTGTGGCTATGAGGAGACAATCGGATTGCTTTGAACGATGAAAATGACAAGCGCCCCTCACCTTGATCCTCTCCCCCAAGGGGAGAGGAAATGGCTGGTAGTGATTCCCTCGCCCCGCTTCCGGGGAGAGGGTTCGGGTTAGGGGTCGGCGATTGGGATTAATGAGAACAACATTTAAGAAGATCAAAGGTTCGGTGACGACGCCACTCGGGTTTCGCGCCGCTGGCATCACTGCGGGCATCAAGCCAAACGGGAAGAAGGATCTTGCGCTCATCGTTTCGGATCGCCCGGCAACGGTCGCGGCCACGTTTACGACCAACCAGGTGAAAGCTGCGCCCGTGAAGCTCGACATGCAGCATGTCAAATCGGGCCAGGCTCGCGCCATTATTGCGAACAGCGGCAACGCCAACGCTTGCGCGGGCAACGATGGCATGATTCACGCCAAGGCCATGGCCGCAGCCGTGGCGCGTCGCATCGGATGCGCCGACAATCACGTGCTGGTGTGCTCCACGGGGCGCATCGGCACGCCGTTGCCAATTGTGAAAGTGGAAGCGGGGATCAAGAAACTGTTGAAACTCGTTTCCCGTCACGGCGGGCACAATGCCGCCCAGGCGATCATGACGACCGACACTTTTGCGAAGGAAGTCGCTGTGAAGATTGCCGCAGGTCGCCACACCGTTCACATCGGCGGGATCGCCAAGGGCGCGGGCATGATTCAGCCGAAGATGGCCACGATGCTCAGCTTCATCACGACGGACGCAGCGATTCCTCGCACGGCGTTGCAGCAGGCGTTGCAGGCAGCGGTGAATCGTTCTCTCAATCGCATCAGCGTGGATGGCGACACCAGCACCAACGACACGGTCATCCTGCTCGCCAATGGCGCGGCAGGTCGCGTACCGATGGGAGCATTTCAGGCGGCGCTGAACTTTGTTTGCATCGAACTGGCCAAGATGATCGTGCGCGATGGGGAAGGCGTCAGCAAGTTCGTGACCGTCAACGTGCGCGGCGCGGCGTCGGACCGCGACGCAGAAATCGCCGCGCGTTCCGTGGCGAATTCGGTCCTGGTCAAGACGAGCTGGTGCGGCGGCGATCCCAATTGGGGACGCATCCTGGCCGCGCTCGGTTACTCCCGCGCCAGGGTGCAAGAAGAACTGGTTGAGATTGCCTATGACGGCGTATTAGCGGTACGCCGCGGGATGCCCACGAAGACGCCGCTGCCTAAACTGAAGAAGATCGTCGCGCAGCCGACGTTCACCGTTGACGTCCATCTTCATCTCGGTCGCGGTCAATGTGCGATCCACACCTGCGATCTGACGGAGAAATATGTCGAACTCAACAAAGGAGAATGAAGTTAAAACCGTTAGAACCGGTAAAACCGTTATAAGGTGGAGCCGGGCATCTGTGGTCTTTTAACGATTTTAATCTTTTTAACGGTTGTAACGATTCAACATGCAAGAGATCATTCAGAAAGCTGACGTTCTTTTGGAAGCGTTGCCGTACGTCCAGCGCTTTCGCAGCTCGATCTTCGTCGTCAAGTACGGCGGCAGCTTCATGGATTCCCCCGATCCAAAAATTCGTTCCGGCGTCGCGTCCGACATCGTCTTTCTCGAAGCCGTCGGCATCAATCCAATTGTCGTGCACGGTGGCGGCAAGGCCATCACCGCGGCGATGGAGAAGGCGGGTCGCAAACCGCAATTCGTCCAAGGCATGCGCGTGACGGACGAGGAATCCATGGAGATCGTCGAGGACGTGATCGCCAACGTGATCAACCGCGACATCGTCGAGATGATCCAGAAACTCGGCGGCAAAGCGCGCGGTTTCTCCGGCAAGGAAGTCTTCAAATGCCGCAAGCTGCTGAGCGATGGCGTCGATCTCGGCTACGTCGGCGAGGTGACGGGCGTCAATGTGGAAAAAGTGCGTAAGTGTCTGTATGGCCAGGTAACGCCCATCATCAGCCCAATCGGCGTTGGCGATGATGGACACGCCTACAACATCAATGCCGACAAGGCGGCCGCCAAGCTTGCCATGGCCATCGGCGCGCGCCGCTTGGTATTCATGAGTGACGTGCCCGGATTGATGCGCGATCCGAAGAATCCCGAGACGTTGATTTCTAGTCTGAAGCTCACTGAAGCAGTTGAACTCAAACGCCAAGGAGTCGTCGACAAAGGTATGATCCCAAAAGTCGACAGCGCCGTTGAAGCCGTGCAGTCGGGCGTGCGCCGCGTGCACTTCGTGGATGGCCGCATCGCACACTCGATTCTTCTGGAAATCTTCACCGACAAAGGCATCGGCACCGAGATCGTCAAATGACACGCAGGCGGCTGGATGTTCGTGGGAGCGACATTCCTGTCGCGACCGGGTGAGTTAACCACAGATGCACGCAGATGAATGTCCATCACGTTCTACGTAGCCCCCTCACCTTGATCCTCTCCCCCCAAACAGCGGGGGAGAGGAGGCTCCCCCTCTCCCTTGTCGTGTAAGGGAGAAGCGAACGGCTTGTTGCCACGACAGGAGGGCGTTCGGCCACAAATTCTGTGGTTGCCGGGCTCAGGTCTGCTATACTCGTTGCGCATGAACGCACGAGAGAAACTGCTTCGGGATCAACTCGACCAGGAGCTTCGAGCGCGAACGACCCCTGACATGACCCCGTCTCAGATTCTGGCGGTTTTGGACGAGGTCTGGACGAAGGCTCGTGAGTCGGGTCTGTTTAATGCGCGGCATTCTTATTACGGCCTGCGCTCACACATCAGAGCAGCTCGTTGCTTCCGCGAGTTTGCGGAACTCTAGCAACAGCGGGCACTGGCCGAGGCGGCCGGCTCGAGCAGCGAAAGTGTTGGCTGAGGACGGCATGTATGCTACAAACCAGCAGTGAGCGGTTACGACTGGTCCAAGTACTGAGTTTGAGGTCAACGTCTCAGGGCGTCAGGACCGGCTCATGAAGCCCACAATCCCGATTGTCGGGAGCGCCAACCTCCTTGTCGAACCGCTCACCTTGTTTAGCTGGCTGCAGGCGCAGCCGACGCAGGCTAAAGCCTGCGGCTACTGGTTCTGTTAGGTGGTCTTGGGGTCGGTTTCTAATGAAAGGTAACGACATCATTTCGTTGTTCGATAAATACGTGATGCCGACGTATGGGCGGCAGCCGCTGGTGTTTGTGCGCGGCAAGGGCGCGCGCGTCTGGGACGCCGACGGCAAGGAGTATCTCGATTTCGGAGGCGGCATCGCTGTCAACGTGCTCGGTCACGCGGCGATGACCGAAGTGCTCGCCAAGCAGTCGAGCATCCTTGTGCATTGCTCGAACCTTTATTACACCGAGCCGCAGGGGTTGTTGGCGAAGCGGCTGGTGGAGTTGGTCGGCATCGCGGGCAAATGCTTTTTCTGCAACAGCGGCGGCGAGGCGAACGAGGCGTTGTACAAGTTGGCGCGGAAATTTGGGAATGGACGCTACGAGATTCTGACGTTCACGGGCAGTTTTCACGGGCGGACGCTCGCGGGCATCAGCGCGACGGGACAGGAAAAGGTGAAGAAAGGTTTCGAGCCGATGGTGGATGGGTTCCGCCACGTCCCGTTCAACGATTTGGATGCCGTTGCGAAAGCGGTCGGGCCGAAGACCGCGGCGATTCTGGTGGAACCAATCCAGGGCGAGAGCGGGATTTTGCCCGCAAAGCCGGAGTTTCTGCGCGGGCTGCGCCGGTTGTGCGATGAGCGCCGGTTGCTGTTGATGTTCGATGAGGTGCAATGCGGGATCGGCCGCACCGGAAACTTCTGCGGGTTCAAGTCCATCGCGTCCGACGTGCAGCCCGATGCGATTTCGTGGGCGAAAGGGTTGGCGGGCGGATTTCCCATCGGCGCGATTTGGGTGCGCGCGCCGTACGCGGACTTGCTCGGGCCGGGCACGCATGCTTCGACGTTCGGCGGAACGCCGCTGGCTTGCGCCGTGGCGCTGACGGTGTTGGACACGATCGAGCGCGAACATCTGGTTGAGAACGCGAAACGCATTGGCGATTATTTTGTTGGTCGGCTGCTGGAATTGGCAAAGAAATCCGGCGCGATCAAGGAAGTGCGCGGGTTCGGCTTGATGATTGGAGTGGAGTTCACGATGGAAGCTAAGTCGGTGATTTCAAAACTGGCCGACGGTGGATTGTTGGGCATCGCGGCAGGCATGCACGTTGTGCGATTTTTGCCGCCGTTGAACATCACGCGCGCCGAAGTGGACGAAGCGATGGGTAAATTGGAGCGGGCGCTGGAGTCGTTGTAGCCGCGAAACTGTTTCGCGGGATGCACGATGGCCGCGAATAGGATTCGCGGCTACAATGGAGAACAATGAAACATTTGCTGGCAGTCGAGCAATTGAGCACGGCGGAGATTGATGGGATTCTCGATCTCGCGTCGGGCCTCAAAGCAAATCGCGGCAAAGAGCTGAAGGATCTGCCGCTGAAGAACCAGCATTGGGCGCTGGTTTTCACGAAGGCCAGCACGCGCACGCGCGTCAGTTTCGAGGTCGGCATTCGCGAGTTGGGCGGTTCGCCGCTTTACCTTTCCTCGAACGACATCCAGATGGGACGCGGAGAAACCGTTGCGGACACCGCGCGCGTGCTGTCCCGGTACGTTCATGGCGTCGTCATTCGCACCTACGCGCAACGCGATGTCGAGCAGTTTGCGGAGGCAGGCACAATCCCTGTGATCAATGCGCTCACCGACGAAGAGCATCCTTGTCAGATCCTGGCCGACCTGCTGACGATCCGCGAAAAGCTCGGCAGCCTGAAGGGAAAGAAGGTCGTGTTCCTCGGCGACGGCGCGTGCAACGTGTCCAACTCCTGGCTGTTCGGCGCGGCCAGAACCGACATGGAACTGTGGATCGCCGCGCCCAAGCAGTTTCAACCTGCGGCGGCGCTGGTGAAGCGTGCCGGCGGCGACATTCATCTGACTGAGGACGTGCGCGAGGCGGCGAAGAACGCTGACGTGTTATACACCGATGTCTGGGTGTCGATGGGCAAGGAAGCTGAGGCAGCAGAACGTCTCGAGATTCTCGCGCCGTACCAACTCAATGCGGCGCTCTTGAAACTTGCCAAGCCCAACGCGCTCGTCATGCACTGTCTGCCCGCGTACGTCGGCAAGGAAATCGCCGCCGATGTGTTCGAGGCTCATCAACGGGCCGTTTTCGATCAGGCCGAAAACCGACTCCACGCTCAGAAAGCCATCCTAACGATGCTTGCCCGAGCGTGGCGCAAGCAGGCTTTCGTCGCAGCGTGAATCCGAGCCGAGTTCAACGAAGTGTTTCCACGTCCCTGCTGGGACTCGGCACCAACGCGGTGCTGGCGTGCGCTAAGCTGACCGCCGGCATCCTCGGCCATTCGTACGCGTTGATCGCCGATGGCATCGAGTCGTCCGGCGACATAGTGGGCTCGATCGTCATCTGGCGCGGCGTCGCCATCGGCAATCGACCGGCCGACGCCAACCATCCGTACGGTTATGGCAGGGCCGAGACGGTGGCAGCAGCCGCCGTGGCGACCATGCTGATGGCGTCGGCGCTTTTGATCGCCGTCCAGTCGATCAGGGAGATTCTCACCCCGCATCATATGCCTGCGCCGTACACGCTGTTTGTGTTGCTGGGGGTTGTGTTCATCAAGGAAGGATTGTTTCGGTTTGTCGGACGGGTGGGCGCAGAAGTCGAAAGCACCGCCGTGACGGCCGACGCGTGGCATCATCGCAGTGATGCCATCCTGTCGGCGTCAGTCGCGCTGGGAATCAGCATTGCGGTGGTCGGCGGCGAAGCGTACAAATCGGCGGACAACTGGGCTGCGATTTTTGCGGCCGGCATCATCGCGTGGAATGGATTCAGATTGCTTCGACCGGCGGTGCACGAATTGATGGACGCTGCCCCGCAGAGCGACATCGCGAACCAAGCAGCAGCGGTTGCGCGCGGCGTGGAGGGTGTGCGCGGCGTGGAAAAATGCCTGGCGCGCAAGATGGGCTACGATTACATCTTGGACATGCACGTCGAGGTGGATGGCACGCTTCAGGTGACCGCCGCGCACGAATTGGCGCACGTCGTGAAGGACGCAATCCAGTTGCGCCTTCCGCGCATCAAGGAAATCACCATCCACATCGAGCCGTTCCCGAATCCAGCGAAAGCAAAGCGGGAGCGGCACGCGGTCTCGTGAATACTTCACTGGAAGAATCCTACCGCCTGTGTGGCGAGATCGCTCGGCGCACGGCGAGGAATTTTTATTACGCGTTCGTCGTGATGCCACGCGAGAAACGTCGGGCCATGTGCGCGATCTACGCGTTCATGCGCCGCAGCGACGACATCGCCGACGACGCAACGAATTCCGCACTGGCGATGAAAGGTCTGCGCCGCTGGCGCGCCGAAGTGGACGCCGCGCTGGCTGGGGTTGGTGGGGCGGGCGTCTCGCCCGCCGGGACGGGCGGAAATATGAGCGGGCTAGACGCCCGCGCTACCATCGATCCGATTCTTCCCGCATTGGCCGACACCGTGCAACGCTATCGCATCCCGCCACATCATTTTCACCAGTTGCTGGATGGCACGGAAATGGACCAGACGAAGACGCGCTACGAGACATTCGATGAACTGTGCAAATATTGTTACCACGTCGCGTCGGTTGTCGGCCTGATTGTTTTGCCGGTCTTCGGGTACAAGGACGACGCGGCGAAGGAACCGGCCGAGGCCTGCGGGATCGCGTTTCAGCTTACGAACATCCTGCGGGACGTGAAGGAAGACGCGCAGATGGGGCGCATCTATCTGCCGCTTGAAGATTTGCGGCGCTTTGGCGTCGAAGAAAGCGAAATCATCGGCGGACAGATGACGCCCCAATTTATCGAGTTGATGAGGTTCGAAGCCGCGCGTGCGAGAGAGTACTACGTGAAGGCGCGACCGCTGCTTGGCATGATCAGCGAGGACAGCCGCGGCACGCTGGCGGTGATGACGGGCATATACGGGGGCATCCTCGACAAGATCGAGCGCAGCGGATTTGCGGTGTTCGGTAGCAGGATTCGGCTGTCGCCGGCGGAAAAACTGTGGATCGTGGCGAAGAACTGGGTGGCGTATTGTTGATGAACGTTTTACTGGCGGCGGCATTTTTATTTTTGAAGACGGGCGAGAAATTTGCGACCCAGGAAACGGCGGGCCAGACGGTTGCCACGTTCACGCATTATCTCGGCGCGTACGAGCCGCAGGTCATAAACGATCCCGCCAAGGCGGTGGAGTTGTGCACCTCAAATAAGCCCCCGCTGGGCATCGTGACGCCGGGGTTTTACCTGACTTACGCCAAGGCGCTGGGCATCGAGCCGCTGTTGGAAGTGCGACGCCAGAAAGTTCCGATGGAGCGATATGTCCTGGTGGTGAAAAGATCTGCCCCCGATGATCTCGACGCGTTGAAGGGCAAGACCATCGCGACGACGCTGGCCGCTGAGCAGCGGTACGTCATCAGCGTGGTGCTGAAGGACAGGCTCGGAAATGAGATGCGGCTAAAGCCCATCACCGATGTCGAAGGTGCTGTGTTCGATCTGGTCGAGGGCATGAAGAACACTGCCGACGCCGTGCTGGTCGAGGACGCGGCATGGAAACTGTTCGAGAAAGACGAGGAACTCGGTCCGAAGGTGAAAGCTGTTTACCAATCGGATGAATTACCGCGCGACTTGGTCGTGCTGTTTCGGCCCAATGCAGACGGCGTGGACGCGGAGAAGATCAAGTCGGTGCTCAAAGACATGGGCAACAACGACGCCGGCAAGCAAATTCTCAACAGCATACGCGTGGAGGCTTTTGTTGACGTCGACAAGGATCGGCTGTCGAAAGCGCAGGCGCTGTTTTATGCGAAATGAGATTCACCTGATCCTTTGCCTGCTTTCCGTCGTCGCTCTGGGCTGCAAATCGATTCGGGGTGTGCGTGTGCCAGCCAACCAGCCGCTTGCCCTGACTGTAGCCGAGGCAGAGAAACTGCGCACGGAAGGTTTGGCGTTGTACGCCGAGCAACCGCGCACGCTGGTACGCGTTACCCGTGCCGCTCGGGACCTGGAACAAGCTGCCCGCACATTGCGCGACAACTACGATGCGCAGGCGCAGGCGGCAGAGGCGCTGGATTTTCTGGCAGAGAACGAGACGAGTCCCGAGTCGCACCGGGACGCGGCGAAACTCGGGATCGTGCTGGCACGCCACGGGCGCGAGATGAATCCCGACCGTGTGGAATGCCATTACTGGTACGCGATCAACGTCGGGCTGTTGGCCGATGTGGATCGCTCGTATGGGCTCGACGCGGCCGGTGAGATGGAAACCGAGTTGAAGCGGGCGATCGAGATTGACGAACGATACGATCTTGGCGGGCCGTTGCGCGTGCTCGGCATCTTGTATCTGCGAACGCCCGCGCCCCCCGTCAGCATCGGCAGCCCGCGCAAAGGGCTGCGCTCGTTGCAGCGGGCCGTCGAATTGTTCCCCGATTACCCCGAGAACTACCTCTATCTCGGCGAAGCGCTGCGCGAGAATGGACGCGCAGCCGAAGCGAAGCAGGCGCTCGACAAAGTGATCGAGGCAAAGCCGTGGCCGGACCGCCAATTCGAGAGCGCCCAGTGGAAAGCCGAGGCCCAGAAGCTTCTGCACAGTCTGTCCAAGCCGTAGGACGGATCGGCACCGGGGTCTCCAACAATCCATCGCGCTACTACCGCAATTCTGCGCTACTTCGCGGTGTGACGCTCGACTTGCCAACGCCCGTTGCTGCGACGGAAGGAGAACTCCCAGGTCACGGTGAGCGCATAGGTTCCTTCCGCCTCCTGCATCTTGCAGACCGCCGTGGCCGTGTCGCCGTTCTGGTCGATGCGCTGCACCGAGGAGATTTTCATCCCGAAGCTGTTGCTCTGCAGGTAGTCGGCGATCGCCGCCTCGAACGGTTTGGAGTCAACGGGCTGCGCCTCATTTTTCTTGCTGCACCCGGCGCAGCACAACGCGACGCCCAGCGCGAGCGCCGTCAGGCCAGCTATGATGGACCGGTTCATGGGTTTCATGCTTCCTCCGATACGATTGGAGGCCATGCTAGCCACGAATGAACACGAATGCACGCGAATCCTCGGACCGCAATGCCATGCAAAACATGGCGACTTCCGCGTGGCCGCTGTTGCCGTGAATTGTAGGGCGGGCATCTTGCCCGCCGCCGCTGTCGTAAACAGCCCGTTGCCTCCCCGTTTGCGGCCGACGATGCTGGGCATGACAACAGAAGCAGAAGCACTGGCTCGCCACTATGCAGCGGAGCGGATCGTGCCGGCCCGGTTTCACGATGACTTGCTCCACGTGGCCGTGGCGGTTTGTCATCGGCTGGACATGATCGTAAGTTGGAACATGAGACATTTGGCCAATCCAAACAAAATGGCGCGCATCAACGAAGTGAATCGACTGTATGGCTGGCCGCTGACGATGAGCTTGCCACAAGCTTCTGCTTCTCTGCCTCCCCGTTGAGCGTTCGATGTTGAACGTTGAGGCGTACCCGACCCGGTCGCGACAGGAATGTCGCTCCCACATTGAAGCAGAGGTCGCGGGGAAGCGCGACCATCGGAATGAGGCGAGCGGAGCCGGTCGCGGGTGAAAATCACTCTCAATCTGGCGCAAATCGAAGCGGACGGCTCGGCGAGCCGTCCCTACCTACGACTTCATCTGCGTCCATCCGCGTTCATCCGCGGTTGCTCCAGTCGTGACTGTTCTGGGCTTGCCCGGCGGTCTTTTGCGCGCTACACTTCGCGCCATCATGTCATCGTTTGATTTGAAGAAAACCGTGGCGGAGCGCCTCGGGGAGAACTACGAACTGCACGAGAAGTATATCAACCCGACTCTGGTAAAAGTGTTCCGGACCATCGGGTTCGACAAGGTTTATGCCAGAGCCAAGGGGCAATACCTCTGGGACAAGGAGGGGAACCGGTACCTCGACATGCTGAGCGGGTTCGGCGTGTATTCCATCGGGCGCAATCATCCGAAGGTCGCGCAGGTGATTCGTGACGTGCTCGATCTCGATCTGCCGAACATGGTGCAGATGGATTGCGCGTTTCTGGCCGGCATTCTGGCCGAAGCGCTTGTGAAACGGTGTCCGCCGCATTTGGAGGCGGTCTTCTTCTGCAATTCGGGCACGGAAGCGGTCGAGGCGTCGCTGAAATTCGCCCGCGCCGCGACGGGCCGGAATAAGTTTGCCTATCTCGACCACGGTTGGCACGGGTTGACGCTCGGGTCGCTGTCGATCATGGGGAACGAAGAGTTCCGCGAAGGATTCGGTACCTTGCTGGAGGGTGAACAGGTGCCGTACGGCGACCTCGACGCGCTGGAACGTGTCTTGGCGAAGAAGGACGTGGCGTGCCTGGCCGTGGAGTGCATTCAGGGCAAGGGCGTGCAGATTCCGCGAGACGATTATTTTCCCGCCGCTCAGGCGCTCTGTCGCAAGTACGGGACGTTGTTTTTCTGCGACGAAGTGCAGACGGGGTTCGGTCGCACGGGCAAGATGTTTGCGTTCCAACACTGGAATCTTGAGCCGGACATCGTCAGCACCAGCAAAGCGCTCAGTGGCGGCTACGTGCCGGTCGGTGCGATGGTCACGCGGCGTTGGATTTACCAGAAACTGTTTCATCGGATGGACCGGTGCTGGGTGCACTCGACCAGTTTCGGCCGCAACAATCTCGGCATGGCCGTCGGCCTCGCGACCCTGCACATTCTCGAAGAGGAGAACCTGATTGAGCGCAGCGCCGTGCAAGGCCAGAAGCTGCTCGATGCCATCACCGCGTTGAAGGCCAGGCACGAGGTGCTGCTGGAAGCGCGCGGCAAAGGGTGCATGATCGGCATCGAGTTCCACGAACCGAAGAGCCTCAAACTGAAGATGGCGTGGAAGATGATTCACGCGGCGCACGACGGGTTGTTCGCGCAGATGGTGGTGATGCCGCTGCTCTCCAAGCACCGGGTGCTGTCGCAGGTCAGCGGCGGTCACGGCGACATCATCCGCATCCTGCCGTCGTTCGTCATCACGGATGAAGACATCCAATATTTCGTGAACGCACTCGATGATGTGTTGACCGAGTGCTACAAGCTGCCCGGGCCGATGTGGGATTTGGGCACGAACCTCGTCAAAGCCGCGCTCCGGAACAAAGGCGAGAAGGAAGCGGTTTCCGCCGCGGCGCGGTGATGATGAGTCAATGTGGGAGGGGCCTCAGCGCCCCGACATACTGCGGTGAAAACAGCCGAGCCACATTCAAATAATCTTCGGACCCATCGCCTCGCTGATACTCCGGCCACCTTCTTCGTAACGAAGTGTCTCCAACCTCGCCAACCTGCGCTTGTCCCCAGCGCTCGTAAAATCATTCGTTCGACTTTTCGCCACTCCGTTGTCGAAAAGCGAATTGCGCTGGCGGCGTTCCTTGTGATGCCCGATCATTGGCACGGGTTGTTCGCGCTATTGGAACGATGGACGCTACCCAGATTTATGCACGCCTTCATGAGTTTTGTCGGCGGCAAGACGGTGCCGCAGTTGCAGGCACACGGTTGCCATTGGCAGGATGGTTATTACGAGACGCGGATTCGCTCCGCGAAACAATTTGCCCACGTAAGTAGCTACATTGTATGGAATCCAGTGCGGCGGGGTTTGGTCGACACACCGGAGCAGTGGGACGCAACCAGTTTGCGGACACCGGAGATTGTCACTCACCTTTGGCCATGGGATTTTGAACAGGATTGAAAGTGCATTGTCGGGGCGCTGAGGCCCCTCCCACATTGTTACGAACATGAACCCTTCACATGAATCCCTCGCCGGCGTGATCTTCGACATGGATGGCGTGCTTTGCGCGTCCGAACCGTTCATCGCGGAGGCAGCCTGCAAAATGTTTGCCGAGACGCACGGCGTCATTGTGCAGCCGCACGATTTCATCCCGTTTGTTGGCACGGGAGAGGACCGCTTTATCGGTGGCGTGGCGGAAAAGTACGGCGTGACGCTGGTCATGCCGCGTGACAAAGAGCGCACTTACGCGATCTATCTGGAGATTATCAAAGGCCGGCTCCAACAGTTGCCGGGCGTTCACGAATTCATTGCCGAGTGCCGGCAACGGGGTGTGAAACTGGCCGTGGCGACGAGCGCCGATCGCGTCAAGCTGGACGGAAACCTGAACGAAATCGGAGTGCCGCCGGAGACGTTTGACGCCTGCATCACGGGCAGCGAAATTGCACGCAAGAAACCGGATCCTGAAATTTTTCTGACGGCGTCAAGACGTTTGGGCGTACCCGCCACGCGATGTCTGGTGATTGAAGACGCGCCCAGTGGCGTGCAGGCCGCCAAGCGCGCAGGGAGTTCGTGTTTGGGCCTGACGACCAGTTTTAGCGCCGCGCAATTGATCGAAGCGGGCGCCAATTGGGTGACTTCGGACCTGGCGCACGCGCCGGCGGAAATATGGACACGCTTGTGTGCAAACAAAACCTTTGGGCGGGAACCCTCACTCTGACCCGCCTGCGCCGAGGCTTCGGCGGGCAGGCCCTCTCCCTTCAGGAAGGGAGAGAGGATGAAGGTGAGGGGCGTCGTTTCACAGGCTTGAGTTCCCGCGGCAAATGATGCGATAAACACAGACTACCCATGCGACGACGATTTTTGAATGGTCTTGCCGGTTTCATTTGCCGCTGGCCCTGGCTGTTTGTGCTGGGGGGTGTTGTGCTGGCGGCCTTGTCCGGTATCTACACGGCGCGGCGGCTGGAATTCAAGACCAGCCGCAACGATCTGATCGGACGCGACAGCGAGTACTGGCGGTTGTACAGCGAATACGCCAAGGAGTTCCGTGCGGAAGAAGATTACGTCGTCGTTGTCGAAAGCGATCGGCCTGAGCGCAACAAAGTGGCCGTCGACGCCCTGGTGCACGCTTTGTTGTCGCCAGAGAATATTTCCCAGCCCGACGACAGTCCCGCCGCGCAGCAGTTTGTCGCCGCCGACCTGTTCTATCGTGTCGATTTGGGCGCATTTCAGCGTTGGTTTCTTTACTACCTCTCGATTGAGGATTTGAACTGCGTTAGAGATTTTCCGCAACTGATCCCTGCGCTGAGGCAAGAACCCAACATCGTCGGTTTCTTCGGTGTGGTTGATCAGATGCTCCAGCAGCTTGAGGTGACGGAGGAAGGGCGGAAGAAATGCATGCTGGGTTTCCTGCCGATGGTGACGACGGTGGTGGGGCAGGTGGGAGATTTAACCAGCGGGTCTGGCAACGCGGATTGGCGTTCTCCCTGGCTGGAGGCGTTTGTTGGACCAGAGGCAGGCGGTAAAGCCGAGCAACAGATGAAATGGCAGGGCTACCAGACCTTCCGCGACGGCAAAATGTTTCTCCTGATGATCCGTCCGAGAGAAAACGGCGACGTCACAGCCGATGCCACGATTCCCAAGTTGCGGCGGATCATAGCAGATGTCCGCCGTGAGTTTCCCAATGTAGGCATCAGCCTGACCGGCGAACCCGTGCTGGATTACGACGAGATGCGCGAGTCGGAAAGCGACGCCACGAAGGCGACGCTGTTGACGCTGGTGCTGGTCTGCGGATTGTTCGCCGTGAGTTTCCGCGAACTGCTGCGGCCCGTGTTGGCCGTGGCCTGCATGGTCATCGTACTCGCCGTCAGCATGGGCTACGCGACGCTCAGCATCGGGCACCTGAACATCATCACCGTGACCTTTGCAGTGATGATCCTCGGTTTGGGCATCGATCTCGGAATCCAATTCATCGCCCGCTACGAGGAGGAACTGAGCAAGGGCGACTCGCGCACGCAAGCGGTCACGACGGCGATCGAGCACACGGGGTCGAGCATCGTCACCGCCGGTGTCACCAACGCCGCGGCGTTTTTTGCGATGGGTCTGAGCGGGTTCCGCGGCGTGAACGAACTGGGTGTGATTGCGGGCGGCGCCATGCTGATCGCCACTGCAGCGACGATGCTGGTACTGCCCGCGCTGTTGCTTCTGGTGCGGCGCGAACGCGAGTCCGCGGACATTCCCGCACGGGCGGCAGCGACGCGCGTCGAGCAATGGCTCTTGCGTCAGCCCTACGCAACGCTGATCGTTTGCGCGGTGGTGACGCTGGCTGCGTTGCTCGCGGGCTGGCAGGTACATTTCGACTACAACGTGCTGAATTTGCAGTCACGCAGGGCGGAGTCGGTGAAGACTGAGTTACGCCTGCTCAACGCCGATGTCGAATCGACCATTTTCGCCTCGGTTGTCTGCAGTAGCTTTGACGAAACGCGCCGGTTGCAGGATCGGCTGGCTCAATTGCCGACTGTTGCCGCTGTGCACAGCATCGCGGAGATGATTCCCGAACAGCAGGAGCAAAAGACCAACATCGTTCGCGAAATCAAGCAGGCGCTGGGCGACGTCCATTTCGAATTGAAACCTGCCGGGCCCGGCGAAGTCTTGCGGGCGTTGGGATCGCTGCGGTTGCGCGCCAGTCAACTCGCCCGCGACGCTGCCGCGCGCGGCGATCAGACCAGCGAGCAGGCGCTGACACCGTTGGTCAAGGCGTTGCAGGAGGCGCGGGCGAAACTGGAGTCGGTCGAGCAGGCCCAACTACAGCAGCGGCTGGCCGAGTATGATCGCCGCTTCTATGCCGACCTGGAGGCACAGCTCAGTTTGATGGCGAATCAGGTCGTGGATCGCCCGATGGGAATCGCGGACGTGCCTAGCGAAGCGCGGCGGATGTTCGTCGGCAAAACCGGGAAATTCCTGGTGCGCGTCTTTCCGAAGGAAAACGTTTGGGAGCGCGAACCGCTGGAGAAGTTTGTGCGCGAGGTGCAGCAAGTCGCGCCCAAGGTGACCGGCACGCCGCTGGGCTTGTACGAGTTCGTGGACATTCTGCAGCGCGGCTACATCAAGGCGGCGATCTGGGCGTTTTTGGTGATCATGATCCTCATCTTCGTGGACTTTCGCAACGGCTACGCGACGCTACTGACGTTGTTGCCGTTGGTCGTCGGGATGATCTGGATGGTCGGGGCAATGGCGCTGTTTCACATCCCATTCAATCCCGCCAACATCATGGTGCTGCCGCTGTTGGTTGGCATCGGCGTCGCGTACGGGATTTACGTCGTCCAACGCTATCGCGAAGATGGCGAGGCGACCTTCTATGGCAAGAGCACTGGCCGCGCGGTCGTGCTCAGCGCCCTGACAGCGGTCGTCGCCTTCGGCAGCCTGATTATTGGCGCTCACCGAGGCATTCGCAGTCTCGGCCTTGTCATGAGCATCGGAGTCACTGCCTGCCTGATCGCAGCACTCGCGCTACTGCCCGCGTTGCTCGAGGTCGCGCGCCGCAAGGGCTGGAAGGTGTAGCTGGCCGACGGCTGTTTCGAGGAACCGCGCGAGATTCCTTCCCGAATGTTTCGCCCGATACCCGAGGCGCGCCAGGTCCAAGACGACTTTGGGCCGTTGGGCGCAGGCCGAAATGATGCGCGTGGCCTGCAGTTGTCCGAGGATGAAGAAATCGTTGAACTCCCTTGGCAAATCCTCGTCGTCATTGTCGGTGATACAGCGGACGGCCAGCAGATCCGTGTCGTGGGCCGCGGCAACGGTGGCGACGGCACTGGTCTCCATATCCACAGCGACCGCGCCAGTCGCTTTGCCGAGCCGCTTCTTGTTGACGGACTTCAATATCATCTCGTCCACGGTCAGGATTTTTCCGTAATGGACGCGGAGACTGTCGTCAGTGATGTTCAGTTCTCTGCACTGCGACAGATGACATGTTGATCGCCAGCGGACCTGGTTGCCATAATCTCCATAGAGTTCGAGGACTTCGGTGCCGATGACGATGTCGCCATCGCTGACGGAATCTTGCAGTCCGCCGCCGAATCCTGCGCTGATGAGCAGGTCGGGACGGTAGCAGCGGATTGTCATCTCGGCGGCGATGCGTGCGCATTCCTTGCCGATGCCCAGCGCGAGCAAGGCCACGGGTTGACCGGCGAGAGTGCCTTCATAGAAATCGAGGTGCGCCTGACGCACGACGTGGTTCGCGTCAGCGCGCTTGAGGATCGGGCGCAGTTCCTGGCGGACGGCAACGAGGATGGCGATCATGAGATGAGCGTTAAAACCGTTAAAGAGGTTGGAATCGTTAAAAGGTGAAGCAACCGTTTCCTGACCATACCGCTTGCTCTCTGTCCTTTACCGGTTTTACCGGTTCCAACGATTTTAACGATCTCCCCCACAGTAACCGTTCCCGTTGGTGACTGCGGCGATCGCGGCGTTCACTTCCTTGTCTGCCAGCACCTGCTGGATGTTGGCCTGCACCGGATCGCGTCTGCCCGTGTCGTGACCACGGCCCGTGCTCACGCCGTTATAGGCGTCAACGTGCGAGGCGTCGGCGACCGGTTGCGGCCTCGGACCGAGGTTATACTTGATGAGCTTCCATGTGTCGCCGTGCTGCTTGTCGATGCCGAGCGATGGCGTCGGCTCGTAACCGCAGTGGACCATGCAGTTTTCGCAGCGCGGGTCGCGGACGACGCCATTGAAGACGCCGTACTTGTCCCAGTCAACCTGTTCGAGCATGTCCTGGTAACGCTTGTAATGGCCGTCGGTCATCAGGTAGCAGGGCGCTTTCCAGCCTTTGACGTTGCGGGTCGGGATCGCCCAGGCGGTGCAATGCAGATCGCGTTTGCCGGCGAGGAATTCCAGATAAATCGGCGAACCGAACAGCGTGTACTTCTGTCCCCACTCGACGACTTTGGCAAATTTTTCCTGCGTCAGCTTGCGGGTGAGGAAGAAGTCTTCGGGTTTCTTGCCGAGCCGCTTGATCATGTCTTTCTTGGCGGCGTCGTATTCGTAGCCGGGGCTGATTGTGTGGCCGTCCACACCAAGATTCGATAGGAAATCGAACATCTTTTCGATTTCGTCCATGTCGGTTTCTTTATAGACGGTCGCATTGGTGGCAACCTGAAAACCGAGAATCTTGGCCATCTTGATCGCTTCGATACACTCCTTGAAAACGCCTTCGCGCTCGACGATGAGGTCGTGGACGTACTCGAGGCCGTCCAAGTGGACATTCCAGTACAACCATTTGCTCGGCGCGATGGGCGGGCGACCGTCTGGTTTGCCCTTGCTAATTTCGGCGGCTTCATTTTCGGTGATCAGCTTGTTCGCCAGCAACTCGGTCAACTTCGGTTCGGTCTTCGCGCTGTAGGTGCGGGCGAGGTACTCGCGCATTTTCTTGCGCATGAATATTCCGTTCGTGCAGATGTAAACGATGCGGCCTTGTTTGAGGAGGCCGGCAACCAGCTCTTCGAGCTTCGGATAAATGGTCGGTTCACCGCCGCAGATCGAAACCATGGGCGCATCGCATTCCTGTGCGGTCGCCAGGCAATCTTCCAGGCTCATCATGTCCTTGAGCGAGGTCGAATACTCGCGGATGCGCCCGCAGCCCGTGCAGGTCAGGTTGCAGGTATGCGACGGTTCCAGTTGCAGCACGAGTGCGAATTTCCCGGTCTTCTTGATTTTGTTGGTGATGATGTGCTTGGCGATCTTTACAGAAAGTGCCAGTGGGAATCTCATTTTAGAACTTCTCCTGGTTCGCTCGGCTAGACATCATCCAATTGCGCCAGGGCGCGCAGGCGGGCCACTTTTCGCAGGATCCGAGGTTGTCTGAAAAACATTTTGATCGCGCGAGACTTCTGGCATCTGCGAGGCACGGGCGGGAATCCGCGCACCGTGTGGCGGGAGTACATCCCCAGTGCCATCAGCGGGAAGTAATGCCGATAATCATGATAGCGCAGATAAAACACGCGCGGGAAACCGGTGCCCGTGAATGATTCTTCATCCCACGAGCCTTCCATATTCAGCGTGTTCAACAAGTATTCGATCCCGCGCGCCACCTCTGGCGCGTTCACTTCGCCCGCGGAAATCAGTCCCATGACGGCCCACGCGGTCTGCGACGCGGTGCTTTCGCCGATGCCTTTAAACTGCGGGTCGTCATAGCTGCGCAGGGATTCACCCCAACCCCCATCGGCATTTTGAACCAATTTGAGCCAGGCCACGGCGCGGCGCACGTAAGGCAGCCGCATGTCTTCGCCGATCGTGCGCAGCCCGCGAAGAATCTGCCATGTGCCATAAACGTAGTTGTTGCCCCAGCGTCCGAACCACGATCCGTCGGGGCACTGTTCGCGTTTCAGAAATGCGATCGCGTCTTGAACACATTCGTCTTCACAAGTGAACCCGAAATGACTCAGGCATTCCAGCGCCCGTGCGGTGATATCGGTCGTGCTCGGATCGATCATCGCATTGTGGTCGGCAAACGGCACTTGCGTGAACAGCCATTTGTCATTGTCTTTGTCAAAACTGGCCCAACCACCATCGCGCCCTTGCATGCCGAGCAGCCAGCGAATACCGCGGCGAATAGTGGCCGACTTCTCGCGGTCGAACTCGGTTTGCACGCGGTTCAGCGCCAGCAACACCATGAGCGTGTCGTCGACGTCGGGATAAAACTCGTTGTGGTACTCGAAGAACCACGCGCCGACCGGCTTGTTCGGCTCGGTGTAACGGTGGCTCTCGGAGTGTTTCACGCGCCAGTCGCCGGGCCGACGCACTTCCTTGTCGAGCAGCCAGCGTGCGGCGATTTGCAGCGACGGATGATCGGCAGGCAAACCCGATTCATTCAATGCGTTGACGCTGAGGGCCGTGTCCCAAACGGGGGAGAAGCATGGCTGCAGCCGCAATGTGTCACCTTCCTCGATTTCCAACTTCTCCATCTCGCGAATCCCGTGGGCGACAAGATAACTTTCGTTGGTGTAGCCCAGCGTCCGCAACGACATCACGTAGTTGGCCATCGCGGGAAAAATTGCACCCAAGCCGCCGGGAGCGCGTCCGTGTTCGATGACCCAACGTTCTGCCGTGCGCAACCCATATCGGCGCAAAGGCTTGACTGGATGATGGTGGTGAACAAACTTCAGAATCTTATCGACAACGAGAAAAAAGTTGTGCCACGTGAACGTCTCGGTGTCGCGGGGCAAGCGGACATCGGCGTGTTCACGACCTCCCGCCCAAAGTTCCTCAATGCCCCACTCAGGGGGAAGCGGCTTGACGGGCTCCAGCGATCGGATGATCGATAGCGGCACAAGCATCGCCCGCGACCAAGCCGACATGTTGTAGATGCTGAAGCTGAACCACTTCGGCAGCAGAATTAGCTCAGGTGGAATCGCCGGACAACCATCCCAAGGATACAAACCAATCATCGCCAAATAAATCTTGGTGAACGTGTTGCATCTGGTCAGGCCGCCCGCGTTCAGAATGGCTTGGCGCGTCTCGATCATGTGATCGGCATCGACGGAGTCTCCGGCTATTTTGAGCGCCAAGTAGGCCTTGACCGAGCCGCTCAAATCCATCGGGCCGCCAGGATAGGTCGAGACACCGCCGTCGGGGAGGAGCTTGGAGCGGATGTAGTTGGCGGCCTTGAGGATCTTGACGGGATCAAGCTTGTCAATGAAATGGAGGTAGATCAGGTACTCCGATTCCAGAATCGTATCACCTTCCAGTTCGGCGCACCAATGGCCGTCGTTTGCCTGACGCTCGAGCAGCCAATCTTGGGCGGCTTGGATGGCCGTTCCCAAGCGAGGGCGCATGTCGAGAGCATAATCTTCCTGTGCTTGAATCATGAGTATTCCGGTTTTTCCTCCCTCACAAAAACCTGCGCAATCCTATGTCTGCCGCTTGGGATTGTAAAGCAGTTTAATCTGGCCGCCTTCCCTCGATTCTCGACCAAAACCGCTGTAGTTCATCTGCCAGGTCGACATGGGCCAACCCTCCTTCCTCCTCATCCGACCAGTCCGGTGGGAACAGCGTTGAATACTGCGGCTGCGCGAAACGTTGGCAGACCAGCACCGCCACCCCTCGATCAGTCTCCGTCCGTATCAGCCGTCCGACCGACTGGATCACCCGATTCATACCTGGATAAAGATACGCGAATTCGAAGCCTTTTCCATAACGATCCTCGTAGTATTGCCGCATCAGTTCCCGCTCAAAGTTGACCTGCGGCAGGGCCGGGCTGACGACGACCACACCCGAAAGCAACTCACCGGGGTAATCCACACCCTCCGCGAACAACCCGCCTTGCACGGCCAGCACCAATTTGGGCGGATCAGGCTGCTCCAGCGATTCCAAGAGTTCCTGTCGCTGCTTCTCGGTCATTCTCGGCTGTTGCACGACCATCTGCCAGCGTGGAGGGCGAGCCGAGTTGTCATCCAGCGGCTCGGCAGGAGTCTCACCCTCAAGTCGTTGCGCGACCGCCTGCATGAATTCGTAACTGGGAAACAGCGCCATGTAATTGCCTCGCCGCGCCCGCGCCGTGGTCGCAATGATGTCGGCAATTCTGCCGTAGTTGGCCGAACGCTGGCGGAACGTCGTTGAAACCTGCGGCACGACAATGATTTTGCGGTTCTCGCGCGGGAATGGCGAGGGAATGGTTACCTGATCGGTTCGGTCTGCGTCGAAGCCCAGCATCTGACGGTAAAACCCCATCGGCGCGAGGGTTGCCGACATGGCGATGACGCTGTGGAAGCCCTCGATGCGCTCGGCCAGTTGACGCGACGGATCTTTGCAGACAATCTTGATGGATTGCCCTTGTGTGGCATCGAAAACGTAGGAAAACTCGTCGGCCTCCATTGCCAACACGACGCAGAACTGACCGAAATCTGAAAAGAACTCCTCCACAGGATCATCGGGAATCGCTCGGCCGCGACTGATCTTGTCCAGCAAGTAGCGAACGGTCAGGCGGTTGAACATCGGTTTCAGTTCGTCGAAGAAATGGCGGGGACAGTCGATGAGAAACTGGTCCGCATCCGCTCGCTGGCTGGCGACGCCTGCAAAAAACCTGTCCAACTCCTTCAGAAACTGCTTCAGTTCCTGTGCCAGCGCAGGCTCGACGTGTTTCAAGTCGCCCATCAACTCGCAGATCTGCTGCCGCCGCAGGCTGGGGGAATAATAATCCATCGCCCGTTGCAAGAGATTGTGCGCTTCATCAATGATCAGAAGTGTGTCCGAATAGTCCGCGTCCTGGAAAAACCGCCGGAAGTAAACCTGCGGATCAAACACATAGTTGTAATCGCAGACGATTACGTCCGTCAGCTCGGCCTCAAGCAGAGCCAGTTCGAACGGGCAGAACCGCGCCTGCCGCCCCGCCTCGATCATCGCTTCCGGCATGACCAGCCGCTGGCCCAGCAAGCGTTCCACGATGCGCGTCAGTGCCAGCTTGGCCGTGAAATCGCGCAAGTGCTGGCAGAACTCCTCGTGGCAGGCGTACACGTCGTTGATGCACATCTGCTCGCGCGCCCGAAATGAAACGGCCGTAACAGTAGCGCGGGCGTCCCGCCCGTCCACCGCATTGCTGCTCTCCGGCCCCTCACCCATCCTTCGGACAGGGTGAGGGGAGTTCCCCATTTTCCGCAATGTTTCTATCGCAATCGCCTGTTGGGTGTTTTTGGCGGTGACGAAAAACAGGCGCATGTCATTGGCCAACGCATACTTGACGGCCGGGTACAACGCCGCCGCCGTTTTGCCGATGCCCGACGGCGCGGAAACCATCAGGTGTCGCCCTTCCACGAGCGCCTTCTCGACGGCGGCAATCATCCGGTCCTGGTATTTGCGCGGCTTGTCGTAGGGGAAATGCAACTCCGTCACGCGTTTGCGGCGCAGTTTGCGGCGGTGTTCTTCTTCGTACGCGTTGCCGATGAGCGTGCGCACGCGCTCCGCGATCAGATTCTCGCAATCGTCGAACGGGCCACGGATGTCGATGTCCTTGCGCGATCCGTCGGCGACGTTGACGTAAACCAGCCGCCCGATGACGTTCGTAGGAGCGGCCTCCCGGCCGCGATTCGGTGTGCCCGGTAGCGACCAGGAGGTCGCTCCTACAGAACCGGTTTCTTGCTCAACGAAAAAACAGTACAACCGCAACTGTTCGACGTAATGCGGATGTGAATTGGCATCCAGCACGGCGAAAACCAGAGGCGGCAGCACGACCGATTTGATTTCCTCGATCACCCATGTGGGAGCCCCGACACCTCTGTCGGGGCGACCGGGTTCCGAGGCAATAACACCGTCGATGCGGCCTTGGACGGTCACCTTGAATTCGTCCACGATGGTGGTGTATCGGACGAAAATCTCCTGCGCATAGCCTTCGTGCAGCTCGGCCTGCGCCCGTTGGTGCTTCACGTGCGCCTCGCGGCCCAACGCCAGCCGCGTCCAGATCCGCAGACCAGCAACGCGCCCCGCCCCCGCCATCGGTTCCGCCACAAGATCGCCGACCCCGAGTGAGATTTTCCTTTTGGCCAAATCAATTTTGACAGACATTAGAGGGGAAGAATACAGGAGACAGGAGACAGGAGACAGAATACAGAATACAGAAGCTTTACCCGCCGAAGTCGGGCAGAATACAGAATACAGAAGCCAGAAAGCACGAGTCAGCGGTAGAATCGAGCCGATGCCCTTTGACAAGGGGGCATTGGGGTACTATACAGAAACTACTTAACACCCCCAACGAAGCGAGGTCCAAGTTCGCGTGATGTAAACCTAGTACAACAAACTCTGCACTGAAAGGAAGGATGCTATGGCTAAGGTGACAAGACAGATGGTCGAGAAGGCAGGAATCAACGTAGATCAACTGGTGGAATTGCTGGTCAAGAACGCGGCTGCGGAATTGACCACATTCTACTACTACACGATCCTACGGGTGAACCTGATCGGATTGGAGGGCGAAGGGATCAAAGAGATTGCGGAGACCGCTCGAATCGAAGACCGCAATCACTTTGAAGCGCTGGTCCCCCGTATCTATGAGCTGGGCGGAAAACTGCCGGACGATATGAAGGCATTTCATGACATGTCGGCCTGTCCGCCCGCGAGTTTGCCAAAGGACCCAACTGACGTCCAAGCCATGCTCACGGTGCTGGTGAACGCGGAACGGTGTGCAGTGAAGGGATACACCAATATCTGCAACCTGACAGCTGGCAAGGACCACAGAACCTACGATCTTGCTCAAGCGATTCTCAACGAAGAAATCGAGCACGAATCGTGGTTCTCCGAGTTCTTGGGAGAGGGGCCTTCCGGCCATTTCTTGCGCCGTGGCGAGACTTCGCCCTTTGTCGGCAAGTTCCTGAGATAAGGCCGGAATAAAGTAAAAAGAAGATTGCCAACCAGCGCATGGAGCTTTGACAGCTATCGCCGCTGACCATACAGTGCCGCCTGCCACCCGCAAAGCCGAGAGAATCCCGGTGGCGAAGGAGCGATCATGGCGCTGATTGATTGTCCCGAATGTGGGCGGGAAGTGTCCCGCGAAGCGACTGCTTGTCCTCAGTGCGGTTACCCGGTCGCGGAACGCCTTGCCGACGCCGCCACCCCGACACACGGTGTTGAGGCGTTGCTGGAGGTCCGGCCATCATGGTGGAACTTTTTCTGGTATCTCGTGTTCTTTTGGCTGATCGTTCCGCTGCTGATCGCGCTCTGGAAACGAAACTCACTGGTGCTGCGCGTTTACCACGACCGCGTGAAGCTGGAGCGCGGCTTGGTCGGCAAGGAGTACCGGGAACTTTTTATCGGCGATATCCGCTCGATTGATGTTGACCAAGGCATGCTCGGCCGGTTGTGCGGCTTTGGCGATCTGACCATTTCGACTGCGGCAACGGTGGACCCTGCGGAAATCATGCCCGGTATGCCGCACCCGTTGCGCATCAAAGACCTCATCATCGCCCAGCGACAGCAGACGCAGGAAGGCAGACGGCCATGAGATTCCTCGTCGCCGCGCAAAGGGTTCTTATGCGGAAACCATATAAGACGTAGTTAGGTGCCTCAAGAATGAACCCCGCGTTTCTCGGAGATTCGTACGACCTCGTAAAGAGGTTCTTCTGCCATGAGCTAAGCGCTGTTGGATACGAAGTGATAGCTGATCCCATGTTTACCGGCGTGTGGCTCGAACAGCAGCAGCCCGGCTTCCTTCGTCTCATCGGCGCTTCATCGGAAGTCGAAGCAAATCACCTTTCTTCCCTTACGGCCCTATTCTTGGACCCGATACTGGAATCAACGAAAAGGGTGGCAAGCAGCACGTATCGTTCGGTCGGATTGCGCTTGAGGCATCAAGGTACGCTCTGGTGTTCTCGTTTGATCAATCCTTCTCTCGTAAAGCCAAGCCTCTCGAAATCATGAGAAGCAAGCTCGCAGCGCTGCAAGATCGAGGCTGCCACGCCATGTACTACAATTCCCACGCACGTTTTCTGTTCGTCACAACACGAAAGCCTCCGCTTCATGAGCTACGAGCACATCTCATTTCCTTGGGTTTGCCGCAAGAGCGCCTGCTCGAAAGCGGCACCTAACCCTTCGTTCCAGTGGACTGCCTTCGGCAGCCGCTGAACTCAAACGTTCGCTACATCAGTTTTGACAGCCATCGCCGTTGACCATACAGTAGCCATCGAACAGAAGTCAGTGGTCAGGAGTCAGAATGCGACAAAAGCTTATCGTCCTTTTTTATATTCTGTCTTCTGTCTTCTGTCTTCTGACTCCTGCCGTTTCCGCCTCGCTCCCGACGTTTGACGATTTCCGTCGAGCCGATCGCGAGCGACGGACAAACGGCCAATTGGTGACGGCTGAATCGCTTGAGATCAGCACCCCTTCTGCGGATTTGCTCCTGCGCACGGCACAGGAGAAGGCGAAAGATTCCCAAATGCTTTGGGGCGCAGCCGAGTTGTTGGGCGACTGGCCAAAGAAGCGCGCGATGTTTGAGTCGGCCCTGCTGGCCAGCGGAACAAATACGGCGATCGCCGTGCGTTATGCCTGTGCCGCCGCGCAGAAGCGCGAGTTCGAGCTTGCCCTCCAATGTGCGCGATCCTGCGAGAAACAGGACGCCGACAACATCGTGCCCTGGCTGCTGGAAATGTGGGTGCTGCGGCAGCAAAACCAATCTCTGGACGCAGTCAAGCCGCCCGCATCGGCAACACGGTTTCAGGACTACGGAACGGAAGCCGCCCGCGCGCGGATTTGGTTGTTGGAGGCAGCGGGCTACTCACCGTATTCGGCGCGGCGGATCGGTGTACTCACCCTCGACAGGTACGTGCTCGGCATGGCACTCGAACTTGCCCGACACCCCGTCGATCCCGCAATCGCTCCCGTCTTGTTGACCGCCGCCAAATCAATGCAGCAACGCCCCGTGTTCATCGTGACGGAATTGGTCGGGCAGCACGTCGAAAGTGCCGCCTTGATGGTCGGTGAACATGCTGACGCCGATCCACAGCTTGCGCAGCGCATGGACCAATTGCAGGAGCGCCGCCAGGATCTGCAGCAATTGGTCGCCGCAATCCAGCGCGACATCATCGATCTGGCGACAGAATCGGAAATGGTCCAGTACTTCGACAACGTGCTGGATCTTGGCGAAGAAACGGCGATGAAGAAGCTGGCTGCGGCGGTGCGCCATGGGCCGTGAGCCAGGTGAGACTTTTCCGAGTACGCTAACCGAACGACACCCACCCCTGTCCCCTCCATGGAGGGGAATCAGACGGTATCGGTATCCCCTCCCACGGAGGGGTGGCCGTAGCCGCTGTCGTGTGCGGGCGCGGACGGGGTGGGTTCGTCCCGGATACGTGAACGGATTCATGAAACTGGGCACTGAGCTTGCAGACAAGGGGGAACACGGGTAAAGAAACGCTCTCGGCTTTCGCCTCACGGCCAACGCAGGCTTGCGCCGGGCGGACGATGGATTACACTCGGCGGCGGTGAGTAGCACGACTCAGACGGGATCATCTTCGACGCCGGGGGACGCCAACGCTCCGCACAGCCCGGTGTTTGTCACGACGCATTGGACGGTGGTGTTGACGGCGGGACGCAGCGATTCGACCGACGCCCGCGCGGCGCTTGAAAAACTCTGCCGGACGTATTGGCATCCGATCTACGCGTTTGTGCGGCGGCGCGGCTATTCCGCCGAAGACGCGCAAGACCTGACCCAGGAATTCTTCGCGCGGTTGCTGGAGAAAAACTGGCTCGGCGACGTTGACCCGGTCAAGGGCCGGTTCCGTTCCTTCCTGCTCGCTTCACTGAAACATTTTCTCGCCAACGAGTGGGACAAGGCCCGAGCACAGAAACGCGGCGGGGGACAGGTACTGATTCCCATCGACGTCAAGACCGCCGAGACTTCGTGCGGATTCGAGCCGGCCGACAACGTGACCGCCGAGAAGATTTTCGAGCGGCGGTGGGCGCTGACGTTGCTGGAGCAGGTGCTACAGCGGTTGCGCGACGAATACGTCCAGAGCGGCAAGTGGAGATTGTTCGAGCAACTGAAGCCGACCCTGACGGAAGAGAGCCGGTCGGTTGCCTATGCCGAGATTGCCACGCGGCTGGATATGACCGAAGGCGCGGTGAAGGTGGCGGTGCATCGGCTGCGTCAACGGTACCGCGAACTGCTCCGGGCCGAGATCGCCGACACCGTCTCCAGCCCCGAGGAGGTGGACGAGGAAATCCGCGCCTTATTCGCCGCGTTCACGGTTTGATTGGAACGGGTATCCGCCCAGGCTACCGTAGCAGTGCTGAGGCGCTCCACAGGATCGGTGCTTGCCCGTGGAGGTCGCCCACCCGTCGTGGACGATTGAGATAGTACTGGACGGCGTCGCCCTGATTGGCGGTCCACTTGTTTGTTCCCGTGGAGACTTCGCCGACGTTGGCGTCCTTGTCGATGTACTTGACCAGACCAAGCCAAGCTTTGCGAGCGGCCGGGCCGTAGGTCTTGGCATCCAGCCAGCCGTTCTTGACGCCGGTGACCATCGCGAACGTGAACATTCCGCTACCTGAAGTTTCAGGCCAGGCTTCTGGATGGTCGATGAGCTGTCGCCACAAGCCGTCCTCACCCTGAAATTTCAGCAGCGCTTTCATCATCTTCTTGTAGCCATCCATGATGCGGGCGCGTTTCGGGTGGTCTTTGGGGATCGAGCGGAGCAGTTCCGCCATGCCGGCGGCCATCCAACCGTCGCCGCGGCTCCAGTAGAATTGCGCGTCGGTGCCGTGAAAGAAGAGGCCGTTGGGTTGTTGCAGTTTGTCCAGGTAAGCTGTCATAGTCAGGGCCGCACGGTCGATGTACTTGGCGTCGCCCGTCGCGCGGTAGGCTTGCACCTGCACCGCCGGGATCATGTACATGTCGTCAATCCAGTAACGGGCCTCCGTGGTGATGCCGTCCTCGGTGGTCTTCTCCCACTGCTTGTCGGCAAAGCTTTTGCCAAGCTCCAAATACTTCTGGTTCTTGGTCTGCATGTAAATCTCCAAGGGGACGACGCCGAAGACCCGGTAGTCAACGTGAGCATCTGGCGAAATCCTCACCGAGTTGGTCGTCAGCAGCGGTTCGAACTTTTGAATCAGCCGGGTCTTGAGGTCTTCATCCTTCGTCAGTTGGGCAACGGTCAGCGAGCCGTACCAGGTGCAGACCTCCGGATAGATGACATACTGTCTTCTCGGGTTCGTCTCGAACTCGAGCTTGCGCGCGACGAAATTCTCGGCCACGCGCTTGCCGATTTCTTTCGGCGAAGCGCCCTCCGGCCAATTGGAGAAGTAATCCTGTTGTGCCCGGCCGGGGCCGGCGAAACCGAAGCACACGATTCCGGCACTCGCCATCGCGACGACGGATTTGATCGAACCACGCATGTTCACTCCTTTGCCCCTTCGTGGGGATTCATCTGTTCATTTCGCTTCCTCGCCGGAGAGGCCCACCTCGTTGGGCGCCGCCGGCCCCAACGCCTTCAAGGTCAGACGGATTTTCTTCAGTGGTATTTATTTTGAGTGGTGCTGTCAAGCCCGTTGAGTCCCGTTGAGTCATGAGTGACTGCAACGGATCACGGACTTCCAACGTTGTTCCACCGCTTGCATTGTCTGTCGAAAATCGAATACACTTCATTCCAACCTTCAAAAGGAGCATTCGATGAAAACAATCGTCAGCATTGCCCTGCTCGCAGTCGCCATCAACACGGGCTGGGGACAGGGCATGGAGAAAATCTCTCCTGGTAGCGCGGGGAAAACCGTCGTCCTCACCAATGCGCCCACCGCACCGGCATCGCCGTCCGCGGCCACGTACATTGACGGCGCGAAGGTGACGTCGGCATTCGACAAGGGCCAGACGCTGGCCGAAGCCCACGGCTACAAGGTCATGGCGAGCCGGCGCGACAAACCCGGCCCGGTGGAGATTCACACGTACGAGACCGATGTGTTTTACATCATCCAGGGCACGGCAACGTTCGTCACGGGTGGCGCGTGTGCCGACGCCAAGATTACCGAACCGGGTCAGCTTCGCGGCACCAGCATCACCGGCGGGGTAACGCATCACTTGAAAAAGGGGGATGTGATCATCGTGCCGGCTGGCCTGCCGCACCAGTTCACCGAAACCAGCAATCCGTTCCTGTATTTCACGGTCAAGCCCATCAAGACGGAGTGAGAAAGACCGGAGACTGCGCAGCCAGATCGATTGAAGGAATCCACCGGCGGGACTTGTGGGGCGGCGCAGCCCCATGCCAGACATGACGTGCTCGCGTTGTCCAATCGGATTCGCCTTGCACTCGTCGGCGGCAAAGTCAATATTCGGGGCCAGTTGATGCGCCTTGGCATGATAGCGCGTTGGGCGTATCGAGGCTTCAGCAACGGCGGGCTGTGGTCAGGAACTGTATTTGAATGCGAGGAGGATGACACCATGCGAAAGGCATTTGTAAAGATAGCGGCGTTTGTATGTCTGGTGATCGGCACCGGGTTGAACCAGGCGCAGGCTGCGGAGGCGGCGACTTCGCCGGCCGGCGCCCAGGCCACGGCCGATCAGGCTGTGGGACGCGGCAAGGTGGTGGGACTCGATTACTGGTTCAACCACCAGGAGCGCGACGGTAAACCGTTCCATTACATCTGGGAGGATACCGCCCTTTCGGGCTACTCGAAGTTTGGAGATGTTTGGCAGCAATACGGCGCGACGCTCGGCAAGTTGGAAAAGGCGCCGACGTTGGGGGACCTCCGCAAGTTTTCCGTCTACATCATCGTCAACCCTAACACTCCGGCAAAGGCTGCCGGTGGCAAGCCCAATTACATCCAGCCCGCTGACATCGACGCGATCGTGTCCTGGGTCAAGGACGGAGGAGTGCTGGCGCTGTTTGCCAACGACAAGAACAACTGCGAGTTCGAGCATCTCAACCAACTCTCCCAGAGGTTCGGGATCACGTTCAACGAGGACCTCCGCAACGAGGTGCCGAACGCCAGGGATCGGAGTCCCGGGACGTTCAACGCCGCGCAATTTCCGGATCATCCGTTGTTCAAGGACGTGAAGATGATCTACATGAAAGAAATTTGTACGCTGGGCGTGAAAGATCCCGCCAAGCCGCTGCTCGTCGTCGATAAACAGAAGGGCGAAGGCAAAGACGTCATCATGGCCACGAGCCAGTTCGGCAAGGGGCTGGTCTTCGCTGTGGGAGACCCGTGGGTTTACAACGAATACATCGACGTCACCGCGCCCAACCTGACCATCGAGAACCACAAGGCCGCGAGCAATCTGGCTCAATGGCTGTTGGCCGCCAGTTCGGCACCGCAACCCAAGTGAGGCATTCCCTCCCCGCGCCAGCCCCCTACCTGACCGTTTTCTGACGGCTGTGCGGGACAGGGCGCGCCTGTCTGGTCTCCGAACCACCCGCCCCATGCCGACGGAGGGGCGTGGCTGCGGGCGTTGATTGTGTCAGACCCTCTCAAAACGCGACTTGGCCCTTGGTTGGCGTTGAACCTTTTCTCGCGCTCTGCATTCCACTGGTTAGAATGCTGGTGGTGGCTGAACGCGAACAACTGCCGGTGCAACAAGCCAGGGCGGGAGACGCCGAAGCGTGGAACGTCCTGCTCAAACGCTATCAACTGCCTTTATATGTCTATGTTTTTGAACTGGTACACAACGAACAGGCCAGCCTCGACATCGTCCAGGAGACGTTCGTCAATGCCGTGCGACACCTCGACAGTCTTCTCGACGACGAGAAGTTTGGAAGCTGGCTCTTTGGGATCGCCCACCAGAAATGCATTCAACAGTGGCGACGTCAGAACCGCGATGCGGAGTTGCAGGAAGAACTGGCGGACGCGCCTGCCGATGCCAACAACACCCCGCTCGAGTTGCTCATCCGAGAGGAACAGGAGGCTGAGTTCATGAAACTGCTTGATCGACTGCCGACACCGCAGCGTTCCGTGCTGTTGCTGCATTTCGTGGAAGACTTTTCGCTCGAAGAAATCGCTGCTATCACCGGCGCGCAACTCGGCACCGTGAAATCGCGGATGCACTACGCCAAGCGTGCGCTGAGAAAACTGTTGGAGGAACAATCATCATGAAAACGCCGCGTGAAATTTTGTTGAAACGGCATCAATCAGTCGAGCCGAAACTGGATCGTATGTGGGCCGAGACGCTTGCGCCGGCTGTAGCGGCTGTCTGCAACCGTCGAGAATCCGGCGTGAAACGCGGAGTCGGCGCTCACAGAGCGCCGCTACAGGGCCTGCTGTTCACCGTCGGCTGGAAGCTTTGGCGCGAGTTGATCTGGCCGAGTCGGCGGATCTGGGCCGGGTTGGCCGTCGCGTGGCTGTTGATCATCGGATTGAACATGGCTTCTTCCGAGCCAGCGTTGCAGGCCGCCAGCAAGACGGGGCCGCGCTCGGGCGAGGAGCTTCGTGCGTTCATCGAACAACGGCGACTGCTGGCCCAGTTGACCGATGCGCTGCCGGAACCGGCGAACACGCGCAAACCCAATCTGCCGGGCCCGCGCAGCGACCGTGGCACCAGAATCTCAGCAGCATGAAATGGAGGCAACCATGACGACATTATCTTCTGAGAAGCCAAGCATATGGCAACGATCCACCACGAGGCGCTTTCTCAAACGGTTGTTCAGTTGGCGGGCCGCGCGGCGCTTGGTGATTAGTTTTGCCGTCATCGCCACGCTGATCGGCCTGTTCTATGCCGAAGAGGACTGGCGGGGCTGGCACGCATGGCAAAAGTTCAAACACGAATGGGAGGCCAAAGGCGAGCGGTTTGATCGGGCCAGCGTAGTCCCGTCACCAGTGCCAGACGATCAAAACTTTGCGCTGACGCCGATTGTCGCAAGCAGCTATCTCCATGTGCTGGACAAAACCGGGCATGCTTTGCGGCCGCGAAACACAAATGTCGTCAACCGGCTGAAAATGGACGTTGCCCACAATAACAACTGGCCAACCAACAGCACCGGCAACTGGGAGAAATCAACCGTGACTGACCTGAAAGTCTGGCAACAATACTATCGCGCTCTGGCGGCAAAGACCAACGAGTTTCCGGTTGCGTTGGAACCTCAAACTCCCGCCGCCGACGTGTTGCTGGCGTTGAGCAAGAACGATCCGGCCATTGAACAACTGCGTCAGGCAAGCCTGCTGCCTTACTCACGGTTTCCACTGGAATACGACAAGGACAATCCAGCGGCAATTTTGCTGCCCCATCTGAACGCGTTGCGAGGATGTGCGCGCGTGCTGCAATTGCGCGCCATTGCCGAATTGCAAAACGGCCAAAGCGACAAGGCGCTGGACGACGTAAAACTCATGTTGCGATTGACTGATTCCGTTCGCGCCGAGCCGTTCTTGATTTCACATCTGGTTCGCATCGCGATCTTGGACATCACAATGCAGCCGGTTTGGGAAGGTCTGGCCGAGCACAAATGGTCGGACACGCAACTCGTCGAACTTGATCGGGAGCTGGCCAAGTTTGATTTTTTGGCGGATTACCGGCTGTCCATGCGCGGTGAGCTGGTGTTGCTTCAGGGCGGCATCATTGATTGGCTGCGGCGCCTACCGGAGGAACTTTTCAATATATCCGGCGATATGTCCAGCGGAGCCGACCCTTCGCTGCGAATCCTCTGCCGTTTAATCCCCAGCGGCTGGTTTTATCAGAACCAACTTCGCTGCGCCCGCCCGATGGTGGAAGCCTATTTGCCGGTGGCGGATGTCAACCGGGGGATCATTTCGCCGGCAGCTACCCGCCGCGCTGATGCGGCAATCGAAGCCAACACCAACCATGCCACCCCTTACAACATTATTGAGAGAATGCTCCTGCCCGCACTCGGCGCCGTCACGAAAAAGTTTGCCTACGGGCAGGAATCGGTGGATTTGGCGCGAGTGGCGATTGCGCTGGAGCGTTACCGGCTCGCGCACGGCGAATATCCCGAGTCGCTTGACGCGCTCGCGCCGCAGTTCATCGCCAAACTGCCGCACGACATCATCAATGGCCAGCCGTTGCATTATCGCCGCACCAACGACGGCCAGTTCGTGCTCTACTCCGTCGGCTGGAACGAGACTGACGACGGCGGGGAGGTTCCTCCCACAAAAGGCGGCTGGCTGAACCTAACGAAGGGCGACTGGGTCTGGCAGTATCCGCAGAAGTAGTTGCAGGCACAGCCGTCTTTGCCGCGAACCCTTCCCACGGCGATTGAGTCGCAGGGGCGCGGAGAACCCGAAGAGAAGATTGGTTGTAAGGAAAGCCTGTACTTTGTCACTATTCATACAGGATGAATGTGCACGAAGCACCGGGTGATGACTGGCAGGCATTGTTCAGCGCGTGGCTGACGGAGCACGCCGGTCTGGTCTTCAAAGTGGCGCGCGCCTTCGCGCCCACGGAGGCGGACCGGCAGGACCTCATTCAGGACATTCTGCTGCAACTGTGGTGTTCCCTGCCGCAGTTTGAAGGCAGAGCCAAGGTGTCCACGTGGGTTTACCGGGTGGCCCTGAACACCGCGCTCGCCTGGCGGCGAAAGGAAACGAAACGTCGCGCGCTACAAACTCCGCTGATCGAGGTCGAAGAATTGCCGGGAATGGAAGAGGACAACTCCCGCCGGCTCGACAGAGAAGAAGTCGTCGCACGACTCTACGATGCCATTCATCAATTGCCGAAAGTGGACGCCGCGCTGGTGCTCCTTTATCTGGACGACCTCAGTTACCGGGAGATGGCCGATGTGCTTGGCATTTCCGAAAGCAACGTGGGCGTGAAGTTGAACCGTGCCAAGAAAGTCCTGGCAGACCTCATGAAAGAGGTGACGCATGAAGCTTGACGAATTGGAAAAAGCATGGCAGGCGCAGTTGACCGGACGGCGACTGACGCTCAATGCCGATATCGTGCTCCGGGAACTTGATCGCTCCAAGAGCCATTTTGAAGCGACAATCTTCTGGCGGGACCTACGCGAGGCGGGAGGGGCCATTTTGGTGGCTGCGTTCGTTCTCTGGTTCGGGATTAAGGACCATATCTGGCCACTGTTTGTGATGGCGGCACTGAGCGGAGGTGTTGGGGTTTTCATGGTCGTGGATCGGCTTCTTCAGCGAAGACGGCGCCCTACGTACTCCGACCCACTCTTGGCCTGCGTGGAGGAATCGTTGGCCCAGATCAATCACCAAATCTGGCTCCTGAAAAACGTATTCTGGTGGTATTTACTACCGTTTGGCGTTGGCTGCGCATTGTTCTGGGGCCAGTGCTCTTGGACGCTGCTCAAAGCGGGGCTGTGGAGGCTGAAGGATCTTGAGATGCCGGTCGTTGGCGTCCTTCTCTACTGGGGCATCTATCATCTGAATCAACTCGCTGTGAAAAAGGGCCTCGAACCGCGTCGGCAGGAACTGGAAACCTTGCTCCAGAGTCTGCAATCGAACTCCGGGTAAAATGCTAAGCCGCCACGTCGAAGAACAGCGAGGCGAAGTAGTTGTCGTCTTTTCGTTGTTCCCTGTCCGATTCGGGCGTTGACGGTTACTATACTATGAGTGAACAGTCTGACCGACCAACAGCTTTTGCGCGATTACACCGGGCGACGGTCGGAAGCGGCGTTTGCCGAACTCGTGCGCCGACACGTTGACCTCGTCTATTCCGCCGCGCTGCGGATGGTTTGCGACGCGCACTTGGCCGAGGACGTGACGCAAGAGGTGTTTCTGGCTTTGGCGCGGAATGCGGGTCAACTTACGCGCCATCCCGTCTTGGCCGGCTGGCTGCACCGCACGACGCAAAACCTCGCGGCCAACACTGTTCGCTCAGATGTCCGCCGTCGCGCCCGCGAACAGAAGGCCGCCGCCATGAACGAATTGCTTTCCACCGAACCCGACGCCGTCTGGGAACACATCGCACCGCACCTCGACGCTGCGCTGGGCGAGTTGAGTGAACCCGACCGCGACGCGCTGTTGCTGCGCTACTTTGAGCACAAGTCCCCGCGCGAGATGGCGCAAACCCTCGGCACGAGCGAAGACGCCGCGCAAAAACGCGTGAGCCGCGCCGTCGAACACTTGCGGGAATTCTTTGCCAAACGCGGCGTCACGATTGGCGCCGGTGGACTCGCCGTCGTCGTCTCGGCCAACGCCGTCCAGGCCGCGCCTGTCGGGTTGGCCGTCACGATTTCCACGGCTGCCGTTCTTGCCGGAACAACCGTCGCCACGACAACCGCAACCATCACCAAGGCTATCGCCATGACCACACTGCACAAAATCATTGTTACGGTTACGATTACCGCCGCGATTGGAACTGGAATTTTCGAGGCGCGCCAGGCTTCGACGTTGCGGAACCGGGTCGAGACTATCCAGCAACAACAGGGCTCACTGACGGAGGAGATTCAGCGATTGCAGAAGGAAAGAGACGATGCAGTAAATCGGGCGTCTGCGCTCGTCCATGTCGGTCAAAGCAATCGAGAAGATTCCAGCCAAATCGCAAAACTTCGCGCCGAGATGGCGGAACTGCAGGAACAAGCCGGGACAATGGCCGCTGCCTTGAAAGAGGCACAGGACTTCCGGAGTCGGGTCATGCAGAGCTACTCAAACGCGCCGCCAATCCGGACATTTGTTTCAACCGCCTCAATGACCGTTCCATGGGGTCAGGGAATTGTCACCGGCGGCTGGAAAACGCCTTCAGGCAAACGAGCTCTCGTCTTGATCAGACCCAGCCCTGGTGATGCGCAGCAAGTGATGAACGAAGCAACGTTTCTTGAGTACACAGAGGATGCCGGGAATGCATTGGGCCTTGACCAGTTCAATACCGACGAGCCGTACAACTCGAGAGCGCAAAAGTTAAGCGCCGATGAATTTGCGGCAATCGAGAGCGCCGCAAGGGAAAACGGAGGAGTCAAAGTTGTGTCTGCGCCGACGATTTTGGGCCCGAGTGGAGTGCAATCCGTGATTCGAATTGACGACGAGCGCCAAACGCCCGCAGGGCCCTACCGAGCCGGATCGAGGCTGGACCTGGTATCGACCATTTCGCCCGATAGCCAATCGGTTCAAATGGTGATCACCGCGCAGCTCCATTACCCGGAGAAGCCGCCGGGCGAATGAGACAGTGGGGTACTGTTGATTTATCTCATTGTGCGCGGGTCTCCCGACCAAGCAGCGACCGACTCCGGTACGGGGAGCACACGCGCCCTCTCCGGTCGGCCAAAGGCCGTTAACCCTCACCTAGAAAAACATTGGATTTCGACTCTTTGTGCGGAGGCCTCTGACCCGCACTAGTTTCGACCGAAGATCTTCTGTGCATCCCGGCCGGCGCAGACATCTGCGGTCATTGACAACGTCGCGGTCGGGAGACCGGCGCCAAACGTCAAGGAACAGGTTGGACACCTGTTCAACTCTCAAAGCGCTTCCTAAGATTTGCCTACCGGCTCGCGCAGGATTGTCTTCAACCGCTCGGGCGGCACGCGGCGCGGGTCGGACAGGTAAATCTCGTGATGTGAGCCAACCAGCTTTAGCCCCTTTTCTTCGGCAAACGCTCGCATCAGCGCAATCGTCTCGTGTTCGCGGTCGTATGGCCCGACGTGCAGCATCTGGACGCATTGGCCTTCGTCAATCTTTTCTAGTTTCACTTCCTCGACCTCGCGCGGCTTGCCCTTTTTCAGCAGGGTGGCGACGGCCTGCTGACGATCGGTCTGTGGAATGAAGTCGGGCGTGCGGATCAATAGCTTCCACTGCCACTTGTCCTTTGGAATCTTTGCGAGATCCCCTTCGAAAAACCACTGGCCTTCCAGTTTGCACACGGCGTAGTCCTGTTTGCCGGCGAACTTGCGCGTCATCTTGATCGTGAACGCCACGCTGTAGAGCGCGCCGATGCATGCGGTAAACCGTTCGCCGCAGGGTGCGCCCTGACCGCTAATAGACAGGTATTGCGCTGGCTTTGTCTGAATGAGAACCGGCTTTTTCGGTGTCGCGTATTCGTCCTTGTGCAGTTTGTAGAGATCAATCTTTTCGGTTGGCATGGTGTCCTCCTCCTGAATGTTCGAGCGGCGCGTGGATGTCTGTCACCAAATCCTCCGGAGCCGTGTTCTCGGGCGAATTGAAATACATCTCGAAACACGGCGTCGAACGCAGGTTTCGTCCGCTGCGCGGCAACCATTGGCCGAGCAACTTCGCGTAGCTCCCGCCGAGTTTCTCGTAAGGACCGAAATGCGTCATCACGGCGTAGTCACCGCCGGGAACGACTTGCACGCCGATCTCACCTTGAGGTTGGAAATGGTCGTCCACCGTCACACAGGCATCGTAGCGAATCTTGTCCGGCGGGGTCACGGCAGGATCATCGTGGCAGATGCCGATGAACTGCGCATCGCCACCGAGCAGTCCTTCCTTGCCGAGGAACATCATGAATTTCTCCCATGTCTTGCCGACCTCGTTGTAGGGCCCGACGTGGCGCATGAACGCCACCCGCATCGGCTTGAGTTGTTTGATTGTTACGGTCATGGTCTTGTCTCCAGTTCGAGTCGCCCGGAAACCTTTGAGCTTTGCATCCGCGCGATAATGAACGCCAGATTGCACTCGAATCTGATGCACCTTGCCATGATGACGACGAAACTGCCTCGGTGACTCACCGAAGCTGTTGCGAAACGCGCGGCTGAACGCCTCGTGCGTATCGTAGCCGGCCTCGAGCGCGATCTGCACTACCGGCATCCGGCTGAGCTTCAACCGCCGCGCGGCGCGTTCCAGCCGCAGCCGCCGGATATGACTGGCCAGTGATTCGCCGAGCATTCCTGTGAACACATGATGGAAATGATGCGGTGACAAGCAGGCCAGCGTGGCCAGTTCCTCCAACCGCAGCGGTTCGTCAAGGTGTTGCTGGATGTGCACCAGCACCTGTAGCATCCGCTCTTTGTAGAATCGCAACGTCGACTCTTTCATTCCGGGTGGCATCGTGGATGAAATCTTACCAGAGTCACCTGCGCAACGCTTGACCGTTTTTGCGATTCTGAGGAGCCGCAGAAGTTTTGCCGCAGATGAACGCAGATGGACGCGAATGGAGCCGGACTCTCCAATGAATCGTGACTTGGCGCTCGTTTTCTTTGTCACCTTTCCGTAGATTCGGGCCACAGATACGGTGACCATGAAAACGACTTTGGGAACCGAATCATCAAGTGATGAACAACTGGTGGAATGGAGCCTGACGGGCGACCGCGAGGCGTTTGGAAGGATCGTCGAGCGGTATCAATCGTTGGTTTGCTCGATCACCTACAGCGCGACTGGCAGCCTGGGTCTGAGCGAGGACATCGCGCAGCAAACCTTCCTCACTGCTTGGCAGAAACTGGACGCGTTGAGCGACGCGACGAAGCTCCGCGCGTGGCTGTGCGGCATCGCGCGCAATCTGATGAACAACTCGCTCCGTCGCGGGCAACGCGAACCGGTTCAGGCCGCTGAACCGTTGGATGCGATTCACGGATTGCGGGCCCCGGAGCCGTCGCCATCGGCCCAAGCCGTCAGCCGCGAGGAAGAAGCGATTCTCTGGCGTGCGCTGGAAAGGATTCCCGACACCTACCGTGAGCCGTTGATTCTTTTCTACCGCGAACAGCAATCAGTCGAGCGCGTGGCGCAGGAGTTGGAGTTGAGCGAGGACGCGGTGAAACAACGGCTGTCGCGCGGCCGCAAACTGCTGACGGACGAAGTGGCGGCGTTCGTTGAAGGCACGTTGAAGCGCACGACGCCCGGCAAGGTGTTCACGCTCGGCGTGCTGGCGGCGTTGCCGGTGCTGGCGACCTCCGCCAAAGCGGCAACCGTAGCCTTGTCTGGCGCGGCGCACCATAGCACAACAACCATCGGAGTAACCAAGGTTATCATTATGACAACTACACAGAAGGTTTTGATCGCCGTGACTGCTGCGAGCGTTGCGGTGGCGGTGGGCACGGGCGTTCATGAAACGCGCCGCGTCTCCCGGATGCAGGAAGAGATTCGCGCGCTCAAGCAACAACAAGAGCCGTTAACCGAACAGGTCCAGCAGTTGCGTCAGGAGCGGGATCAGGCAAGGCGCAGTTTATCCGTGCTGCGACGGGAGAACAAACAACCGCGCGACCAAGCGGCGCAATTGCAGGGACCGGCTGCCCAAGCAAGCACAAGCACGTCATCCAACTCGTTCGGTGGGCTGGCGGATATGATGAAGGATCCGCAGATGAAAGATATGATCCGCGCCCAGCAGAAGATGGCACTCAACAAGACGTACGGTGCGCTATTCAAGTATTTGAACCTGCCAGCGGACAAACTGGATGCGCTCAAGGACCTGATTCTGGATCACGAGATGGCCACTATGAATGCGGGGATGGCCATGATGACCGGTTCCGGTTCCGAATCGGAACGGAAACAGGCAACGGAGGATCTCATGAAGCTCCAATCGGATTACGATAAGAAGATTCAGGACCTCCTCGGCGCGCAGAATTACCAAGCCTTCAAAGATTACGAGGCGACTGCGGTTGAGCGCATGGATGTGCAGGACTTCGAGGGCACCTTGTCCGGCGAAACCGCGCTGACCGACCAGCAGGAGCAGGACTTGATCGTCGCCATGCATGGGGCGCTCAACGCTCTGCGCGACTCAGCGTTGTTGAACCGCCAGAACCAGACCCTTGACCAGACACTTGCGTCGCACTTTTCCGAAGAAGGGATTGCGGAGCAGATCAAGCAAATGGAGCAGTTGCAGCAGGCTTACGTCAACCGGGCGGCAGCGATCTTGACGCCCGCGCAACTTGAGCAGTTCACGCAATGGGAGCAGCAGCAAAGCGCCACGCAGGCCGCGCAGATGAAGATGGCCGCGCAGATGTTCAGGAATAAAAGCGCTCCGCAGCCGCCCGCCGCCAACCAAACCAAGACACCATAGCTCCGGCCGTTGGACCACTTCGTGACTTGGCTTTGCCCAAGGTTTCTTGTCACCTCTTTCCCGGCTGGACGTCTGCTTGGGTGAAGGAGACAATGGACATGATGACCCGTCTGGAATCCAGCAGCGACACGCGGTTGGTGGAACTTTCCCGAGAGGGCGACCGCAAGGCATTTGCCGGCATCGTCGAGAAATATCAATCCCTGATTTGCGGCCTGACGTACAGCGCCTGCGGTAATATCCAGTCCAGCGAAGACCTGGCGCAGGTAACATTCATCACTGCATGGTGTCAGCTACGAGATCTTCGGGAACCGGCCAAACTCAAGGCCTGGCTCTGCCGCATCGCGCGCAACGCCACCACCGATTCCTTTCGCAAACAGCAGCGAACGCCTACGGCCAACGCCGAGGCGATCGACTCGGTCGCCGAGATTCCATCCGATGCACCGACACCGAGCGAGCAGGTCATGAGCAAGGAAGAACAAGCCATTCTGTGGAGGGCGCTTGGTGATTTGCCGCCGAACTACCGCGAACCACTGGTGCTGTTCTACCGACAGAATCAATCTGTGGCCGAAGTGGCAGAATCTCTGGATCTGCCGGAAGACGTCGTCAAACAGCGGTTGTCCCGTGGTCGGGCCATGCTCAGCGAACAGGTGTCGCGTCTTGTGGAGACAACGTTGCGCACCAGCGGCCCGACGAATGCGTTCACGGTAGGCGTGCTGGCGGCATTGCCGGTGTGGACAGCTTCGAGCAGCGCGGCGACGGTTGGAGCGACTGCGGCAAAAGGCAGTATCGTCGCCAAATCCGCCGCTTCCGTGGGTCTCGCGGGCGCGATTCTGGGGCCGTTGATCGGGGTACTGGGAGGCTTGTTCGGATCCTACATGAGCATCAAGAACACCAAATCGCCGCGCGAGCGGCGGTTCATGATCAATATGTCGCTGATCACCTTGGCGTTTGTGGGAATGTTTTATCTGGCCACATTCGCGCTCATATTCGTTGCGCATTTCTGGTGGAAAACGCATCCGACTCTGGTCGCCGCAGCGTTCATTGGCATGATACTTGGATATGGCGTTGCTCTCGCACTGCTCATCGTGTGGGGGAACTGTGTCCAGAGCCGCATCCGTGCGGAGGACGCGGCGAAGCTGCCGCCCGGCACGCTGCTCCCTGGTCTGCGGATGTCCTCGCCTTGGAGGGTGTCCTTCCCACCATTGGAGTATCGCAGCCGTTGGACGCTGCTGGGCCTGCCGCTCGTCCACGTTCGGATGAACTGCAAACAAGAGGGCAAAGAACTCCCCGCCAAAGGATGGATCGCCGTGGGCGGCATCGCCTATGGCGTCTTGTTTGCGTTTGGTGCCGTGGCAATTGCTCCCATCAGCATGGGTGGCGCGTTCGCCGTGGGGTTGCTGTCACTCGGAGGCGGGTGTGCCGTGGGATTGCTATCGATCGGAGGGGGGTTCGGCTTCGGTGTGTGGGCGATGGGCGGAGGACTGGCAATGGGCCTGTTGGCCTTTGGCGGTTGCGCGGTCGGTTGGACGGCGGCGTTGGGCGGTGCGGCGTTTGCTCGCGAATTTGCGCGCGGCGGCTTGGCGCTGGCGCGGCACGCCAACGATGCTGCCGCCGGGGCATTCATCCAGAACAATGCCTTCTTTCAGAACGCTCTGGCGGCGATGCGCCACGCTCGCTGGCTGGCCCTGCTCGTACCAATGCCGCTGGGGCTGCTGTGCTGGGCGTGGATGAAAAAGACGCGCGCCAAGCAGCCGCCCTTTGGCCTGTAACTGTTGGGTAGGCAGATTCAATCTATCTTGAGCGTTCTCGGCGGCATGGTTGTCGAGTTCGAAGCAACCTGGTCGGAAAAGGCCAGTCTGTGATCCGCCACGACTCAGCAAAAACCGAACCCGTAATTTCCCTGTCACCTTTTTCCGTGCTGGACGACTTGGTGGGTGAACAGGAGAATGAACATGATGACCGACACCGAGCTTTGCAGTGACACGCAGTTGGTGAATCGTTGCCTCGTGGGGGACCGCGACGCGTTTGGCCGCATCGTGGAACGGTATCAGGGGCTGATTTGTGCGCTGGCTTACAACGCCTGCGGCGACATCGGCCGGAGTGAAGACCTGGCGCAGGAAACGTTCCTGGCCGCTTGGCGCAATCTTAACAGCTTGAAGGATCGGGACCGTGTGAAACAGTGGCTGTGCGGCATCGCGCGCCACCTCATCCAGGAATCCTATCGCCGCGCCACGCGTGACCCGATGGCCGCATCAGCGCCTTTGGAGGAAGCCGCGGTGGATGGAAGAAAGTCACTTCAGCCCAGCGAGCAAATGATCAGCAAGGAAGAACGAGCCATTCTTTGGCGCGTGTTGGAAGGGCTGCCTGCGACTTACCGTGAGCCGCTGATTCTTTTCTATCGTCAGAACCAATCCGTGGCCGAGGTTGCAGAAGCGCTGGAGCTTTCTGATGACGCGGTGAAGCAACGGCTTTCGCGTGGGCGGGCGATACTCAGCGAACGCACCGCGAAGTTTGTGGAGACTGCATTGCGCAGCAGCGGACCGGGCAAGGCGTTCACGCTGGGCGTGTTGGCAGCGTTGCCGCTGATGACCACCTCAGCCAAAGCCGCCACCGCCGGCGCAGCAGCGGCCAAAGGCACCAGTGCGGTGAAGTCAGGTTTTCTGGGAGCGTGCTTGGCACCGTTCATCGGAATCATAGGCGGCATGACCGCCTCATGGCTGAGCATCCGTCTCGCACCTACCGAGCGCGAACGCCGAGTCAAAAGGCTGTCGTGGATCGCACTCTGGGTTTTCGCGCTCGGATGGTGTTTTATCGCGCAGCCGACGGTGAAAGCTTTGGGCAAATACTATCAATGGAGTGATCGCACCTTGGTGGGCACGCTGGCTGGTTTTTGGTGGTTCTACGCCGCAATGGCCGCCTTGGGGATCGTCGTGGCCTTCAGGCGCATTCTGGCCATCCGCCAACAATTTGAGGCCGCCGGTGGAATCCCACAAGTACATGCGATGCCATTAACCGGGCGCAACCGCCTCGCCTTGGCGGCCAGCATACATCTGGGGTGCTTTTCATGGTTGATCTATCTGGCGTGGCATGCCGGCGACCGCGTGTGGGCCGGGATCATCGCGGTCACGATGATCCTGCTGGGCGCTTGGTATCTGTATCGGCTCCGGGGAAAGAACGGCACAGCGGCGTGGCGCGCGCTAGGCGCGCATTCGGCCGTGGTGTGGGGCGTGATTCTGCTGGTGCTGAACCTGCGTTTGGATGTGTGGCTGGCTGCGCGCCGCGAAGTTTCCCTTTCCGAATTCCACCAGCTCCTGCCGATGTGGGTCATTCCCTCGCTCACGTTGACCTTGCTGATCTGGATCGGACTGCTATTGGCCGTGACACAACCAAAGCGCCGCCTCTAGCCGCTTTGCCGTCGGGCGCGGGCGATGTGAAACATTATGAAAATAATCCTTGTCTTGAGAACCCTTGCCGCGTGTCTTCTAACTGCCATCTGCCCGACGATGGGTCAAAGCCAGACACCGCTGGCCGAGAAACCGACGGCGACCGATGCCGCGATACCGGATCAGTTTCGCCCGTTATACCGGGATCTGGATGAAACTCTCCGCCAAGCCAGACAGACCTATCCTTTCAAGAAAGGGAATGCCCGTCCCCTGGTCGCTCCCAACCTCTTAATGGCATCGAGCATGTTCGGTCCTGCCGCGTCCGATTCACAACGCTGGAAGGATCTGCTCGCCACACTCGACGCTTACAAAACCATGAGAATGGACGCGGTGTTTGTTCAGATTCTGGCGCCGGATCTGGCCCTCGGCGATACAGGAACTCTCGTCGACTTCTATCAGCGCCTTGCCAGGGAAATCCACTTGCGCAACATGAAGCTTTACGTGGAACATTTTGTCAACATACCGTTCAAACCCAACATACCGTCCGGCCCGCACGCCCACAAAGGCCAGCACGCCCTCAAAGACTTGCAGGATGATCCGCAGGGGAGGCAAGACTTTCTGAAAATTCTGGAGCAGGAAGACGCTCTGATTTACCGGGAAATCAAACCCGATTACCTGACCCTCGTCAACGAACCGGAAGCGGCGATTATCCAAGCATTGCATCTCTCCTTTTCGGCGGACGAGCTGGCGAATTGGGTTGGGGAAGTCACCACGCATCTCAAGAGTACCGGTGCCAGTCCAAACACGCTCTTGGGTGCTGGAGCGGTAACCTTTGAGTCGGAGGATTTTGTCCTCAAGTTCGCACAACAAACGAACCTGGATTACGTGGACATTCACATGTATTCTTTGAAGTTGAAGGGCGAAGACCAGGTGGCGAAGTTGGCAACCCTGGTTCGGAAGATCCGTGAAGCAAGACCGAATATGAGGATCACGATCGGTGAAACGTGGCTCTTGAAGCTCGGCGCAGGGGGGCCGAAGGTGACGACGTACCAGGAAATTTTTCTTCGAAACAATTTCAGCTTCTGGAGCCCGCTGGATGAACAATTCCTTACCCTTCTGATGGGAATCGCTCAAAAGGAAAACATCTCCGTCGTTGCTCCATTTTTCAGCCAGTACTTTTTTGCCTACTATACGTTCGGGGACGCAGAGTCCGGCAATCTGCCTCCGGGCGTCGGCAGCAGCATTTCTGTCTCTTGGAACAAGGCCCTCGAATCAATACGCAACCATCGGCTCTCACCAACCGGCAAAGCCATGAGTGAGATGCTGGATGACGGTGGAAAGTGACGGCCAGGAAGAAGTGGCTTGGTTCCGGAATCGCTGTCCTGCTTTTGGCGGTTTTAGCGGTGGAGCGAAACACGTTCCGCTGGGCCTATTATGAGAGCCGGCTCCTCCAGGCGAAAAGACAGCTCTTTGCGCTCGAAAAACAGGGAAAGGCCTATCGGCCTGCGCACCAGATCCTGTATGAGACCAAATGGATATGTAGTGCGACGCGCGACTATCCGCGCATGGGGGAACGCGTGCACGCGCTGGAAGAAGCCTTGCGAGATCCGGCCAATGCACAGGCGACGGACGAGCAATCCGAAACCGACGGAAGCTGGGGGAAATGGTACACAGAATGGTTTTTCAAGCTGGACGCCTCTTACGACCAGATCATGAAACTCGCCGACCGCGGTCTGGTCCCGAAATATCCGGTGCGTTTTCTGGATCGAATCAATTCGCCCGAGAAATTAATCGAGCATCTCAATCATCTGCTGATCTCGGATCTGAAGGCGGATGGCGTGGACCACCGGCGGGAATTGAATGAGACAGTCGCTGACCTGATGCGGCTGATCCTGCGCGATCAGCCGAGGAATTACGCTTACGATCCGAGGCTCAAGGCGGCGCTGCTGGATTGGCTGCTCCATGCCGCTCGCAACCCGGAGACCGGATACTGGGGAGCCTGGTATCGCCGACCAAAGGATGGCGGGATCAAGAAGACTGATGACCTGAGTATCACCTTTCACATTGTCAGTTATCTCAAGGGGAACGTGCCGGATTGGCCGAAGATCATCGCCACCACCCTTGCGATTAAAGACCAATGGTATCCTCTCGGCTGGCTCGAACGAGGCGCGTACCTGAACCATAATAACATGGATGTGGTTGAGCTTTTCCGCCTGGGGTGGAGCCAGGCCACGCCGGCCCAACGGGAGGCCATGCGCGTCGAAATCCGGAAGATGCTCAACTGGTGCCTGACCGAATCGCTGCAACCGGACGGGTCGTTCAAACTTCAGGACAGCGACGATTCCCTGGAGACGAGCATTAGTTTCGGGACTTCCTTCCTCGTGCGCCTGGGCTACTTCGACCGGTCGAAGCGATTTTGGACCGATGAGGACTTTCCCGAGGTCGCCGACGTCCGGGCACATATCATTCAGTTCATCCAAGCCCATATCCACTCAGGCGGCGAAGGTGGAGTTTACTACCGCGATACGCTCAAGGATCTCGGCGCTCCCGTGTCCGAGTAAGATGCGTCCGCTCTGTCAGTTGTTTTCGCAAGACCCTTCAAAGGCGGACTTTTGTCTCGCTCTCCATTGCTGTTTCCTTTCTGCGTCTTCATCCTGGCGATAGGTTGCTGTCATCCTCCTGAACCGGCCGAGGAAAGGTGTGCCAACGTCTCCCGCGCCCACGCGTGGGCAGGCTTCCTGAGCCAATAGGGCCACAGGAAAGCGGCTCGTTTTCCTTGTCACCTTTTCGTAGGCTCGTCGTCATATCCGGTGACATGAGAACGAATCCGACAACCGAGACACTGAACGACGCGCGTCTGGTCGAGCTTTCGCGCACCGGCGACCGCGACGCGTTTGCGCGGATCGTCGAGCGGTATCAATCGCTGATCTGCGCGTTGACTTACAGCGCCAGCGGCAACCTGCAAGCCAGCGAAGACTTGGCGCAGGTGACGTTCATTACCGCATGGTGTCAGTTGAGAAATCTCCGCGAGCCGGCCAAGCTCAAATCATGGCTCTGCCGGATCGCGCGTAACGTGACCGTTGATTCCTTCCGGCAACAGCAAAGGACGCCCACGGCCAACGCTGAGGCGTTGGACGCCGACATTTCAGATGCAACCACGCCACGCGACAACGTCATCAGCCGTGAGGAGGAAGCGATCCTGTGGCGTTCGCTGAATGGATTGCCGCCGACGTATCGCGAACCGCTCGTGCTGTTCTATCGCCAACATCAATCCGTCGCCGAAGTCGCCGACGCACTGGAGTTAAGCGAGGACGCGGTGAAGCAACGGCTTTCGCGTGGGCGGGCGATACTCAGCGAACGCACCGCGAAGTTTGTGGAGACTGCATTGCGCAGCACCGGGCCGGGCAAAGCGTTCACGCTCGGGGTGCTGGCGGCGTTGCCGCTGATGACCACCTCGGCGAAGGCAGCGGTTGTCGGCGCGACGGCGGCCAAAGGCAGCGCGCTGGCGAAGTCGGCCGGTTTGATCGGGTTGTTCAACGCCGTTCTCGCCCCTGTCGTCATGTTCTTGAGCCTTCACTTCAGCTACAAGCTGGAGCGCGACAGCGCACGTTCCCCGCAACGACGCGAGTTCGTTCTCAAGTACTATCGCATTCTCGTTGGATGCATCGCGGTGTTCATGTTGGCTTTTCTATCGGTGTGGCTGCTGGCCAAGTCCAATCCGATGCTTTTCGCCGGGCTGCTGATGGGATGGGGGGTGACTTACCTCATCGTTGTCGCGGCACTCACGCTCTGGATGCGTCAGCGTCAGCAGAAGATCCGCCAACAGGAAATTACTGACGGCCGTCCAGAGCCGGTTTTCGTGCCGATGTTTGAGTATCGCAGCAAACCGAGCTTGTTGGGTTTGCCGCTGGTTCACATCCGCATTCGCGGCGGATTGGAACGCGGGCCGGTCAAAGCTTGGATCGCGGGGGGCGACTCCGCCATTGGCGTGATCTTCGCGTTTGGTGGAATGGCAATTGCGCCCATCAGCTTCGGCGGCTTTGCCGTCGGCCTGTTGACGATTGGCGGCTTCGCCGTTGGACTCGTGCCGTTCGGTGGGTTCAGCTTCGGCCCGTGGGCGCTCGGCGGAATGGCCGTCGGCTGGCAGGCCTTTGGTGGCTGCGCTGTCGGCTGGTCAGCGGCGGAAGGCGGCGTGGCTATCGCCCGCGACTTTGCCTTGGGCGGAGTGGCCTTGGCCAAGGACGCCAACGACGACACCGCCACAGCATTCATCCACAATAGCGCTTTCTTCCGTAACGCACTGGTCGTGATGCGCTACGCTTACTGGGGGAACCTGGTCTGGCTGCTACCGTTGGTCCTGTGGTGGCGGACAGTGCGCGACCACCGACGAAAAGAGAGTGGCGGCCTGTAACATTTCGGTTAGTCTGCTTCTCTAGCTATACGAGAAGCAACAGCAGTCTGAAAAGAGACGAGGAACACCATGAAAAAGAACATTTGGATCGTCGTGTTGTTTGCAGCAACGGCCGTTTTGGCCGCCGTGGTGGTGAGACAAAAGCAGCAAATCGCACGCATGAAAGAGCAATCGGTATCGGCCGCCACCGAAACTCCCGCGGCTCGCGCTCCGGTCAAGGAAACGCCGGAGCCGCCGACCGAAACTAAGGCGGTTGAGCCGGTGGCTGCGCCGCCGACGTCATCCGTTCCGACATCAGCGGTCCAGGCCGGCACGAGCACGGGGACAGCGAGCAACTTTTTCGCCGGGCTGGCCGGGATGATGAAGAACCCTCAGATGAAGGAGATGATTCGCGCCCAGCAGAAGATGACGCTCGACAAGTCGTATGGCGCGCTGTTCAAGTATCTGGACCGGCCGCCGGACCAATTGGATGCGCTCAAGAGCCTGCTTGTGGAACGCCAGATGGCGATGATCGATGCGGGGCTTTCCGCGATGAGTGGTTCCGGGTCGGACTCGAAACAGGCGGCGGAGGAGACGAAGGCAATCAAGGCAGAGTATGACCAGAAGATTCAGGACCTGCTCGGCACGCAGGATTATAAAGTCTTCCAAGATTACGAGAAGACCGTGGGCGAACGCGTGCAGGTTCAGATGTTCAAAGATACCTTGCCCGCTGACGCTGCATTGACCGACCAGCAGGAGTACGACTTGATCGGCGCCATGTATGAAGCCCGCAAAGCCTTGCCGGCCTCGTCCCTGATGAACAACCAGAACTCCGACCCGTCGCAGTTGACCGAAGAGCGGATCGCGGAAACTCTGAAGCAACTGGAGCAATTGCAGCAGGTGTACGCTAATCGGGCGGCGGCGATTCTCACGCCCGCGCAGCTTGAGCAGTTCACGAAATGGCAGCAACAGTTGAGCACCATGCAGGCGGCGGGTCTGAAGATGGCCGTACAGATGTTCGGGAACAAGGGCGCCCCGCAACCGCCCGCCGCCAATCAAGGCCCGACACCCTGAGAGCGTGTCCGCTGCGAGGGATTTCTCCGGGAAACAGTCCGTATAATCAGAAGTTGTGCGCGCATGAAGACTTGAGTGATGAATATGAGAAACCTATGTGCTTCTTCCGCTTGTCTTGAGGTGAAAGGCGCGGGCGAAATGTCACCAACAAATCGCTCAAGCTGACGGGCTGCCCCTCCCAATGCCACCTGCAATTTTGCTTGCAACCCGACTTCATCGCTTTAGGATGGTTGTTCGTGATCGGACGAAGGGCATGCGTCTGAGACGCGGCGAAGGCAATGGTTTCCCCATTCAACCCCGACCCAGATTGTCAATCCCACCGTTCAGTTAATCACCGAGATGTACCGACAGAAGGCAAAACAACACAACCCAAGGTATTCCATGAAACAGATTCTCATATGCGGTACGCTGGTTCTGCTGGCGGGGTCATTGCTCGCCGCGGACTCCGATGATGTCAAGAGTGCGGCCCAGAAGCTCGCGGACAAGGGCAGCTACAGTTGGAAAACAACCGTCGTGGTCCCCGAAGGCGGCGGAGGACGATTCCGTCCCGGCCCCACCGAAGGCAAGACCGAGAAGGACGGGTACACGTGGCTGTCCATGACCCGTGGCGACAACACCATCGAGGCGGTGCTGAAGGGCGGCAAGGGTGCCGCGAAGATGCAGGAAGGTTGGCAATCCCTGGCCGAGTTGTCCGCCGATGACCAGCCCGGTCCGGGCATGTTCATGGCGCGAATGTTGAGCAACTTCAAGGCGCCTGCGGCGGATGCTGCAGACCTCGTGGCCAGGGCAAAAGAAATCAAGAAGGACGGGGACGCCTACCTCGGCGACCTGACCGAAGACGGCGCCAAAGGGTTGCTTACGTTTGGCGGGCGGCGTGGCGGCGGTCCGGCTCCCACGGTCAGCAATGCCAAAGGCTCGGTGAAGTTCTGGCTCAAGGACGGTGTGCTTGCGAAGTATGGAATCAAAGTGCAAGGCAGCGTCAGCTTCAACGAGAACAACATGGACGTCGACCGCACGACCACCGTCGAGATCAAAGATATAGGCGCGACCAAGGTCGAAGTGCCCGAAGACGCGAAGAAGAAACTGCAGTAGCAGTAGTTCACCTCGAAACGCGAACCCCGGTGCGCGGGTAGGCAGGCCAGACGTTCAACTTGCCTGCTGCGCGTCCGGCTCCGTCACGGATCGAGTGCGCATCAGGGATCAGACCTACAACGTACATTTCTGGTTCGCTGAGCCAAGGCGAGAAGCAGATTTGTCATGAATACAGGTTGACCCCATTTTCGACCGTGTTTCGCCAACAAACCCTTCCGTCGCGCCACTGCCGCTGAAGTGGGCGCGTATTAGGCCGTTGGCCTGTAACCTTCCTTCCCGCTTGCTTCTGTAGGAGGTGGAGGCAGAAGATCAGGAACTTGAATCAATGAAGAACGGGGTGACAACCGGAATGCGGCGGACTGCCCGGATCATCGGGACTTTGGTGCTTGTGCTGATCGTCGCGATGGCGGTCGGCAAAGGCGTGCCGAATCCGTTGCAGTTGTCGCTCGGGTTGACGTTGCTGGGACTGGTCGTCGCTTGCAAATGGGCAGGTGTTGGCGGGGCGCTCATTTTCGGCGGGTTTACCTGCTTTGCGCTGGTGAATCACGGGATCAAGATGAACACCGTCTTCGCGCCGCTGCTGATCGGCGGGCTGTTGTATCTGCTTTGCTGGTGGAGAACGTGCAAGCGCGTGATAAGCGCACATGACGAGCTGTCGGGTGGGATGAATTCAACAGCGGGTTTGCTGGAGGGCCACGCTTTGTCGTGGCCGCTTGGCCCTCACGGACGCGACGGAGCGCGTCCCTCCAAGAGGGACTCATCGCATCATCTTTGACTAAGAACTAGGATGTCATGAATTCTACGACGAGGTTGCTATGAGAGTAGTGATTCTCTTTGTGGCATGGTGCATTTTGTTCGTCCTCTGCTGGCCGCTGGCGTTGTTGGCCCTGATTCTTGCGCCTGTCGTCTGGCTGGTGTCGCTGCCGTTGCGTCTGGTCGGCATCTGTGTGGGTGCGGTGTTCGCGTTCCTCCGCGCGGTCGTGTTTCTGCCGGCCCGGTTGCTGGGCTACCGCAGCCGGTGATGAGACAGTTCAAAACTTTCACTGTAACCTTCCTCGCCATTTACTTCTGTAAGGAGTGGAGCTAATTGGCGGAAGAGCAGCTCTAGGAAAGGACGACGTTGTGGCGGCATTCCATATGTTTCCGTTTGTTTTCGGCATCTCCGCCCTCGGGATTGGCGGCACGATCCTGTGGATCTGGATGCTCATTGATTGCGCTACCAACGAGCCGTCCGAAGGCAACGAGAAGATCATCTGGATCCTGGTGATCGTGCTGACCCATTTGATCGGGGCGCTGATTTATCTGCTGGCCCGTCGGCCGCAGCGGATTCAGCGGTACGGAAAATGAGGATGCAACACGGCGAAGGGGAGCCAGTCATGCCGTTTCTATGCCAAATCCGCAGGGACAGGTCCGCAGTCGAACGCTGGGAGATCGGAGACAAGCCGGTCGTTGTCGGCCGCGGCGAGCGCGCCGATGTCAGGATCCAGGATGAGCGGCTCTCGCGGGAGCACTTCGCGGTTTTGCGGGAAGATGGTGTTTTTGTCGTTTACGACTTGAACTCCACCAACGGCACATGGGTCAGAGGACAGCGGATTGCGCGGCTGGAGTTGAGGCCCGGAGATCAGATTCGCGCGGGTCGGACGTTTTTCTTGTTCGAAGCGGGACTGGCTACGGCGGCACAGGAACTCGGAAACGGGCGGGGCTGTGCCACAGAGGTCATGGCGTGAGCATACGTATTATGCTTGGCAACTGAAAACCGCGACCAGCAAGAGTCGCTGAGTCGGTGCTCGCAGCGCGGCTACAGTGCCTTTGTAGGAGCGGCATTCCTGCCGCGATTTCAGCGTTCCCGGTCGCGCTTGGAAAGGCGCTCCTGCGGAGGCTGATGCAATGTCCCAGCCCGGTCTGTAACCCTGCCTCTCATTTGCTTCTGTAACAGGTGGAGACAATCAGATAAAACAAGGACTCAATATGCCATCCGAATCGTTGGTTGAGGCGAGGTCAGGGGCATTATCACGCAGCCCAGCCGTGGCGGGACTGCGGGTACGGGATTTGGCAGACGCATTCTTTCCGGGCTTGCGAGTTCAAGAAAGGAAATGAGAGGACAACCATGATTCACGTTCTCACTTCGGCGTGGGCGGGCTTGTTGTTTGTCCTTTTTCTGCTTTTGTGCTTGGGGTCCCTCGGCCTGCTGGTCTGGCTGTTGGTGCGGGATCGCAACGAGACCCTGACCGACATGCTGCGTTCCCCGGGGAAAATCACAACAATTGTCTGGGCAGTTTTAGCTGGAGCGCTCGTGTATTTCGTTTTCACTGGTGACTGGCATGGGATTGCCGCCAGCATGGCTCTGGCCGTGGCTTTCAAGCTGGCGTTGCATGGCGGATTCCTGCGCGAGTCCGGACAAACGCCAGCGTCTCCATCGTCAATGACCGAAGTGCCGAGCGGGCGCCTCGAGACCGTGGCCGGTGCGTTTGCTGATTCCGGCAGAATCACGGTGGTCGTCTGGGCATCCCTGGTGGGCGCGCTGGTGTTTTGCCTTCTCACGGGCCAAGGGCGGGCGATTCCCGTTATCCTGGCGTTGGTCGTGGCCTTCACTCTGGCCACGCGCGGAAGACTCATGCGCAAGTCCGGTGAAATGCCAAAGGCTCCGCCGCCGATGGTCGTGCCCCCACCGGTGATGCATACAACGCCCCCTGCATCTCCTCCGCGCCAGTGCCCACAATGCGGAACGTCATTGGCCCCTGACGCGCCCCAGGGGCTGTGTCCGGCCTGTTTGTTGAAGCGCGGACTGGAAACCCAAGGCGGGGCAGGCGAGGCCGGAGCCGCGTCGCCAACCCCCGGTTATGTGCCGCCGACACCGGCGGAACTGGCGCGGTATCTCCCGGAGTTGGAGATTCTGGAACTGATCGGTCGCGGCGGCATGGGTGTGGTGTACAAGGCCCGCCAGAAACGGCTCGACCGGCCGGTGGCGTTGAAGATCCTGCCGGCATCCGTCAGCCGCGACCCAGCCTTTGCCGAGCGGTTCGCGCGCGAAGCGCGGGCGCTGGCTTATCTCAACCATCCGAACATCGTGACGGTTCACGACTTTGGTCAAGCCGACGGACTATTCTACTTTGTCATGGAGTTCGTGGACGGGGCGAATCTGCGGCAATTGCTGAACACGGCGAAGATCACGCCGAAAGAGGCGCTGGCGATTGTGCCCCAGATCTGCGACGCGCTGCAGTATGCGCACGACAAAGGCATCGTCCACCGCGACATCAAGCCCGAGAACATCCTGCTCGACAAGAACGGCGCAGTGAAGATCGCCGATTTCGGGCTGGCCAAACTGATGGGCCGCGGGGCGAAAGACCTGACGATCACCGGCACCGGTGAAGTGATGGGCACGCCGCAGTACATGGCGCCGGAGCAAGTGGAGCATCCACAGGACGTGGATCATCGCGCGGACATCTACTCGCTGGGCGTGGTGTTCTACCAGATGCTGACCGGCGAACTGCCGATGGGCCGGTTCGCGCCACCGTCATCCTGCGTGCGCGGGATGCAGATCGACGTGCGCCTCGACGAAGTCGTCCTGCGCGCATTGGAGAAGGAACCGGAGCGCCGCTATCAGCAGGCAAGTCAGGTGAAGACGGACGTGGAGACGATTACGGCAACGTTGCCGCCGCCGGCGGGCTTTGCAGCAAAGGCCGGTGCCGTGCCGCCGTCATTTCCAATCACGGCTCGCAAAGCAACGAGCGATAAGACCATTCTTCCGGCGTTTCTGCTGGCCTTCTTTTTCGGAGTGTTCGGCGCGCACCGGTTTTACGTCGGAAAAACCGGAACCGCGATCCTGCAATTGTGCACTTTTGGTGGTTGTGGAATCTGGGCCACGATTGACTGGATTTTAATCCTCTGCAAGGCATTCACGGATGGCCAGGGGAGAAGAATCACCCACTGGCTCCACCCGACAACCGGCGAATCGCAAACCGCCGTCGGCCCCGTGACTGGTCCGCCGTCAACCCCGGCAAGAATCTGGCCGTGGCTTTTGGGAGCGGCAGTAACCGTGGGTGTGATCATCATCGGATTGATGATTATTATGTTCGCGTGGCGTTCGGTCGGCGGAGGGACCAACGTGACCGTGACCGGTATCGTCACCGATGCCGCCACCGGTCAGCCCATCGTTGGAGCTTGCGTGTCCGACAACCGCTACGGTGCGGGTGCGAACAAAGCGCCACAACAGGCATGGGCCGACGGAAGTGGCCGTTACGAATTGAGAACCTGGAATGAAGAGCACACAATCGCCGCCTCGGCTGCCGGTTATGAAACCAAGCCGGCCGCACTCGTGACCGAACCCTTCGGTCGCGCGCGGGAAATACGCATGGATTTCCAGTTGCAGCCGACCAACAGCAGCCCAGCGACGACAAGCGCGGAATTGCCCCCGGAGCAGGAAGTTCAAGGGAAGCTTGGCGAGTTGTATGCACGCTGGATCGGTATTCTGGGCGACTTCCTGACAAAGGACGAGGTTCGCCAGGATTTCAACCAGACGCTCCCGCTTGCTGCCGATGGCCATCTCAGCCTAGACAACGTCAATGGCCGGATCGAGATCATTGGCTGGAACCGCGACGAGGTGGTCATCAAGGCCGTCAAGCGCGGCAGAACCCGGGAAAGCGTCGAAGCGGTGCAGATCGAGGTCGAGGCCCGCTCCGGTCGCATCGCCATTCACACCCGGCAACCCGGGAGCGGGTTCTGGTTTTGGTGGAGAAGGGATAACGTGAGCGTTGATTACACGGTCCAAGTCCCGCAGCGCGCGCGGCTCGAGAAAATAACAAGCGTCAATGGGAAAATCGTGATCGAGCGCGTCGATGGTGACGTCGAGGCAACCACGGTGAACGGCGAGGTTCAGACAAAGGGCGCAGCGGGTAACTTGAAGCTTTCGACTGTCAACGGCAGGGTTGCCGCGGAGTTGGGTTCGCTGGGCGGCGGCCAATCAGTGTCGCTCGACACGGTCAACGGCCGAATTGAGGTAACCTTGCCAGCGGCGGCGGACGCAGAAGTCTCTGCCACTGCGGTCAACGGCAGCATCACCAGCGACTATTCTTCATTGGCGGTGAAGAAAGAGTTCCCTATCGGCAGCACTTTGAAAGGCACGCTCGGCAACGGCGGCGCCCGCGTCAAGGCCAGCGCCGTCAACGGCAGCATCAGCTTTCGACGAAACACGACTGCGAAATAGGAGTGCAGCCCCCAACCGGTCGAGCTGCACACACAGATGAACACTTCCGCACAAGCTGGGTCATCGGAAACAGGTTCGGCAAGGAACGAACCGGTTCGGCGGCCTGTGTTCGTCACCACGCATTGGTCGGTGGTGCTGACGGCGGGGCGCAGCGATACCACGCGCGCCCGTGCCGCACTCGAAACACTCTGCCAGACGTATTGGTACCCACTCTACGCCTATGTGCGGCGGCGCGGTTGCAGCGCGGCTGATGCTGAGGACCTGACGCAGGGGTTCTTCGCGCGGCTTCTGGAACTCGAATCGCTGGGCGACGTGCGGCGCGAGAAGGGAAAGTTCCGCGCGTTCCTGCTGGCGGCCATGAATCATTACCTTGCTGACGCGCGCGATCGCGCTTTCGCCAAGAAACGCGGTATGCAGCAGACGATCTCGCTCGACTCGCACGCTGCCGAGACGCGTTACGGCCGGGAACCGGCCGACACGATGACGCCCGAGCGGTTGTTCGAGAGGCAATGGGCGATGACTTTGTTGGAAACGGTCGTCCAAAGGTTGCGTAGCGAGTATGAGGCGGACGGCAAAGGCGGATTGTTCATGCAACTGCGGTTCGCCATCACCGGCGAGAAGAGCGCGGTGCCGTATGTCGAATTGGCAACGCGGCTCGGTCTGAGCGATGAGGCGGTACGCGTGGCGGTGCACCGGCTGCGGCGGCGTTACCGGAAACTGCTGCGCGAAGAGATTTCCCACACCGTAACCACCGAAAACGAAATCGCCGACGAACTCCAGTCGCTCCGTCGGATTCTTTCCAGTTGAGCAGCAGCCGATTTGCCCTGTAACATTCCGCCCGGATTCCCTCTGTAAACAGGTGGAGGGACGATATGCCGACAGAAAACAAGTGTCCACAGTGTGGGAAACCGGTATTGCCGGATGCCTTGATGGGGCTGTGCCCGGATTGCATGCTTAAGGCCGGCCTCGGCAGCGGCGCAACAAGTATTCCGGGCGATGCACCCGACGCGGCGACCGTTCCGCCCACGCCTGCAGAATTGGCCCGCTTTTTCCCGCAACTGGAGATTCTCGAATTGCTAGGACGCGGCGGCATGGGCGCGGTCTATAAAGCCCGGCAAAAACAATTGGATCGTGTCGTCGCACTCAAGATTCTTCCGCCCGGCATCGGCCATGACGCCGCGTTCGCCGAGCGCTTCGTCCGCGAGGCCAAGGCGCTGGCGAAGCTCAATCATCCCAACATCGTCACGCTCTATGAATTCGGACGGACCGATGGGCTGTTCTATTTCCTCATGGAGTTTGTGGATGGAGTGAGCCTCCGCCAACTTCTCAACGCAGGACGTATTGCACCGCGCGAAGCGCTGGCGATTGTGCCGCAGATCTGTGATGCGCTCCAGTACGCCCACGATCACAGCATCGTCCACCGCGACATTAAACCGGAAAACATCCTGCTCGACCGCGCTGGGCGCGTGAAGGTCGCCGACTTTGGGCTGGCCAAGCTCGTCGGAGGAGACGCGCCGGAAACGACCGCAACCGGGATAGTCGTGCCAGTATCGCCGGCGACGACAGAAGCCGGGCAAGTGATCGGCACGCCCCAGTATATGGCGCCGGAACAGGTGCAGCAACCGCAGGAGGTTGATCACCGGGCCGACATCTATTCGCTGGGCGTGGTGTTCTATCAAATGCTCACCGGCGAATTGCCGGCCCGGCGGATCGAGCCGCCGTCGCGGAAAGTGCGGATCGACGTGCGGCTGGACGAGGTTGTCTTGCGTGCGCTGGAGAAGGAACCCGGGCGTCGCTACCAGCAGGCCAGCGTTCTGAAAACAGAGGTGGAGACGATTGCAGGCAGCTCAAATCAGCCGTCTGCGCGGGCGCAGAGCGAACCTGACAAGACCCCGCTGGCTTATGTCGCGCTGTCTCTCGCGGGCTTGAGCGGAATTTTGGGAATCACGGCCTTCTGTTACTTTCCTCAACCACCGGCAGCCCTCGTCTTGTCAGTTCTGGTGGTGGCACTGTCCGGCGTCACTCTGGGCATCCGGGCGCGCAAGACCCGGACCGGCAAACAGGCGGTCGTTGTCGGCAGCATCAACCTGGCCATCTGGCTGGTCATGGCCCTGGTCGTCAACAGCACCGCCTTCAAGATCCAAGTTCGTGAACTGGCGCACTTGAAACAGTGGCCGGGCCGTGTGATCGCACAAACCATCCAACACGAGGTCGGACGCCAGTTGCGGGAAGCCGGCGCTACTTATGACGACTTGCAGGTGTCGGTTGCCATCCTCCGGGACAGCGCCACGCCTTTCAAGGTCAGCTATCGCGGGCTGCAGAACTTCAAGGGAGCCGACGGCACAACTCCGGGCACCAATGGCGAGTTCATCATGAAATACATCGGCAGCGGCCAATGGCAGGGCGCGCTGGCCGGGACGCAATTCACCGTGACCGTCGGGAGCCAGGACAACATTGATCTTCCCTTCGTCAATGACCCGCAAGTCGTGGGAGACTGGGAGAGCGTGGACTTTGTCGTCCATGCCTCCGACTTCAATCCGGACAAACCCAACCCAGCGGGCAATAAGCTTTTTCTCAAAGGGTTGACGTTTCTGGAGAATGGCAAAATGCCGCAGCCGTGGATGACCTGGACCAAAGGCGTAGTGATTCATCACGGAGACAAGACCGCAAGCCATTACGAAATCCGGGAGATCAACGGGAAGCTTTACATGTTGTTCGAATGGAAAAGCGGGGATTACACGATTTCGGGGATGAAGCCCTACTATTATGTGTTAAAGAAGACATCTTCGGCAGGCGCCCTGTCCCCGGCCACAAACGCACTCACTTTCGGCCCGGTGATCGAGCGGGTACTGAACGACCCGGACGATGACGCGCACGGCAATTTTATCATTTTTGAATCAGGCAAACCTATCGACATGCCGGTGCCTTGGAACAAGAATGCCGTGAGTGAGTCCTTGTTGAGCGCGCTGAATGCCCTGGGCCACAGCGTGGACGCGTTGAGCGACGCGAGTGGAGATTCCCTGACCGTTTTCCAGTCAGTCACAGTTCCCATCGACAACGTGGAATTCGACACGATCACTCCTGCAGCCCTCGCGACCAACAGCGTTCTCAACGGTCAGGAGCCCGGCGACAAAACCATCACGACCACCAATCCACCATCGACCTTCTTGTTCAAGACGTATGCGGGCAACCGGGGCAGTCGGGGGATCCTGCAGATCGTCGGCTTCACCGACAATCCGCGCGGCGTGAAGATCCGGTACAAGCTGGCGCAGAGTGCGGGCAAGTCTGGCAGAATCAACTGAAAGAGCGGTGGCGGTGGCGGTTTCCCGTTGCCATGCGTGGAGCGGCTGGCTATATTGCCGACGCCAAAGTTGCGCGGACGTGGCGGAACTGGCAGACGCGCAGCCCTCAGGAGGCTGTGACCGCAAGGTCGTGGAGGTTCAACTCCTCTCGTCCGCACCAACCACGGCAGACCGTTGTAGTGGCGCTTCTGCGAAGCGCCTGCGGTTATCAGCGGTCGAGGCGGCTGCGCTTCGCAGAAGCGCAGCGACAGCGGAGTCGGATATGAAGCATTTACTTTATGGTGCGGTTCTCGTCGCGGCGTTCTCCGTCAGCGCCGCCGCGCAGATCATCAAACCGATCGATCCCGGCAAACGGGCGGACGACATCAACAACAAGATCATCGATCTCGGTAATGTGAATCTCGGGACGATCTCTACAGGAATGCGGCAGACCACTCGTTCATTGTTGTCCGACAAGAATGCGCACTTCAACGGCGTGAACTTGTCGGACGTGGAACTGAGGTCGCTGAGTCTTTCAGACGTTCAAATGAAGGCGCTGCCGCAGCAGAATTTTACCGCCAAACGTGCCGCCGTCTCCGGCCAGATGCACCGGGAAGCCGAGGTCAAGACAGCGAATGCGCGCATCAAAGACCGCCAGATTCGCGCGTTCACGCCGGCTGGCGAGAAAGAACTGAAGAAGCAGTTGCACGATATTCCGCCGCCCCAATCAGCGAAAGAGGCTCAATCCCCGGTAAGCTCGGGTAAGTGAAACCCCCGGTGCGGGCGTGCCATTGAAACGTTTCCCGGCTTTCCACCATCCAAAGAAGCGTGAAGCCGTTTGCTGGAATTGGCGTGGAAATTTTGGCCGTGGTCGTTCTTGGTTGCTGCGCGTGGATTGGTCTGACGGCGGACGCTGTGGAAACAAATCAAATGGCGTCTGTGAAACCCGTTCCTGAAGGCGCGGAAGTCATCGTGCTCGGTGCCGGTTGTTTCTGGTGCACGGAGGCGGTGTTCCAGCAAATTCCCGGCGTCCTTTCCGTCACTCCCGGCTACATGGGCGGACACGTCAAGAATCCCACATACGAGATGGTCTGCACCGGCGACACGGGGCACGCGGAGGTTGCGCGGGTGGTTTATAATCCCAAACAGATCGCGCTCGAAAAGATACTCGATGTTTTCTGGGAGATTCACGATCCGACTTCGCTCAATCAGCAAGGGAACGACGCCGGCACGCAGTATCGCTCCGCGATTTTCTACTACACGGACGCGCAGAAGGCGGTGGCCGAGAAATCGAAAGCCGAGGCTGCCAAGGAGTTTACCAAGCCTATCGTCACGGAGATCACCAAGGCGGGCGAGTTTTATCCGGCGGAGGGCTATCATCAGGATTATTACCGACTGAACAAGGACCGCAACCCGTACTGCCAGATCGTCATTGCCCCGAAGTTGCGGAAACTGCACTTGAAGGAATAGTAGGTGTGTCATGGTTCATTTGAAGGGTTGTTGTAGGCCGCTTCTGCGAAGCGGCGTTCCACGATGCCCCTGGGGACGGAGGCCGACTCACAGAGTCGGCCTACAACGTCATCTATGCAAACGAGGTTTGACAGAAGGACGAGATCGGGTATGACGAAAAAGGAAGCTCTGTCGCTCATTCTGATCACGGGCTGTTTGTTGTTAGGAGGCGTCGGCCTGCGGGCGCCGTTGTCGGCCAGCACAGGCGAGCAAAGCGGAGTCTCTGGAAATTCCATGAAGACAGGTCAAACTACAGAGGTTGAAGTTTGTTTCCTCAACAACGGCGGCGAACTCCTGCCCAATACGCGCGTGCCGAGGGTCGTCAAGACCGACGCCGAATGGCGCCAGCGACTCACCGCCGAACAATACGCCATCGCTCGTGGCAAGGGGACCGAACCAGCGTTCTGCGGCGCGTTCTATGACAACCACAAGACCGGCGTTTATGTGTGCGTTTGTTGCGGGCTGCCGCTGTTTACGTCCACGGCGAAATTCGATTCGGGCACCGGTTGGCCGAGCTTTTTCAAGCCGGTGGCTGCGGAGAACGTGGTGACGCAGCTTGACCTCAGCCACGGAATGCGACGCACGGAGGTCTTGTGCGCGCTTTGCGGTGCCCACCTCGGGCATGTATTCGACGACGGCCCCGCGCCAACCGGTCTGCGCTACTGCCTCAACTCCGCCTCTCTCGTGTTCAAGGAGATGAAGAACCCGCCGAAGTGAAACGGCGCAATCGTAGGACAGGCGTCCCACCTGTCCAAGCAATCACCGGAACACACGGGACAGGCGAGACGCCTATCTTACAGTGAGCGGACCTAGGTTGCCCACCGTTTGGCGAGTTCCGGAAACTGGCATTGGTGGCAGGCGGATTTGTCGTTGAGGCAGAAGTCCTGAAAGATCTGCGTCAGGCCTTGCTGGCGGCGGGCGGTGTTGATAAACGGCAGCATCGTGGACGTGCCGTCGAAGAGTTGGTGAACCGCCAGCCGCAGGAGGCTGTTGCCTGGCATGGATCGCAGCGCGGCATAGCGAGCCTCGACCCTGTCGTGAAGCTTATGATCGTCTTCGTTTTCCGCCAGCGCGGCGACGAAGGGGAGCACGACGTTGGCGACAATCTCCTGTGCGCGGCTCTCGCCGATGAGTTCCACTTCGCGCGGCTGTGTTTTGCCGCCAAGCGTGAAGTGACGACTCCAATACGCATCGCGCACTTGCAGGAACAATTTCGCCGGATCGCCATCGCTCTCGATTGCGCCCGTGACTTTCTCCAGCAGGTTCTGGTGTTTCCTCAGCAACGCGATGGCGGCGCCGAGCCGACGGTGCGGGTGATTGGCCGGACGAATGCCGTGAAGTTTCCACGCGGTGGCGGACAGGATCCTCTCTTCGAACTCGGGCCGCAGTTTCCACCACGTGCTCCAGAGCCGTTTGACGTATTGCTTGCTGGCGGCATCGCGGGTGGTCGGCGCAGCGGTTGGCAGAAAATTCGCCACGCCGAAAAGGATTGCGGCCAAATCCCTGCCGTGGGAGCGCCTTTCCAGGCGCGATGGGTTGGCGCTCCTACAGATCATCTCGCTCAACTCCGCCAGCGGCACGCGTTGCGCGAGCAAGCGGAAGGCGGCCTTGTTGGCCTTGTAGCCGAGCGCCTCCATCCAGCCTTCGTAAAACGCTTGTTCCGCGCCGACGCGGTGAATCCAGCGCGAAAACTTCCGCGTTTTGATGGCAAAGCGTTCGTCACCGGCGGCGTCAAGTAACGCACCGATGGCCGACTCCGACAACCTGGTCACCACATCGGCACAACTGTTGCCGTGTTGGCCGGCGCCGTAAGGATAAGCGTCCAGATCGATTTCGTCGTAAAGCGTTTCCAGCGGGGCGGCGAAGTGGTGTTGCAGCACCAGTTGCGGCAGCGTCTCGCCGGCGCGCGTCAGGGTGTGGGTGTGACTGCCTGCTTCCCAGAGAACGACATGGAGGATGACGTCGTTGTAAAGCGCATCGTGTTGGTGCCCGTGATGGCGCCAGTCTTCAGCGCGCAGGTGAATCTCGATGTCGCCCGTGCACTCTGGTTCGTCGCCGATTTTCACTGTGGCGTGGCGGAAATCCGGGCCCGCTTCCAGGTTCCACCAGCCGGGAAACACGACGCGCACCGCGCGGCCATCGGTGGTGCGAAGTTGATCGGTTTGAATCCGTTGGTCGTACCAGATGCATTGGGCGAGCCGCTCGGTGATCGGGATCAGAACGTAATTGCTGTCGGCGTCGCGCAGCACGGCGGGCGCGAACACGGTGGGGAACGACCGGCGCATAAGCTGGTTGCGCAACTGACCGTAGCGGGTGGTTAGCATCGCTTGCATCCTGCCTCTGCCGTGCAATATACTAAGCACTTCATGAAAGTGCGAATTCGTTTTTTTGCGGTGGTTATATCTTCGCTGCTCTCCGTTTCCCCGGCCGTGGTGATGATTCCTGAAGAGGAATCTGCGCCCGACCCGGCGCGCGATCCCGTCGTGCTCGCCGTTCAGAAAGTCGTGCCCGCCGTCGTCAACATCAGCACCGAGCGGCCGGTGCGGCGCCAGTATCGGGATCCGTTTGAGGACTTGTGGCGACAATTCTTCGGTCAACCCAGCCGGCCCGAGGGCGAAACCGGTCAGAGCCTCGGTTCGGGTGTGATTGTTGACGAGGACGGCTGGATCGTCACGAACTATCACGTCATCCAGCGCGCCGACAAAATCAACGTCGTGCTCAGTGACGGCTCCCAATATCAAGCCCGTTGCGTCAGCGGCGACGAAAAGAACGATCTGGCCCTGCTGAAGATTGACGCCAAGAAACCGTTGCCGTACGTCGAGATCGCCAGCGATCAGGAACCGTTGCTGGGCGAGACGGTCATCGCCATCGGAAATCCGTTCGGGCTGGATCACACCGTTACCAAGGGCATCATCAGCGCCAAGAACCGCCGGTACGACGCCGGCGATGTGACGTTCGAGGACATTTTGCAGACGGACGCGGCGATCAATCCCGGCAATTCGGGCGGCCCGCTTGTGAACACCCGCGCGCAGCTTGTCGGCATCAACATGGCCATTCTTTCGCAAGCGCAAGGGATCGGGTTCGCCATTCCCGCCCGGCGCGTGGCGAACATGTTGGCGATGTGGTTCTCGCCCGAGAAACGCGCGCGCCTGTGGCTGGGACTGCAATTCCAGCGCGAACGCGGGAACGTGTTGATTGCCGACGTGCAAGCGGACAGTCCCGCCGCGAAAGCCGGGTTGGCCGTGAACGATAAGGTCGTGGCGGTGGACAATGTGAAGTACTCCGCCGTGCTGCCGATGCTGCGGCATTTCCTCCACAAGAAAGCCGGCGACACCGCGCGATTCGCCGTCGAACGTGGTGGTAGCGTGCACGAATTCATGGTGACGCTGGCCGCGCTCCCGAAGTTGTCGGCGACCGATCTTATGTGGAAGAGATTCGGGTTGCAGATCCAGCCGCTCACCCGTGAGTTGGCGGACGCGCTGGGGATTCCCGCCATGCAAGGCGTGCTGGTTTCCGATGTGGAGAAGGGCAGCCCCGCCGCCGGGGCCGGGTTCCGCCGTGGCATCGTCATCACGCACGTCGGCGGCGAGGAATTTCAGTCGATGGATCAACTGGCCGAGCAACTGGCCGGCATCAAGTCCGGCGACATGGTCAGCATGGCGGTCTTCGTTGCCGAACAACGCGCCGGCTTCACCGTCGCGCAAACCACCGGCGTCACGTTGCAGGCACGGTGATCTGATCGACCGACGGACACCAAGGCATTCTTTACCCCGACGAAGGATTCGGGGTTTGCTTCTGTCTTTACTTTCCTGTGGGAATCGCCCATCGTGTGCCAGAGGAAGTTGGTGAGCAGTGAACTGCGCGAAGGCAAGCCACGATTCGGCTTCGGATACTAGGCTGCGAAATCGCAGCTCACTACAATGTTAGGCGACTTAACGCATAAGACAATTCATGAACGTTCAAACCACGCTAAATTTCTACGGGCGCACTGAAGAAGCGGTCAAGTTTTATTGCAGGACGATTGAAGCTGAGACTCTCTTCATGATGCGGTTTCGCGACTGTCCAGACCATTCCCAATTGAGGTCAGGAATGGAGGAGAAAATATTTTACGCAACATTCCGCATCGGTTCCACTGAGGTCATGGCGTCAGACTGCGGTTGCGAGAAGTCGCCAACCGAAACAACATTTGCAGGCTTCTCGCTTGCTCTCCGAGTTGAAACTCCGGAGAAAGCCGAACGGTTCTTCGCGGCTCTCAGCGATGGTGGTCAGATCCAAATCCCTTTGCTGAAAACATTTTTCGCTGAGCGATACGGAATCGTAATTGATCGCTTTGGCATCTCCTGGAAGATAATGGCCGAGTCTAATACGCAAAACTGAGATAAAAAATGAGTGTGACGTCGCCTAACAAGTCGCCGGAGCCAACCGCCGTTGGCGCTTGCAGTTCCGCTGTCGCGGTTCACGTCGCGAGTCGGCGGGTGGCTCAGCTTTCTACGTTAGGCTGTTAAAGGAGGAAGAATGACGGATTCTGCCAAAGTACTCGAGGGGATTGCGGCGCTGCTATGGCCTTGTATCGTCATTTTGTTAGTTTTTCTATTCAAACCCGCCGTTGCCGCACTTATAGAATCCGCGAAATCACGGAAGTTTACCCTAAAGATTGGCGGTCAAGAACTAACCATGGAAGAAGCTAACGCGCAGCAGCGTACTTTGATCGCTGACCTTCAGTCCCAAGTGTTAGAGATTCAGAAAAAGATCGGAGTCGGTGCTCAACCTGTCGTGGCACCTCCAGAGTCGCCGCCAAGACGCGCAACACAGCGAGCGCCAATCCTTTGGGTAGACGACCAGCCAAAGAACAACAGCTACTTTGTGCAACAACTCTCCGACAAGGGCTTTACTATTGACTTGGCGCTATCGACGTCTGAAGGCCTAAAGCAATTCGATCGAGGGCAATACGGCCTCGTAATCTCTGACATGGGTCGCACAGAGGAAGATTCGTATAAACCCACGGCGGGTTTGGATCTGCTCAAGAAAATTCGGGCTCAGAGCCCCGACATACCGTTTATCATATTCTGCAGTTCACGCGGGGCACGGGAGCACGCCTCTGAAGCTAAGGCGCTGGGCGTGACGTCAATAACGTCGTCGCCAACCGAGCTTATGGGTGTACTCCAGAGAGAGTTGGAAAAAACCACAGCCTAAGTTAGTTGAGCGAACTGGCGACCCGCTACGCGGCTAGCGGTAGCTCACTTTGAATTGTTAGCCGACAGGAAATGACTCAATACGATCAGTTGCTCTCCGAGCTCAAAGTCGCGATTGCCAAATACCTCGACTATCAGGTCGTGCAGCCAGCGATTCGCTTGATCACTGACGACTTTGCGGCTCAGGACGATGTCGCCAGTCTTCTGGTCTTACACAGCCTCTTGGGAGAAATAGCGGAAGCACATGCCGGCATGCCGGTTGATCAATATTTGGTGAGTGTGCTTGGAAAAGAGCCAATCGATGATTCTGACCTTGCCGAACTGCTCTCACGCCTCGCAGATCGCGGATTCGCCCGAACAGAAGGAGCATCGCCCCCTACAATCACAAGTGCGGTTTTCGGGCCGGGCCGGAGATTCGCGATACGATTAGAATGGTTCGATGTGTCCCTTATCTGGGGTTGACCCAAAGCATTGTGACCAGCAGGGCAGTGAATCCAAAAATGCAGAACACCGCCGGGATCTTGGCCGTCCTTGGATGAGCTAACGAAAAGTACAAAGCGGTGACGGGCAGGAGAAGGTTGGCCAGTCCCCATCCCCAGTGCGTGCGGAATCCCAGGATGACAAAGAGAATATACGCTGCAATGAGGAGTAACCGAGTGAGCACAAATGCAATCAATGCGGTGTCCACGGGTGTCTTGCCAATTACCAGGTTGTGTGCCGATGTTGGATCAACGAGCTTGAGAATACCGAGCGTGATCACAATCGCCAGAACGCACCCAGCGGCTGTGAGAAGGAGCGCTTGGGTTTTTTGCGTGAGGTACATTCTTCTGTCGCCGAATATGGCCAGACTGCGGGATGGCGCAAAAGAAGACGCCATTTGTGCGGGTCTGTTGCGGTTGGCCAAAGATGTCGCCATGAGCGCTTCTCCGTTTACGCGCGAAATGCTAGCAAACGGAGCCGGCGCTGACAAGCACGAAAAAGATGGACGGCGCGGGCAAGAGCACGACGATGCGCATCCTGACGGGATTCATTCCCGCGTCGTCGGGACGCGCCGAGGTGGCGGGGCTGGATGTGTTTGAAGACTTGCTGGAGGTGCGCCGCCACATCGGTTACATGCCCGAGAACACGACGTGGAAAGCGTACGGCAGGGCGCGGTGGCGCTCGAAGATCAGGATTGATGGATCAGAGCGGGACGATCCTGTTTCTCGACGAGACGGCGCAATTTGGTCAATGCAATCTCCTGGATCTGGCGCACTCGTTCGCGGGTGATCTTGAACTTCCTGCCGACGACATCGAGAGTTTGCGGTTCTTGACCGTTCAACCCGTACCGCAGCGTGAGGATTTTGGCTTCGCGCGGGCTAAGGTGCTGCAGTTGTTGGCGTATTCCCTGCCGCATTGTCTTGGCCTTGAGTAATTCAAACGGCGTCATCGCCTCGGTGTCTTCGATAATATCGCTGAAGCGGTTCTCGCCGTCGTCACCGATCGCGGCGTCGAGGCTGGCGGGGCGAATGCCGATCGTGCGAAGATGAGCAACCCTGGCAGGCGTGATGTCGAGCCTGTCCGCCAATTCCGCATCGGTAGGCTCGCGTCCGAGTTTCTCGAACAGCGTGAGGCTGAGGCGGTTCATCTTCTGCATCTTGTCAACCACATGGACGGGCAGACGAATCGTCTTGGATTGGTTCGACAACGCGCGCCGGATGGATTGCTTGATCCACCAAGCCGCATAGGTCGACAGCTTCGCACCCTTCTTCGGGTCAAAGCGCTCGACAGCCTTCATCAGACCGATGTTGCCTTCGCTGATGAGGTCGAGCAGAGGCAACCCGAGATTCTCGTAGTCGTGGGAAATCTTGACCACGAGACGCAGGTTGGCCTTGATCATCCGGGCGCGCGCTCTCTTGTCGCCGCGTTTGACCCGCGCCGCAAGGTTGATCTCTTCTTCGGGAGTCAACAGCGGTGTTTGCCCGATCTCGCGCAAATAAAGTTGTATGGCGTTGCCGCTTTCGTGTTCTCGGTCTATGACCATGGCTTGCGTTGCCTCGCTGATGAGTTTGCCGGCGATGAACTATCGTTCTCGCTTCGACCATCACAGGATTAGATGCAGTGGAGGCGTTTTGGGTTCAATAAACCCTCGCAGAGGCTTGGAAATCGCTATTTCTTGGCCAATTGAGTAGGATATGCCCAAGTGGATCGAGTGAAAGAGCGCCTGTTAACGTTTCTTCGCGAGCACAAAGTACTCACACTTGCAGTCGTGGATGGCGATGGAAGCCCTTATGCCGCTGCGCTTTTCTACGCTGTGGATGAGGATTTGCGTTTCTATGTGGTGACCGATCCGGCAACCCATCACGGTCAGGCGATGCTTGCCAATGGCACGGTGGCTGGTGCCATTCAACTTGATCGCCAACAATGGCACGAAATAACGGGTGTCCAGTTTCGCGGTCGGTGTTGGCAACTGGCGGGTGAGCAACGACGACGAGCATGGGAGATTTACACAGCGCGTTTTCCCTTCTTGCTGCAAGGCAATGCGACGTTGACGGCGGAGTTGGCGAAGACCGCGATGTGGTGCATCGAGCCTGAGTGGATGCGCTTGATCGACAATCGCCTCGGTTTCGGTCACAAGGAGGAGTGGAGGCGGCATCGGAGTTAGATTGAAAAGCGTCCGAAACCCGCTATGCTTGCGCGCATCAGTCAACCCAGTGAGGTAACCATGCGGACACGGATGATTGTCGGAATGCTCGTAATGATAACGTTGGTCCAGGGCTGCGGCTACAACCGTCTCGTCAGCCTGCAGCAGGAAGTGGAGAAACAGTGGGCGCAGGTGCAGAACGTTTATCAGCGGCGCGCCGATTTGGTCCCCAACCTCGTCGCCACCGTTTCAGGCGCGGCAAACTTCGAGAAATCGACGCTGGTGGAAATCACGCAGGCGCGCGCTTCGGTGGGCAAGGTGGACGCCAGCGGGGCGCCGAACGACCCTGCCAAGTTTGCCGAGTTCGAAAAAGCGCAGGGGCAGTTGAGTTCGGCGCTTTCGCGGTTGCTGGTGGTGGTGGAACGTTACCCCGAACTGAAAGCCAATTCCAGTTTCCTCGAGCTTCAGGCGCAACTGGAAGGAACGGAAAACCGCATCTCCGTGGAGCGCGGACGCTACAACGACGTTGTGCAGAAATACAACACGGCCATCAAGCGTTTTCCGACGCTGGCTTACGCCGGCGCGTTCGGGTTCAAAGAGAAGCCCTATTTCACGGCTACGGCAGGCGCGGAGAAGCCGCCGAAGGTCGAGTTCAACTTTCAAGGCACACCAGCCAAGTAGATTCTTCCAGCGATGAAAACAAAATCGCTCTGGGTGTTTCTCGCGCTGATGGGCGCACTCTCGGCGTGGGCGGCGGAAGTCATTCCGCCGGCTCCCAAAGCGTACTTCAACGATGACGCGCACGTCGTCTCACCGGCCACGGTCGCTGAATTGAACCAAAAGCTGGAGCAGTTCGAGCGACAGGCTTCCATCCAGGTTGTCGTCGCCGTCTTTCCGAAAATGCAGTCGGATTCTTCGATCGAGGATTACACCATCCGCGTCGCGCAATCGTGGGGCGTGGGGCAAAAGGGCAGGAACAACGGCGCGGTCTTGTTTGTGTTCATTCAGGATCGGAAGATGTATCTGCAGGTCGGCTACGGTTTGGAAGGCGCTTTGCCCGACGCGTTGGCCAAGCGCATCATCGAGAACGAGATCAAGCCGTACTTTCAAAGGGGTGACTACGACGGCGGACTGCGGACGGGTGTGACAGCGATTCTTCAGGCGACGCAAGGTGAATACAAAGGAACGGGCCGCACCGTCGCAGAGGAAAAGCGCCATCAAGGTTTGCCGATGGTTCCAATCATCGTTTTCCTTCTGCTTGGATTGATTGGCTGGACTTATTACAGGTTCCTTTTGGCCTCCGGGACGGTCTATACACGCGGAGGAAGATCGGTTCGCTACGGAACCGGGCCGTTCATTTACTTCGGCGGTGGTGGTGGCGGCGGGTTCTCCGGCGGTGGAGGATTTTCGGGTGGCTTCTCAGGAGGTGGCGGCAGTTTCGGCGGCGGCGGCGCTGGAGGAAGCTGGTAGGCGATGAAAACGAAAACGTTCTTCAGTCAGATCGATCACGACCGGATGGTGGCGGCGATTGTCGATGCCGAGAAATACACGTCGGGCGAGATTCGGGTTTACGTGAGCCACCACAAGGTGAGGGATGTTCGGCATGCGGCCATCCACCACTTCCTGAAGTTGGGTATGCACAAGACCAAACACCGCAACGCCGTCCTGATTTTTGTCGCGCCCGAATCGCAGAACTTTTTCATCGTCGGCGACGAGGGTGTCCACGCGAAATGCGGCGACGCATTTTGGGAACAAGTCGCCTCCGACATGGGCGCACTGTTCAAGCGGGGGAAGTTCGCCGACGGCATCGTTCACGGAATCCACACGGCCGGCAAACTGTTGGCGGAGCACTTTCCGCAGCGCGGTTCGGAGCGCAACGAACTGCCTGACTCGGTCGTCGAAGGCTGATTGGAGAGTCGCGCAACTGTTGGCCGATTGCGGTGTTTCGTGCCGCCGCATCCCTACGCGGTGTGGATACCAGGCCACTGGGCCAGACGCCCGCACGGCTACGTGTGGATGACGGGACACTGGCATTAACCGAACACCGCGCTCCTACGCTAAAAGGTAAACTCCGCCTTTGCGGTGAACGAGCCGAAGATGTCGGCGCATTGTTGCCCGACGAACTCGTGCGTGCGGACGACCCGCGTGTAGCTCACCTCGTAGTGGCGCGCGATTTGAATCGCACCGCCGCAACTAAGATCCGCCACACACGGAATCCGCTCCACGCTCGGGCCGCCTCGAAACGAGTTGCCGTCCAGAAACAGATTGTGCGCGACTGCGCGGCCGTCCACGCCGCCGAACAGATAGAACCCAAACGGCCCCGGGCGCGCCGTGGTGCCGCCATTGGCCGAGACGGGCGAATCATTGATCGGCACGCCGAAGTCCTGGGGAAGATTGTAGCCGACGCGCAAGGTCGCTCCGAGGTTGGCGAAGATTTCGATATTGCCAAGGTCTCCGCCGACGTGCGGAATGAAATCCACATAGCGCGCCGTCTGCTCGTTGAGGGACAATCGCCAGAGACGCTGGTATTTCAAGAGCAGACCGGGCTCGGCGGCAAGCTGATTGTGCCAGCCCTTCGGAATGTCGGTTGTGAAAAAAATGCGGTGGAAATTCTCCTGCGCCGCCTCGGCCAGTGATGGCTTGCCGGTAACGCCCAGATCGACTTCACAACTTTCCAGCACCGGTATCCGCGCGTCTCCGGCGACGCCGCGCCGTTGCAGAAGCGCGCCGACGTACAGCCAGCCGGCGTACGGCCGGTCGTTGGTGATCAATTCCCTCGTAAGCAGATTCTCCGGCGTGTACATGTTCTCGCCGAAGGCATAACCAAGATTTCGGGCATTGACATCAATCACCACCGTCGGCAACGCGTCCGCCACTTTTGCAGCCCAGCCGGGCATCTCGTCGTCGCCGCCGAGATAGGTGAGTTTCAAGCCCTGCGTGTAATGCCGATCCGTATGATCGGCGGTGAACGGGTTGGAGAGAAGATCGTTCTCCTCCGTCACCGCGAAGATCGGGCCATGCTTCTCCTCCTCAGCAAACAGAACGGAGAAAAAACTTGCGAAGACAAAAATCAGAAATACAAGCAGCGATATTCGGCGCACTATCATTCGAAAGGTTCATCCTCTTCTTGTTCAAGCTTTGAGGCGCGAAGTCTAAACAAGGTTGCCCGTGTTGCAATCTTTTTGTGGCAGCCTGCCCCCGTCCGCCGACGCAGCCCCGACTCGATCTTCGGCTCCAGCCGCAACCCAAAACGCGAATTCGACTGCAGCACAACCACGAGTTTCTCGCGCTGGTGACCTGCCAGGTGGCGGATCGCCTCGCCCATCGCCTCCGTGCGGCGGCTGTCTCCCTCTTCCAAACGCTTCTTTTCTTGCGCCAGACTCAGACCCGCGCCCGGCGCTTCATGTGCAGGAACGTCAACAAGGCCAACCCAAGCACCGACAAAACCGCCGACGATGGCTCCGGCGCCTCGACCGCCATGAAAGTAGGTCCCCCAATCAACCCCGAAATGAGCGAGGTATCCACTATCGCTCCCGAGGTCGTGCATTCCCCGATCGTGCCACTCAAGGCACTCGCCACAAACAGATGTCCGTCCCCATCCAACGCGAGGCCATAAGGCTTACTCAACCCCGAAACGAGCGCGGCATTCACCGTTGCCCCCGAGGTCGTGTATTCCCCGATGGTGTCATTCACAACACTCGACACAAACAGATGTCCGTCCCCATCCGCGGCTATGCCCCACAAGCCACTCAACCCCGAAATGAGCGAGGCATTCACTGTCGCTCCCGAAGTCGTGTATTCCCCGATCGTGCCGTTCCCAGCATTCGCCACAAACAAATGTCCGTTCCCATCCAACGCGAGCGACAACGGGTAATTCAACCCCGAAATGAGCGAAGCATTCACTGTGGCCCCCGATGTCGTGTATTCCCCGATCGTGCCGTTCGCGTTATTCACCACAAACAGATAGCCGCTCCGATCCAACGCAAGCCCCAACGGGGTATTCAACCCCGAAACCAGCGCGGCATTCACCATCGTTCCCGATGTCGTGTATTCCCCGATGGTGCCAAGCGAAAGATTCGCCACAAACAGATGTCCGTTCCCATCCAACGCGAGGCCATAAGGCTTACTCAACCCCGAAACGAGGGCCGCATTCACCGTCGCCCCCGATGTCGTGTATTCCCCGATGGTGCCACTACTCCAATTGGCCACAAACAACTGCCCGTGCGCCATCCCGGCTGATGGTGTTCCCACCAACACCACCAAGACGCTGCCCAATAGTCCGCGAAGTCTGTGCGATGAGATGCCCTGGCTGATCATCTCCCTGACCATTAGAGTTTTCATCATCTTTCCCCTTTCATGCCCGTTTTTCCGGTTTCTCTTTTGGAGGTTCTGCATCGGCCAAAACGTTGCGGGGTCGCTTCGGCACATTTTCCTCCGCTGTCGACGCGCATGGTGCCAATCAACTCAGGTGACTTGCCCCCTTTGGTCACCAGACAACCGCCAACAGTCCGACGCATTCTTGTTTTGAGCAGCCTGCTTGCCAGCACTACGGCAGGCCGATATCAGGAGTGTCTGCGCCGAAATGTACAAAGTTGTCCGCTGTGGGAAACAAAAACGTCCCGCAGTCGCGGTGGCGCTCGTTTTGGTTGTGATGTCGCCGCAGTTGATCCGACAACTGATTGGCCGGCAAGACGTAGAACTTCAGTGCCGAAAGTATTCGAGAATCAGGTCGCCGATGCTGACAGGCATGGCGCGTATCGTTAGGCCACTTGGAGTTGAAGCTGGTTGATACGGGCTTCTTTGATTAGAACTCATCCGGAAACTCTTACCAGTTGTCACCCTGAGCGCCGTGAGCCGAAGCCCTGAGTTCGCGAAGGGGCAGGGTCTCAGTCGTTCGAGAAGCTGCGGGAAAAACCAGAGATTTGCCGTCACACTACAGACGACCCGCAGCGGTTTCTCCCGCCAAGGCGGGATCAGAATGACAGGCTTTGAGAAAGGGGTTTCCGGACAAGTGTTAGCCGCTCCAGCGCAAGTTTGCAGCACCTGTCAGTCACAGGTATCGTGCGAGAGCGGCGGGTGTCATGAACATCACCTCTCCAGCGCTGCCAATGTCGCGGATAAACTGACGACTGAAGAGTCGACCTGCGCTTCACCGAGGTGCAGCTACAGCGGAACTGCGTCGGGCGCGAATCGCGAACGATCATCACTTTTTCCTGTCCGGTTGTGCCATCCCGCGGCTGTATAAATATGGAAGGTGAAGAAACGTGCTGGATGACCAACAACTCCTGCGCCGCTACGTCACCGACGGTTCTGAAGCCGCCTTTGGCGAACTCGTTGCGCGTTACGTGGATCTCGTTTATTCCACGGCCCTCAGGCGGGCCGACGGTGATGCTCACCTCGCGCAAGACGTGGCGCAACTTGTCTTCACTGATCTCGCTCGCAAAGCCCGCTCATTACCGAAGGGCGTCGTGCTGCCGGGCTGGCTTCACCGCGCCTCGCGCTACGCCACGGCACAATTACTCCGTACCGAGCGCCGCCATCGGGCGCGCGAACAGGAAGCTGTGGCGATGAATACACTCAACTCTGAAGCTGCACCCGATTGGGGACGGATCCACCCCCTGCTTGACGAAGCCCTCGACGAACTCGGCCCCGCGGATCGCGACGCGTTGGTGCTCCGCTTTTTCGATCAACGCAGTCTGGCGGAAGTCGGTCACGCGCTTGGCTCAAACGAGGAAGCCGCCCGCAAGCGTGTTGCCCGTGCGCTGGAAAAACTCCGCGCTTCCCTCGTCCGCCGGGGCGTCACCACCACTGCTGCGGCCCTCTCGACGGTGCTGGCGATGAACGCCGTTCAAGGCGCTCCCGCCGGGTTGGCGGCAACACTTACCAGCGCATCACTGGCAAGCGCGGTAGCGGGAACGGGAACAGCCCTTGGCATTATGGAGGTTATGACCATGACAAAACTCAAAGCCGGTATCATCGGCGCCGTTATCGTGGCGAGCGTGCTGACACCTCTGGTGATTCAACATCAAGCCCAAGTCAAGCTGCGCGAGGAAAATCAGTCGCTGCGGCAGCAAGTCGACCGACTGGCCCAGCTCACCGCAGGGAACGAGCGTCTTTCACATCTGCTTGCCCGGTCGAGAAGCTCGCCCACGCCACGCCTGCCCGCGCCGCCAATGCAGGCCACCGCTCCGCCAAGTGCATTTCCGACGGAGGATTTGCAGTCCACCAATCTGATTGCCCGATTCAAAGACAAAGATCTGAAGTTGACTATAGAGCAGGTCGAATCTTACCTCAAAGCGAATCGGCGTAATGCGGCAAGCCTCCTGGCTGCATATCGCACGACTGGCAACCCGGCGCTGCTGGAGGAAGCGATGCAGAAGTATCCTAATGACCCACAAGTGGACTTCGAGGCCGTGTTCAAAAAGGACGCTTCACCTGAGCAACGGCGCCAGTGGTTGGACGCCTTCAAACAGTCAGCCCCGGATAACGCGCTGGTGAATTATCTTTCGGCCCTCGATTACGCCAAAGCCGACCAGACCGATCAAGCCGTGCAGGAGCTTATCGCTGCCGACGGCAAAGCGCAGTTTCAGGATTACACACTGGATCGCGTTCAAGGTGACGAAGAAGCCTACCTTGCCGCGGGTTACTCCGTGGCCGAGGCCAAAGCGCTTGCCGCGTCGCAACTGCCGCTACCGTATCTTCAACAGCTAAGGGATGGGGTACGCGATTATTTGATACCTCTGGCCAATTCCTACCGCCAAGCAGGCGACATGGAATCCGCACAAGCGGCGTTGCAGATGGGCGTGAACTTGGCCCAACGTTATGGAAACGGGTCACCGGGCGAGCCTTTGATCAGTCAACTCGTTGGCCTGGCCGTCGAACGTATGGCTCTCAGCGCGATGGATCCCAACAGCCCTTACAGCGACAAGGGACAAACCGTTCAGGATCGGATCAACCAAATCGATCAGAGTAGGGCGGAGTTCCACGAACTCGCCCAACAATTTCACTCTTTGGTGCAAACCATGTCGGATCAGGATTGGATCAACTTCATGGATCGTCAGATGATCTTCGGCGCAGAGGTTGCGATGCGGTGGGTGGTCGGCAAGTATGGGCAGAAATGATCCCCACAGACGATGAGTCATATTCAGATGGGCGGAACATCGTCGTAGGCTCGCCCGGCGGCCTGCTCGCGTGTCGTTTACGGAGTCGAGCCCTACCGGGGCACGACGGTGACCGGGACGGTCGCCCTACAATTCTCCGCGATTTTGCGTCCACGTAATACGTGGCAAGCTTTGCGTGAAACGGTGAGGGATCAACCGGTCACGGCAGGGATAACGCTGACGAACGATTCGATTCGGTTTGCCCGTTTGGCTCGTTAAATAGTAGGATGGCCCGCATCGATGAGCATAATCAGCCAGCCCCGAAAGTATTCGGGGCCAGCCAATTTCTACAGAACAAGAAAGGAACTATGGACATCACTATTGGAGTCGTACCTGTGGCCGGGCTAGGTACAAGGCTTTTGCCCGCGACCAAGTCCCAGCCAAAAGAAATGCTGCCGGTGGGCCGCAAACCCGTGGTCCAGTACGTGGTGGAAGAGCTCACGCGCGTGGGTATGAAACGCCTGCTGTTCATCACCGGGCCGGGCAAAACCTCCATCGAGAACCATTTCGACCTGAACGATGACCTTATCCAGGCATTGCGCGAGACCGGCAAAGAGGAGCAGCTTGCTGAACTCGAATTTGAGCGCGCGCCAGTGCGGTATTTTTACACGCGCCAGCGCCAATTGCTCGGGCTGGGGCACGCGATCTTGTGCGCAGAGCCATTTGTGGGCAACCAGCCGTTCGTGGCTGCCCTGGGCGACTCCATCATCGGCATGCACGCGAAAAGCGACATCGTTAAACGGATGACAACCTGTTTTACTGAAAAGAAGGCCGCTGCTGTCATTGCGTTCGAGGAAGTGGACCGCTCCGAGGTCCATAAATACGGCATAGCCAGACCCAAGAACAACGGCGATCTCTTTGAGATCGAGGACCTCATTGAGAAACCATCCTTGTCAGAAGCTCCCAGCAATCTGGCCATCGCGGCCCGCTATGTATTGGCGCCGACGATCTTTGATGCCATCCGACGCATTCAACCCGGCAGAGGCGGTGAAATTCAGATTACTGACGCCATCCGCCTCATGATTCATGAGGGTGGCAAGGCGTATGGCATCCGCTTGCGCGGTGATGAACGAAGGTATGACATCGGGAATTTCCAGGCCTATTTCCGTGCATTCGTGGAGTTTGCCCTGGCAGATGAAAAACAAGGTCCTGCTCTACGAAAGCATTTGGAGACATTGTTGAATGAACGTCATTCGTAAACGCGCCTACGCCCGAGCAGGACTCCTTGGCAATCCTTCCGACGGCTATAACGGCAAGACCATCTCCATTATCGTGCGCAACTTTTCGGCCGAGGCTGTGCTGTATGAATGGGAGTCCGTGGATATTGTGTTCACCGAGGATGACCGGGCTCGTTTTAGTTCCATCTACGACCTGGCGAAGGATGTAAAACTGCACGGCTACTACGGTGGCATTCGTCTGATCAAAGCCACCATCAAACGCTTTGTTGACTACTGTCAGGCTCATCATCTTACGCTTCAAAACCGCAACTTTTCGGTGCGTTACCAAACCGATATCCCACGACAGGTAGGGTTGGCCGGTTCCAGTGCCCTGATCGTGGCTACCTTGCGCTGCCTCATGGAATTCTACGGGATTGAGATCCCGCGCGAAGCGCAGCCCACGCTTGTTTTGTCCGTGGAAAAAGATGAACTCGGCATCGCGGGCGGGCTGCAGGATCGTGTCATCCAGGTTTATGAAGGCCTGGTCTATATGGACTTCGATCCAATGCACGAACACCTCGTGGGGGGCTTGAAATCCTACAAATACGAGCCCATGCCTCCCAGCCTATTGCCACCTCTGTACATTGCCTATCACAGTAGCCTTAGTGAGCCGACCGAGGTGTTCCATAATGATATCCGCGGGCGTTTCGATCAGGGGGAGGGAAAAGTAGTCAACGCCATGAAACACTTTGCCGGGCTCGCTGCCCGGGGGTATGAGGCTCTGCTCAACCATGATACGAAGCGGCTGGCGGAACTCATTGACGAAAACTTCAACACCCGGCGCAGTATCTACAATCTTCCACCCTGGCAAATTCAAATGGTTGAGGTCGCACGGCAGTGCGGTGCCAGCGCCAAGTTCGCCGGGTCGGGCGGCGCCATCATCGGCACGTATCAAGGCGAGACAATGTATGAAGAATTGCGCACCAAGCTGGCAGCGATAGGCTCTCGCGTTATCAAGCCGCAGTTCCAATGGGCTCCGTCCGCCTAACCAGCAGCTCAAACCGACGGATTAAGCGCGTGAGACCGCAAAAAGATTTCGCGGCTACAACGAACCAAGGATTCAGGCTGGAGCGGAGGCGCGGTGAAACCAATTGACCTCTGAACGAATCTTAATGGAGTAGTGTCGAACTGAGCAAAAAAGAAAGGAACAGGAGAGTGGCCATGAAGAAACTTCTAGGAATTGCAGTTGCGGTCGCAGTGTTGGCGGGAGTCGCCGCCGTGTATGCCGGTGGCGTTGGCTGTTGCGCGGAAGGCAAGGCGAAAAGCGCCAGCGCGGGTTGCAGCAGCGCTTGCAGCAAGATGCTTTCAAAACTGAACCTGACGTCGGACCAGCAGACGCGGATTGCAGAGTTGAACCAGCAGCTCCGCACGGCGACGTCAAAATCAGAGCGCATTGCGATGTTTGCCCAGGGCATGCAGCGGATTCTCACGCCGGAGCAGTTCGCGCAGTGGAAGTCCGTTTCCGACAAGATGGCGAAGAACGGGGTTTGCCCGCTCATGACGACACAGACCGACAGCGGCAAGGAGGGCTGATCGATTTGGCGATTGATTGGAAAACCCCGGCACGATGTGCCGGGGTTTTTCTTTTTGGATTGAGTTTTTTCGCAGGAGCGACATTCTTGTCGCCATGCCGGGGGTGTTCGGGCAGCCGGTCGCGGCGAGGACGCCGCTCCTACGAGGAATGACGGCAGGCGCGAGATGGCGGACGAAAGACCAATTGTTGGACGCACCAAGCATGGCGAGTTGACGATCGATCAGCTTGCGGAACTGCAGCCCGGGCTGGGGCAGTTGATGCCGATTGTCAGCGAACGGTATTGGACTCTCTATTACGCAGCCACGGGCGGCAACTGGGCGTTGGCGGGTTACGAACTCCGCAGCCTGCGCAGTCTGTGGAAAAAAATGAGCATCACACGTCCGAAGTACAGGGGCATGCTCGAAAACTACGCGAAGAACATTTTCGATCCGATGGAGAAACAGATCGAGGCGAAAGACTTCGCTGAGTTCAAGAAAGTTTACCGGCAAGGGATTGATCTCGCCAACACGATGCACAGAACGGGCGATCACGGCGAGATTGTCTGGAAGCTGCCGCCCACCCCGCCGCAGCATCTCGGCCTGGGTTCGCAACCATTAACCGATTAGCAGAAGACAACATCACCATCAAACCGTGGGTCAAAGTGCCGGATTACGGAATGGCCCAGTTGGAATTGTATCTAGGCATCGTCGAGCAGTTCCGCGCGCGGCAGATCGAGATACCGTTCCCGCAACGCGAAGTGCGGATGCTGGACGGTGCCGGGGCGCGGTAAGCGTTTATCTCACTCCGGCATGACAAGTTGATGCGTCGTGCAAGCCAAACCTTACTCCTGCCAGACGGTCACACCGGCAGTGGGAACATTGCGCGAACCGATCAGCACCTTGGCGCCGCTTGGGATCGGCGCGCGCTGGGTTTTCTCGGTGAAGTTGGTCGCGACCCAGAAGCCGTCGCGCCAGTCCACGACGAATCCGTCATCGAACTGTTCCACGCGCACACCGGCGCGCTTGAAGACATCACGCACCAACAGGGCTTCCAGGGCGCCGTCTTGCGAGTCGACGCCGATGTAGGTCACGGTGCCGCGGCCCAATGTGCGCGTCACCGCCGCGACGCCGCCGGCGTAGAACTGATCGGCATAATGGGCCAGCGGGCTCGTGCCTTCACGCGGCTCAAGCACCTCGCCCCAGGAGACCCAATCGTAAACCTGCTTGCCGGCCTTGACCTTGCCGACGTTGGGTGCTGGGAGGGTGTCGTAGAACGAAATCTTCGCGCCGATGAGATCGTGAATCGGCGCGGCCCACGGCGCCTCCCACAGGTGGCCGCGCCGGTCTTTCTGGCCGGTGCGGCAGGTGAGAATGAGGTGGCCGCCGTTCTCGACGTAGCGGGTCCAGCGCTGAACCAGATCGGCATCTACGAGTTGATAAGCTGGCGCGATCAAGAACGGATACGTTGCGAAGTCCTTATCCTCGGTAATGACATCCACCGGGCATCCGAGGCGCTTGATGGCGCGGTAGTATTTCCAGGTGTGGCCCATCGTGTCCCACCGAATGGTCTGCTTGTGGTTGTCAATGTCCCAGCAGTTTTCCACGTTGTAAAGCAGCGCGGTGCGTCGGGCGGCGTAGGCGTCGGGCTCTTTGGCGTCGGGTCGGCGATTCTTCCGCAGCAGTGCCATTTCCCGGGCCGCTTGCGAGTATTGTTGGCCGCCGGTGGTCGGCGTAACGCCGTCGGGCCCGACCAAGCCGTAGTGATATAGTTCGGAGCCGAACAACGGCTCACGGTAGCGATAGGTGCAGACGAGTTTCGCGCCGGCCGCGAAGGCCCGCATGATCCAGAGATGGACGGCGCCCGGATACGGCTGCGGGTTCACGTCGCCCCAGTTGACCTGGCCGGGCTGCAATTCCATGAGACCTTCCGCGCCGTTGATGCTGCGCAGGAAATCGTGCGAGAACGACATCGCCGCCGAGCTGCCCATGCGGAAACCGAGCGGACCTTCGTTGAGGTTCCCGTGCGCCGGGTAATGCGTCCACGTGATGATCTCGAAGTCCTTGCCTGACAGCACCGGATCGACGGCGGCGAAGTTGTGCATGAAGTTGGTTGTGATCCATTGCCGCTTGCCGCAATACTGGCGCAGGATGCCGGTCTGGAAGCGCAGGTAGCCGGCGGCCTCCTCGGCGAACCAACGCTGGGAGTCGAGCAGGGCGTGCGGGTTGAGTTGCGCGACAAGTTCCGCCTGATTCGGGATGCGAATCTGATCGAAGTTCTGGTACATCTGCGACCAGAAGGCGTTGCCCCAGTCACGGTTCAGGGCCTCGATGGTGCCGTATTTATTCTTCAGCCAGGCGCGAAACTTAGCCTGGCAGGCGTCGCAGTAACAGGGTTCCTTTCCGTAGTGGCTGAGTTCGTTGTCGAGTTGCCAGCCCCAGACGGCGGGGTTGTTGCCGAAGCGCCGACCGAGTTCGTTGACAATCTTGGCGACGTACTGCCGGTAGGTCTCGACATTCCAGCACGCTTGCTGACGCGTGCCGTGCTGCATCCGGCGGCCTTGGGCGTCCACCATGAGCACTTCCGGATGTTTCTCCACCAGCCACACCGGCGGCGTGGGGGTGGGCGTGCAGAGGATGACCTTGAGGCCCCGGTCGGCGCAAAGCTGCACGTTGCGCTCCAGCCAGTCGAAGTCGAACCGTCCTTCCTCGGGTTCCATGAACGCCCAGGCGAACTCGCCCATGTGAACGAATTCCAGGTTCATTTGTTTGATGTTGGCGATGTCGCGTGCCCATTGATTCGAGGGCCACGCCTCCGGGTAGTAATAGACACCAACCCGCATCAGGTCGGATTGGGGAAAGAATCCGGATTCTGCATTGGCTTTCGTTGCATAGGCTGCGGCGCACAAAGAGAACGCCAGCATTGCGGAACGGAATTGGTAGTTCATAAGAGGCGATTATGAACAATTTGCCTTCCCCAGCAAGACGCAAAACGACAGAAAACGCTCAACCCCTGCCACGCCCGCATTGCGACGCGCCGTTGGGAGCCGCCACAGCTCTGGCCGGCGCTTCGTCGGCCAATGTCAGCATCCAGCCGTGGGTGAATGTGCCGCGCCGGAGCAAGCGTTTCTTCCCCGGGCTACCTTTGGTGGGGGGGGGGTGGTCTGATGGCTCGTTTAGGGCGTGCGCACATTTAGTCTCGTGCTTGGCACACATCCTTCTTTTGTGGTAATAAGTCTTACAAGATTTGATGAACACTTCTACGTCTCCAATTCTGCCGGTTGTCCTCCTGATCCTCGTTGGCGTGCTGTTGTGGCGGCTGAGGAAACGAGAACGGAATTATCCCCCGGCGGAGCGAGCGAACAAAATCTCTGAGGCACTGCGTGAGGGGCGGGACGTGCGGATCGTGTATTGGTCAAAGTCCCGGAAACGATTCGTCAGAGAGATTGTCACTCCCGAATCGCTCGATGGCTTGTACATGAAGGCGCTCGATCATGCGAGAGGTGTCACTCGAAGGTTCAAGATCACCCGCATCAAAGAGATCGTCGTTTTCCCGCATCCCGCGCTGGGCAGCGCGCTGATCCCTAAAGAATCCCAGAGGAATGTGCACGTGACGATTCTCGTGCTGCTGGTTGTGGTGGGGGCCTTGGTCTATTGGCTTCACTATGATGTTGAGCGCAATAACTTCACTTTCCGGACGCCAGGACCGGCGACGGTTGGGGTCGGATCTGCGAGAACGGGTCATGCTCTTTCAAACGCCTCTCCTTCGCAAGCCGAGGAGAAAGGTCTCTCTGAAGAAGTCTACGGGCCCGTGACAAACCGCAGCGACGCCAGTCTCCTCGAGTCCAAGCTGAGAAACTCCCGTGGCTTTTACGAACAAGCTGTTGCTCTGAATGCAAAAGGAGACTTTAGCGGGGTGATCGAGTATTGCACCAAGGCAATCGAGTCGGATTCGTATTATGCCCAGGCTTACTGCTTGCGGGCATTGGCACGCGTCGTGAAAGGCGACTTCAACGGCGCCATCACTGACAGCACCAAAGCGGTCGAGTTGAACCCGCGCTATTCGCAGGCGTATTACATTCGCGGTGGCGCGCACGATGAGAGGGGCGAGTCGGAGGCAGCGATTGCGGATTATGCCGAGGCGATCAAAATCAATCCGCAGTTTTCAGACGCTTACAATGCGCGCGCATGGGCTCAGTACAGGAGAGGCGATCTTGAAAAAGCCATCGAGGATGTCAATCAGGCTATTCTTCTCAACCCCAGATCCGCCAATGCCTATGATACGCGCGGGTGGACGGAGTACGGCAAAGGAGACAAGGATGGAGCGCTTGCGGATTGCAGCCGGGCGGTGCAGCTCGATCCCCAATCAGCCGTTGGGTACAGCTCGCAAGGACTGCTGCACTACATCGTGGGAGATTACCGTGACGCGGTGCTGTCCTGGAACAAGGTTATCGAGATGGCTCCCAGTTCGAAAAGTCACCTCCAGCCGTGGATCGAGAAGGCCCGCGACCACCCTGCGAAATAACAGACCCGCAAGTGCGGGTATCAGTTCAGGATTGTGACTTACCCTTTTGAGGGTGGCGACCGAGAAGTGACCAAAGCAACATCCACACAAAGCGAGAGTGCTCTGCCCACCGGCAAACAAATCGCGCAGACAGCGAAGATCGTGCCGTCGGAGGGAGTCGAACCCACACGGTGTTTAAGCACCACTGGATTTTGAGTCCAGCGCGTCTGCCAGTTCCGCCACGACGGCAACCAAAAGCCACTAACAAAGCTCATTCAGAACCTGTATGACTTCGTACGAACCCGGAGCTTATTACGTGATCGTAGAGCCTAAAGACAAGCAATTCAAGCAGTCTCTCAAGACCAACGACCTTCCGTTGGGGGAATTTGACGGGCCGTTGCGACCCGCACTACGTACCTGCTTTGGCGAAGGTTCACATGCGACAAAGTATTGTCAGTTCTGTCTGTGCAGCGTTTCTTTTCGGTTCGATTGCGCTGGCGGGCTTCGCGTCGGGCTTGGAGCGATCGCCCTGCGCGGGCGCACCGGCGGCCCGCTCCGCGCGGAGCCGTTGCCACCACACCTTTTAGATCGCCTGACTTGTTCGTTCTTGATCCTGATCGCGTCTCAGGTTTCTTGCAGTTCAAACGGGCGGACACTTTCATCCGGGCCGCGACTGGGCTGATGATGAGGCGCAAACCCGCGGCACCCCCTACTTCTTCGGGTACCCCACCGTCTGGGCCAGGGTGATCTTCTGGTCCGGCCGGAGCTTCATGATCTTGGCCAGTGATTCGCGGTCGACGCTGCCACGCACGACGGTTGCCAGTCCTTCCGAAGCGCAGAAGAGATAAACGTTTTGGCTGATGAAACCTGTGTCGGCGAACGCCGTCCCGTCGTCAGGCCGGCCCATCTTGGTCTGGTCCGCCACGTAAATGAGATTTAGCGGCGCCTGGCCGACGTATGGCTGCCGGCCCGCTGCAGTGCGGATATCCTCCTTCATAACGGGCTCGAGCTGGTGGTCCTTCGCGTTATACAGGTACAGGCCCTCGGCGGTGGCCACATAGATATCGATTTCCTGGTGGTTCGACGCGGAGGGCGCCGTGCGCCGGCCATCCGGACGGTTCACGCCCCATGCCGCCCAGAGCAGGTTGGAAAGCATCTGGGGCGGGAGCTTCTCCGGGCTGAACTCGCGCCCGGACTTCCTTTCCTTGAGGACCTGCATCAATGGTTTGCCGCCATCGGTTTGCGGCTTCGGCAGCACGATGGGCTTCTGCTCCTGCGCGGATACGGAGATCGCAACCAGCAGCAGACCCGCCAAAGTACGAGATGATAACCTCATAGACTCTCCTTTCAAAAGTGGTATACCATGACTCGCGTTACAACTCGAGCCGGTCTATCTGTATCACGGTGACAGTTCGCAGACGCATCAATTCTTCGTGCTTGAGTTCTTTCGTCACAACCTGAATTTGAAAACATCCCTGTCATATTTCCCCGCCGAATTTGCGTTCCTTAAATGTCATCTTGCCGCCGGGCCGGACGGGATGGGACCGACGACGATGAACTTCGTTTCCCAAGGTCCCAGATCGAGCGGGAGCGTGGTCTTACCGTTTGCGAATGTGGCGCCCGCCCAAGGCTCGATTTTCCCGCTGGCGGCGTCCCAGTGCTGCGCCTGACGGGCTGTGCCGCTGTTCGCGACGGTGGTTTTGAGCGACAACGGTTGCTCACCTTCGTTGAAGAAGAAATACAAGTCGGCGTCCTTCAGGCGGCGGTGATTATACTTGAGCCACGACGTAGCCTGGTCGGTCGTGACATCCGGCGCGGGCAAAGCGGCCAGGACCTGGGGAGTGATTTCGGGCGCCGGCTCCAGCATGGCCCAACTGATGTCGGCCGGTCCGGTGGCGGTGAGAAAGTTTTTGTCCATGACGAGCTTGGGCGCGCCGCCGAAGAAGATGACCTTGCCGCCGGCTTTGGCGAAGGCGTGCAGGTTGTCCAATGCGGCCTTGGAAATCGCGTCCACGGGCGGAATCAGAATGGCGCGATAAGCCTGGCCGCTCAGGTTGACCAGTTCCTGGCCCTGCAATTTGAGCGATTTCGACAGCGCGTATTCGTCCACGTAGTCGAGGTCGCGCTGATGCTGGAGCAATTGGTGGACGATGGCGAGGAAGTCGGCGTCCACGGCGGTATCGCCGAACCAGTAGCTGCTAGAGGGAATATAGACGCCGATTTGCGCGGTGGGGCGGCCTTCGCCGAGAAGATAGCAGGCGCGGTTGACATAGGCGGCGACGGCCGGAAAGCCCGGGTCACCGTAAAAACCGCGCATTGGGCCCGTGGAAGCGCCCATGCCCATGTATTCGATGCGGTTGATGCCGTTCACCATCAGGTGGTTGAGAATCCAGCCGGCTTCCTTGAGGTCGGGCGCGGGATTGTAGGCGGCGAAGGCCTCGCACATCGCGTGCGGACGGCCGTTGAGGTGAGTGGCGGACGAGGCCAGCTTGGGAAAATCGGCGACGACATCGTGCCAGATTTGGTGCCAGATGGTGTCAATGCCCGGCACTTGGATGCTGCGCATGCACTTGAAGAAATCGCCGTCGGCGATGGCAAGCTGCGGCAGAATCTCCTCGTGCTCAATGTGCATCTGCATCTCGACATGATTTTCCGCGCACCATTTCGCTTCGGTGCCGAAGAAATTTTCGCCGAAGAGGTCGGACCAGACGTCGCAGTAGTCGGCGAAAGCGCAGTGGCCCTCGTCGAAATTGGGCTTCATGGGTGCGATCGTGCCGCGACCGGTGCCGACGCCGATGCGGATGGAAGCGACCGCCGCCAGGTAGGGGCGCAAGTCATAGCCCTTGCGTTTTTGAAACTCGGCGAGGAGCACGGGTGACCAGGGATTGAAGCCGAAGGACGGTTCGTCGCCCCTGAAGCCCAGGACGGTTTTGCCCAGTTCGTCGCCGAGGGCTTGCTTGTAGCCATCGAAGGTCCAATGGACGAAAAGTTTGTCGGCCTCGGGATTGAGATAATCCATGAGCGAGTGCTCGCCGTCCTTCTGGCCGGTCGAGTTGTTGGCCGAGCGCGTGGGGCCGGAGCGGTACTCGGAGTAGGAGAGGACGATTTCCCAGTTACCCGCCGGGACGGTCCAGTTCACGGTGCCGGACGAACTGTCGAGCACTTGCGAGGTGCCGGTGTCGCGGTTGACGGCCAGCACGCAGATGGTGCCCGGTTCGAGCTTGTAGGCATACTGCTGCCCGGCGGTGACGGGAATGCGCTGGGAAGTCAGCGCGAGCATGCACAGGTCCGGGCGCTCGACGGTGAATTTGCCGCCGGCGAAACCGGAGGGATAGCCGCCATCGTCATCGAACCACAGCCGCATGTTGCGTTTCCTGGCTTCCTCAACCGCAATCTTCACGGCCTCAAAATATCCGGGCGCGAGGTAGGGGGCGCTGCCGCGCTTGGGCTCGATGTAAGCGGCCTGGACGTTCATGGATTTGCTACGGTCGAGGACGCGCGCGATAACGTCGCGGGTAAGCAGGTCGCTAAAGCCCCAGTCGAATTGCGCGCTATATTCCGGGGGCGGCGCGGCGAAATTGGCGGCGAGTTGTGCGGCAGTAGGATCAGAGATTTGTTGCCAGGGCCGTTCCGCGGCCGAGAGCGTGTTCAAACCAAGAAAGAGAATCGCGACTGCGCCCAACCAAAAACCTCGCCACTCCAGGCTCATTCCTGCCCTCGTCCGGTCTTCTTGACTCGCCAGCGTGTATTTCATCGTCCGCCTCCTCCAACGGCAGGATGTTATCCCCGACTCGAACGAGAGTCCAGCGATCCTGCTCGGTACCGCTGACCGCTGGCTATCAGGCAGGGAGATGCCTGCCGCGCCGAAGAACAGGTTCATAATACCATTCTGGTTTGATCTGGTTTGATCTGGTTTGATCTGGTTTGATTGGGTTTGATTCGGGCGGAGCGGCTCACTTGATACCGGCCTCCTCTAGCGCTTCAAGGAGCGCGTCGACTGCGGCCTTGACCTTCGGTTGGGGCATCTTCTGAGCGCGTTTGTTTCGGCTATCTGTCATCACTTCGTGCCCCCCTCCACAATGGCGACCTCGTCCTCGGTCAGTCCGTAAAGGTCATAGACTAGGCGGTCAATCTGGTGGTCGAGGTCGGCGCATTTGTTTTCGTAGTAGGTCTTGTCATTGCCCGTCTTCGCTCCTGCCAACTCCTTCTTCGCCGCCATCATCGCCTCCACTTTTTGCACGATTTCGTCGTGCGCTGACTTATCTGCGGGTTTGGATAACCCACTTGCGGAATTCAACCGCGTACTCAGCGGCGAGGAATTTGTTCGGCACAATATACGAAACGAAACCATTCTTGCGAACGAGACGAATGGCCCTTTCTATAAACAAAACGTAGATGTCAAATGCTCCGGCTGCGGATTGGTATTCACGCTTCCAATAATCTTTAATGGCGGCAGGTGTCGGCGAGTTTGCTGACTTTCTCAAACGCCGAATCAAATGCTGTCGGCATGGCTGCCAGTGTAGCGGAGCAGCGCCCCTTCTTCAATCCCCGACTGTTTTCGGGGCAAGCCCACCACAGAGTCGTTGGCGGGCAAGCCCGACTACGGGCCTAAGCGGATCCGGTAGTACTCGTTCGTTCCGCTCTGATCCGTATAGTTGGTGATCGTATCCCCGACGTTGGTGATGATAATGCCGCCGCTGATGTCGGTGAAGTTGTTGCTGTACCCGCCGCTGGCGGTTCCAACCGCGCCTTGCACCACGTTGGTTCTCGGGCCCGCCGTCTGCCACGAGACCATATAACCGCCCGGGTTGTTGGTCACGGAGATGATCCGGAACACCGAGGCCGGGTTGGTCGGATTCAGGCCCAGCAGGAACTGGTTCATATTGTTGATTCCCTTGCCCAGTGGGTCAGCATTCGGGTCGGCCCGGGGGCAATTGGTGCAATTGAAGTACTGCAATTGCCACGCATGGAATGGGCTGAGCGACGCGACGATCAGGTTGTTCGACACAAAGGTGCTGGTGCCGAACGCATTGCTTGCCGTCAGCGTCACGCTGTACGTGCCCGCCGAATACGTATGGACCAAGCTGGTTCCGCCCACCGTATTGGTGGCGTTGTTGTCACCGAAATCCCAGAGCAGATTGAGCGCCGTCGTTCCGCCCGAGGCATCTGTGAAGGTCACAGCCAACGGCTCGACGCCACTGGTCGGACTGGCCGTGAAGTTGGCCACCGGCGGCACATCCACCACTGTCAACGTCGCATTACTGCTGGTCATCGTCCCCGCCGCGTTCGACACGATCACCGAATAGGCTCCGGCGTTAGCGTCCTGCGCGTTCGAGATAACCAGCGTGGTGCTGGTGGCGCTCGCGATGTTGGCGCCATTCAGCATCCACTGATACGTCGGATCCGGAATACCCGTGGCGCTGACGCTGAACGTGGCCGTGGTTCCCGCCGTCACCGTCATGCTGACCGGGTTGGTGAGGATGTTCGGTGCCAGTTGCGGCTGCCAGCCGTTGAGCCAGAGGGTGGCGCTGGAAGCCAGCGTCAGGCGCGAATCGCCATTGGTCAAGATGGTGCCGTTGTACGAAACCGGATTGCCCGTATCGAGGTCGGTGTTGCCATACTCCCACCACCGAATGTTCGGGCAGCCGGCGAGATCCGAGGCGGTCCAGCCGACGACGTTGGAATCAATCTGGCAACTGATGAAGGCCGCATTGCCATCGCAGTAGCCCAGCGCGCGGGCGAGCGTCGTGTTCGCGATCGTGCTATCGCTCCTCGTGATCTGGCAATTCACGAACGAGAAACCGTTATTGCCAGCCGTGGTGCGCGGTTGCGTGATTGACGCGCCGCCGGTCACCGTCCTGATTCCGCAGTTGGTGACGAACAGATTACCAACGCCCCAAATGAAATCTGTGTCGCCCTTAACCAAGCTCTTGTAGAAATATGCCTGTGAGCTGATGTCGTTGATCAGGATTGTGTCCTGGTAGCTGGACGCGACCGCGTTGTTCAGGATGAATCGTGCGGCACCCGTATAAACCACCAACGCCTCAGCCTGACTACCGCCTTTGGGTGTCATGTTGGTCACGGTCATGCATTCGATCGCATTGTCGTTCGCATAGATCTTGAACGCCATGCGGGTCGCCGTACTCCCATTGATGTTGTTATTGTTGGGGTACCCGACGAGCGTTCCTGTGATGGACTGGCCGCGGAACGTGATGTTGTTCTTGTTCTTGGTATCGACGATTTCCGCGTACAGCCCATTGCGGATGTTGATCAGCGTATAAGTCGTGTTGCCACTGGGCAGCGAATCCACCGCGCCTTGGCACGTGCAAAAGTCGCCGCTGCCGTCAGCCGCCACGACTAGATTATTCGGATTGGCCGGGCCAGTCGGCTTGGTGGTGAACATCCACCCGTTGGTACTGGTGATGCCCGTGTACAATGCGCCGTTGGTTTCGGTGAAGGTGGCCGGATCCACCGTGACGTAGTAGGTCTGATTGGAACTCAACCTGCCGTTGTCCGGATAGATCGTCACCGTGGTGCCCGAAATGAAGATAGGGTAGGCATTAAACGTTTCCGTGCCAATGACTCGCGCTTGCAGCACGCCGAGGCTCGTGTCAATCGTATCCACGGGTGTAACGCTGTTGGTCGCGTTAAAGATGTTGATCTTTCCCGCGCCGCTCAGGACCGGTATCCGATCAAACGTCATATGCAACGGCGTGTCGTAGCAGACGTTGACGGCGGCGTTGGAAGGCGTCAGTGCGGCGGCCATGGTGGAATTCACCGTCAGCGTCGCATTGGTGCTGGTAACAGTTCCGGCAATGTTGGCGACAACAACATAGTAGGTGCCCGCGTTGGCCGGCGAGGCGCTGGCAATGCAGTAGGTCGTATTGGTGGCGCCGCTGATAAGGGAGTTGTTAAAATACCACTGATACGTCGGCGCTGGCACCCCGTTGGTCGAAAGCACCGAGAAGCATGCGCTTTGGGTGTTCGTGACCACCAGGCTTTGCGGCTGCGTTTGAATGGCCGGCGGGACGACGACGTGCAACAACGCGCAGTTGGTCGCGGTGCCCACGAGATTGCTCGCAATGATGCAATACACAGAGCCATCCTGTGATAATTGGACGTCGGTTACCCCGACCGAGAGGCCTGTGGCTCCGGAAATATTGGTTCCGTTCAGCTGCCATTGCTGCGTCGGCGTCGGGATGCCGGCAACGGACGCGCTGAACGTCCCGTTCTGGCCGAGAATCACGTACTGATCCGTTGGGCCGTCAATGATGGGGGCAGCTGAACTCGTGGCAACGGTTAGCGTCATGCAGTTGGTTACCGCGCCACCGAAGTTGCTGGCAATCAGGCAATACTGGCCGCTGTCGGCGACTTGCGCGTTCTGGATTGTCAATGTACTGCTGGTGCTGCCGGTTATCGTCGAACCGTTCCCGGTAGCGCCATCCGTCAGGCTGGTGCCGTTCAGTTGCCATTGCAGAGCGGGCGCGGGCGCCCCGGTGGCCACCGCGCTGATGGTAACGTCGGTGTTGGTGAGAAGCGCTTGAGAAGTCGGACCGGTGATCGTGGGCGGCAACACAACGGAAATGACACCCTGCGGCCCCAGTTGTGTGGTGTTCCAAATCAGCGTGCCGGTCAGCAACGGCAGATTGGTGGGGCCGAAACTGCCGGATTGGGAAGCGAAAGTGAAAACCTGAAAAGTGTCACCCCCGACCAGCGCCGGGCCTACATTGTTGATGGTCAATGTCCCGGCTTCGCTGGCAGTGCCCGCGACCGTGAGCAGGTCGTTGCTGCCGGTCTTGCTCTTGTCGAGCTTCAGGATGGTCGTCGAACCGGAAGCCAACGTCAGGTTGTTCGAGAAAATCAGATTCCCAACCGAGGTGCCGATCCCTAGGGACAACGTTCCACCGTTCACGTTCGTAAAGGTAAAGGCCACATTCCCCACAATCGTGCCGAAGCCGCTGACCGTACCCAAGGTGTTGGTCACGCCACCGGAGACTCTCAACAAACCATTCGAAAGGATCAGCGAATTCCCGGCGGCCGCGATGCTCACGTATGAAACGTTCGAGACCAATCCGTTGTTGCCGACGGTCAGCACGTTATTCTGTCCACTGGTGTTGCCGATAAAGAGTTTTTGGCCGCCGCAGTCCCAGAGTGCGCCGCCTTGAACCGTCGCGGTGTCGTTCGATGAAGTGAGTGAAGAGCCAATACTGCCGATATTCTTCGTGAACAACCTTCCGCCCGTGTCCAACAGGAGCGAGTTAAAGAAGCCCTGATTCCCCATCTGGATGGTGCTGAGCGCGACCATCGAACCCGAATTGGAAATCACGAGGGAGTTATTGGCGGTAAGCGTCCCGTTGCCAACGGCAATGGTGGTTGAATTCGACCAAAATGAATTCGCACCGCTGACCACGACTTTGGAGCCGTTCGCGCCCGAACCATTCGCAATGACCAAATTGCCATCAACCACCACACCATTGGTAAGGTTTACTGTTGCAGGCCCATTCCGGCCAACCATGAACCGGGCATTACCACTAGTGTTGGTGCAGTAGATCGTTCCACACGCGATGTAAACACTCGAAGTTCCCTGATGGCCAAAGACGAAACTCGATGCGCTGCTGCTATTGCTGCCAATGCCGGCGGTGAAGATGTTCGTGCCGAAGTTCATCGTGAGATTAAGGTTGCCGCTGCCCGAGGCTCCACCAAACAAAAGAGTGCCGATGTTACTGATATAATTATTCGTAAGGGGCAGGTAAATCGTACCATTAATTGTAAAGTTCGCTGTATCGTTGAGTCCCGGCGGCCCGCTAATCGGGTTCCAAGCATTGGGGTCGTTGAAGACAGCACCGGTGGTATTGGTCCAGGTATAAGTGGCTGCATGACTGTCGGTCGCGCCCGCGAACAGCCCCAGCCCCAGCGCCATAGCCCCGGCCGTGAGATTCTTGATTGGTTTATGAAATGAGTGTGAAAGTCCCCGCGATTGATTCATAGTGTACACGGCTTCTCCTCTTCTAATGCCGTCACCGTTTCGACCATCTCGCTGCTCCCGCCTACGTATCAATCCCCGACTGTTTTCGGGGCAAGCCCACCACAGAGTCGTTGGCGGGCAAGCCCGACTACGGGCCCAACCGGATCCGGTAGTACTCGTTCGTTCCGCTCTGGTCCGTATAGTTGGTGATCGTATCCCCGACGATGGGGATGATGATGCCGCCGCTGATGTCGCTGAAGTTGTTGCTGTACCCACCGCTGCCGTTCCCAACCGCGCCTTGCACAACGTTGGTTCTGACGCCAGCCGTCGTCCAGGTGATCACCACGTAATTGCTTGGCGTCACGCTGGCGGAGATGATCCGCAACGCCGAGGCGCTGTTGGTCGGATTGAGACCCGCCAGGAATTGGTTGGTGTTGCTCATGCCCTTGCCCAACGGATCGGCATCGGGCGCGGCTTGCGGGCAGTTGGT
>JBEKZD010000050.1:0-5233 GCA_049510215.1 Verrucomicrobiia bacterium
GATGACATTCCCAGCCGGGCTTGCATCGAGGCCAACGCGCAGGCGCTGGCTCGCTATGCCGCGTTGTGCCAGGAAACCGGACTGGTCCCCGTCGTCGAGCCGGAAGTGCTCATGGACGGCGATCACACCCTGGAGCGGTGCCGCGTGGTAACGGAGGAAGTCCTGCGAACGGTTTACAACCAGCTATACACACAACGGGTGACGATGGAGGGTATGATCCTGAAGCCCAACATGGTGCTTCCGGGATTGACCTGCCCCAGGCAGGAAGGGGTGGACGAGGTGGCCGGCGCCACGGTCAGGAGTCTCTTGTGGACCGTCCCCGCTGCCGTTCCGGGGATTGCGTTCCTGTCGGGCGGCCAATCCGGTGAACTGGCCTCGGCCCGTTTGAATGCCATGAATGTTAGATTCAAGTCGCGACTGCCGTGGGCGTTGGCGTTTTCGTTTGCCCGCGCCATCCAGCAGCCGGCTTTGGAGATTTGGCAAGGCAAGGAGGCCAACGTGCCTGCGGCACAGAAAGCTCTGGTTCACAGAGCCAGGTGCAACCGGGCTGCGCGCCGCGGCGAATACAATGCCGCGATGGAAAGGACATGAGCGTAACGACATGGGTACCCATGGCTAGTCCACCGGCTGGCGGACGGGACCCGGACGCATCGAAAGAAGGGGAGGCCAAAACGCCTTCCGCCCGAACGCTGCGTGGTCTGGACTGGTTGAATTTTTTTCTCGCCGACGTCCAGACGGGAGTCGGACCATTCCTCGCGATCTACCTCGCGGGATATGGGTGGAACGAGCAGCGCGTGGGAATCGCTCTCACCGTTGGCGGAATCGCCGGAATCCTGACCCAAACCCCGGCGGGCGCGCTGGTCGACCACCTCCGATCCAAACGCGCGTTGATTGCCGCGGGGATCGTCGCGCTGGCGGTGGGGGCGTTGCTGATTGCGCTCGTGCCAACCTTTTGGTCCGTGATGTCGGCCCAAGTCTTGATTGGCGGCACCTCGAGCATTTTCGGTCCGGCCATCTGTGCCATTTCCCTCGGGATCGTGGGACGCCAGTTGTTTGATCGCCGCCAGGGACGTAACCAGGCTTTCAACTCGGCCGGCAACGTCGCCGCCGCCGTGTCGATGGGCCTGCTTGGTCACTTCATTTCCAATCGCAGCATCTTTTTCTTCGTGTCGGTCTGCGCGCTCCCGACCATCCTCACCCTGCTCATCATCCACCCCGATGAGATCGATTATGAGCAGGCGCGGGGCGCGAAGAAAGGCGCCGAAGTCGGCAAACCCGTCAAAGCGCACGCACTGCTGAAGGATCGGCCACTGGTCATCTTTCTTGTCTGCGCGGTGATGTTTCACTTTGCCAATGCCGCAATGCTGCCGCTCTTGGGCGAGATGCTCGCCAAGGGTCAGGGCCGAAACTCGATGATGTTCATGTCGGCATGCGTGGTGACCACGCAGCTTGTCATCACGTTGCTCGCTTCCTGGTCGGGGCGGAAAGCGGGGTCGTGGGGTAGAAAGCCACTGCTGCTCGTCGCATTCGGAGCGCTGCCGGTTCGCGCCGTTCTCTACACGCTCACCGACAACACGGGTGCGCTGGTCGCGATCCAGATCCTGGATGGTGTGGCGGCGGCAATATTCGGCGTTGTCTCGGTTCTCGTGATCGCCGACCTCACGCAGGGCTCTGGCCGCTTTAATCTCACCCTCGGGGCCATCAGCACGGCGGTCGGCATTGGCGCTTCGTTCAGCCAGGTCATCGCCGGTTCCATCGTGCATCACTTTGGTTTCAACGCGGGCTTTCTCTTCCTTGCTGCGGTCGCGTCGGCCGCATTCGGCATCCTCTACTTCTTCATGCCGGAGACACGCGATAAACGATTTCTAAATCCAACCCAAGGAGCACCAACCCTATGAGCACCATCCTTCTGCTGGCTTTGTCGAATGTCTTCATGACCTTCGCCTGGTACGGGCACTTGAAATACGGTCACGACTGGCCGCTCTGGAAAGCGATCCTGGTCTCGTGGGCGATCGCGCTGATCGAATACTGCCTGGCGGTGCCGGCGAATCGCCTCGGCTATGGCCAGTTCTCGGGATTCCAGCTCAAGATCATTCAAGAGGTCGTCACGATCGTCGTCTTCATCGGATTCGCAATCATGTTTCTGAAGGAGAAACTCGCGTGGAATTATCTCGTGGCGTTCGCCTTTCTCGTCGTGGCCGCGTTCTTCGCCTTTGCGTTCAAGGCACCCGGACCGGCCGCCTGAACGACCGGGCTGCGCGCCAGAGAGGAAGTTCACTATGCGAACGACCCCAAATCAATCCGAAGCCGAGCCGGTACCCTCGAAGCCGGGATCGAAGCCCGATGCGAAGGATGATTTGAAATCCCTGCCCATGCCGGAGCTGCAGGCAAAGTTGGGGTCGTCGCCAGACGGCCTCAGTCAAGTCGAGGCGCAGAAACGGCTGGCCCAATACGGGCCGAACGAGATTGAAGAAAAGAAGACTAATCCGTTCCTGAAATTCCTCGCCTATCTTTGGGGTCCCATCCCGTGGATGCTCGAAGCGGCCGTGATTCTTTCGGCGGTTGCCCGGCATTGGCCGGACTTTGCCATCATCCTCCTTCTGCTTCTGGCCAACGCCACGGTTGGATTCTGGGAAGAACACGAGGCGGCCAACGCCATCGCCGCCCTGAAGGCCAAAATGGCGATCAAGGCCCGGGTGAAACGGGATGGGAAATGGATCAATCCGGCGGCGCGTGAACTGGTGCCGGGCGACGTCATCCGCGTGCGCCTGGGTGACATCGTGCCGGCGGATGCGCGCCTGTTGGACGGCGAGCCGGTGGAGGTGGATCAGTCCGCGCTGACGGGAGAGTCGTTGCCCGCCACGCGAAAACCTAGCGAGGCGGTGTTTTCCGGTTCGATCATCCGTCAGGGCGAAATCGGTGCGCTGGTCTATGCCACGGGCGCGAACACCTATTTCGGCAAGACGGCGCAACTGGTGCAGGAGGCGCACACCGTCAGCCATTTTCAAAAGGCGGTTTTGAAGATTGGCAATTACCTGATCATCCTCGCGGTGGCTCTGGTGGCGGTGATTATTACCGTCGCGCTCTTCCGCGGCGACCCGATCCTCACCACGTTGCAGTTCGCCCTGGTGCTGACGGTGGCCGCGATTCCCGTTTCGATGCCGACGGTGTTGTCGGTGACGATGGCGGTTGGCGCGCGGCTGCTCGCTAAAAAAGAGGCGATTGTGAGCCGGCTGTCGGCCATCGAGGAACTGGCGGGCGTGGACGTGCTGTGCTCGGACAAGACCGGCACCCTGACCCAGAACAAGCTGACGCTGGGCGATCCGTTCAGCGTGAACAATGTCCCCGCCGAGCAAGTCATCCTAAATGCCGCGCTGGCATCGCGCGCGGACGATAATGACACCATTGATCTGGCCGTCCTGGGCGGACTGAAAGACAAAGAGGCGTTGCAGGGTTATCAGGTGATTCATTTCCAGCCGTTCGACCCGGTGCATAAACGCACGGAGGCCGCCGTCAAAGCCGCGGACGGAAAGACGTTCAAGGTGACCAAGGGCGCGCCGCAGATGATTTTGGAATTGTCGGCCAACGCCGGGCAGGTGAAACCCGCTGTCGAGAAGGCGGTCAACGAATTCGCGGCGCGCGGCTTTCGTTCGTTGGGCGTGGCGCGGGCCGAGGGCGACGGGCAATGGCAGTTTCTGGGCGTGTTGCCCCTGTTCGATCCGCCACGGGAAGATGCCAAGGCAACCATCGCGACCGCGCGACAGATGGGCGTGAAGATCAAGATGGTTACGGGCGATGCACTGGCCATCGCCAAGGAAACCGCGAAAAAGTTGGACATGGGCACAAACATCCTTGATGCCGCCAGCCTGGGAGACTCAAAGAAGCAAGAGACCACAGAGGTGGCTGAATCTATCGAAAAGGCCGACGGTTTCGCCCAGGTGTTCCCCGAACACAAGTTTCACATTGTGGATGTCCTGCAAAAACGCGGGCACATCGTCGGCATGACGGGCGATGGGGTGAATGACGCCCCCGCGCTGAAGGAAGCCGATTGCGGCATCGCCGTTTCGGGTGCGACGGATGCGGCGCGCGCGGCGGCGGCCATCGTGCTGCTGACGCCTGGCCTGTCGGTGATCATTGATGCGATCAAGGAGAGCCGGAGAATTTTCCAGCGGATGAACAGCTACGCGATCTACCGCATTGCCGAAACGCTGGGCGTGCTGTTGTTCATGACGTTGTCAATCCTGGTATTTAACTTTTACCCGGTGACCGCAGTCATGATCGTGATGTTGGCGTTGCTCAACGACGGCGCGATCCTGTCCATCGCGTATGACAATGTTCACTACTCGAACAAGCCCGAGACCTGGAACATGCGCCTGGTGCTGGGGATCGCCACGGTGGTGAGCGTCATCGGGGTCATGGACTCCTTTGGCCTGTTTTATCTCGGTGAACGTGTCTTTCACCTCGACCGTGCGCTCATCCAGACGCTGATTTACCTGAAACTGTCCGTGGCGGGACATTTGAAAATTTTCCTCACACGCACGCGCGGCCCGTTCTGGTCCATTCGTCCCGCGCGGATTCTGCTGGTGGCGGTGTTCGGCACGCAAGTGGTGGCTACCATGATCGCGGTTTATGGATTGTTTATGCCGCCAATCGGTTGGGGTTGGGCGCTCATGGTGTGGGGCTACTCCCTGGTGTGGTTCCTCGTCAACGACCGCGTGAAACTGCTCGCGTATCGGATTTTCGATCCAGTCAAAACCAAGACGCCGTCCGATTTGACCCCGCAGATCGCCAGACGTGCCTATGGACTGTACGAGCAGCGAGGCCGCCAGGACGGTCGAGCAGTTCAGGACTGGGGGCAGGCGGAGCGGGAGATTCGGAAAGATGAACCCCATAAATAAACAGACGCGAACAACATGGCTGGCATGGCCGAAAGGATGAAGATGAAAATCAATTCAAAGGATTTCCGTGTGCGGCCCGGAGAAAAGGTCAAACTCAAAGAGTGGCCAACGATGGTGAAGCCCGTTTGCAAGTCGAAGAAGCGGTATCAAAAACTCCTGGAAGAACACGTTGAGGAGTTGAGCTCGCTGCAACGCCTTTACTACGCGTCCAACCGCTATGCGTTGCTGCTGATTTTTCAGGGGATGGACGCTGCCGGCAAGGACGGCGCCATCCGGCACGTCATGTCCGGGGTCAATCCGCAAGGCTGCCAGGTTTTCAGTTTCAAACAGCCGAG
>JBEKZD010000051.1:0-5174 GCA_049510215.1 Verrucomicrobiia bacterium
CGATTGAAGCCACCACGAATCTCGTGATCATTCCCCGCGAAGCGATGGGATTGGGCGATGCGAAACTTCTGGCTGGGATCGGGGCCTTTCTGGGTTTGCGGGCGGTTGCGTTTGTGGTTTTCGCCTCATCAATGGCGGGCGGAGTCGTCAGCCTGGCATTGATTCTGGCGCGCAGGAAAGATTGGAGCAGCCGGATCCCTTATGGACCGTACATGGCGCTGGGCGCGGTCATCTGGATTTTTTACGGGCGAGACCTTGTCGATTGGTACATGGGTTTGATAAAAGGATAGCCGGCGCCACATTACGTTGTTTCGCCGCAGGAGAATCGCACGGCCAATGCCTCATTGGCGTTATCGAAGGATTGCCTGCCGGCGCGCATCTCCGCGAAAGGCTTTCGCGGCTACAACATCAGGTTAAGTCGCTTCTTCAGCTCCAGTTTGATGAGCTTTGCGGCCAGCCATCATCTGTGGCACAACAACCGCTCTTGGAAGGCGTATGACCTTTCGAGCAATAACGATGGCTTTGGGCTGTGCAGTAGTCGCGGCTTTGTTTCCCGTTTGTTCGTTTGCCGGCGGGGCGGTGCCCATTGGATGGGCGAATGACGGGGCGCTGAGCAGCAACGCGAGCCCGTTCTTCGCCGACCAAGCGGGCACGAAACGTTTGACCGCAGGGAGCACAAACACGGCCGGGGACGGCGCTGTGATCCAATTGATCGCGCTTCAAGGGGGCACAAACTACGTTCTCGCATCGGCTACGGTCGGCGACGCGCCGGGAGCGATCGGGGTGGTCGCTGGCGCACCATTCGATGGATTGTTTGAACTTTATTCAATCATCGCGAGCAATGTTCTGAAGGGAGCCGTCGGCTCGCCCATGGGTGTCCGTTTCTACAATGCCACTTCAGTCAGCACGGCGACGAGATGGGGCATCGTTTCCAATAACACCATCATTGTTCCGTCCCCGGACTGGGCGGCTCCTCCGTTCCCCGTGTTCTTCGGCCCGGATTTTTCCGATCAGAACTTTCTTGGCCCGCGCACAACTGCTGGCGGAGGATTTTACGCCGACAGGTCGCTTTTCACTGCCGCAGCCGGCGCGTACTCGGGACTGGTTCAATCCAACACTCCGTCGCCGGAGACGACCGGCTTGGTCAACATCACACTTGCGAACACAGGATCGTTCTCCATGACGATCACCTTCGGCGGCAGTCTCATTGCCTTCAAGGGCGGGTTCGACAGCAACGGCGATTACTCGACGAATCTGGTGGCGAAGGTCGGCACCGCCTTCTCGATTGCGCTTCACGTGGGTTTGATCAATGGCACCGATCAGATTACCGGCACGGTTTCGGGTGGATCGTTTACATCGAACTTGATTGCCAACCGCTCCGTCTTCAATTCAACTACGAACCCGGCCACGCAGTTTGCAGGCTACTACGCACTCTTCTTTTTGCCCGATTCGGCAGCAGCCGATTTTCCTCAAGGAAACGGCTACGGAATCCTGACTGCCGATGCCAAGGGCAGGGTAAAACTCAATGGCACCCTCGGCGACGGAACGAAAATCAGCCAAACGGCCATCGTGTCCAAGGATGGATTGTGGCCCGTGTACATCCCGCTGTACGCGAATAAAGGTTTGCTGTCCGGTTGGGTGGCGTTCACCAACATCGTCGGCGTGAGCGATCTGGACGGGACGTTGACATGGGCCAAGCCGTCGCAACTCCCCGGCAAGTTTTACCCGGCCGGTTTCACAAACACGGTGACGCTGGAAGGCGCCAGATACGTTGCGCCGCTGCCGGGGAAGCCCGCATTGGACGTTACCAATGCGGCCTGCAACCTGTTGATCACTTTGGGCAGCGGAAATCTCAGTTCCGTCCTGAGCAACTCCGTGAGGCTGGATGCGGCCAACAAGGTGTCGCTCTGCGTCACCAACGGATTCAAGTTGACCATCGTTCCCACGACGGGCTTGTTCTCCGGCAGCTTCCTGAATCCCGCGACCCACAAGACGACAAAGTTCAGCGGCGCTCTTTCGCAAGAGCAGAACATTGGCGCCGGTTTATTTCTCGGCACGAATCAAACCGGCTTCGTTGCCATCGAACCATCGCCGTAGGGAAGCGCAACCTCTCCGTGAATAGCTTCGCGGCGAGCACCTAGGTCCACTCGCACATAATTTCGCCCTGTAAAGAGGGAATTTGAAATTAGGGCACTACCTGTTGGCCTGCCTCGTGGCGGCATGGCGCTCCCAGGGCGCTGCGGCAAGTCGCCGATGGAAACGGCTCGAAGGTCTGACCAGCAGAGGATGGTCTTTTGGATTGACCCAAAGTGCGCCAATGATTATCTTTACAAGCGTTGACTGAGAGCTATCATGTTGTCGAACAAGTTGCTAAAACAATGGTCAAAGGAGCGAGCGTCCAAATGAAGTATTTGAAATATTCTTTTGTTCTTCTGTTTGTGTTCTGTGCGGTTTCGGCCACTGCCCAGGTGCCCAGCGGCACGTTCAGTTACGTGTTCACGAACACACCCCTCTGGGATGTCACCGGCAGCTACACGAACAGCAGCACTATCAACGGTGCCAGCAATCACCAGATTGTGGACATCATACAAGCGGTCAAGGGACAGATTACGGGCAGCTTTAACGACACGATCGACGACAGCGGCGCGGTGATCGATGTCGGCAGCTCTATAACCGGAAAGATATCGGTCAAGGGCGGGGTAATCAGTGCCAGCCTGAAGATGGAAGACGGCACGATGACCGGCTACTACACAGGAACCGCCAAGGGTGGCGCCATCCTGACGTTCGATGCGTCCACACTGATCATCAATAACGACTACAAGCTGACGCTTTGCGAGAAAAGCAAGAAAACCGTGTGCAAGACCTATTCCGGAAGCGCGCCATTCTCGGTGCCGGCGGGTGTGACCGGCGACTGGATGCTGGACACCGACATTACGGCGACCGGCGACAAGTTGTCGGGCACCGGCACGTTGACTCTGTCCAACGGTCGCGCCTTCACCTACAAGATCACCGGCATCTACAGCACGAAGAGCGACGCAGCCAAGCTGATATTGGTCGGGCAGGGTGATGCCGTCGGAACGAGTTTATTGCTGACCACGCAAGGCACGAACATGGATTTGACCGCGCTCAAAGGCAAAGTCCTGGGCGAGACACCGACGTTCCCGTAGTCGGAGCGCTTTCCATCACGGGCTGTGCGGACCCGCCACGTCGGTGGGCTGGCTCCCAACAGGGGTTTGGAGCTGGCGGTAAGCGCGTCCGCCACGATACAGTTGCAGCCGTGCCTCGATCTCCCCGGCCAACTGCGTTTGTCCTGCGGAACGAGCCAACTCCATTGCCTTCTGGGCGGTGGCGATGGCGTCACTGAATTGGCCAGCCGCTGCGTACGCGACAGCCAAGGTGTCAACATACGTTGCCATCCTATTGCCTGTAAGCTCGCAGGCCCGTTGGGCCAGAGTCACGGCCCGAGCCTGGTCGCCGCCCTCCGGCGGCGCGAGCGTCGCCAGCAGCCATGCCAGATTCCTTTGAGCCTGAGAGTAGTCGGGCTTCATGCGCAGCGCCTCGCGATACTCGGCAGTCGCCTCCGAAACCCGCCCCTGACTGGCCAGGGCAACTCCCAGGTTGTAGTGCGCCCCGGCGTAATCCGGTTTTATCCGCAACGCTGCTGCATACTCGGCGATCGCCTCCGAAACCCGCCCCTGACGGGCCAAGGCAACTCCCAGGTTGTTGTGGGCCCCCACATTGTCGGGTTTGATCCGCAGCGCCGCGGCGTACTCGGTGATCGCCTCCGAAATCCTGCCCTGACTGGCCAGTGCAACTCCCAGGTTGTAGTGCGCGTCGGCATAATCCGGTTGGATCCGCAGCGCCGCTTGATACTCTGCGGTCGCCCCTGCGAGCTTGCCTTGACCGGCCAGCGCAAGCGCCAAGTTGTTGTGCGCCTCGGCACAACCCGGTTTGATCCGCAGCGCCGCCGCGTACTCGGCGATCGCCTCCGAAACCCGCCCCTGACCGGCCAGAACAATCCCCAGATTGTTGTGCGCCATCCAAGCATCTGGATTCTTGGCCAGAGTATCCCGCCAGAGCGTTTCAAGGTCTTTGTAGATCAGTCCCTGTCTCCATGTGGACACTCCCAGCATCATCAGCACCGCCGCAACTGTGAGCATTCCCAGATACCGGCCCCATTGACCAGCCCGTCTGCAAACCGCTGCGCCTGCGCTGGCCACCAGGGCGATTGGTCCAATACAAGCCAGGTACTGGAAGTGATCGGCAACGAATGAATAGACGAAGGGATAAACATCAATAAACCCCAGTGCCGGCAGCAGCGTGCCCCCGAAGCACAACACAGCCACCAATGGCCCCCTGCCGATCCGGCGCCGCAACAACCAGAGGGTGATCGGCACAACCAGTGCCGCCAAGGGAAACGAATACTGCCACCAGACCCCCGCATCAATTGTCCAGCGCGGGTAGATGAAGGCGAGTGGGTGCGGCCAAAACAGTTTGCCGACGTAAAACCACAGCGCCCGCCCGGCCAGAAGACATCGCTGAACAGCCGACAACGTCCATTCACTCCCAGCACCCACGTAATGCTTCTCCAGCCACGCGGTCAGGAGGCCCAATGCCGCCCCCAAGACAAACAGCGGGATCAACGCCAGAACATCCCGCCGCCCCACACGGCCCCGCTTCCACCACGTCAGCAGCACAATCGCTGCCGGCAGCGAACACGTCACGGTCTTGCTCAACAGGGCACAGAGAAACAGCAGCATCACCAGCGGGTAGAACCGCCAATCCCGTGAGTCGGCCGTCTGGCCGGCAATCCACGGCCGAAAGCGAAACCAGGCCAGCATCGCCAACAGATAGAACATGCCCGAAAGAACATTCTTGCGTTCCGTGACCCAGGCCACGGACTCCACCTGCACCGGGTGGAGCGCAAAGATGGCCGCGGCACACCATGCCCATTGGATCTCCAGCCGCCGCAGCACCCGCCAAAGCAGGACCGCGTTCAAGGCATGGAGCAGGACGTTGACAAAGTGATAGCCGAACGGCTGCAACTTCCACAGGTGGTACTCCGCCCAGAAGCTGGTAAAGACCAAAGGATAATACTGGAAGGTGGCCCCTGGTTTGGTCCAGATCTTTCCCAGGCCGCCGACAGATCGGAGTGTTTGGTTCTGCGTGACGTA
>JBEKZD010000006.1:0-91297 GCA_049510215.1 Verrucomicrobiia bacterium
CACTTGCATGAAGACCGCGATGAGACTGGCCAAGGCCACGACCCAGAGCAGCCCGTACTTGAACTGCGCGCCACCCGCCAGGTCGGTGCCCCAGTTGCCGGGGTCCATGTAGCCGACGCTGATGAGAATCGCCGGTCCGACGAACGCCCGCCACTGCCGCCAGAAACCAGCTTGATGGTCCGGCACTGTCACCGTGCCGTGCATCCCCTCAAGCGACAGGTGGCTGGTGGGCGGCGGAGCCACACCATCATTCGCGGCCGGCCGGCGCAACTCGGCCGGCGGGTCGTTGCCTGGATCGGGTTCCATACCTTTTATCGTTCTAATTGGTTACTTTGACTGCTCAAAATCAATAATCGGAAGATTGTAAATTGTCAATCCATCGCTTACACTGTCGCGCATGGCATCCCGGCCCCCGGACACGACCGTCGCTTCGACTGCGGCACTCTCCTCGACGGTCGAGAACTACCTAAAGCACCTGTATGCGGAACAACACGACGCCGGCCGCGGCCTGATCCCCATGGGCAAGCTGGCTCAAGCGTTGGGCGTGACGCCGGGCACGGCGACGACGATGGTCAAAGCGCTCGCGGACAGCGGCTTCGTAAAATACGAGCCGCGCGACGGCGTGCGGTTGACCGCCGCGGGCGAACGACACGCGCTGAGCGTCATCCGCCGGCATCGGCTGGTTGAATTGTTCCTTGTGCGCATGCTCGGTTTAGATTGGTCGGAAGTCCACGAGGAGGCCGAGGAACTCGAACATGCGATTTCCGACAAGGTGCTGGACAAGATTGACGAACTGCTTGGCCATCCGCAGTTTGACCCGCACGGCGATCCGATTCCCGGCGCGAAGGGCCAACTGGCGTCCGCGACCCTGACAAGTCTCGCCGAGTCCGAACTGCACCAGCCAATGCGCATCGCGCGGGTGACCGGGCAGGACGCGGCTTTCTTGCAGACACTGCATCGGCTCGGGCTAACTCCCGGCACGCAGGTGGTGGTCGAAGCGCGCGACAAGCTGGCCGATTCGGTGACCGTTCGCCCGAAGGGGCGGTCCGTCACGACCCTCGGCACCGCCGCCGCCTCGAAGATTCTGGTGGAAGGCGGTTGACTCGCAGCGCCAACGGCTGCTTATCCACCAACCGCGGCACGGCGCCGGAGGCTCCCGTTGATTTCTGTCGCTGTTTTCAGTTTATTCCCTGACACTTCATATCGTGAACGAACCGACCTCAGAACCTGAAGGCAATCCGCCAACGATTGCCACCGTGCCGGTGGGCACGCTGGCCCAACCGCGCCGTGTCATCACCGGCCGGATCAACTGGCGGAACACTTTCTCCGCGCTGCGCCATCGGAACTACCAATTGTTCTTTTGGGGGCAGCTTGTCTCGCTGATCGGCACGTGGATGCAAACGGTCGCGCAGAACTGGCTGGTGTATGAATTGACGAAATCCGCGCTGGCACTCGGCTTCATCAATTTCCTCAGCGCCATTCCCATCACGTTCCTGACGCTGCCCGCCGGTGCGATTGCTGACCGGCACAGCAAGCGCCACATTCTCATCGGCACGCAAACGGCATCGATGCTGCTCGCGTTCGTGTTGGCGGCGCTGGTGTTTTTCCACGCGGTCCAGATCTGGCACATCGCCGTGCTCAGCCTGCTGCTGGGCATTACCAACGCCTTTGACATCCCCACCCGCCAGAGTTTTGTCGTCGATATGGCCAGCAAGGACGACCTGATGAACGCCATCGCGCTTAACTCCTCCATGTTCAACGGCGCGCGCGTTTTTGGCCCGGCGCTGGCGGGCGTGTTGATCGCTTCCATCGGGACCGCAGGCTGTTTCTTCCTCAATGGGATTTCATTTCTGGCGGTCATCGCAGCGTACATTGCGATGCGATTGCCGGCGGCTGCTCCCATCAATCCGTCGCGGTCCATCTGGCATGCCACTGGAGAGGCGTTGCGATATGTCGCAAACGACCGCATCATCTGCGCGGTCATGGCGCTTGTCAGCATCACCAGTTTGTTCGGATGGTCGTACAGCGTGTTGATGCCGATCTTCGCAGGCGATGTGCTCAACATCGGTGCGAAGGGCTACGGTTATCTGCTGGCCGCAAACGGTGTCGGCGCGTTCCTCGGCGCCATCGCACTGGCTTCGCTCGGCAATCATCCGCACTGGCGCCGGCTGATCTTCGGGGGTCTGTCCGGCTTTTGCGCAACGCTGGCGGTATTTGCGCTGTCCCGAAATCCGTGGCTCTCAGCGGCGGCCCTCGCAGGCGTGGGTGGTTTCATGATTATCTTCTTCGCGACCGCCAATACGTCGGTCCAACTGCGCACTCCCGACGAACTGCGCGGCCGGGTGATGGGAATCTACGCGCTCGCTTTTCTTGGGTTGAACCCATTCGGCAGCATGCTGGCGGGGTCCATCGCTCACGCGACCAGCGTCTCCATTGCGACCGTGCTCGGAGCCGTTGTCTGCGCGGTCGCCGCCCTCGTCGTCGCGCGTCTCGTCCCCACCGCAACAGCGGACGCCCCCAACCCGGCCAGCCGAGCGCGCGGGAATTGAATCTGGAATTTCATCTTGAGTGGATTGCAGGCGTGGGCTAGTTTGTGGATTCAAAGGTCCATCCAGCACGGGACTTGCTTTTATGGGCGGCTACTGGCATGAATAAAACTGAAGGAACAGTCGGAATCGTCGGCTTGGGCTACGTCGGCTTGCCCCTTGCGGTTTCGTTTGCGAAACACTTGAAGGTTGTCGGCTTCGACATCAACGCGCGGCGTGTCGAGGAGTTGCAGCGAGGCGTCGATAGCACCGGCGAAACGCTCGGCGGCGACCTGAAAAGCCCGAACATCAGTTTCACCAGTGACCCCAAGCCACTGCGGCAGTGCAAGTATATCGTTGTTGCCGCACCCACCCCCGTGGACAAGGCAAACGTTCCCGATCTGGAGCCGGTTAGAAGCGCGTCGCGCATCGTCGGCGAGAATCTCAGCAAAGGCTCGATTGTCATTTTCGAAAGCACGGTTTACCCGGGCGTCACCGAAGAAATCTGCCTGCCAATTCTCGAAGAGAAATCGGGTCTGAAACTCGGCGAGTTCAAAATCGGTTACTCGCCCGAGCGCATCAATCCTGGCGACCACGAGCACACGGTGGACAAGATCGTCAAGATAGTCAGCGGCTGCGACGCCGAGACGTCGGAAGAAGTAGGGGCGCTGTATTCCCTTGTTGCCAAGAGCGTCTATCACGCACCGAACATCATGACCGCCGAGGCCGCGAAAGTGATCGAAAACATCCAGCGCGATCTGAACATCTCGTTGATGAACGAATTGTCGCTCATCTTCGCTCACCTCGGTTTGAACACTGACGAAGTGCTCGCCGCCGCTGGCACGAAGTGGAATTTCCACAAATATTATCCCGGTCTCGTCGGCGGTCACTGCATCGGCGTCGACCCGTATTACCTCACCTACCGCGCTCAGCAATTCGGTTATCACCCGCAAGTCATTCTCGCAGGCCGCCAGATCAACGACTCCATGCCGGTTCGCGTCGGCGAGATCATCGTCAAGGGCCTGAGCGACGCGGGCAAGCCGCTGAAAGGAGCGACCGTGCTCGTCATGGGGCTGACGTTCAAGGAAAACGTCCCGGACATCCGCAACAGCCGCGTGCACGACACGATCACCTACCTGCAGAACTTCGGCGTGCGCGTCATTGGCTGTGAACCGTTGCTCAGCGCGGAAACGGTGCGAAAACACTTTGGTATCGAAAACGTCGAGTTCGACAAGCTCGCCAGGTGCGACTGCGTCCTCATCGCCAACAAACACAACGCGTTCCGCTCCATCACGCTCGATCAGCTCAAGGCGAAGATGAACCCGCCCGTGCTCATCGACATCAAGAACCTCTTTGATCGCAAGGCGTCGGAAGCTGCTGGGTTTTACTACAAGAGCTTGTGAGCGTCGTTGTAGTCGCGCTTCTGTGAAGCGCGAACTGTTTCATCTCTAAATCAAATCGGCGCTTCGCCCGCCTGCCACCGCGCAATGGCGGGCAGGCAGAAGCGCCGCTACACCACCCGCCGTTGTCACCCCGGGTCTCCCTTTGCGATTGTTACAGACAGTGGAGCGCTTTGGTGATACGCTGCTCGAGTATCTCAGCCAAGCAGAATCGCAACCATGTATCGACAAAGATTAGGTGCCCGTTCAGAATACCGTGAACAAGAAAGCCAGCGGGTCAAGGACTCGCCTCGCCTCGCTGACAGATTTCGTCAATTGAAGGCTCTAACCGTGAACCTCAGCTTCTATGATTCCGAAGGTGTCACCAAGAACAGTCAAATCAAGTACACCGTCAACCTCGCCAACGCCAAGTCCGTGTTCCGATTCAGTTGTCCCAACAACGAATGCATACGCGGCGATTTTGATCTGACCGAGGAACTCGCCAACGCCATCGCGAAACATCGCAGGACTGTTACCGGCGAAATGTGTTGCCAGGGCTGGCGAAGCAAGACCACGATCGACACCGTCCATTGCCACAACATCCTGCGCTACAAACTCAGCCTTGTTTATTGAGCAAGCAGGGCCTGCCGCAACACGCAGCCAGTGCATTGTCGTTCGGATGACGATCCAAGCATGCGCCGCCGCCGCCGAATGGCCGTACACAAATCCGGCCAACGTTCACCACGTTTCACGTGGCCGGCGTCCGCCGCGCCTTCCAGATCCCGGAGAATCGTCGCTAAATCGGCTAGATAAGAAAATCGAAACGAAAGAAGAGAGCGTGTTGGCCGAACGCGGTTTGCTATTGTAGCCGCGCTTCTGCGAAGCGCGGGTTGTTCATTTCCCGGAAGAACTCGGCGTTTCTATTCCCCTACTCGGAAATCTTGTAGCGCGACGGTCTGGCGGCGATCTTCGTCGGCGTCTTTGGTAGCTCGCGGCCCGCAACCAGTTCGCGCAATGTGCGGATTCGCTCCTCGGCCAGCACCGCTGCCTTCGAGCCCGGCAACTTCGCGCAAAGTTGTTCCATCACTTCCAGTGCACGCTGCGGCTGCTGGAGCGTGAACTGATAGAGATCCGCGAGACGGCCGGCGACGATCGCCGTCGTGTCTTCCCCCTGCGCCTTCGCGACAGCGGAGAGCAATTCCAACTCCGCCAATTTGGTGTCCTTCAGATGCGTCAAGGCCAGATCGGCAATGCGCACATGCGGGTAAACGTCGTCGGGGTACTCGGCGATGACTTTGCGATACTCGTGGATGGCTTCCTGGTACTTTCCTTCCTTCACCCGCGCTTCCGCAACGCTGTACTCGGGCACGATGCGGAAATGCGCGTCGTCGGGCACAAACAGTCGCGACGCCGTGTCGCCAGCCCTTTGCAGGAGCGGGAAGCCGAAAAGCAGGAAGAGGATCAGACCATAGAACGCGCCAATGATCGGCAACACGATCCCCGAACCGGCGGCGAAACGTATCAGACAAATACCCAGCACGACCGCGATGAGCACGCGAACAGCCAGATTGAGTGCCTTGGCCACGACGCCTCCTCTCCGGGTCCGACCTACCGGAACGGGCCCTTGTCCCGTTTGTTTAACGAACTGGCGGCGGTCATTCCGGCTGGCGCAGGATTGACCACCGGAGGAGGAGGCGCTTGTTTCGGAAGGTGCTCACTGACTTCGGCGCCAACCCCGAAATCATTCGGGGCTTCCCATTTCTTTGGGATCAGCGGCTCGGCCTTTTCGAGAAGCGATTCGAACGCGCCAGTCAAAGATTTGGGGCTGGGCGTCGGACTGTTTGTTTGCGGAGGCGCCTCGTAGCCGTTGACGACCCAGTCGAGTCGGCCTGTGTCCGTTTGGATGATCAACCCGTGTACGGGCATCTTTTTCGGAATGTACGGGCTTTCGCGGAGGCAGCCAACGCCTTTGATGACGTTCTGCGTCTCGCTGCTGAACAGGCCGAAGAACTCGTGGAGGTTCGCCTGGTTGATCATCGATCGATCCATGCCGTGTTCCTGCAATCGCGCCAGCAGATCCATCATGGTGAACTTGGAGAGTTTGCAGTCGGTGTGCCCGATGACCGCAATCTCTTTGGCCCCTTTCACGAAGATAGAAAGCGCCATCGAACGGACGGTGCTGGATGTGGCGCTGGTGATGACGTTGCCCGCGTTGCGGAGCCAGATGAAGTCGTCTTCGTCGAGTCCGACCGCGCCGGGGAAAAGTCTGTTCAAGCGCGGGTCGATGCAGGTGAGCGCGGCCAACGGCAGTTCTTCGGCAAACTCGTGGAGATGCACCTCGCCCTTGCGGCCCTCGGCGGCTGCGTGGTTGGCGGCAATGATCGCTTCCAGTAAACGCATGTCAGGTCTTGTAGCCGCGAAACCTTTTCGCGGCGTCCCCCCTTCCCTGCCGCGAATGCGATTCGCGGCTACAATTCATTTCTTGGCCGACTTCTCCCTGTCCTCCTCGCGCGTGGTCATCGCCGCCTTGAGCGCAGGCACCTGTTCGAGCAACCGCTGGAGCTGCACGCCCGTGAGCGATTCGATGACGGCGGGCAGTTGCGCCATGATGTTGGTGATGTCGCCCGTGACCTTGGACGCGCCCGCGCCCGTGCCGTCGCCGCTGCTGATAATGGTGATGCGGTCGGTCTTGGCCAACGGCTCGGAGATTTTACCTGCCACTTCGGGCAACACGGCGATCAACATCTGGATGACCGCCGCCTCGTTGTATTGTTTGAACGAGTCGGCTTTGCGCGCCATCGCTTCGGCTTCAGCCACGCCTTGCGCCTTGATGACGTCGGCTTGGGCAAAACCTTTCGCCTTGTTCGCTTCGGCTTCGGCGATGCCCGTGGCCTTGATGGCGGAAGCGTTGCCCGCTGCTTCGGTTTCCAACTGGAACCGCTTGGCGGTAGCCAGTGTCTCGACCTGGTAACGTTGCGCGTCGGCGGGTTTCTGGACGGTCGCCTCCAACTCCTTTTGTCGCCGCTGGATTTCCTGTTGCTGCAACTCGATCTGCTTCTGCTTCTCGACGATGTCCACCTGGATCTGTTCCGCCTTGACCGCCTGGCCGGTCTTGAACCGCTGCAAATCGTAGGCGAGGTCGGCTTCCGCCTTGCGTTGGTTCACGCTGGCCTGGTACTCGGCCACCTTCATTTGATAATCGCGGTTGGCTTCGGCGACCTTGGTGTCGGCGACAAACTTCGCTTCCTGCCCCGATTGATTGGCCTGGGCGCTGCGGATGATCGCGTCGCGGTCGGCTTCGGCCTGGCCGATCAGAGCGTCGCGTTTGACCTGGGCGGTCCGGGGTCGGCCCAGCGCTTCGAGGTAGCCCTGGTTGTCCTTGATGTCGCGGATGGTGAAGCTGACGATCATCAGACCCATGTTGGCCAGGTCGGTGGCGGCGACTTCCTGAACGCGTTGCGCGAACGCCTCGCGATTCTGGTAGACTTCCTCAACGCTCATCGTGCCCAGGATGGCGCGCAAATGGCCTTCGAGCGTTTGCAGCGCAACGCTTCTGATTTCGTCGGCGGTCTTGCTCAAGAACTGTTCGGCAGAGGTACGAATGGAAACGTCGTCGCCGCGCACCTTGATCTGCGCGACGCCGTCCACGATGATCGGCACGCCCTTGACCGTGTACACTTCGGGCGTCTGCACATCAATGGTCAGGATTTCCAGCGACAGGACATCAACCTTCTCAAAGATCGGCCAAACGAATGCGCCGCCGCCCGTGAGCAGCCGATAACCGACCACTCGCGCCTGGCCGTCGGCGCCGAGGATGCGATGTCTGCGGCCCGAAATGATCAGCACTTCGTTGGGGCCGACCTTGGTGTAACGACTGGCGTAGACCAGCGCGAAAATCACCACCACCGCCACAATCCCCGCCACAACCAGCACGATCATCGGGGAGATTCCCAGTTCTTCCTTGAGAGCCGCCAGGATAATAGTCGCCATAAGAAGCCTCCTCACTCGCCTTTACGGGCAACCCCGAAGGCTTTCGGGGCTGCCCTATAGTTCATCCGCTTATTGTTTGCGTTCGACGTAAAAGCTGCCGCCGACGACCTTCTTGATCACGACTTCCGTGCCGGCGTTGATCTTCTCGCCGTCGATCGAGCGGGCCTGGGCATTCTGCCGTCCCGCGCCCGCCACGTAGGCAATCTCACCCATTCCGTTGGCAGGAATCGTCGTAATCACCGTTGCCGGCTGACCGATCAACTCACTCTGCACAACCTCGCTCGAGCCTTGCATCGTCTCAAAAATCTTCGAGAACAACAAAAACACGCCGTACGATCCGCCAAACGCGCACCCCACCGCCAGCGGCAACGAAAAATATGGCGGGCTGGTTGACGGAATCCTGGTGAAAATCATTCCCGTGCCGCCGAAGATCGTCACGAACGTCGCGATCGTCACGGGACTGAACGCTGGAAAATCAGGAATCGTGTGACCGCCTCCCCCGCCCGCTCCGCCGGCGTGGCCGGCATCGTGGCCGACGTCCAAGTGTCCCTCGGGTCCGCCGAAGTGCGCCGAGTCAGCGTGAATGCCGTGGAAAACGCCCGAAAGCGCTCCCGAGACGAGCGCGAAAATCAGTCCCACCCAGAAACAGATCGCATAGACGCCATAGAACCCGATCAACTGGAATGCCAACAACGTCTTCACCTCATTCTCCTCCGCACGGGCCGAATGCTAATCCCCCTGCCCGCGTTTTGTCAACGCGTTAACTGCTCGTCAAAGCGAAACAATCGCCGCGCGTTCTCGGTTGTGGCGCGGGCCACTTCCTCAACGCTGACGCCTTTCACCTGCGCCAGCGTCTCCGCAATGAGCGAGACATAGGATGGTTCGTTCCGTTTGCCGCGATGCGGTCGCGGTGCCAGATACGGCGCGTCTGTTTCCAGCATCACGAAGTCGAGCGAGACATTTTTCGCCACTTCACGCAACGGCGCGGCGTTCTTGAACGTCAGTATCCCCGTGTAACTGATCAGCAGGCCAATCTCAATGCAGTCCAACGCAAACTTCTCGTCGCCACCGAAACAGTGCATCACGCCCCACGGTCGCCAGTCCTTCGGCAAGCTCTCGGCGTGTGTGCGCAGAATTTCGAGAATGTCCGCTTCGGAAGCGCGGTTGTGGATGACGACGGCGAGCCGCCGTTCCTTGGCCAGTTCAAGGTGCGCCCAGAACAAATCCTTCTGCTGTTGGCGCAACGCCGCGTCGTTCTTCGCTTCGCGATAGTAATCCAGCCCCGTCTCTCCAATGGCGAGCACTTTCGACTCGTTCGCCAGCGCACCCAGTTGCTTCATGTCGTGTAGAGTTACGCGGGGAACCTCGCCAGGGTGCAACCCCACCGCCGCAAACACGCCGTCGAATCGCCGCGCGATGTCGAGCGTCTGTTTGGCCGAGTCCAAATCCGTGGCGATGCTGACGATTCTCTCCACACCACCGGCGCGCGCCCGTTCAACGATCTGGGGAAGATCGTTGGCGAAATCCGGATAGCAGAGATGGGCGTGTGTGTCGATGAGCATCGGTTTCCGAGCCTGTGTGAAATTATTTACCACACCCGCATCGCGAAGAACAGGGTGGAATTGGGTGGTGGCACAGGCGTCCCTGCCTGTGCGTTCATTGCGATAGGCAGTGACGCCTGCCGCCACCAATGTTTCCTGTCTGTTGCCCCCACATCGGGCTTGAAATCGGAGGGCGGCTCGGTTAGGAGACTGGGCGCCAAAATCTCAGGGGAGCATTAACCAAATGGATTCTGATATCCTGCAAAACTTGTACGTGTTCCTGCTCGCGACGTTCCTCGGGCTGGAAGTGATTCGGCGCGTGTCGCCATTGCTGCATACGCCGCTGATGTCGCTGACCAATGCGATCTCGGCCATCGCCGTCGTTGGCTCGCTGGTGATCGCAGGCGAACAAAAGACAACGCTGAGCACGTTGCTGGGCGCGGTCGCCGTCACGGCATCGATGATCAACATCGTCGGCGGTTACCTCATCACCTATCGCATGCTCAGGATGTTCAAGAAACGCGAGTCGAAGAAGCCATGAGCGACCAGGTCATTCACATCATCTACATGGGCTCGGCGGCCTGTTTCATTCTCGCGCTTAAATGGCTGAGTGCGGTGCCGACGGCGCGGCGCGGCGTGATTGTCGGCATCGCCGGCATGTTGCTGGCCGTTGGCGGTACGCTGCTGAAGCCCGAGCTTCTGCATGGCGGGTTCGCGAGCTATCGGTGGATCGCCGTGGCGTTTGTCATCGGCTCGGTCATCGGCGTGCCGATGGCGATGATGCCGATGACGGCGGTGCCGCAACGGACCGCGCTATCTCACGCGTTCGGTGCGTTGGCGGCGGCGTTGGTCGGCACTGCTGAGTTTTATCTGCAGGCGCCGCACGTGAGCCATTTCACAATGGGCGCGCTGGGCCTGGAGGTGTTGCTCGGTTTCCTGACGTTCACGGCCAGCTTGATGGCATTCGGCAAACTGCAGGAGATTCTCCCGACACGACCGATCACGTATCGCGGGCAAAACTTCGTGAATCTGTCGCTGCTCGGCGCGGCGATTCTGTCCGCCGTCTGGCTGGTGGTCGATCCCGCGCAGGCCCGGCTGTTTCCCGTACTGTCGGCACTGGCGCTGATGTTCGGCGTGTTGTTTATCATTCCGATTGGCGGCGCCGACATGCCCACCGTCATCTCGCTGCTGAACTCCTACGCGGGGCTTTCCGCAGCGGCGATGGGGTTCGTGTTGAACAACAAACTGCTCATTATCGCGGGCGCGCTCGATGGTTCCTCAGGGTTAATTCTTTCGATCATCATGTGCAAGGCGATGAACCGCTCGTTCGCCAACGTGTTGTTCGGCGCATTCGGTCAAGTGCAGGTCTCCGCCGCCGCGCAGGAGCAAAAGACCGCGCGCAGTGCCGGGCCGGAAGATGCCGCAGCGTTACTCGAAGACGCCAACTCGGTTATGATCGTGCCCGGCTATGGCATGGCCGTCGCCCAAGCCCAGCATGCCGTGCACGACCTGTTCGACGCGCTTATCAAGAAAGGCGTGGACGTGAAGTTTGCGATTCACCCGGTCGCCGGCCGCATGCCCGGTCACATGAACGTCCTCCTAGCCGAAGCCAATATTCCATACGACAAGCTGCTGGAGTTGGACGACGCCAACGCTGAACTGCCGCAAACGGATGTCGCGCTGGTCATCGGCGCGAACGATGTCACCAACCCGGCCGCCCGCACCGACAAGACCAGCCCGATCTACGGCATGCCAATCCTGGATGTGGACAAGGCGCGCACGGTCATGGTCATCAAGCGCAGCCTCAACCCCGGCTTTGCCGGCATTGACAACCAGTTGTACTACCTCGACAAGACCCTGATGCTGTTCGGCGACGCCAAAGCCTTCACGACGCAACTGGTGAAGCAGTTGAACGAGAGCGGCAGCGGACGCTGACCAAGAAGTCCATGCGCCGAAGGACTATCCCGTTTGGCGTTAAGACTATCCAAGCGGCGTTGATTTTGGTATCCGTTAACACCGCGTGAACCTGACTTTCAACATACCGTCGAAACGAAGCGGATCACAGCAGTCGGTAGTCAGCAAACTTGGGACCAGCCTGTTCTTCCTCATCTTTGGGTTGTTTGGGGTGTTTTTTATTTTTCTCATGTCGCGGGACCTCGCGACAAAACTGCGCACGTATCGATGGACACAGACCGTGTGCGTGATTGTTTCCAGTGCGTCGGTCGATCTCGATAAAGAGTACGGGTTCAACGTTAAGTATGACTACGAGTTTGGCGGCCATCGTTACCACAGTACGGATTACACCGTCGGGAAATCGGGGTTCAGCAACTACCGCGATGTGCAGATTCTGGTCGCGCGATACCAACCCGGCGTGAAATCAACCTGCTACGTCAACCCGTCCGACCCGACACAGGCCGTGCTACGGCGCGGCAGCCCTGCGATGATACCTTTCTTCCTGTTGCCACTCATCTTCGTCGCCATCGGCGCAGGCGGAATCTATTTCACTTGGCGTAAGACGGAGAAAACGGCGGCGACGCGGCCGGTCACTGGGGCGGCTGGCACACGCTGGCTGGCGCTCTTCTTTACTGCCTTTCTGCTGATGGGCGGGCTGACGACGTACTTCCTTTTCGTGCGGCCGCTTGTGAACATTCAGCGGGCGCGTAGTTGGCAGTCGGTTCCATGCCGCGTGATTTCGAGCCGCTTGCAGAGCCATAGCGGCAGCAAAGGCGGGACCACCTACAGTGTGGACATCCTCTACGCGTACGCAGTGGACGGCAAGGACTACCGCTCGAATCGGTACGACTTCATGGGCGGTTCATCGAGCGGCTACGGCGGCAAGGACGCCATCGTGAAACGTTACAGACCGGGCACAAAGGCGACCTGCTTCGTCGATCCACACGATCCCACACGAGCCGTTTTGCAGCGCAACTTTACGCCGGGCATGTTGGTCGGACTGATCCCGTTGGTGTTATTTTTTATCGGCGTCGGCGGATTGGTATGGGTCTTCGTCGGCGGTGGACGCAGTCCGAAGGTCATGCCGCCGTCCGAGGGTATGGCGCCGTGGCTGCGCCGCGCTGACTGGGCTGCTGGTCGCATTATAGCCTCCGCAAAACCGGCGATGATTGGCGTGTGGATTTTCGCCGGTGTCTGGAATCTCATCGCGGCGCCGTTTTTGACCATTCTAATGACGGAATTCGCCAGATCGGGCAATCGTCTCCTGCTGATCGGATTAATTTTTCCCGCAATCGGCTTTGGCCTGCTCATCCTGGCGATTCGCCTAACAACGCGGTGGAAGAAATTCGGTGAATCCGTCTTTGAGATGTCGTCGGTGCCGGGGATGGTCGGGGGTGCGCTTCAAGGGACGATCCGCTTGAGCCATTTCGTGCGGCCGGCGGACGGGTTCAAGCTCAAGCTCTTGTGCATCAACATCGTGACTACAGGCAGCGGCAGGAACAGCTCGGCTTCGGAACGCATCCTTTGGACGGATGAGCAACAGGCCGGTCCCGGCGTGGGCGACGCGGTGTCCGTCGCATTCTACATTCCACAAGACTGCCGCGAGACGAATTCTGACAATGCCGATGACGTTGTCCTTTGGCGGCTGAAGGTTACTGCAAAGGAACCCGGTGTTGACTACGCCGCGCAGTTCGAGGTGCCCGTGTTCAAGGTGGCGGAAACGCCCGAGCAAATCGCAGCCGGCGAAGCGATTCGCTCACAGGAGCAGGCTGCAATTGAAAATTACCAGCAGCCGGCGAAATCGCGTATCCACGTGGAAACGTCTCCGCGCGGTGGGAAGGAGTTCTATTTCCCAGCCATGCGCAACCCCGGCATGGCGATTGCGATCATGGTGTTTTTCGCAGTGTGGTCGGTGATGCTTTGGCTGACGATCCACCTCAAAGCGCCGATCATCTTCCCAATCGCATGGAGTTTGTTTGAGATCATCATTTTGTACATGGTGCTGCGGTCTTGGTCTGGCACGACGCGGGTTGTGGCAGAAGCGGACGGTCTAACGGTCACGAAGAAGCTGCTCGGCATTGGCCGCACGCGGATGATTCCGGCGGGCGATGTCGTCGAGATTAAGACAAAGATAGGAATGACCTCGGGCCAGACGCCGTATCAGAACATCAAAGTGATTTGCCGAGACGGCAGAGAGGTCACAGCCGGCAGCACGATCAAGGACACGCGCGAGGCGGCATGGCTGGCCCAAGAGATGATGAAATGTGTGCGTGGGCGCTGTTGAAGGAAGTATCGAGACAGAACGTAGCGGGTCGCGTGTAGAATCCATCTCATAAATGGTGGGACAGGCCTCTGTGCCTGTCCAAATCCCTCTGCACAGGCAGGGACGCCTGTGCCACCGGGGATTCATGAAGCCACTTCTAATCATTCACCAGTTGGGATGCCGCTATCACAGAAACTCACGCAGTAGGAGGCGCTAAGCGCGCAGGGTAGCGCGCATATCCTGCCCGTCGTGGGTGATGCACGCGCCTTTGATGATCTCGTCGTTGAAATCAAGGTTGAACTTGCCGTCTTTTACGAGGAGCTTGAGTAATTCCACCACATTGCGCGCATAAAGCTGGCTGGCGTGCATCGGCACCGTACTGGGCAGGTTGGTCGGGCCGATTATGGTTACCCCGTTCTTGACGACTTCCTTGTCCGGCTCGGTCAGCTCGCAATTGCCGCCGGTTTCCGCCGCTAGATCCACAATCACCGAACCCGGTTTCATGCCCGCCACGGTTTCCTTCGTGATCAGGCGCGGCGCGGGTTTGCCGGGGATCAACGCGGTGGTGATGACCACGTCGAATTCTTTCGTCTTCTCAGCAAGCATCTGCTGTTGCTTGCGTTTGGCATCTTCGGAAAGTTCTTTTGCGTAACCGCCCTTGTCTTGCGCGTCTGTCACGCCGAGGTCGAATTCGAGAAACTTCGCTCCAAGACTTTCGACCTGTTCCTTCACGACCGGCCGTACGTCGTAACCCCAGACGACGGCGCCGAGCCGGTGCGCCGTGGCAATTGCCTGCAACCCGGCCACGCCCGCACCAAGCACCAGCACCTTCGCGGGCCGGATGGTTCCCGCGGCGGTCGTCATCATCGGCAGGAATTTCGCCAGCGAGTTCGCCGCGAGCAGCACCGCTTTGTAACCGGCGACGTTCGCCTGCGACGAAAGCGCGTCCATGCTTTGCGCGCGGCTGATGCGCGGCACCGCGTCCATGCTCAGGCAGGTGATCTTGCGGTCGGCGAGACGTTTGACGAGGTCAGGATTGGTCGCCACCTGCAGAAACGAAATCAGCACTGCACCCTCGCGCAACGAGTCGACCTCGCCAGTCGACGGTTTCTGCACTTTGACGACGATGTCGGCCTGACGATACAACTCGGCGGCGCTGGGTATGATCATGGCACCCGCCTTCTGGTAATCCGCGTCGAGCAGGAACGCGGCCTCACCTGCGCGCGTCTCGACGAGCACCTCCAACCCCAGCTTCGTCAACGACGCCACTGCGTCGGGTGTCAACGCCACCCGCCGTTCATTTGATACAACCTCTTTGGAAACCCCAACTTTCATGATGCGGTCGGGGTGTCGCTATACCAAAGGCGCGCGGCGTTGTCAGTTCTTTTCGGTCTTTCGCGCTTGATGCGGCGTTCAAGCAAAGGCAAGGTTTTCGCTACTTCTTCTCGGTCTCTTTCAGCAGTTCATCTATTCTGGCCTGCAGCACCTTCGCCGTGGCGTTGTCTCCCGTGGCAAAGGCCAAATCGTGCGCTTTCCGGTAATACCCGATCGCGTTCTTGGGGTTTGGGATCAGCGCGATTAGTTGCTCATACTGAGCGAGCGCGAGTTTCGGTTGTTCGTCTCTTTCGTAGGCGGCTGCCAATTTGCCGAAAAGCCTGATCTTGTGGTACAACTCGGTCGTGCGGGCAATGGTTTGACCGTAAACTTTGATCGCTTCCTTGTCCCGATAAGTCGCGTGGAGCAAATCACCAAGGTTCTCTTGCAGGATCGTGCTCGACAATGTCTCCGCCTTGGCTCTGCACAACGCCTCTGCCTTCAGTTCTTCGCCGCCCCTCATCAGCAAGTTGACCTTGCGGACGTACGCCCACTCACGATCCGGTTTATTGTCCGCCTCGAGATTCGCAATCTGGTCGTCCAGCGAAACGGCAAACGGTCGATAGAGCGGGTCTCCGACAAACGTTGTCTGCCAGCTCAACGCAGGCTGGCTGTAATAACCTGCCTCGAGAAAAACACCCCCTTCCAGCAGTCGCTTGAAGAACATGTCGATGTGCGGGCTGAGTGACAAGTACGGTTCGAATACGTTGCCCATCGTTGCAGCAGCGCCCTTGGCGAGGAGCGGCCCGACCCAGAACGAATCGCGCGTGCGCACGCTCTGCCCGCTGGACGAATGGAGATGATACGCGATGGCACCGGGTTTGAATCGGAAGCCTTCGCGTACAAACGGGCCGGTCACGCCGCCTGTGTACCACCCGGCGTAGATTGCGGCATCCGTCATCGGGTAATCCTGATCGAAGACCGGCTCAGTTTCATCCAGGTCGCATTCGTACCCCGCGTCGCGAAACATCCGGTAAGACGCCTTGATCCAGTCATCGCCTACGACGTAGGCTTTGTCTTTGGTGCCGCGCGCGTCAAAGTAAGCCCGGCCCTGCACGCCGTAATGCTCCGCAGTCAACGCGTCATCGATCATTCGCCGCACCACCGTGTGATCAGGTCCGTCCAGCCGCCCAACCAACACCATCTGGCGATTCAGCGGAGATTCGAAGCGGGACATGCCGCTTCCATAAAACGGATTGCGCAACGGCCCGAGCACGGAATAGTGGGCCGTCGGCAACAACGCCAGCTCGCTTTCGACCGATGCTTCGTCACGGTTGAACTGCTTGGGCATATTCGCCGTCTGAACTTTCTCGATGATCGAAGGATCGCTGTCAATGCGCAGTGGCACTCCATACATCAGCACGACGTATGAAATCTTGTTTGCCACCGTCTGCAGCGACGGAATCTTGCCGAGCAGCGGGTCTTCGAGCGTGCGCGGCTGCTGCGTCAGCAACCCGCGACGTCCCATGAACTCCAGGATCGGCTCTCGAATCTGATCGTCAAACTCCCGCCGTGTGATCGTCTCAGCGTCGCGAATGCGAATCTCGCACAGCTGGTTGGTGGGCACGCCGCGTTTCTGCGCGTAATATTCCGCCAGCGGTTTGCTGTCGGCGACCTCTGCGTTGTAAACGATCAGCACGCGCTGGGCGAGATCGTCGGCACACAGGATACGCGTGGAAACGACAGCACACGCCGCGAGAACGACCCAAAGCTTACGGCATCTGGCAACATTCATCGTTGTTCACCTCAATTTGTAACTGATCGTACGCAAGACGCACATTCTGCGGCAGACCTGCCTCGGTTGTCTCGTGATCTACCTCGTGACAAAGGTGTGTCAGCCATGTCAGCCCCGGTCCGACCCGCGTGGCGATTTCCAACGCGGCCTCAATCGTCAGATGCGCCGGATGCGGCCGATGCCGCAACGCATCCAGCACCAGCACGGGGACACCGCGAATGGATTCGATGACATCCTCAGGCACAGTGCTGCAATCCGTCAGGTAAGCCACCGTGTTGTTCACCACGAAGCCATAGACCGTCATCCGCCCATGCAGCAGAGGCACGGCACGACATTTGAAGTTAGAAATCTGGAATTCCACGTTCGGCTCGACCGTATGCAACTCAAAGCTTGGCAACCCCGGCCAAGCGGGTTTCTCCGTGCACGCGTATGGAAACATGCGTCCAACATCCGCCAGCGATTTCGCCGAACCGTACAGCGGCATCTTCCCATCGTTCTTCCCCGTGAACGCGCGCAAATCATCCAATCCCAAAATGTGATCAGCATGGCTGTGGGTCAGCAGCACGGCATCCAGGCGTCCAATCTTTGTCCGCAACGCCTGCGCCCGAAAATCCGGCGTGGCGTCCACCAGAACACTCAAGTGATCATGCTCGACAAAGATGGACGGACGCAACCGCTGATTGCGCGGGTCGGTGGAACGGCACACCGCACAGTCGCAGCCAATCATCGGGATGCCGTGACTTGTGCCCGTGCCTAGGAACGTGACGCGCATGATGTCATCATCGGCCAGCGCATCACGGCGGTCAAGGTCGAGATGTCGAGCACACCGTCTGCGGGTTCTTAACTCTTCATCAACTCCTCGAGAGCCTTCAAGGCTTCACTCGATTGGGAGCCGGTGGCGATGAACTCCAGCGTGTCGCCGAGTGCAACCTCCAGGGATAAGAAGCCTAGAATGGATCTGACGTTCATATAAGGCCGCTCCTCCAGCAGGAAGTTGTAATAAACCATGTCCTTTTTATGAACGTAGATGTCACAATCAAATGCCGAGGCAAGCGCGGCCACAGCGGAGACAGGCCGCACGTGCAATCCTTTTTCATTCTGAACGACCACCGAGATTTTCTTGAAGCCGTTGCGCTCCAGAGAATCTCGTTCGGCACGCCAGATGTGGGCGTACTTCTGGCACCATTCCTCTGCCGCCGAACTCTTCCCGATGTCCCGCCCTTCCTCCTGTGAGCGAAAGTATCTGTGTTTCTCGATCTCTTCCCGTTGTTCCAGATTGTCTCTTCTCAGCTTCTCCCTTCTCCAATCCTGCGCAAAATTCTCAACGAAATCCGCAATCGCCTCCTCGATCGTCACCTCAGCGCCGCGTTTCTGCGACAGGAAATACTTATGCTCTTCGATGGCCTTGAGTTCTGCCCCTGTGAGATTGATTTGGGTAGCGTTCACATGTTCGTCCATGATCCCGTGTCTCCAATTGCCGTGCTGTTTACTCCGATGAGATTCAACTTGGCCTACTTGGGGCAGACGATACCACATGTTCCGTTAATGCGATAGGACAAAGTGTTGGAGCAGCGGAAGCTGATCGGTGTGCGGGTAGAGACTCGACAGGCTCGGAATGACAAACGAAGAAACGTCAACAAATCCAGCCGCCGCCCACAACAAGGTCGTCCCGATAAAACACTGCGGCTTGGCCCGGTGTAACCGCGCGTTGTGGCTCTGCGAGAACGACACGGGCGCGGCCGAGGTCCTTCGCTCCACTCAGGATGACAACCTTGGCGGGACAACCCTTGTGATTGTAGCGGATTTTGACTGATGCCTCGAAGGGCCTCTCAGGTTCATCCGTGCCGAGCCAGTTGCAGTTGGCGACCTCAAACTCATCGCGCATCAGCTCATCAACGGATCCCACCACCACGCGGTTGGTTTTGGCGTCGAGTTCGACGACGTAGAGCGGAAACCTTCGACCGCCTTGGTTCAAACCTTCGCGCTGGCCGATGGTGAAGTGTTGGACGCCGTCGTGGTGACCCAGCACTTTGCCGTCGCGGGTGACGATGTCACCTTTTTGATCGGGGAGCTTGGCGCCTTCGCGCAGGAAGCGACCGTAATCCCTGTCGGGCACGAAGCAAATCTCCTGGCTCTCGACCTTGTCGTAGGTCTTGAGGTTGAGTTCGCGGGCAATGGCGCGGGTCTCTTCTTTCGCCAGTTCGCCCAGCGGCATAAGCGAGCGCGCGAGTTGGCCCTGACGCAGGCTGAAAAGGAAATAAGACTGATCTTTGTGGTCGTCGCGTCCCTTGCGGAGGAGGTAGCGAACGCCGTTGCTGCCGAGGTAGGGCGCGGTGGCCCATCGCGCCGCGTCGTTCGTGAGACTCGCGGGACTCGGACGGCTCGGCGAGCCATCCCTGCCAACGACTTCGATCCGCGCATAATGACCCGTGGCAATGTAGTCGGCGCCGAGCGCGTGCGCCTTGTTCAGCAGCGTGCCGAACTTTATCTTCTCGTTGCAAATGACGCACGGGTTGGGCGTGCGGCCGTTCTTGTATTCGGCGACGAAGTAGTCGATCACCCCGCGCTGGAAGCTGTCGATCTCGTCCACGACGTAGTGCGGGATGCCGAGCGAGTGGGCGACCATGCGGGCGTCGGTGACAGCCTGCGGGCCGCAGCACTTGTCTTCCGCGCGGCTGACGCAATCTTGCGGCCAATTGCGGAAGGTCAGACCGATGACCTCGTAGCCCTGCTTCTTCAGCAGATAGGCTGTGACGCTGGAGTCCACACCTCCGCTCATGCCGACACAGACTCTGGGCTTCTTTGCATTCATTCTTGTCATGTAGGCCGACTCTGCGAGTCGGCCTTCGGAAAGGCGCCGCTTCACAGAAGCGGCCTACAACGGCGCGAAGTATACCGCAAAGAAGCCAACGTTCAACGTTCCAGCCAGAGGACGTTGTTTCGGAAGTCAAACGTCACTCGGCAGCGGCGCAGTTCGTGGTTGCCGAGTAGCACGCGACCGCCGACCGGTTCGGGGCCTTCGGTCCGGGTGCGGGCGGAAACTTGTTTGAAGACGGCCTTGCCAATCTTCACTTCGTGTACAAGGTAGCCTTTGCCTTCCGCCTGGCCGGCGATCCCGCGCGACGTGTCTGCGCTGCCCCAACCCGGCTTCCAGTAACCAAGTTCGGTCGCGACAGCACGCGGCAGGAACAAACCGTAATCACCGCCGGTATCCACTACGCACGAAGTGCGATAATTACGTTCGAGGACGGCGTCCACCACCGGCAGGTCCCCTTCCCAACGCAGGGGCGCCGCCATCACGAACGTCGCCGAGGCATCTGGCAGGTATTTGTCGCCAGAACCAAACGTAACGTTGCCGCGCAGATAATCGATCGACAGATACGTCAGGCTCCGCAGACCGTTGACACCCAGGATCATCACTTGCGTGTTTCCCCAGAAACTGCGCCGGTACGTCAACGCCTCCGCGTCGGGCGCGACGAGAGTCAGAAGTTTGCGCAATTCCAGCGCGCCGATGCTCATCTGCGGGATGATGGCCCAATAGCCGTCCACTTGCCCTTGGCCACCGATGCCTTGGGCGGGCACCGGGTCGAGTCCGGCGATCAGCGGGATATCGAGACTGTGCGCCAGCGAGTAACCGAGCAGAAGGCGATTGCTGCCACTGTCGAGCAACACGCGCTGGCCTTCGTGTCCGTTGACCGTGGCGAGGATGCAGGGCAGGCGGTAACGCGCGCTCGGTTCGTCCCCCGTGCCGATCGGCAGCTCGATCAACGGGACCGTGACCGGTTGCGCCAGCGAGATTTCGTTGATCCCTGTGATGCCAAGCAGCAACGGTTTGCCGACGAGTCTGATCCCGAGTTGGTCGGCCGACTTGGCCTGTTTCCGCAATTCCGACACCTGCGTTGGCGCCAGCTTGGGCGACTCCTTCTCATCGCGTGGCGGCGCGCTGACACAACCTGTTAGCAGCAACGTCGCCAGCCCCACTGATAAAGTCCGGTTCATCGGCTACATCGTAGCGCAAACCTCCGCGCGCGCGAACTGAAATCCGATCTTGGAGCGAAGGCAAAGGCTCAGAATCGGCTTGTCAGCATTGTCAAAGGCGATACTATGAGTGCTAGTCAGACTGAATGGTCAGCGATAGTCGCGGGGCGTAAGTCATACGGGAAATGTCGGGTGAGTCCCACTCATTGTTGAGACACAATGGCAAATCCCCTATACTACAGTCCCAGAAAAGTGAGTTCCACGAACAACGCAATTCGCAAGAATTGCTATCAACAAGGAATAATAAATGGGGATTTCTCTAAAGCCTAAACATCTGAAACGATACAAGGACATTGCTCTGCTTTTGATCAAGCATGGACGGTCGGACGTTGTGAAACATGTCGGGCTGCAAGACGCGCTGGAACAGGATGCATTGGTGGAGACAACGACGGGTGAGTCAAAGGCAGATGAACTGGCGCAAGACCTGGAGAAGATGGGGCCGACCTTTATCAAGCTCGGTCAACTTATGTCCACTCGCGCGGATTTTCTTCCTCCTGCTTATATCCATGCGCTGACACGATTGCAGGACAAGATCGATCCATTTCCGTTCGAACAGGTGGAAGCAATCTTCTCTGCCGAGTTGGGAGTGCGGATCTCAAAAGCGTTTTCAGAATTTGAAGCAAAACCTCTGGCGACGGCGTCGTTGGGCCAGGTCCATCGCGCGGCAATGCTTGACGGTCGGGTGGTGGTGGTGAAGGTGCAGCGGCCTGGAATTCGAGACATCATCACGGAGGACATGGAGGTGCTGGAAGAGATCGCGGGGTTTTTGGACAAGCACACGCAGTGGGGCAAACGTTACGAGTTCGGCAAGATGCTCGAGGAATTTCGCAGGAGCCTGTGGCGTGAGCTGGACTACCGCCAGGAAGCTCGCAATCTCAGCACCTTGGGCGCAAACCTGCTGGAATTTCCAGGGATTGTCGTGCCGACTCCGATCGAGGATTTTACGACCTCGCGCGTGTTGACCATGGAATACATCAGCGGAAAAAAAGTCACGGAACTTAGCCCTTTGGCTCGTCTGGATTTTAAGGGAGCAGATCTGGCGGAAGAACTTTTTCACGCCTATCTGAAGCAAATTCTTGTAGACGGATTTTTCCACGCTGATCCTCATCCAGGCAACGTCTTCCTCACGGACGATCATCGCATTGCCTTGCTTGACGTGGGCATGGTTGGTCACATCACGCCGCAGTTGCAGGAGAACCTGCTTCAGTTGCTGCTGGCGGTGAGCGATGGCCGCGGCGATGATGCCGCAGCCATGGCGATCAAAATCAGCGAGCTAAAAGAAGGTTTTTCAGAGAATACGTTCCGTCAGCGCGTGGCGGGTCTGGTAAGCGAGCATCAAGGATCGAAAATGGACCAGATTCAAGTGGGGCGAGTCGTCCTGGAAATCACGCAAATTTCGGGCGATAACGGACTGCGGGTCCCCGCGGAGTTGACCATGTTGGGCAAAACGTTGCTAAACCTGGACCTGGTCGGTCAAACACTCGACCCTAAATTCAATCCCAACGCTTCGATTCGACGCAACGCGGAAAAACTTCTGCAGCAGCGGGTGTGGAAAGCGTTCTCGCCGACCAATCTGTTCGGTAGCTTGTTGGAGATGAAAGATCTTCTGGTCCGGCTGCCAAGCCGGCTCAATCGGATTCTCGATGCGATCGCGCGTAACGAGTTGAAGGTAAAGGTGGAGACGATTGACGAGGACATAATCATCGAGGGACTTCAGAAGGTCGCGAATCGCATCACCCTGGGTTTGATTTTGGCTGCGTTGATCGTCGGCGCAGCTTTATTGATGCGGGTGGAGACTTCATTTCGTATCTTTGGGTATCCTGGTTTCGCGATCTTATGTTTTATGGGCGTGGGCGGAGGCGGTCTCTTCCTTATTATTCGCATTCTGATGAATGATCGCCCTTCGAAGAAGTAAACAGTCTGAGGGTCAACGCTTGAGAGGCTGTTGCCCAAATCGGTTTCCACGCCTTTCGGTGTAGAGGCGTTTCTGTGAAACGCCTAATTCCTTCGGGAAACGAACGACCCTCGCTTCGCAGAAGCGCAGCTACAACCGGAAAATCATTTAGGCAACAGCCTCTTTACTCGTGACAGTTCACCGAGTTGCTCCAGTTGTTTGCGGAGCGGGCGGCTGGTGACCGGGTTCTGGCCCGGATGATCAAACGGGTGGAAGCCAAATTGCAGAATGAAGGGACGTGACCCCCATCGCTATTGCTGAGCCGCAGTCCCCCCGAAGCTGTCATGCTGAGCTTGCGCGCCCACGGCGGGCTTGTCGAAGCATCTCTTTCCCGCTACACTGCGCGGCATGGCAAAGGAGACGCCAACCAACCGGTTGCTCCCTGTCCGCCGTAACCCTGGTCGCCCCTGGCCGCCTCCGGCGCCGCCAAAGGCGGGCAAGCTCTGGCACCGCAGCAGGTGGGCAAACTTTGGCCAAGGCGGATTCGGTGGCGACCTGAAATGGTTGCGCGATCTAACGGAGGGCAAACCAGAAAGCAGAGATCTGACCGCGATGCCGCTCTTCCTAATGACTGACCACCCTGAGCGGAGGGGTTTGTGAACTTGTCATGGGGCGCATCAAATGTCTGAAGCCGTCATTGGTCTCCTCGGCGTTGGTTTGGGATTCATTCTCGCAATGGGCTATCAAGAGTGGAAGGATTGGCGTCATCAGAGAAAGATCCGGAAACAATTGCTGCAGGAGTTGCGGGCCAACCTTTCTATGCTTCCAGAGAAACGCAGAAACTTGGAGGCGATGCTAGATGCTCTAAAACAAACTAAGCTTCTCTCTGGCGAGAGCGTGCGGTTTTGCTCGATCATTTATGGCAGTCTGTACCCTTCAGTCTGTGAGCACTTCAGCATCAAAGAGCGGAACTCGCTCCATGTGATCTACGAATACCTTCGAGTGGTGGACTCAACGATGTCCAAGTACTGTGACCATGTGATGGAGAACCTTGACTCTCATAATTTGCAGATTTTCGTACGAATGTATCTCATTCAGTTTGGAGACCTGCTGAAGGCGTTGAGTGACGTGGAAGACCTGATTAAGCATCACCTTTCGGGAACGCCAACAGATGTGCTCAAGTTGGAGAGGCTTTTCAAGCAGTAGGCCCGCGCTGGGGTGTTTTCGGGATGAGCGGGAAGCGAACTGCATCAATTCAGTGGTTGGGCGCCAGCTACAGTGGAACGAGGTGGAGAGTGAAATGTCGAATAGTTGGACGTCACCCTGGGTCGGTTATCCGCCGAACGATAGAGGTCAGCCACGAGCGCCCGCAAATGGCGGCGGACTAGAAACTGCAGATTCTCTTGCAGAGTTGCCTTGTGTTTCCTTTGTTTGGTGCTCCGCAGTCTCTGGCGGCATCCCTGGCTGCCACTTCAAGGAATGTATGGTAGGAACCATAGGGAGTTCTCAGAAAAAGATATGCTCCCTTTTGGCCACTGACCGTTTTCATCTGTAGATTGAAGCCCCGCCTTTTCTTGCTAATCTTCATCTTGAATGCCTCCATGGATTGTTTTCGCGTAATTTCCGACCGGCCATGGCAAGGCCAAGCCCGCCACGAAAGCCAAGCATGGCCGGAGGTTAGAACTTGCGGAGAGTCCAGTCAATCGCAATAGTCATCGGGGGCGCGTCTGATTATTCTTCATTCTGACCTAGCGCGCCAACACAACCGGCAATCCTCGTTGATGGAAGCCGAGCGTAGCGGAGCCGAGTCCGCGAGACGCCGCACGCTGTACTTCCGCGGCAAACGCCGAGGGGTGATTGAGCGGCAATCCGCTCATCTGGTTTCATCGGGGCCGGCTACCAGCCGAACAGCAGAAGCGTATGCCGCTGTGGACAGTGGCCTCTACACCAGAGGACTCGGTGAATGGCCAAAGTAGTCAGGATCGTTCTTGATCGTTCAAGCGCGAGAACTGCAGAATACGGCGATGTGACCGTGCGAGAGCGTTCTCCTACTTATGCCGTGCCATCCTTCGACTTGGTGGTTTCGCGCTTGGCTTCCCAATGGAGCGGGTGCTCGCTCGTGCGGTCCTCGCCATTCCAAATCTCTTTGACGGTGCCTTCTTTGATTGTGTCGCCGGCAATCTTTCCATGGAATTTCCTCACCACTGTTGCTCCGCCACTCCCAGATATGCTAACCGTGAAGGAAATCTCGCTCGCCTCAAGCTTTACATCTTCGAGGGCCATTTCGATCTCTTGCTGGCCGCGACGGCGAGTAAATGTGCCGGTCAACTTGTCTCCCTCCTGCTTGAGTTTGAGAGTGGGTTGATACGTCTGGGTCTTACCATCGAGAGTGTAAGTCACCTTCCATGTGCCGGTGGGATTGACGTCTGGCTCCTTGCCTCCTGCGCCAGTGCTGAGGATTGAGCTGATGATGGTAAGAGCCATCGCCAAGGTGGTTAAGCCGATACTGGGTCGTGATTTCATAGATGTTTCCATGGTTGAATGTTGAGTTGTCAGTAGCCGAGAGAAATCGTGTATTTGCATTTTGCGGCGCCGATTGGGATCAAGGCGGCCCGTGTTTCGATTGTAACCACAGCACTGCGTTCACCTCACCGTAAAGTTTCTTGCGTTCAAAGTAACTGGCCAATTCGGTCTCGTTGAGAGTCGGGAGCACCTGCTCTTTAGAGTTGAGCGCGTCGACGATGGCGTGCTTATCCCGGTCCAACTCTGCCAGCACTTCGCTTACCGGGCGGTCCAGAAAATCGTACTTCACCGCCGGATCCAGTTTTCCCAGTATATTTTTCTCGATGGCGATTCCCACCAGTTGATCCATCGGGCTGCCGGCCCGCAGGGTGTTGCCCAAAACCATGCCCATGGACGCCAGAGAATTTGCCGAGGCGGCATCTCCTCGGGTGAGGTCTTGTTGTTGTGTCTGCATCATTTGGTTCGCCATGTTTTTCAAGGAATTGAGATACGACGCTGACTCGCTCGAGGGCGCCCATGCTTTGGCCGCCAACGGGGGCCAGCCGGCCAGATCACACATCTCTTCCACCGCCTGGCTGGCTTGCGCGGCATAGGTGTCTAAGGATTGTCGGCGCGTCGCTTCGGCAAGCTCCCGAATGGCCAGGTCAGGCTGTTTTGAATTGAAATAGTCCAATGCCGAAAAATACCAAGCCAGGGCGTTGTCCGGAGACGAAGCCTTGAACGCATCAATCCATTTGCGCTGCTCCTCGGGAAAAACTTTGTCGGCGATGACGGCAAGCTGTACGAAGGGGGTGTTCGGGAAATTGGTTGCCGCCTCCCGCAGATAGGATTGATCGTGGCTCATTCGATACGCCGCCAGAAGACTTTCCGCGTTGCGCTTGTTTTGCTGCAAATAAGCCCCGATTTCTTCACGCGAGAGTGCGTCGGGGAGGGTCGGGGGCCTGTTTTGCCGCACAGAAGCCTCCATTTCTTCACGCGAGGGTGCGAGGCGTGAGGCGAGAAACGCCTGGAGCTGTTCATACGGTGATTGTGCGACTGGCGCGTTCGTTGTGCTGGATGCCTCGACGCGCGGCGCGGGCGGGCGTGGAATGGGCGCGACTTGGTGTGCGGGACCTTCGTTGTCGACTTTGAGTTGCGCGATTTGCTGGCGCGAAGACTGGTTCTCCTCGCGCACTTTTGCTTGGTGTTGAATGACCAAAGGTGTCGCCACACCGGCCACGACAATGGCCCCGACAACTACAGCTTGAAATTTGGTCATAGTCATAAGTTTTATGAGGGTGAGTGTTGTTCCGGTTCCCGCCGCCGCGCCAGCCAGGGCAACGCTGGAAATAGTGACCGCCAGTCCCACCGGTGCGGCAGTGACGGCCTCGGCGCTCAGCACGGTTCCCAACGCCGCAATTGACAACGTGACGCCACGATGTGTCAGCAGAGAATGTAATTTCTCCAACGCCCGGTTCACTCGCATCCGCGCGGCATCTTCATTGCTTCCCAACGCTTTGCCCACCGAGCGGAAATCGCGCTGCTCAAAGAAGCGCAGCAAAATGGCGGTGCGGTCCTCTGCTCCAAGCCGGTTAATCGCCTCGTCGAGGATGGGCGCAACCTGCATCAGATCCGACTCGGAATGGTCTTGGAACGAGTTCATTTCGACAGCGTGCCTTTCACGGGACTGACGACGACGTTCGCTCCGCATGGTCTTGGAGGCTACAAAGCAAGTGTCGCGATGCAGCCACCCACCCAACATCACGTCGCATGGAAGCGTGCGAGCCTTGCGAGCCAGATCCACGAAGACAGTTTGGGCGACATCCTCCGCCAGATGCGTGTCGCCGCCGACCAACCGAATCGCTGTTGAATAAACCAGAGCAAGGTGGCGCGTTACCAGTTCGCGAAAGGCTTCTTCCGAGCCATTCCCGACGTAATCCGCAAGCAATTGCTGGCTGTCCGTCATCTTCAATTCATTATTAAAAACCCGCAGAAGGCCAAAACCGAACAAAAAGTTTTGAAAAACGTAGCGCCTATAAAACGGGGGCGAAAAGGAGGAGCAATACGATGCAGTTTTCTGACCTGGCGCGCCAACACAACCGGCAATCCTCGTTGATGGAAGCCGAGCGTTGCGGAGCCGAGTCCGCGAGACGCCGCACGCTGTACTTCCGCGGCAAACGCCGAGGGGTGGTTGGGCGGCAATCCGTTCATCTGGTTTCATCGGGGTCGGCTACGGAACGCTTGCGGGAGACTGAACGGGCGGGACGCCCGCGCTACTGGGGCTCAGTCGCTGCGACCTTCGCGACTCTTGAGAGCTTGAGGCGGACACGCAATCCGCGTGCATCCGTGTCATCCGTGGTTGGTCGTCGTCGGCCGGATTCCGAAACGCTTGCGGGGGACTGAACGAGGGGGACGCCTATCCGACGGAACGGGCGAAGACCGCGAAGTTCACCACGTTCCCAATTCTTCTACAATTCGTCGCAGTGCAGAGTCGAATGACGAATGGCAACGACAGAGATTTGATGACGCTCTCTCCCGTTCGCATCACCCTGCTGGCCTACGAAAACTTTCGGAGTTCGTCTCGCGGCTTCCCAAGTCGCTCGGCTTTCGACAAGCTCAGAATGACAAATATAGTGGGACGAGCAAAAGGGGGAATCGCGGCAAGAGTATCGCTCCCACATTTCGGAAGCGTCATCCGCGTCATCCGCAGTTAGAAACGCCGGCATCGGGCAATGTCTCGCCCGTAAGATCGTACTCGCTTGCGCCGGTGATTCGGACGTCGGCGAATGCGCCGACGGCAGCTTGCCCGCTGAACTTTACAGTGCCGTCAATCTCCGGGGCGTCGGCGTGCGAACGACCGACAAACTTGTCCCCTTCCCTCGCCTCGACCAACACGCGAATTGTCTTTCCAATCAACTGCTCGTGAATCTCGCGCGACACTTTTTGCTGGAGCGCCATCGCCCGGTCGTATCGCTGCTTCTTCACCTTCGCGGATACCTGCCCTCTCATGTTGCCCGCCACGGTGTGGTCTTCCCGTGAATACGTCAAGATGCCGAGCCGCTCGAACTTTGTCTGCTCGATGAACGCCAGCAGTTCCTTGAACTCTTTTTCGGTTTCGCCGGGAAAACCGACGATGAACGTCGTGCGCAACGCAACGCCGGGAATACCGGCGCGTATGTTGCGAAGGAGGCGGCGGATGTAGCGCCCATCGGTCTCGCGCCGCATCCGGTCGAGCATCCGGTCGTTGATGTGCTGCAATGGAATGTCCACGTAACGGCACACCTTGCTGCACTCGGCAATCGTGTCGATCAATTCATCGGTCCAGTGGGCCGGATGCGTGTACAACAATCGCACCCAGAAATCGCCATCGATCCGTTGAATTGCGAGGAGCAGGGAGGCCAGTGACGGTTGCTGCCATTGCATGGGCACAGCATGCTGTGCCGCTACGGGCGCGCCTGCCACAAGGTCCTTTCCATAGAACGTCGTGTCCTGCGAGATGAGATTGATCTCGCGTACGCCGTTGGCAACGAGCGAGCGCACTTCGGCCACCACGTCGTCCATCGAACGGCTCCGGTGTTTGCCCCGGATACGGGGGATGCTGCAAAACGTGCACGGATGATTGCAGCCTTCGGCAATCTTCACGTAGGCGTAGTGATTTGGCGTGAGCCGAAATCGGGGCGCAGCGTAGTCGGGGATGTACTTCGCCGGGCCGGACCAGAAGACGGTAGCGCGGGCGTCCCGCCCGTCCGTTCGGTTCACTGTGAGCAAGCTGGAAGCTCGCTCCACTCTACTCAAAACATTCCGCACGATCTCGCCGATGCGCGGGACTTCGTTCAACCCGACGATGGCATCCACTTCGGGTAATTCCTTCTGAAGATCCTTCTGGTAACGCTGCGCCAAACAACCTGCCATGATGAGCGCTTTGCAGTTACCGGTCTCGCGCAGTTCGCTCGCCTTGAGGACCGCGTTGATGGATTCCTGCTTGGACGCTTCGATGAAGCCGCATGTGTTGACGATGACGACATCCGCCTCTTGGACGTCATCGGTCAGCTCCGCGCCCGCGCGGAGCAGCGAACCGAGCATCACTTCGCTGTCGACAAGGTTTTTGGCGCAGCCCAAGCTGACCAGGCCGATTTTGATTGGGGGAGTTGAGTTCATATCCAGTAGGCCGACTCTGCGAGTCGGCGCTGTTCGCGCGCCGCTTCACAGAAGCGGCCTACAGTCCGGCTATGTTCCTGACGGGTCGAGCAATTCAGGCGCGGGCTTGTTATTCGGCTGATAATACGCATCGAAATCGGCTTTCGGCAACGTGGCGGCGGCCTTCGCTGCGGCTGGCGGCGCAGCTTTTTGTTCCTGGGCAGGCTGGCCCCGCTCCGAACGGGGCTGGCTTGCTTGCGTATTTGGATGGCTATGCCGCGACCAGAAGTGTCCGACAACTAACCCCAGGATTACCACCACGGTCAGTGTTGCCACGACCCTGGCCACGTTGCGGATCGGCAACTTCAGCTCAGGCGGTTTGCGGGCGCGACTGGCCGCCCCTGTCTCGATCTGCAAGCCCTGCCGCCGCAGTCCTCCCTGGCTGCGTAGGTACGAATCGACTATCGTCTGGCTATCGAGCCCGAGATATTCCGAATAAAGCTTGAGAAATCCTTTCGTGTACATCGGCGCCGCAAGCTGATCGAACTCGTCGGACTCGAGTTTTTCCAGGATCTCGATTTTGATTTTCGTGGCGCGCGCGACGTCTTCCAAGCTCGCCGTTTTGGCGTGACGCGCTTCACGCAGTGTTTGGCCAATGGATTCCATTTGTTTGTAGCCGCGAAACATTTTCGCGGCGCGATACGTCAGCGCGAAGAAACTTCGCGCCTGCAATTGCTCTACGGCTCCGCGTTCACTTGTCCATCCAGATCGATCAGGATCTCGCGCGGTTCCGCGCCCTTGTTCGGGCCGACGATGCCGCGCTCCTCAAGCACATCCATGATCCGGGCCGCGCGAGTATACCCGATGCGCAACCGTCGTTGCAAGACCGAGACGCTGGCGCGGTTGCTCTGGCGGATGACTTCCATCGCCTGCTCAACGAGTTCTTCATCTTCCTCCTCGGCAAGATCGGCGGGCAGGACCATGTTCTTTTGCAGTTTCTGATGAATCTCGGTCTCGAAGTGCGGTTTGGCATGCGAACCGATGAAGTCCACGATCCGTTTGATTTCGTCGTCCAGCACCAACACGCCTTGGGCGCGAATCAGCTTCGATGAGCCGGGCGGCAGATACAGCATGTCGCCTTTGCCGAGCAACTTATCCGCGCCGTTGGCGTCGAGAATGACGCGCGAATCCTGCTTTGACGCCACCTGGAACGCGATGCGCGTGGGGAAATTGGCCTTGATCACTCCCGTCACGACGTCCACGCTCGGCCGTTGCGTCGCCAAAACCATGTGAATGCCCACGGCACGCGCGAGCTGCGCCAGCCGCGCGATGGCGCTTTCGACATCGACCGGGGCGACGAGCATCAGGTCAGCCAGCTCGTCGATCACGATCACGATGTACGGCAGCTTGTCGGGGATCACTCGTTCATCGTCGCGCGGCACCTCGATCTTGAGCACTTCCTGCTCAGCCGCCTCGCTGTTCTCGGATGTTTCTGGTTCTGCTGGCTTCTGCTCGGGCTTCGGTTTCGGCGGCTGTTTCGGACGCGCATTGAACGAAGCGATGTTGCGCACGCCGGCTTTGGCCAGAATCTGGAATCGCTTCTCCATTTCGTTGATCACCCAGCGCAACGCGAGCGGCACTTTCTTCGCTTCCGTTACCACCGGTACAATCAGGTGTGGCAGCACATTGTAATGCTGCATCTCGACCACTTTCGGATCGATCAACACCAGCCGCAAGTCTACCGGTGTAAACCGGTAGAGAAGGCTGGCGAGAATCACGTTGATGCACACGGTCTTGCCGGAGCCCGTCGTGCCCGCCACCAGCAAGTGCGGCATGTCGCTCAGATCAGAAATGATCGGGTTGCCCGCCACATCGCGGCCAAGGGCTATGGGGATGCGGGCCTTCGTCGTGCGCCATTCCTGTGATTCGAGAATGTCCCGCAGATAAACCGTCGTGGTGGTGGTGTTGGGCACTTCGATGCCCACGGTGCCCTTGCCTGGCACAGGCGTGAGGATGCGTACGTTGACCGCTTTCATTGCGAGCGCGATGTTGTTCGACAACGAGGAAATCTTCTCCACCTTCACGCCCGGGGCAGGATACACTTCGTAGCGCGTGATCGTCGGCCCTTTCGTGACATCACCCAACTCAACGCTGATGCCGAAGTCTTCCAGCGTCGCACGCAGCATTTCTGCGTTGGCCTTCAAATCTTCGATGACGTTTCGTTGGGCCATCGCGGGCGGTTGCTCCAGTAAGTCCAGCGTCGGCAGGACGTATTGCTCACCCTCCGCCGCCTCAGCACTCGCCAGCGCCACCGTCGGCTTGGCAACGGGTTTCTCCGCCCTCGGTTTTGCTGCGGCAATTGCAGGCACGGGCTTGTCGACCCCGGTCGCTTCCTTCTTGGACGCCGTCTTCTCTCCAACTGTTGACCCCTTCGCCGGTTCGTCCGCCGTCGCCGGTTTGGGAATCGTGCGATCTTCGATCTTTGGTTCAGGCCGTCGCTCGCGTGACCGCGCTCCTTCCTCTTCGCCCTCGCGCCCACCGGTCAGCTTGTGGGCTTCGCGTTCCTTGCGAGACAGTTCACGATCCACCTGGAATTCTTTGTAGCGCAGGTCGCGTTCCTGTTCGCGCAATTCATCGCGCACGTCCATCTTCGGTTTGCCGCGGATCCGGCGCCACGTGTCCTGCACCGTGCCCACGGTCAACGCCACCCAATAGCTCGGCCGCAGATTGACCAGAAGGATCAGGCTGACCAAATAAGCGACGACGAATATGATCGTCGTGCCGACGGCGCCCAATAGGCCTTGAAAGTACCCGCCGACGAACAAGCCGAGAAAGCCGCCGGCGCTGCCGGGCAGATTGAGGATGCGTTGTGCGCGTTCCAATCCCGCAACGTGCAAGAGACAACTCGATGACAGCAGCAGCAGCATCCCCGCGCCGACCTTGCTGCGCCAGGGGATTTCCTTGCCCAGCAACAGCATCCCGCCAATCGTTCCCAACACCAGCATCAATACATACGCACCCAACCCAAACGTGCGAAACGTGCCAAAGGCAATCCAAGCGCCGACCGGACCGATGAAATTCCTCAACGGATGCACACCGCTGGCTGCGACATCGCCGACGTCAAATTTGTCGTACGAAATCAGGCTCAACAACAGCAGGAGCGCGAGGCCGACCAACACCACCGCCCAGATCTCGCGCGCATGCGCGTGCTCCGATTGTTTCCCCATAAAAAGTTATTGCAATTCCTCCTTGCGAGTCCGCAGTGTATGCAAAAACACACGCAACTGCAAGGCACAAAGATGCTTTACCCTTACAAGTTTACGCCGCTCCTTGTGGAGCGCGTCTGGGGCGGTCAGACGCTGGCTCGGTTCGGCAAACCCGTGCCGCCCGGCAAACGCATCGGCGAAAGCTGGGAAATCAGCGACCGCGACGATGCGCAGACCGTTGTCGCCAACGGTCCGGACAGGGGCAAGACATTGCGCCAGCTCATCGAGGCGCACGGCGTTCAACTGCTCGGCACCAACTGCTTCTCCTCCGATACTCCAACACTCCAACACTCCACTCCCTCCCGTTTTCCACTTCTGGTCAAGCTCCTCGACTGCCGCGAGCGGCTTTCCTTGCAGGTGCATCCTCCTGCTGCCATCGCCGCGAAGCTCAACGGCGAGCCGAAGACGGAGATGTGGTATGTCCTCGACGCCGACGCCGACGCGCACTTGATCGCCGGTCTGTGCCGCGGCGTGTCCGGCGTCGATTTCATCCGCGCACTGGAACGGTGTGGTGGCGCTTCTGCGAAGCGCCACCCCTCAGATGAAGAAACTGCGCTTCATTCACCCCGAAGGCTTTCGGGGCAGGGAAACGCAGCTACAACGGTTGCCCCGTCCATCGAAGATTGTGTCCGCCGCTTCCCCGTCGTCAAAGGCGACACGTTCTTTGTACCTTCGGGCAGGCTCCACGCGATCGACGCGGGCGTGGTGCTCGTCGAGATCCAGCAGAACTCCGACACAACCTATCGCGTTTACGATTGGGGTCGCGTCGGCCTCGACGGCAAACCGCGTCAACTACACGTTCAGGAATCGCTCGCCTGCATTGACTTTCAGGATTTCGAGCCGCGCAAAGTAAAACCGAAAGTCGAGAAACACGGTGTCAACGGCCTCTGGCGGCTCGTCGAATGCGACTACTTCCACGTCCACAAACTCGACCTGCGCAGCGCGTGGCCCGACCGCTGCGATGGTTCGAGCTTCCACATTCTCGCCTGCATCGAGGGCGCGGTCGGCATCCTTACGCCCGATAACAAGGAAGAGCGCCTCGACATCGGCCAAGTCGCCCTGCTCCCCGCCGCCCTCGGCCATTACACCGTCGTCCCCCAAGCCGAAGTCTCGCAGGCACTGAAAGTCGTTGTGCCCTCCGCGCTCTAGCGGCGATCTACAACCGCCGTCCCCGGGTGAACGCGGGTGTGGGGATCCCGCGCATAGTAGGATAAGCTTCCAGCTTGTCCAATGTTGTACGGGCATCTTGCCCGTCCATTCCGCACCACAGACGGGGTGGAAGCCCGTCCAACGGGACAGGCAAGATGCCTACAGTTTTGATCGCACCCGCTACGAAGAAAAGTGTTGACAAGTGGCCAAGTTTGTGAAAGCCTTCGCCTGCCTAGCGAAGGCGAGTAGACGTGAGGTTCAAAACCGCTTGTGCGGGGCGCGGGGGTCGCGCCGCGACCGGGTGAGAATTGTGTCAGTTTTTCCCGCCTCGCACATTCGGTTCTGAACTCGAAGAAGCTGTCTGTCGATGAATGATCTGTGCGCTTCAACTGGGTTCGGAATGCGAATCGACATCACGATCCGCAACACCACCGAACGCAATGCCAAGGCTATCTTTCTTGGCGCCAGGATTTGCCTACCCAACCAGCAACTCACACACTTGGAGGAATGATGCTATGAAGGATGTATTCAACAGTACTCGATTCACGACCACAAGTCGTCTGCAACGCGCGACAGCAGGGAAGCGCGTTGGCACGGACTGGAGACTATTGATTCTTATCGCTGCGCTGCTCATCGGCACAACGGGCAGTGTGCTGGCGGCAGCGAAGTTCGTCAACGGCTTGGCCCCGGACTGGAATCAGCCGTACCGGTACGGACCGCCGCCAGGTGGTCCAACTGATCCTTTTCCCGTGCCGCCCAACGCGCCGGGCAATGCGACACAATGGAACGCTTGGTGCGCGCCGTCTGCGGCCGCCAACCTTGTTGGCCATTGGACGGACGCGCATGGTGTGCCGGTGGCGGACGCGTTTGCCTTCCCGTCCACCACGAATTGGCCATTGGCCGCGTCATGGCATGATTACCAGGCCGATGGATTCGCTAGGCCGACGCCTCCACAAGCAGCCGCCGGCGCTCTGCCTGTGCCAGCCACCGACATCGGCTGGTACCTGGACACAAATCGCGGCATACAGTGGGACAACGGCCTGGGGACAATGGGAGGATACTATTTCGGCAACGCCGTCCACACCGGTACCTATCTGAAAGACATCCAACCCGGCCTGCAGAACTTCCTGAACAGTCGCTACAGCCTGAGCAGCAGCAACTACTGGTTAACCGGCACGCGAGGCTTCAACTACTTCAGTGGCGTGAATCCGGCTGGGGTGCCGAACGTGGCGCCGTACCCGAACGAGATCAACGCATTCGCCGAAGTGAAATCGGAGATCGACTCGAATCGGACACTAATTCTGTGCTTCATGTACTGGAACCCCGTCAAAACGGTGTATGGGGTCGCCCCCACCGGCACAAACACCGAATCCGCTTTTGGCTACACGAATTACGTTCTGCAAACGCCGTCGTCTCCCTATACAAATGCCGAAGACGAGACTTGGAACTTTAATGATGACGGTTCAGCCTTGGGCCATGCCGTGACGTGCGTCGGCTACATTCCTGCCGGCGATCCAGCCGATCCCTATCGTGCGACAATGGCCACCGATTGGGTTATCGTCCACGACAACTGGGTGTCCACACCGCGCAACGTGGCCGTTCCTTATGGCACGCCCACAAATACGCCCGGAGGCACGTTCAACGTCGCGTGGGTTGCCAACACTACGGCGAACGCATGGACGACCGGGGTGAAGTTTGTCAACGGCTTCGTGCCGGATTGGAACCAGCCATACCGGTACAACCCGCAATCGCCCAACGGCGGGCCTGGACAGATCCCACCGCCACCACCGCCCGGCCAGTGGAGTGACTGGTGCGTGCCGACTTCCGCCGCCAATCTAGCCGGCCACTGGGAGGACCACCATGGCGCGCCGGTCGCCGATGGGACGGCGTTTGCCGGCAGCACGGTCGCTTGGGCCGCGGGACCGTCGTGGCAAGACTACTTGGCAGACGGGTTTGCGCGACCGGCGGCGATGAACGCGCCGGGACTGCCCCCGAGCCCGACTGACATCGGCTGGTACATGGACACCAATCGCGGGATGGGTGGGGGCGGCTATTTCTTCGCCGGCGATGGCAACCATTGGGGCACCTATGTCAAGAACATCCATATCGGCTTGGCGAACTACCTGAACAGCCTCTACAGTTGCCTGTACACCAACAACGCAAGCGGCTGGTGGGACACCGGCACGGAAGGCAAGAACTTCGCCGCTGGTCTCGACCCAACCGGTGGCGTGGCGCAAGTTCTCGGCGACCCGGTGAGCGCATTCAAGGAAGTCAAGTCCGAGATCAATCGCGACCACACCCTGATCATATCCTTCCTTCATTGGAACGTGTTCGCCGTCGGTGCCCTCGACCTAGCGACGGACAGCACGAACTCCGAAGCACAATTCGGCGGCTCCTACTACACGTTCGACACCTCGCCGGGCAGTTCGAATGATGAGGAGGAGGTTTGGAATGACTACAACGGCGATTACGGTTTAGGCCACGCAGTGACATGCGTCGGCTACATCCCCGCCGGCGATCCGCTTGATCCCCTCGGCGGGACGGATTGGGTCATCGTCCACGACAACTGGGCAAGCACACCGCGCAACGTCATCGTCCCGTTCGACTACGTGAACAACTGGGTCGCCAACACCACGGCAGTTCCTGATCCCGGTTTCCTGCGAATAACCAGGATTGAACTCGCTGCCAGAACCAACGCGGTGATCAGTTTCACGGGCATCCCCAGTACCCTCCACGACCTCGAATGGAAGAGCGACATGACCAACAGCACATGGTCCACAGCCATCAGTAATGTGGCGTTCACTGCCGGGACAATGCAGATGACCAACACGGTGGACTCGAGCGTTGCGCAGCGGTTCTATCGGATCAAGGCGACCGACTAGCTACCAGAATTGTGGGAGGCGCAGCCGGTATTGGCCGGATAACAGCAAGAACGTAACCCGCGTTCACAACTGGATGAAGGGTCGCCGGCTGCGCCCCAAGTAAAGTCGACTGGAAACACATGGGCGAATTTCGCCCGGGAGGAGGAAGTCAACCACGACGGAGCAGGCAACCTCAGCGGGTACGTCTACGGCGCGAACATCGCCTGGATCAGCCTGAGCAACGCCGTTGCGTTCGTGCAGACGGACTCGTTGGACACAGGCCCGGATAACGGACGGAGACGGGATTCCCGACGCGTGGGAATATCTCCATGCCGGCAACCTAGTGACGATGAATGCCACAACCGACAACGATGGCGATGGGATGAGGGGTATTGCGGAGTATGTGGCTGACACCGATCCGTTCCGGACACCTCCACCCCGCAGCGCTTCTTCCGCGTCCAAGCGCTGGTTCCGTAGTCGGTCGTCGGGTCTGAATCTTGCTTGAAATCGAGTAGCGCAGCCGGGCCGGCTGGACAACAGGAACGCGAAACCCGCGTCCACAACTGGGTGAACGGCCGCTGGCTGCGCTTCTTGTTGGGCCTGTGTGGGGGCCGAGCACCAGAGTCTGCTGAAGAAGTGTCTGGCAACAACGCCCGCCGTGAGCACCGGGGCTCGGGCATCAGAGCGAATACAGGTCGCCGTATTTTTGCCGCAAATACCGGACATACGACTGGATGTTCAGCGGATTGCCGGTGGCGCGCTTGACAAGTTCATCGGGCGTGAACTTGCGTCCGTGCTGGTAGATGTTTTCACGGAGCCAGTCGTGGAGCGTGCCGAACTCGCCGCGCCCGATTTCGTCGGGGATGGACGGATGCGCGCGGGTCGCGGCGTCGAAGAACTGCGCGCTGAGGACGTTGCCCAGCGTGTATCCCTGAAACGCTCCGCCGATGACGCCGCCGAACCAATGCACGTCCTGCAAGACGCCGTCGCGGTCGTCGGGCGGCGCGACGCCCAAATCCGACTTGATTCGCTCCCGCCAGGCTTCAGGCAAATCGCGCACGGCCAATCTCCCTTCCAGCAGCGCCAACTCGAAATCGAATCGCATCATCACGTGGAGATTGTACGTCACTTCATCGGCATCGGTGCGGATCAGCGAGCGTTCGACCTTGTTGATGGCGCGATAGAATCGCTCCAGAGGCACGGACCTTAACTGGCTTGGAAAAACGTCCTGCAACCGCCGATAAAAGAATTCCCAGAACTCCCGGCTCCGTCCGACGACGTTCTCCCACAGCCGTGATTGGCTTTCGTGGACTCCGGACGACGTGCCGCCCGCGAGCGGTGTGCCGTCGAACTCCCTCCGAATCCCTTGCTCGTACAACGCGTGCCCTGTTTCGTGCATCGTGCTGAACAACGCTTCACTGAGATCGTTCTCCTTCACGCGCGTGGTGATGCGGATGTCGCCAAGCGAAAACTTCGTCATGAACGGATGATGCGTCTTGTCCTGCCGTCCACGCTCGAAGTCGTAGCCGAACCGTTTGATCGCCTCCTGCCCGAACGCCAGTTGCTGCGCTTCGGGGAATTGTTGTTTCAGACAGGCATCATCGGCAAGCGGCTGTGCGGTGATCGCCTGCAGAATCGGCACAAGCTCGCGTCGCAACTCGGCAAAAAGCGTGCGCACGGTCGCGGCTTTCATGCCCGGATCGGAGTAGTAATCGATCAGCGGGTCAGCGACGTGCTCGTAGCCGGGGAAGAAGCTGGCAAGCTGGAGGCTCAGGTCGAGCGTCTTTTCGAGCCGAGATCGCACCGACGCGAAATCGTTCGCAGGCCGCGCCTTTCTCCACGCAATATATGTCTCCGAACTGTGATTCTCCAAATCGGCGGTGAACGACGCCGGCACTTTCACCGCCTTTTCGTAATCGCGGCGCGCGACACGAATCAAACTCGCTTCATCGGAATCATAGGGCAGACTCTCTTCGTACGACCGCAATTCATCGAGCAGCTTGCCGATGGCAGAATCGGTGAACTTCTCGTGGGCGAGCCGCTGGAGGGTCCCCATCTGACGGGCATGCGCCGGCGCTCCGCCCGGCGGCATGTACGTCGCCTGATCCCAATGCAACACCGCCGCGGCGGATTTGAGGTCGTCGATTTCTGCAAGCCGCGCTTTCAGTTGCTGGACTTTTGGATCTGTCATATAGCGCCACCCCAATCGCCATCGCCTTCCAACGGGCCTGCTATTTGCCGTACAGGAACGCGCCCAAGCCGATACTGCTAAACAGCAGGTTGCCGAATAAATTCGCCCCGGTCATGGTCCCGGTTACATTACCTGCAACAGCAATCCCCGCAAGTACTCGGTCTCGGGCACGGCGGGCAGAATCGGATGGTCGGGAGATTGTGAGAGGACTTTCATCAGACGCACCGTCTTCTTCGCATCCGCCGCTGCGTCCACGATAACGGCTTTGAACAGTTCCGCGCTGATGTGATGGGAACACGTAAATGTCGCCAGCACCCCACCCGCAGGCAGCATTTTCAGCGCGCGGAGGTTGATTTCCTTGTAGCCGCGCAGCGCGTCGTTGACGTTCTGTTTCGTGCGGGTAAAGGACGGCGGGTCGAGCACGATCACGTCGAATTGACGTTTCTCGCTGTCGTACTTTTTCAGCACATCGAACGCGTTGGCGCAGACGAACTCAATCTTGCCGGTGAGACCGTTCAACTCCGTATTCTTGCGCGCCCGCGCGATGCATTGCTCGGAAATCTCGACGGCCTCCACGCTTTCGGCTCCCGCTACCGCGGCTGCCAACGCAAACCCGCCGTGATACGCGAAGCAGTCGAGCACGTCCTTGCCTCCACACAGCGCCCCGACTTCGCCGTAGTTCAGGCGTTGATCTAGAAAGAACCCCGTTTTCTGATCTTCGAGGAGATTCACATCGAATTCGATCATGGGCGGCGCGCCGACGCGGACTGTCACGCATCCGTCGCTGTCGCCGGATAGAATTGCCTTCGCCTCTTTAAGCCCTTCGAGACCCCGACTTGGCACATCGCTGCGTTCGATGATGGCCTTCGGTTGAAACAATTCCTGGACGATCTCGATGATCCAGGATTTCCGTTGGTCGATGCCGAGCGTCAACGCCTGCAGGACCAGATAATCGCCGTACTGATCGAGAATGAGGCCCGGCAGCAGGTCGCTTTCCGAGAACACGAGCCGTTGCGTGCTCGGAGCGGTCGGCGTCGCATTGAGCATGGCCGGCAGCGCGAGCGAAGCGCGAAAGCGCCACGCCGCTTCGATGCGCCGACGGAAAAATTCTTTGTCGAGTTCTTCCTTCTGTGTGGTGAATCGTCGGACGGTGATCTGCGACCGGGTGTTGAGCAACCCGCGACCGAGGAAACGGTCTTTGTGGTCGCGGATGTCGACTTGATCGCCGGCGGCAGGTTCACCGGTGATCCTGGCGATTTCACCGGCGTACACCCAGCAGTGGCCTGCCTTGAGCCGACGCTCCTTGCCCACTTTTAGAATGACCGATGGCATGACGTGCAGTGTAGTGGCGCTTCTGCAAAGCGCCAAGTGATTTGTCGTGGAAAACCGCGGTTCGTAGAAGCGCAACACACCTCGTTCTGCCGTGATGTTGTAGCGGCATTTCTGCCTGCCCGCCATTGCGCGGTGGCAGGCGCGTAAAACGCGGAAGGTTCAAGGAAAACAATCTGCGCTTCGCAGAAGCGCAGCTACAACAGCCTCACGCATGGAGGGCGCAAGTATAGCTACGGCCACCAGCGCGCGTCTTCACTCACGGGGGCGTCGGCGGGAGAAGAGAACTGTTTCTTGAGGTGTCCAACGATACCATCCACGATCATCCTCACGATTGTGTCGGGCACACCGTCGAAATGTTTGCTCTGCGGGCGCATGTCGCATGGGTCGTTGACGTAATCGACAACAACGTAGCGGCCATCGCGGTCGAAGGCGATTTCCGTGCTGAAAAAATCCAGTTGCGAGACTTCCGCGATGATCTTCACGATGCGCGACAGTTCCGCCACGTTCACCAGCGTGCCGTCCGATGGCGTGACGATGGCGTAGCGATGGGACGTGTCGTCCCACCAGCACGGGATGATCTGGCCGCACACGTTGTAGACGCGGAACCAAGCGCGACGGCCCCCGAGGATTTGCGGTTCGATGCGTTGCTGGACGAGGAAGCGTTGGTTGCGAAACTTGGCCCGCGTCTGGCTAACGTCGTCGGGCCGCGTCGCGCCGACCATCACGCCGAAGCCGCCGCTGCCCTTCGCGGGTTTGACAACGAACGGCTTGGCCAGCGGTTCGATTACGCGCGGATCGAAATTCGGTTCGCTGTCGTACGGCGGGAGAATGATCGTGAGCGGCAGTTGCAACCCGTGCGCGAGGAGTTCGCCGTGGATGTTCGCCTTGTCGATCGAGCGCTGGTAGTGATGATGCGCGTTAATGAACTTCGTCCCATTGGACTGCAAAAGGTGATTGAGTTGCAGGAAACGAGGGTCTTCATCGCTGGCGCGATCGAGGAAGTACGCGAAGCGGCGCTCGTTGTTTTTGACTTCGAGATAGGTCTGCTGGAGATTGTGCCCGCCAACGAGATAACAGCTCAGTCCCGCATTGAGGCAGGAGCGATCCAGCATAGTAATGAAATCCCGATCGTGCTCCCAGTTCCAGGCGATTCCGAAGTGAATTTCCGAACTACGTCTTGCAGTGGCATCCATGTCCCGTCTCTGTGTTGGCAGTGCTAGAGAAAGCACGCTCTGCACCAGTTTGACAGGGTGCGGGAGGGACACCTTGCCCCGACTCCGTCGGGGTAAATGCTTCGTTCAATTCGGGGTATTCGAAGACTTTGCCTTCGTAATTACGAATAATGATGCGCTTGGCGTCGTGCGCCAGCACATACGCAGGACCAATCGGCACTTTGCCGCCGCCGCCCGGCGCATCGATCACGTATTGCGGCACGGCGTAACCTGTCGTGTGACCTCGAAGTGCCTCCATGATTTCCAGGCCCTTGCGCACCGACGTGCGCAGATGATGCGTGCCTTTCACCAGATCGCACTGGTAGATGTAGTACGGTCGCACCCGCATCATCAACAGCTTGTGCATGAGCGCTTTCATCACCGACGCGTCGTCGTTGACCCCACTCAACAACACGGTCTGATTCCCCAGCGGAATACCGGCATCCGCCAGCCGACCGCACGCCTCCCTGGCTTCGGCGGTCGCTTCCTTTGGGTGATTGGTGTGAATGCTCATCCACAACGGATGATACTTCCGCAGCACCGCGCACAACTCCGGCGTGATACGCTGCGGCAGAAAGATCGGGATCCGCGTCCCGATCCGCAGAAATTCGACGTGCTCAATCGCGCGCAACTGGCCGAGCAGGTATTCGAGCCGATCATCGCTGAACAACAATGGATCGCCGCCGCTCAACAACACGTCGCGCACTTCCTTGTGTTCGCGAATGTAATTGATTGCTTCGCTGAAATCGGTATGAAGATGTTGCTCCCCTGCTCCGCCGACCACGCGGCTCCTAGTGCAATACCGGCAATACGCTGCGCACCGGTCCGTCACCAGAAACAAGACGCGATCCGGATACCGATGCACCAATCCCGGCGCGACCATATGCTCGTCCTCGCCGCACGGATCCATCATCTCCCACGGCGCCGTGACCGTCTCCTCTATGCGCGGCACAACCTGCCGTCGGATCGGACAATGCGGATCGTTCACGTCGATGAGATTGAAAAAGTAAGGCGTGATCGCCAGCGCCAGATGATGTCCCGCGAGTTGAACGCCGAGCCGTTCCTCGTTCGTCAGCCGCATCAGTTTCTCAAACTGTTCGAGCGTCGCGATCCGGTTACGAAGCTGCCAACGCCAATCGTTCCACTCGTGATCGGGAACGTGGCTCCAGACACCGCGCCCGGCGGACACAAAACGACTGTTACCCGCGTCTTTCACAGCTTGCTGCGTGGGGCCGTCCTCCTTGGTTGAGCTGTTAACGGTCCCCGAAAGCTTTCGGGGCTGTCCCCCAGGCTCATCAGATTGCATGTTGTCGCCAGTATAAGTCATTGTGTCCCCCTGTCAAGAACACTAACTGCATGGGTAAGATGCGGTTTTGGCTCAAAACGATTCAGGGGCTGAACCAAGGCAGCGCCGCTACAGTTAATCTGACGACTTCGCCATTCCCATCTTGATCAGCACGACGCCGTGGCTGGGAACGGTGGCGCTGAACAAATCGGTAAACGAGCCGAGATCCTTCTTCTGCCAGAGATCGCGCACGGGTTGTTTGCCGCTCAACCCGAGGTCGGACCATTGGGCGACCACAGCCCTGGGATCACTGCCCCGGTTGAACAAGCCGACAGCCAACGTGCCGTCGGAGAGAGGTTTAGCCCAGACTTCCAGGTCGCCGTCTTTGGCGCGGCGGTTGCCCTGGATGCCGAGCGGGTCCTGATCAACATCGATCACTTCGTCATTGGACAACGCGTCGAGCGTAAACTGATCTAGCTTCGACAGGTCGCTGCCGATGAGCAACGGCGCAGCCAGCAGACTCCAGAGCGAGAGATGCGTCAACTGCTCGTTTGGCGCGAGCGAGTGCAACCAGAGCATGTCCGGATCGTTCCAATGGCCCGGGCCGGCATATTGCTCAAGGCCGTTCTGCCGAAAGCCGATGTCCGACATGCTTTTGTAGTTGCCCTGTATGTCGTCCGTGGTGCGCCAGAGGTTGCCGCCGACATCGGCACCCCATTTCCACACCTCGCCAATCCCATACTGGCAAAGACTGTAAACGATGTCGCGGTCGCACTTGTCGAGTGACGCGCGGAAGAGTTTGTACGGCTCTTGAAAGATCTCCAGATCAATCTGCTTCCGCTTGTCCGGGTCCACCTTTTGGTAAATCTCCTTCAGTTCCTGGTTGGCAAATTGCAACTGATCGTCCTCTTGCTCCGACCGCTGGCGTTTCGCCGAGAACTGCGCCGCCTCGGCTGTCAGCAATTTGAGCCGGTCGGCGAATTCGGGCACCAGTGCGGCATACTTTTGTTCCTTGAGATCCCCGGCGATCTGCTTGTACGAGCACCAATCGTACTTCACATAATCAATGCCCCAACTCGCATATGTTTTCGCGTCCTGATCCTCATGGCCGAAACTGGCCTCGAACCCGGCGCACGTCTTCGGACCGGGTGATGAATAGATCCCGAGCTTCAACCCCATGCTGTGAACGTAATCCGCCAGCGCTTTTATGTCGCCAAACTTCTTATTCACTGTGATCACGCCGTTGGTATCGCGTCCGTCCTCCCAGCAATCGTCGATGTTGACGTACTGATAACCGTGCGCGGCCAGACCCGTCTTGATCATCCAGTCGGCGGCCACGCGGACTTTCGCTTCGTCCACGTTGTGGTGCCAGATGTTCCAGGAATTCCACCCCATCGGCGGCGTCAACGCCAGCTTGTGTTCGCCGCCGACGATGGTCAGTTTGCCGCGCGCGACGCCACGCGGCCCTTGGACAATGATTTCAACGACGCTCGTGCCCGCCCGCTTCAGCGAACCGCTGATAATGCCTGTGCTTCCGTCCAGCGTGAGGCTCGCCGGCAACCCCCTAGCCGAGAACTTCAGCGGCCCTTCGCCTGTCGCGGGAATCAAAAACTGAAACGGCTTCCCCGGCGTCATCCCGACGATTCGCGGGCCGTTGACGCGCGGCTCGAGAGCGGGCTTGCTGGAGGCGATGTACGGCACTTCGACTGCAGGTGCGGCGGGAGCATTGGTTGACTGTTGCGCACTGGCTGCAGTCACTCCGAGCAAGACGATCAGGATGAACGGGCGAATCTTCATGGGCAATCTCCTTCGCGTTCTACATAGCAAAGCCGGGCGATGATGTCAGCGTTATTCGCAGGATGTGATTAAAACTGAAGCGCCGCTACACAGTTTTCTGGCAGCCTGCCAATCGACAGACAAGTTGGCCACACGGCGGCACAGGAGGCAGATTGTTGACACGGCGCCGCTGGTTTCTTAGGCTCGAAAGGCAGGGGGGATACGTGTTCGTCTTGTCCCAAGTGGCCGGGCACGAGACCGCACATTCCCGCTTGGGGAACGCTTCGGATGTCGAGCGACAAAGTCAAGGAATCGGAGTCTTTTTCGGAGAGCCGCAAGCACAGCATGATCGCGGTGTTTACGATTGCCGCGATTATTGCGCACCTTGTGCTCCGCTTCGGCTTTCACACGACCAAATTGATCTTCGATGTGCCGCTGTTTGCCGCGCTGGCGCTGGGTGGGATTCCGCTCGTGATCGAGTTGCTCGTGAAAGTTTGGAGGCGCGAGTTCGGCTCGGACCTGCTGGCGGGTATTTCGATTGTGACATCGCTCTGGCTGGACGAATACCTGGCCGGCTCGCTTGTTGTACTGATGTTGTCCGGCGGTGAAGCCCTCGAAAACTATGCCGTGCTCCACGCTTCTTCGGTTCTCCAGGCGCTGGCCAAACGCATGCCCTACATCGCGCACCTGAAACGCGATTCCGAAGTCATAGATGTGCAACTCGACAAGATTGCGGTCGGCGACACGCTTCTCGTGTATCCGCACGACATCTGTCCGGTGGACGGCGCGGTCATTGAAGGTCATGGCGTGATGGACGAGTCCTATCTGACCGGCGAACCGTTTCAGATGTCGAAGACTCCCGGCTCGGAAGTTCTATCGGGCTCGATCAACGGCGATACCGCCCTCACGATCCGCGCCACCAGGCTCGCCGTCGATTCCCGTTACGCCAAAATTATGCAGGTCATGCGCGCCTCCGAACAACAGCGTCCGCGGCTGCGCCGTCTTGGCGATCAACTTGGAGCGTATTACACGCCGCTGGCCGTGGTCATTGCGATCATTGCCTGGCTTCTCAGCCACGACGCCGATCGGTTCCTCGCTGTGCTGGTGGTGGCGACACCGTGTCCGCTCCTGATCGCGATTCCAGTCGCGATCATCGGCGCCATTTCGCTTTCTGCCAAGCGCGCGATCATCGTGAAGAACCCGGCGGTGCTGGAACAGATCGACACGTGCCGGACCATGATCTTCGACAAAACGGGCACACTTACCTACGGCGAGCCGAAGTTGACCAAGCAACTCTGCGCGCCCGGCTTCGCTCAAAAGGACGTTCTCACCCTCGCCGCCAGCGTCGAACGTTACTCGAAACATCCGCTCGCCCGTGCCATTCTTGCTGCGGCGAGCAAGTCTGGCATCGCGCCGCAGGAAGTCAGCGAAATCAGTGAACGGCCTGGCGAAGATCTGCGCGGAACTGTCGCCGGCCGCAACATTCAAATCACCAGCCGCAACAAGCTTGCCGCGCAGCAGCCGTCCTTTGCCCAGCATCTTCCACCCGCAGGCGGCGGGTTGGAGTGCTTCATTCTCGTTGATGGCGCTTACGCCGCAACCTACCGCTTCCGCGACGCACCGCGCGTCGAAGGCGTGTCGTTCATCGGCCATCTGCGACCCAAACATCTGTTTGACAAGATCATGCTGGTCTCAGGCGACCGCGAATCCGAGGTGCGTTATCTCGCCGAGCTGGTCGGCATCACCGAAATGCACGCGGGCAAAAGTCCGGAAGACAAGCTGGCGATTGTCCGCAACGAAACGAAAAAGGCGAGGACTCTTTTCCTCGGCGACGGCATCAACGATGCCCCGGCTTTGATGGCCGCCTCAGTCGGCGTCGCGTTCGGACAGAACAGCGACATCACCAGCGAAGCGGCCGGTGCGGTGATCATGACGACTTCGCTTGAGAAGGTGGACGAGTTTCTCCACATCAGCCGCCGCATGCGCGCTATCGCCCTGCAAAGCGCCGTGGGCGGGATGGCCCTGAGCGTGGCCGGCATGATCATCGCCGCTTTCGGCCATCTGCCGCCTGTCGCGGGAGCGATTTCCCAGGAAGTGATCGATGTCGTTGTGGTCCTCAACGCCCTCCGCGCTGCGTGGCCGCCGAAATCGTTGACCGATTTTGGCGGCGATAATAGGACCTGAACGAGGCGGTAGTGCCTTAATTTGAAATTCGGCAGCCAAATGGTAAATTGGATGCATGAGTCCTGAAACCCTGAAACTCGGCGTCCGCGTAAAGGTTGCCACGATCAATGATGACCTATTGAAAGACGTTCCCTTCGAATGCGAGTCGCTTATCAAGAACCGGAGAGTGGATGCGACCGGGGAGGTTGCATATATATCACCACGGCAAGGCCCAATTCCTATTTTTGTCGTGGTACAACACGACCCGAAAATGGTGCCAGCAGAACAGCAGAAAAATGTCAGAGCACCATACCATTGCGACGAATTGGAGCCGATTCGACGGTGAGCATCACCGCTCATTGTCCGTTCTCGCTTTCTTGATCTGATAGGCCACGCCAACCTTGACGGCGCTCCGGGCATCGGTGACGGGGGGCAGTTCCAAGATCGTGATAAACTCCTCCGGCTCTCCATACGTCCACGCATAGCAGCGTTTGGCCTTCGGATGCCTGACAAGATCAAAGACCTCGACAACACCATCCCAAACAGTCTTTCCCTTGAAGGTTTCATGCACGGGCACCGATTCAACGTGCTTGGAGTCGCACCCGTGCAGGTGGGCTATGCTTGCTCCCTCGCAGAGCAAGGAAACGACCGCCACTTTCTTTTCGGTTTTCAGGTTGTTTGCCATATTGCCTCTTTGTTGTTGACTATATGTATGACATAAACTATGGTTGCTGTCAACAACTATTTGTCATACAGAAAGGATTTATGAAGACAAAAATCGGAAGACCAAAGGTTCCAAAGGCCAAATATCGCGGAATTCTGATACAGGCGAGGGTGTCGCCAGAGGAAAATCGAGTGATTAGTGAAGCTATACGGCGAGCAAAAGAGGGCAAATCCGAATGGGTACGGAAAGCCCTACTTTCAGTTGCGAATCGGCGCGTTTCTTTGGCATAATCGTTTGTTTGGATGCGGCGAGCCTTGAACTCGCAATCCGCGATTGTAAGGAACGCGGGCTTGCCGGTTAACTTACGCACCCAAAGCGATTGTAAGATTGCATACATTCTAAGGAATGCAAGTGGGCGATAATCTAATTCCATCCTCGACTCCTGAAAAAGGCCGCAACGAACAGCCCACCACAAATAGCGCCTCCGAGAAACATGACCCCCAACCAGAAGAAAAACTCAGCCCAACGCAAACAAAAAAAAGAAAAAAAGCCAGATTCACTACTGCGCAGTGGCTGGAATTCCTCGGCTCCGCGGCATGGTGTCTTTGGTTGTGGGCTGATCTTATCGAGTGTCGGGATGTCGGCAGGCTCAGGTTTCTGGTCGGCGCCCTTTTGATTCTGCATAGTGTTTTCTGTTATCTGTTAGCTAAGTTGCTTAGAGGATTTCGGATGGCGCTTGGAGTATGGATTCTCTTGGGTGTGTGCGCCACGGTAGTCGTATATAAAAACTCTCGTGCTAATGAGACTGCGATGCCCGCACAAGAGTTTCCCAGGCCAGACCTAGCCCTCGTGACATCGCACAATACTGAACTGGCGGGAATGCTGACAAATGAGTCCTTGTTCTGTGGTTGGAAGGGTGGGCTTTCTAACGAAAGCCCATATGTTATGATTCCAATCTCGAACGGTGAAAGCTCTGTGGCATTGAATTTCATCGTAAAGAACAAATCGCAAGAATCAATGACCGGGTTTGAAATCCTCGTTATTCTACCTAAAACGGCGAAGTATGAACGCGGCTTAGGATGGTCGAGTGAGGTGTTTTCACCCGAAGATAAGGTTTGGAGGAATTTCAGGGGGCATGCATGGAAGTGCCGGGAAACGTTGGAGTGGACGGACAGTGAGTGCAGCCCGCCAATAACGTTCGCAACAGCACAGGATGTCTTCCGAATTCCATTTGTCGTTATGGTGACCTGTAAACAGCGACGGCTATCAGGATATATGTTTTGGTTGTCGATGGCCGTTCCAATCGGATTTGGAACTGACCTGCCACCGACTGTCCTTGAACATCCTAAGTTTGTCAGGGGACCGGATGGGCAATTAGGCTTTGTCGCAGAATAAACCTTCATTTGGTGCCTCCCCTCGCACAAGTCTCCCCGCCTGTAAAGGGGCGGGGGCCAAAAACCCCCAAATTAAGGCACTGCCAACGAGGCTATCTCCTTGACGCTTTACACAACCGCCAATTAGCATCGCCGCTTTATTCATGAAACGAATTGTTTTGGTCGCGTTGATTTTGATCGCCGTTGTTGCCGCCGCGTTGGTCTGCTTTAACTACAGCAAACCTGCGCCCCAAGCGGCGACGTTGCTACCGGACTCGAGCTTGTTGTTCCTGGAAATGCCCGACTTTTCCCGCTCGCGCGCCGGATTCCAACACACCGCCCTCTGCGCGCTCTGGCAGGAACCGGAGGTTCAAGCGTTTCTGGAAGAACCGCTGCGCGCGCTCGGCCAGTTGCTCGGCAATGCGAAGCTCACGCAAGACGAAAACAGCGTCAGTGAGTTAATCCTCGATGCCATTCAAGGTGAAGTGTTCGTCGCCCTCACGCGCATTTCCGTAATCCCGACTCCCCAAGCAGGTGTCGTTTTCGGCATTGACGCGAAGGGCAAACAACTGAAAGCAAAGGCCGCGCTGGCGTATTACGAGCACGAGTTGAAGACCAGAAATCCCGACGCAAAGTTCTACACTAGGAAATATCTCGGCGTCAAATACGCGATTTGTGAGCCGCGGCCCAACCAGTCAATCTGTCACGCGTTCTTGAATTCAATGGTGGTCTTCACGTTCGGCGAAGACGAGATGCGCGACGTGATCACGCGCTTCACGGGCCAGGCGCCGCCCGATGCGCCATCACTCGCGGCGAGCGATAAGTATCAGAATGTTCTCCGCCACCTGCCTCCGGCACACGAGTTCGTCACTTACCTGAACGTCGAACAGGTCATGAGCCTCGTCGGTCCGTTCCTCGCGCTCGTGCCGCAAACCGCGGGAGCGTTCCAGAAACTGTCGCGCATCCAGGCCACTGCTTCGAGCTCCGCGTTTACAGACAAACAAATCCAGGATGTCGGGTTCACCGCCTACAGTTCGGAATCGAAACCTCCACCCGTGACGCAACGCAAAACGCTGGCGCTGACCACACCGCAGACTTCGGTGTACGCAGTCGAATCCTCCGATTTGGGCAGCATGTATCAAGAGATCATGGGCTCCATCGCCCAGTCCGGGAACGCGCCGCTCATTTCCAGCGCCGCACAGTTTGAACAGAGACTTCGCAGCGGCGGCTTGCACATCCGCGAAGATCTGCTCTCCTTTCTCGGACCAGAGACCGCCATGGTCGTTACGTGGCGTGACGGCGCGACAATCCCTGATGGGGCGCTCGTAGCCGAAATCAGAAATGCCACGCAAACCCGCCCGCGATTGGATCTTGCGTTGAACGCGTTGAAGGAGATGGCGCTGGGAAGCGATGAACGATTTCCGTCGGAAGAAATGCAGTACCTCGGCGAGACACTTCACACCGTGCGCGTTGGTTCAAGCCTCATCGCGCCCACATACGTAACGACCGAAGCATTTTTCATCCTCGCCCTTACACCCGACTACGCCCGCGAACTGCTCGGTCAACTCAAACAAACCAAGCCGACGCTCGCGTCCAGCGCGACCTACCAGCAAGCGATGAAACAATTGCCCGCCAATGCATGCGCGTACAGTTACTACGACCTGAGCGCCATCTTCCCTCCGCTCTACGCACGCCTGCGATCAAACCGGTCAGACAGCAACACCGCCTCGTTTGTCGAACTGACCAAGCTGCCGCCGACTGAAACAATCGCGCGCCATTTGTCGCCATTCGTGTCCGCCACAGTGACGGAAGCAAGGAGCGAAACAACCACGTCCTATTCCCCACTCGGTAAACCGCTCACGTTCGTAATTGCAGCCGCAGGCGGCTTCGTGGTAGCACAACCATACTTGGGCCAGTACCTGCCGATGATCAGTCCAGGCGCGCCCAAAGCGTCTTCAGATACGGACGCTCACCCTCGGCCACGCGGAAATCGAACGGCAACGTCTCAAACTCCACCGACGCAATGACGCGAGCCGTCTGCCGCGCGGCTTCGCGGAGTGACCCCTCAAATCTGTCTGGCGCCAGCGTTCGCTGATTCGTCGAGCAAAACAACGTGCCGCCCCTTGCCACCAAAGCGATTGCCAGCGTCTCCAACTCTTCATAATCGCGTTCGGCCTGAAATGCTCGCCCCTTTTTCGTCGTGGAAAATGTCGGCGGATCAAGAACCACGATGTCCCAAGCCCGCCCGCGCTTCTGAAACCGTTTAAGCCATTCGAGCACGTCGCCGACCAGAAAACGGTGCGCTTCGGGATGCAAATCATTCGCTCGAAAGTTGTCTTTCCCCCACTCCAGATAATGACGCGAGAGATCAATGCTCGTCGTGACCGCGCCCGCTTTCGCCGCCGCGACGGAAAACGCACAGGTGTACGCGAAGCAGTTGAGCAGCGTTTTACCCGCGAGATCCCCCATCAGCAGCCGGCGCCGATTCTCGCGCTGATCGAGAAAGATTCCCGTCGAAAGTCCCTCACCAAAACTGATCAGAAAGTTCAGCCCGTTCTCGCGAATCGGAATTCGCCCCTGGAGGGCCACGCTCTGTCGTGGCCGTTCTCCCAACGATGGCGGACGCGACGAAGCGCGTCCCTCCAACACCAGTCGTGGCACTGTCCGCTTCCACTTCGTCGCCAACTGCTCGTAAATCGCCGGCCATCCGCATCGTTGCTTCAACTGCTCCAGCAATGCTGGCCCGGTCTTCGCTGCTGCCTCCGTTTGCCATTGCACCAGCAGATTCCCAGCATACGAGTCCACGATCACATCGGGAAATCCGTCGGCTGCGCCGCTGATCAGCCGAAACGCGTTCGTGTCCTCATCAAAAATCAGGTCACGGAATTCCTTGGCCGCGGCCAGCGCATCCAGTTCCTCGAACGCAACCGGCACGGACGCCTCCATCGTCATCTTCTCGCCTTTCGTTGGATGCTCGAACGTGAGCTTGTGGGCGTGCAACATCAGGCGCGGCGCGGGTTCGCCTCCGTACTTCGTGTCGCCAACGATGGGAAATGCGTTTTCCGCTGCGTGACGGCGGATCTGATGCATCTTGCCCGTGATCGGCCGCGCCTCGATCAGGAAGAATCGTCCGTGAGGTTGAACAAATGCGAACTCAGTCACCGCGTCCGCCGACTTGGCGCGGAATTTTGCGCGCGTCGGCCGCGCGGACGACAGCAGGAGATACTCCTTCTCGATTTGGTGCGACTCAAACTGGCGTGAGAGCGATTGATTGGCGCGCAGCGTCCTGCCGAAAAGCAACACGCCTGAGGTGTCCTTGTCGAGTCGATGCAGAATGGACAGCGCGGTTGCAGGAGCGGCATTTTGCTTCGCATGTCTCGCAGACCCGGCTTTGCCGCGACCGGCTTGTCCGCCGAAGCCTTGGCGAAGGCGGATCGGGGCAGGAACGCCCCTCCCACGAATCTTCTGCAACCATTCATAGATCCCGTCCGGCGCGTAAGCGTCGGGCTTGTGCGTATTGATGCCGGACGGTTTGTTGACGACGAGCAGATGTTCGTCGTCGAAAAGAATCAGTCCGTTCACAAGCCAGCGGACTCAGCCTGGCGGCCACTGCAACGCGCGGCCGCCCAGCAAATGCACGTGCAGATGGGGCACGCTCTCGCCCGCGTCCCGTCCCTTGTTGATCACCAGTCGATAACCCGAGCCATCAATGCCTTCCTTGCGCGCGATCTCCGCCGCCACTGTCAGCAAATGACCGAGCAACGGCTCGTCTTCGGGTTTAGCCTCGGACACGCGCGGGATTTCATTTTTTGGCAGGATGAGTATGTGGACTGGCGCTTTCGGATTGATATCCCGAAACGCCAACGCGCGTTCGTCCTCATAGACAATCGTGGCTGGAATTTCTTTCGCGACGATCTTGGCAAAAATATTCTTCTCGGCCATACGATAATTCTTTCGTTGTAGCTGCGCTCTGCTTGCCACGTTCCACGTGATGAGCGCCGAACGTTCGCATGATCATAACAGCGGTCATTCACCCCGAAAGCTTTCGGGGCAGCTACCGCCGCTACAGTTACTCCAACACCGCCAACCGCAGCGCGGCGGCATGATCGGGCCTGATGTTGCTCACGCGGGTTCTCACGTGACCGACAATCTCCTCGGCGAGTTGGCGGCAGCTTGCGCCCCAGCGATGAGCGCCGCGCAACTGCATCACGCAGGCCCGCAACCCGCACAGGCGGACAATCGACAGCTCTTCATCCGCCACGGCCCGCAATGCCGTGTCGAGTTGACGGAAGAAACCGAGCTCAAATCCGCCGCTCGCCTGCGCCAACATCTCATCGAGCCGGATTTCCGTCCGCTCGCCGCGCCGCGCATACGCTTGCGAGATTTCCCCATAACCGACCATCGTGAGCACCTCGACTGCGATGCTGGCCACCCTGCTCGCCGCGATCGTTTGCCCACCCGTGCACTCGACCGTGTAATGGTGGATCGCCGCCGCAACCGACTCGGCCAGCCACCAGTCGTGGTGACCGATCGACTCGGCTGCACGCTGGATCGACCCCGCCAATTGCCGTTCATCAAACGGCGTCAACTGGCCGTCCTCAGCCCGCACCCAGGCAATATCGTCCCGCGACAGAATCATTGCTTGCTCAGTCCCTTGATTTCCTCGACGAACTGGTCCACGCCGTCAAACTTGCGGTACACCGAGGCGAACCGCACGTAGGCCACCTGGTCGAGATTCCGCAAGTGTTGCATGACCCGCTCACCGAGTTTTTGCGAGGGGATGTCACGCCCGTATTCGTTCTCCAACTCGGTGATCACCCGCTCGGCCAACGCCTCGATTTGCTCGCTGCTGATGGGGCGTTTCTCACAGGCCTTTTCAATGCCCGCCAGCAGCTTGCGCCGATCGAATTCCTCGTACTCACCATCCCGCTTCTGTACGCGCAGCTTCTCGCGGTGAATCTCCTCGTACGTCGTGAACCGCGTCCCGCAACGGATGCATTCGCGACGGCGACGAGTCAAAACCCCGTCCTTACTCTCGCGCGAATCCACCACCCGATCGTCCTGCGCACCGCACTTCGGACACCGCATTTCTGTCGGCTACCCTCCTCAACAAGCTTCTGCTACCATGCAGGCCACAGCGGGTCAAGCGGGAATACGCACCCTCACAATTGGCGTTTCTTCGCGTCCATTCGCGGTTACGATGAACCCAATGACATGCGCAAACGGATGATGACTTACCCGCTCGTCATACTGGCGGTGTTCGTGCTGATGGCGCTCTGGCTGCGCTGGCGGGAGCCGAGCATGATTTACTACCCGACGCGCGAGATCGAACAGACACCCGACCGTCTCGGCTGGAAATTCGAGGATGTTTACCTGACCACAGCCGACGCGGTAAAAATCAACGGTTGGTTTGTACCCGCGCCGCAATCACCAATCACCACTTACCAATCACCACTCACCGTTCTTTTTCTGCATGGCAACGCGGGCAACATCTCGCATCGCCTCGAGAAGCTGGGCTTCCTCCGCGAATTGGGCGCCGACGTATTCATCATCGACTATCGTGGCTACGGCCACAGCGAGGGCGCGCCGAACGAACAAGGCACCTACCGTGACGCGCAAGCTGCATACGAATACCTCACCAAGACGCGCGGCATCGATCCGCGCCACATCATCGTTTACGGCGAATCACTCGGCTCAGCGGTTGCCGTCGATCTCGCCGCCAAACATCCCGTCGTCGGCGTCGTCATCGAAGAAGCGCTCACATCCGTTGCCGACGTCGGCCAGAAAATGTTTCCGTTCATGCCCGTACGTCTGCTGGCACGCAACAAATACGACACGCTCAGCAAGATTGGTCGGATCAACGCGCCTCTGCTGATCTTCCACAGCCGCGACGACGAATACTTTTCCTGGCGCCACGCCGAACGTCTTTTTGCTGCAGCCCGCGAACCGAAGCAACTTGTCGAACTCCGCGGCGGCCACAACGACGCCTTCCTCGCCAGCGCCGACACCTACCGCACCGGGCTGCAACAGTTCCTCGCCAGCCTGCCGCGAAACTGAAGCCAACACTTCCTCTCTGTTGTCATGCCGTGCTGTCATTCCGAGCTTGTCGAGGAATCTCTCCCATTTGGCATTCAGCGGGGCGTAACTTGACACTGCCCCCGCGAAACTGTCGGTTTCGGTGTAGCGGCGCTTCTGTGAAGCGCCGAGTCGTTGATTTCTCGGGAATTTCGGCCCCGACATTGGATGTCGGGGCTACACCGGCCCAGTCACGACATCGGGGGCAGCGCCGAGATGCGCCCCATTCAGCATTCAGCGTTCGGCTATCAGCTATCAACTGCGGAATCTCGCTGCCTTGGAAGCAGATTGCGAAGCCTTCTTTGTCGTTGACGAGCCAATTCCAGCCTCATTATTGTTCGGGCCGTGAAGCGCAACCTGACGGCGTTTGTGGGCGGAATCCTTGTAGGAGGAGCCGTTGTTACGGCCTATTTCGCGGCGTCAGGCAAACTGATGACTGCCACGCCGACGGAATTATCTTCTCCGGTCTCCGCAGTGCCACTCCACGGGGCGGCACACCCGATCCATAAGGCGCGCAGGCAGGACACAATTCAACGGGACAAGCAAACGGCCAGCAACCCCGTTCCCCCCGACTCCACCTCAGCACCAACACAATCGCAGCATGGTCAATCATCTGAGTATCTCACCGTGCAGTTTATTCCGCCGCAGTATTTGCCGCAAAAGTTGCAGGATGCGCTGCGGCAGTATCCGACGCTGGATGGCAAGGACAAACGAGAAGCCCTTGCCAATGATGTGCTGGGCATGACTGACGCGGGTGCATCGGGGCCGGAGGTCGCCCAGGTTCTGGAAACGATGTTCCGCCAGGAAGCCAATACCGAGATCAAACTCGACATCCTCGATGACCTGACCCTTCTTGACGAGCCTTACACAATCGTGCCCTTCATTGAAGGGATTGACCCCAGCCAGCCTCAAGAGGTGCGCACGAAGGCCATGCGGGCGCTGGGAAATCTCGGTGACCAACAGGCTGTTCCGTTCCTGCAGCAGTTTCTCGGGGATCAAAACTCCGAAATCCGCGAGGCCGCCCAGAGCGCGCTGGACGATCTGACCACGCAATAGCGCATAAGAAAAGAGCGGCGGTCACATCGCCGCCGCTCTTTCGCTCGAACCAGATAATTCCAGCTTATTGCCCGCAGCCCGTTGTTGGAGGCTTGAACGCGCCGCTGACGGTGATCGAGATCACGCCCGGGCTACCAAGCGAGGTAAATACGCCCGAGGCCTTCCCGACCAGGTTGGTACCTTTGGTGGTCACCATTTCCTTCAAATCAACAACGACGGTACCCGCCCCGCCAAACCCGACGAATTCAACCGGGATGCTGCAGACCTGCTCATTCACGTTGTTAGCTGTCGCGGATATGCACGTTGTTGCTGGCTGATTCAGAAGTAAGATGGCGATCGGGCACACCATGTTCCCACATTTGTCGGCGATGATCACCATGTTGGTGCCGTTACTCTCGCCGCTGGTATCATACAAGAGCTGCGCCCCTTTTCCTGCCGAGGGGCATTGACCTATGATATACTGGTTGGATAACTTGGCCGGATAGATCGTGTTGAACATGTTGGTATAGACTGTTCCGCTGACCGTAACCTTATACTGGCCCGCCGGACTATAAGTCGCCGCCAACGCAATCGCAGCACAGACCATTAATGCTATCTTCGCTACCTTCATCATTCTCCTCCTTCGTTTGTTTTGGGTTTTGTTTCAACCCGGTTATTCTGCCTTGCCCGTTCGCGCACCTCGGAACCGGTTAACACCCCTGAACGGACGCATATTGACAGATCCCCACTGCTACACCCTTTAGCTTGGCGAGCTATATTGCACCATCGCCATGTCCGTCAAGCGCGAAAAACTCAAGTTTCGGGAACGGATAGGGACAGCAAGGTCTCCCCGTGGTGAACTTGCAGGCGCTCTCGACAAATCTTTCCCGCCGTGAACAGTAGAACGGGCATCTTGCCCGTTTCTCCCCACCGCCATTCACAGTAGGATAGGCGTCCCGCCTGTCACAGTTGCCGTACAAGCCGTCGTATACGTTGAGGTCGTGAGAAGTTTGACGTATTGCGATCAATGGCGTAAGTAATCACGGGTATGACGTCGTTTGGGTACATCAGCCAGGGTTTCAGGGTGGTCACCAAGGGTTTCCTTCTCAGGATGTGTCCATTGCTCGGGGCGGCCTTGTTCCTTTCTTCTCAAGTTTTGGATGCCGGGAACGTACCGGCCACGCAATGGTTCCCGCTCCAGAAGGACAACGTGTGGGTCCTGCAACTCACGAACAGTGACACCCGGACCATCAGTTGCCTCCAGGCTTCGCGGTCGCGGTCGCTGGTACGAGGCCTGTTCCAGGAAGACGTTCAGTTGCGAGGCAATTCGTCCGGCACCTTGCTCGGCCTGGGATCCACGCGCCATTGGCAAACCCTGTTCCGGTTCAACCGTCGAAACGGGTTGAAGTGGGGATTCAACCTGACGGGCGAGAGTTGTTCCGCGGAACAAGCCAATTGGATCACGAACAAGGAAATCGTCGTAACACCCGCCGGCACATTCGCCGGATGCCGACATCTGGAACTGGCTGCGTTGACCGTGACGAATTCCGCCTGCGCAGCAGCCGATCCGTCGGAACTGTGGTTTGCGCCCAACGTCGGCCCCGTGGCTCTGAAATCCGCCAACGGAGATCTGTATCTTCTTTCATCGGCGAAGATTGGCAAACAGAGTCTGCCTCCCGCCACCAACGGCGTCGTCGCCACGCTGACTCCCGACCGGGATTCCTACGTCAACGTGGCGTCTGGAATCTTTTGTCCGCCGTGCGTGACGAGTTCACCTCCCTGTGAAATCGCCTGCCGCATCGGCGACGCGGTCACCGCGACGGCGCACTTCACCTTCGAGGTCATAAACCAATCACCCGATCCCGTTACATTCACCTTCCCGACCAGCCAGCAGTTCGACATCGATCTGATCGATCAATCCGGTGCCATTGTGAAAGCATGGTCCGACGGGCAGGCGTTTGCCGACATCGTGACGACGCTGACGATGCAGCCCGGTCAGACCAACACATTCTCGGGAGACATTTTGCTGGCGGACCGGCAGGGGCACCAACTGGGCGGCGTGTATGCTGCCTGGGCATTCCTGACTGATTCCAGCGGTCCAACCGTCCAGGCCACGACGTCGATCACCGTGATGCTGGTCGAGTCGTTAGACCTCTGAAGGATTTCGCGGTGACCTGTCGCTCCGCGCTCTCATTGACAGCTTCGCCAAAGCGTGGACCCGTCAGAGTGAAGCATCACCGAATTCGCAGCACGGGTTTGATGGTGACGCCGCGCTTGGCGTCGGCGATGGCCTGGTTGATTTTCCTGAAGTCGTAGAATTTCACCAATCGGTCGAACGGGAACCGCCCCTCCTCGTACAGCTTGATCAGTTTCGGGATAAATCGTTGCGGCACGGCATCGCCTTGAATGACACTGAGGACCCGGCGCCCTCCCGGTAGCTTGTCCGGGCCGGTCGCGCCGGTCAACAGCGCCACGCGGCCACGCGGGTTCAGCAGGTCTATGGCGAGCCTGGACAATTCCGCGTCACCGGTGCTTTCCACCACGTAATCAACGCCCCTGCCGGTGATGGCGGCGATGCTCGCGCCGAGGTCGGTGTCGCGATTGTCAAGACTGTGGGTGGCCCCAAGTTCGCGGGCGAGTGCGAGACGCCGGGGATTGATGTCCACCGCGATGATCGTTCCGGCACCGACGATCCGCGCGGCCATCACCGCCGCCAGACCGACCGCGCCGGTGCCGAAGAGGGCGATGCTCGATCCGGCCCTGACCGCCAGCGAGTTCATCACGGTACCAGCCCCGGTCTGCAGGCCGCAACCGAGCGGCGCCAGCAATTCCAGCGGCAGCGTCTTCGACACCTTCACCAGATTGCGCGCGGTCGCCAGAGTATGAGTCGCGAACGAGGACTGGCCGAAGAAGTGCCCGCGCACGCCGCTCCGTGCGAGCGCGTTGCTGCCGTCCAAGCGGGCGAAACCAAAGTTCGCTTCCCAGAAGTGTCGGCAATCAGCCGGCCGCCCGTTCCGGCACGGCTGACAATGGCCGCAGGATTGGTAGGAGAGCACGACATGGTCGCCCAGCTTCACGCCTTTGACGGTCTGACCGACCCGCTCCACGACGCCCGATCCTTCATGGCCCAGAACCACCGCGCCGGATGCGCCGCCCTCGCAAAAGTCAATGTCGGTGTGGCAAATACCGCTGGCCACGAGGCGGACCAGCACCTCATTGTCACGCGGACCTTCCATTTCCAGACGCTCGATCTTCAGCGGGCCGCCCGGCTCACGCAACACGGCGGCCCGGATCGAAAGCGCGGATTGGATTTGGCGATTCATATACTTGATCCGAACGGCTGCCCATCAGCCGCACATAATGGCACCCTACCACTTCGACACACTTAATTTGAGAGGTAGGGCGCGACTCCGTAAACGGCACGCGAGCAGGCCGCCGGGCGCGCCGAGTCGTCAGACCACGGGCAGCCCGGCGGTCTGCCCCTACCAACGACCCATCAAATGAAGCATGTCATTCCACTGCCTCAGTGCGGCTCTGGGCTACCCGTCAGCCTGTCGCGAACAAAAACGATGTGCCCGCGGAGTCCATAGAATTGGTCCGCGAACGAGGCTGGGACTTTCATTTTGTTGACAGCTTCCTCGATGTGATCAAGCTGGCTGAGCAATTCTTCCCGCTTCTCGGGTGTCGAAGGCTCGAAACTTTCCCGTTCGAGCACCAGCAGCGCACGGTATGACCGGTAGATCCGTAACCTGATTTGCCACCGATAGACCGTCGGGATGAAGCGCAGTCCCGGGATCAACACGAAAATCATCGGGACAAAGACCACCAGGATACGGTTCACCCGGCTGGCCAGCCAGAATGGAAGCGAGCGATAGAGAAAACTCTTGCCCGATGTGTAAAAGCGCCGCGCTTCGTTGCTGAGATGAAAGTCAACCTCCACCGGAGCCGGAAACTCGCCTCGGCGCTGTAACAGCGCGGCGCGGCCGTGCACTTCACGCGCGGCCTCAAGCAATAAATCAATCAGTGCTGGATGCAAATTTGCCCGTGCAATGAGTTCGACCGTCGGGCCGATCAGATAGACATCGTGCGCCGGAATATTCTCCCCAAGATCGATGGATCCCTCCGGAAGCTCCAGCTTGTTCAGGTAGTGGATGCGGCGCGTATAACCGTCGGCCTGCGTGAAATCGAAAAGCCGGATGTCCGGTGTCCGCAGTAGTTCGCGCATGTTCTGTGTGGAGGCGGAATCACCCGTCAAGAACACGGCGTCAACGGTACCCGCGAGCAGCGCCTTTGTGGCGTCTTCGGCGTCCAGATCCAACAGCACAGTCGCGCCTCCGGGTTTGATGCCGTTGGCTGCGAGCAGGGCGAAGGCGAGTGATCTCGTTCCACTGCCCACGGGACCGATCGCCAGCCGCTTGCCGTTCAATTGGGAAAGCAGATCCACAGGCGCGGCACTTCGATAGAAAACCAGCAGCGGTTCGTAGGCGACACTCCCGAGCGAGACCAGCTTGTCGGTATTGATCCCGTTGGTCACTCCACCCTGAACGAATCCAATGTCGACGCGAAACGAAGGGTCACCGAGCCGTTTGAGATTCTCCAGCGAGCCTTCCGACGAAAGGATGTTCAACTTCACGCCATTGCGAGCCAGGATCGTGCGATATTTCTCGGCAGCCCTGTGGAAGGCGCTGCCCTCGGGACCAGTGGTGATGGTAATGGTGCGGGGCGGAGCCGAGTGAAAGAACCAGAAAACAGCAAATATTGTAACTGAACTGATCAAGAGAATGGCACTGATCGCGGCGGCGCGACCAAGCCCAAAAGTTTCCGTGAACACTGCCAGAACCCGAGCAAGACCGGTTTTGCGCGTCATTGATGACTCATCCTTCCCATGTAACACAACATCCTATCATCACTCATCGCCAATGCTCAAGGTGTCGCTTGTCGCAGTTGCCGTGAAAAGTTGAACGGGCATCCTGCCCGTTTCTCCCCACCTTTCGTTCACCGTAGGACAGGCGTCGCCTACTCCGCCGAAGCAGCCGCCCGCTCCTGCGCCCGCCAGAGTGGGCTACGGCGCGCGCGGTCGGCTGCGAAGGCTGGATCGCCTGTCACCATTGCGCTCAAGAACACACGTGTGTTACAGAAGGCAACTAAGAGAACGAAGAAGGAGACCTTTGTTTCCTTCGTTACCTTATGTTCAATTCACCGTTGAGTCTTGGACCCTCATTCGTCCGCCGCCCTGCCCGCCGCTGTCGTCTTCGCTCTGAACGCCGAAGCCCCGACATCGTGTCGGGGCGACCGGTCTTGGTTGCATCACCCAGAGACGGCAGAGGCCGCAAGCACGATACCCCGTCCCAAAACGCGTTCTTGAAATCGGTGGGCCGGGCGCTCATACTCGCTGCCATGTCGGCGAGGTCTTGTCAGCACATCAAGGATTCCCTTCGCCAGCTTTACGTCGAAGACGAATGCCCGTGGCCGGTCGGGCTTGGAACCGCGGATGACGCAGATCTACTCGGATTCTGCCTCGGCTGATCATCAAAACGCCATAGATACTCTGACCATGCCTGCCAACGAACCAAAGTCTAGGGGCGAGATCATCCTCTACCAGACCGAAGACGGCAGAACCCGCGTCGAGTGCCGGTTTGCTGATGAGAACATCTGGTTGACCCAACGCCTTTTGGCCGAGCTTTATCAGGTCGGCGTCAACACGATCAACCATCACATCAAGGAGATCCTTGCGGACGGCGAACTGACTGCCGAGGCAACTATTCGAAATTATCGAATAGTTCAAATCGAGGGCGCCCGTACCGTCGAGCGGCAAGTCGAGCACTACAGTCTCGAAATGATTCTCGCGGTCGGCTACCGTGTCCGCTCCCCGCGCGGCACGGCCTTTCGCCAATGGGCCACAGCCCGCCTCAAAGAGTATCTCCTCAAGGGTTTCGTCTTGGATGACGAACGCCTAAAACACCCGCCCGGCCCCGGCGTGCCAGACTATTTCGATGAACTCCTCGAACGCATCCGCGACATCCGCGCCAGCGAGAAACGGATGTATCTCCGGATCCGCGACATCTTCGCCCTGGCCGCCGATTACCAGCCCGACGCCGCCCAGACCCAGCAATTCTTCCAGATCATCCAAAACAAACTCCACTGGGCCGCCACCGGCAAGACCGCCGCCGAACTCATCGCCGAGCGCGCCGACCACACCCAACCCAACATGGGTCTCACCGCGTGGAAAGGCGACAAAGTCCGCAAGACCGACGTTACCATCGCCAAAAACTACCTCCGCGAAAACGAGATCGCGGAACTCAACCGCATCGTCACCATGTACCTCGACTACGCCGAGGACCAAGCCCGGCGCCGCAAGGTTCTCTACATGCGCGACTGGCGGGAGAAACTCGATGCCTTCCTCCAATTCAACCAGCGCGACGTCCTCACCCATGCGGGGCGCGTCGAAAAAGCCGTCGCCGACAAACTTGCGGAACATGAATACGACCAGTTTCAAGCCCGCCGGCTCGCCGCCGAAGCCGGGGACGACGCCAAAGTCTTCGACGAAGCCGTAAAAAAACTCCCCGCGAAAAAGCCGCGCCGGAAAAAATCCTGACGCCATGCCGGCCTGTTCCCATTGGCCGCAAAAATGCGCAAGCGTCACAAAGAGACCGCATCTCGCGAAACCTAAATTGCCCTATCTCACGCAGAGGCCGCAGGCACGATAGATCGCCCGCCGCAACACCGCTCTTGCATTTCTGCCGTCCGCTGTCGCATACTCTGCAAGGAGTGAGGCGATGAACGCATGCCAGCAGATCATAGGTCATCTGCGCACTCTTTGTCTCCGTGAAGCATGTCGCGTTCGTTGGGCGTGCCGAGTTTGGAGTGGTAAAAGGGAATGTCCAACCCGGAGGATTTCAGGCCGTCTTGCACGCGCTGGCCGGTCTTGACGGTTGGCACGAAAATCATCGCGTGGCCTTTTGGCATCAAGCCGCACAAGGACGCGATGATCTGGAAGCGCGCGACTTCGGGCACCGGCAATCGCAGCAGGGCGATGTTGGGGCGGTCCACCCCGGTCACGATCACCCGTGCCTCCGGTATGTTCAGGGATTGAAGGATGCGTTCCTGGGTTTGGATACCGGCCGTTGCGGTGAATGCGAGGACGGGCGGGTTTCCCAGCTTCGAGCGCGCAGCGCCCAAGCGGCTGTAATTCGGGCGAAAGTCACGTCCCCAGCGATCAATGCAGTGCGCTTCATCAATGACGAGGAAGCTGGGCTTGCCGGCGGAGACGAGTTGAACTTCGTCGGGGCGGACCATGCTGGCATCGAAGCGCTCGGGCGTGCAGTAGAAGAATTTGAGGGCGTGGCGTGTCAGCAGTTCGTAACGAAGCTGCTTCTCGCCGGGATTCAGATCGCTGTTGATGAACGAGCACGGGATCTTCTTGCGCTGTAAGTCCACGACCTGTTCCGCCATCAGGGCTTTCAGAGGCGAAATCACGTAGGCCGTGCCCTTGCGCAGCAGGGCCGGTAACTGAAAGCACAGGGTCTTACCGGAGCCTGTCGGGCTGACAAGCAACACCGATTGTCCTTTGAGGGCGGCAAGCACAACCTCCAATTGATGGCCGCGGAACTTCTGCAATCCGAGCAGCCGGAGCGCACCGCCAAGATTGGGCGTGCCATCAGGAAGCTCGCCTTGAGTATCCAGCCATTTCGCGATGCGCAGTGCCCAGCGTTCCACAAACCGACGTGCCAACGACATCTGCAGGTTCGGATGATGGGCGGCGTGACAGCCGTCGCACAGGGTTACGAGGTTGGCTGGCTCATCGGGACCACCAAGGTCGCGTGGCATAAGATGATGAACATCCGCTTCACCGCGACCACACGCGACGCCACAGGCGACGCACTGATGATTGTCACGATCCAGCACAAGGGCACGGACTCGCTGCCAACGGAATTCCTTCGCCTCAGGAGTGTCGGGGATGGTTACTGGTTCAGCGCAGACCGGACAAGGGACGGCAAAACCAACTCCGTCAGCTTCCACCACCAAATGTTTGCCGCAATGGGGACAGTCAAAGGTGATGTCCATAATCGTTTTTTAATGACTACGCCTTCAACCCGCATGAATCGCCGCACTATGCTCTCCGTCGCGCACGACGTGAATATCACTCGCCCGCGTGTGCCCCCACCAGTTGATGATGTCCGCTCCCGCGTCCATCACCCTGCGGGCGTTGAAACAACGCAACGTCGTCTCGTGCCTACCCTCGGCACTCGGCTCCCACCACCTGCTCCCGCGCCACCTCAACAACGGCCTTCAGCTTCGACCCGAACTTGTACGAACTCGACGGGTTGCCCCATTCCGAAGTCAGGAAAGGCATCATCGCCTCCAACACTTCCGGCGCAATCGGCGTCGTCGCATTATGGTCGAGGTAGATCACGAGCGAGAGTATAGCCACTTCGCCTCCGGCAAGCTACACACAGATACGGACGGCTGGGCCAGCCGTCCCTATCCGCCTTTGCCGCTGCACGACAAGCGGCGTCTTGGCTTCGCAGCCAATCCCGTTGTCAAAATTCTCCGGACCGATTATTCTCTGCGGCCATGTTTCTGCCAGGAGAGAAGGTTGTTTGCGTTAATGATGTCTTCCCCGAGGGCATCAAGAAGTTCTATTGGAAACTGCCGATCAAAGGCGTCACCTACACCATCCGCGACCTGGTGCCCGGTATTGATCCGACGGGCGAACCGGGCGAGATGTGCGTTTACCTCGTCGAATTGATCAATCCCTGCAGTGATAAACCGCCGTATCCCGAGCGCGGCTTCAAGGCGGAGCGGTTCCGTCCCTTGGAAACCGATACGGAGACCGATCAGCGAACCGACGATGTGCCCGAGGAAGTGCCGGCCGAGATGGTCAGCTTGCCAGAGGGGAATCGAAATGACTTGAACAGAAGATAACGAAGGAAACGAAGTTCTTTGCGACCTTGGTTGCCTTCTGTTGAGAATTCGTGTTCATCCGCCTGCCCCGAAAGCTTTCGGGGTGAACATCTGTGGCTAACACTTCGCCCAGAGATTACTGCATCTGCAGCCGGACCCGCATGAAACCGCACACAGCGGCCGAGGTGGACGTCAGGTCCTGCACGGTCACCAGATCGCGCTGCGCATCGAGCGCGGTTACCGACACCTCCCGCGTGAAGCTCGGGCCGGAATTCCAGGTGAACAGGTCGTCAGAGACTTCCACAATATAATTCAGGTCGCCCACATCGTGGCGGCGGATGAACGTCAACGTGAGGTAGCCGCTGCTTGTGTCCATTGTCTGCAGGGCTGAAGCAGCGTCCGGCTGCCGCGGATTGAGCCCAAAGGCGTACTCCTCCAGATTGTTCAGCCCATCGCCGTCCGGGTCCGCAGTCTGGCCGCTGATCGTTGGGTCGGCCAGTTCCGCCGCGCTGAAATACTGCTGCTGGTACGAGGCAAATGTCCACAGCACGTTGACCGTTGCGCCAGTTGAAGTGGCGCTGCCGGCAAGATTGGTGACCACGACCGTGTAATTGCCCGCGTCCGTTACTTGCACGTTGGTCAGCATCAGTGTGGGCGTGGTCGCGCCAAACACATTGCTGCCGTTCGTCACGTTGACGCCGTTTTTCTGCCACTGATAAGCGGGCGCGGGATTACCCGTGGCGGCGACGCTCAGCGTGACGGTCTGGCCTGCGTTGATCGAACACCCTGCGGGCTGGTTGGTGATGACGGGCAGCGCGTTGAGCGCATACACCTGACTGCCTGCCAGCAGGAAAGCTCCCAGACCGTAATCCTCGAAGGTGGGTGCTTTGTCGTAGGTGACTGGCTGGCCGTCGGCCGGCTTGCTGCCGGTGTCCTGCACGTAGCCGAGAAAACCGCTGTTTGTGCCCGCGTCGTGGTGCAGCGCGCCGGTGGCGAGGGCGTTCCACCCGTTGATCACCGTGGGGAGATAGGTGTTGATGTTGAGGTAACCCTTGTTGATCCCCCAGGCCAGTCCGTAGGTGAACATCGCCGTGCCGCTGGTTTCCGGGCCGGGATAGTCGTTGGTGTAACCGAGATTCACATTCCAGAAGCCGTCCGCGCGTTGCACTGCTTTGAGAGCCACGGCCATGTCTTGGAAGGTTTGGCGGTACTCGGCGTAATGCGCGTCATTGGTGGGCAGCACATCCATCGTCCGGGCGAGCGCGACGAAGACCCAGCCGTTGCCACGTGACCAGTAACATTTCTGCGTCGTGCCATCCGAGGCGACGTAGTTCGCAAGGAAGGTCGGGTCCCGCCACCAGAGATGGTCGGTGGTATTGTAGAGGCCGTTGGAGGCGCCGATCGTGCTCTTGGTGTAATTGAAGTAGGAATACATCTTGGCTGCATAATTGGTGTTGCCGGTGATCGGGACGAGCTTGGCAAACATGGGCATGGACATGTGGATGTAATCCACATACGTCCAGCGGCTGACCGTTGGGCTGCTCACCCAGTAGTTCGCATTGCTGATGGCGTGCTTCAGCCGGTTGGTCTGGGTGATGTCGAGTTGGTAAAGCTCGATGTAGCTCTGGGCAGCGCATTGGCAGTTGGGATCCGTGCCGGTGTCGCCGTCTTGGAGCGCCCAGTCGTGAAAGGTGCCCCACTGCACGGCGTAGTTGTAAATCGCAGGGTCCTGGGTGATCCGGTAGAAGCTGAGGTCGCCCTCGAAGTACGTTCCGCGCGTCCAGAGGTTGCTCGGACGACCTCCGGGCAGGCAATTGCTGCAGCCGGCCGTGGGCCATTTATTCAGGAAATAAGTGTTGGCCAGGGTCATGTCGCTCTGGATCTGTGCTCGTGACGGCATCGATCCTGCCAGAGCGCCGTGCGGCGCAACAAGCCAAGCCAGCAACGCTAGAGCGCCCAGCCAAAGATCCAGCCGGTATGGGGTCTTGCTCATCGACTGACAGTAACTTGCCATCTTGACGCTGCGCTGGCAAGAGCAACAAACCTCGAACCCATTTTCGCCTGCGTTTGAGGAAGCTGACCACCCGCATCGTGCTCCAAAACAAGCGCGCCCTTCGGGTGCATCTTGATACTACCACCATAGCCAGCCTCGGGCCTTTTGTAGGTCTGTAGGTAGGGGCAGACCGCTGGGCTGCCCGTCCCCGAAAAACGCGGCGCGCCCGGCGGTCGCGCCCTACCTCGCACAATACCAGTACGTTCGGTGTTCGGTGGGTTACGGTGGTGGTGCTCAGATGCGCCCGCGCCCTCCCCTGCCCCGACATTTTGCTGGCGGAATGATTGGCGGCGTGGTTCGATAGTAGCCGCTCCAATCATGAAACGAGTGACCGCACAACACGACACACCAGCCGCGCTCGGCTATCGGATGCCGGCCGAGTGGGAGAAACACGAAGCGACCTGGCTCGGCTGGCCGCATAACCCGACCGATTGGCCGGACAAACTCGACACAATCCGCTGGGTGTACGGCGAAATGGTTCGCAAGATCGGCGCGGGCGAGATCGTGCGGATGCTCGTCAATAACAAGGCAGAAGAACAGCGCGCACGCCGTTACCTGAACCGCGCGGGAGCCGACCTTCGCACAATCGAGTTCATCGTGCACCCGACCAACCGCGGCTGGATGCGCGATAGCGGACCGATCTTCGTCCGGCGAGAGCCGTCTTCTGTAGCGGCGCTCTGTGAGCGCCGATCCGCCGGTGATCGCACAAAAACGGCGGTCACACTCGACTCCAAGAGAGGCCGAGGGGTCACGGCGGTCACAGACCGCCGCTACAGTCGCCAACGCGAGGTGGAAACCGCCATCGTCCATTTTCATTTCAACGCATGGGCGAAGTACGACGATTGGCAGAAGGACCGACGCGTGCCGGAGACGGCGGCACGCCTGCTCGGCAAACGACTCTTCCACGCCGAGCACAGCGGCAAACCGTTCGTGATCGAAGGCGGCGGGATCGACGTGAACGGTCGGGGCACGTTGTTGACCACCGAGGAATGTTACCTCGATCCCAAGGTGCAGGTGCGCAACCCGGGACTCGGCCGCAAGGAAATCGACAAGACGCTGCAGCGGTACATCGGCGTGACGAACGTTTTTTGGCTGGCCGCCGGGCCGGTCGGCGACGACACGCACGGGCACATCGACGACATCTGCCGGTTCGTGAATCCGAATACCGTGGTGCTAGTTAAAGAAACAAACAGGAAGGATGAGAACTATCGGCCACTGTCGGAGAACTGGGAACGAATCAAAGATCTCCGCCTTGAGGACGGTTCCAGGCCCGAGGTGATTGCGTTGCCGATGCCGGCCCCGCTCTTGTTCGACGGCCACCGATTACCGGCCAGCTACGCCAATTTCTACATCGCCAATGCGGCGGTGATCGTCCCGACGTTCAACGATCCAAATGACAGAATCGCGCTGGGCATCCTCGGTGAACTGTTCCGCGGTCGTCCTGTGGTCGGCATTCATGCGGTTGACCTGGTGCTCGGCTCCGGCACCCTGCACTGTCTCACGCAGCAACAGCCGCAGTAGCGCGGGCGTCTCGCCCGTTTCGGTTTAGGTGCGTTTGGCCCGGCGCATAGAGCCAACGTCACGGGCGGGACGCTCGCGCTACTATTTCACCGATTGACGTGCATGATCTTGGCTGGCGGAAAGCCGTTGAAGTACGTCGAGGAGGCATGGCTGTAGGCGCCGATGTTTTCGCTGTAGAGCAGGTCGCCGAGTTCAAGGTTGGCCGGTAGTTGCTCGACCATTGAGACGACGTCGAGCGCGTCGCAAGTGGGACCAAACACCGAGCAAATCTGCGTCGGCCCCTTCTTGAACGACTTCAAGTGGTAGCGGCAATGGTCGAAGACGACGCCGGAAAAGGTGTGATACACGCCGTCGTCGATATAGTAGCAGAGCTTGCCGTCGCGCACGGCTTTGCCGATGATCTCCGAAATCGCAATGCCGGCCGCCGCCACGATGAATCGCCCCGGCTCGGCCAGGATTTGAATGTCCCTCGGAAACAGCCGGTCCAACTCGCGGTTGATGATCCGCGCCAATTCACGGAACGGCTTGACTGTGTCATCATACGGGGCCGGGAAGCCCCCACCGATGTCGAGCACGTTCATCTTCTTGTACCCGCGCTCCCTGGCTTCCTTGAAAACGTTTGCGGCGAGATTGATGGCTTGAACGTAGTTCTCAAAGTTGGTGGTCTGGCTGCCGACGTGGAAACTCAACCCCTCGACGACAAGCCCGGCCTTGTCGGCCTCGAGAATCAAATCCACCGCCTCCCCGGGCGCGGCGCCGAACTTCGAGGAGAGTTCCACCATCGCGCCCGTGTTCGCCACCTTCAGCCGCAACGCCAGACCGGCGTTGGGGGCGTACTTGCGGATCTTCCGGATCTCCTCGGAGTTGTCGTACGTCACCAGCGGGTTGTAGTGGTCGAGTTCGACCAGCGTCTCGTTGGCCTTGATCGGGTTGGCGTAGATGATCTTATCCCAAATCCACTGCTGCCGTTTCTTGGGCGGCAGGTTCTTGATGTTCTCACACACGACCCGCAACTCTGGCAGCGACGCCACGTCGAAGCTCGCGCCCGCCTTGAACAACGTGCGGACGATCTCGGGATCGGGGTTGGCCTTGACCGCGTAGTACGCCTGCACCCGGGGCAGGCACTTCTTGAAGGTCGCGTACGCACTGCGCAGTTGGTCGTGGTCCACCACGAACAGCGGCGTGCCGTGTTCGTGCGCAAGTCTTTTCAGCGTGCTCAGCGCAACCATCTCTAGTCTCCGTCGGTGATCAGGAAGTTCTTGAACTGCCACGGATCGCTCGCATCGATCTGCGGATTGTTGTGGCCCCGGAACGCATTGGTGTAATGCTTCAGCGGCGTCCAGTCGGCCGGTTTGGAGATCCATTCCCCCAGGTACGGCTTGGAAAGTTTCAACACGTACTCGTGCGGCAGGTCGTCGGGCACGCACACGCCCCGGGCCGGATTTTCGATCATCCAGTGGACGGCTGCCACGACCGAGATGGCAACCTGCATGGTGGTGGCGTTCTGGTGTGGCACCAGCCGGCGCGATTCCTCGATGCTGAGGTCGCTGCCGATCCACCAGGAATTGTAGGCGTGCCCCATCAGCAACGCGCCGAGGATGTCGGAGCCGCTTGTGATCTCGTCGTTGAGGATGCGCTGGTTTCCCTGGAGCTTGTAATCGTAGCCGCGCAATTCGTTGAGCGATACGATGGCGGAATCGCAGGGACAATAGGCGTAATGCACCGTCGGCCGGTAGATTGCGTTGCCATTCTCCCAGACCGTCAACCGATCGGAAATGGTGAACGCTTCGCCATGGCGCACGACCATGCCGTGGATGCAGTAATCGGGCACCCAGGAGCAGACCCAGGTGTTGATGCCCATCCGGGCGAGGCAAATCTGGTTGCGCGGACCTTCGGTGTGCTCGTACGCGAGGGGCGGCAACTCCTTTTCGTGCGTGCCCCAACCCATCTCGGCGGTGGTCGTGCCTTCCTCGCGGAAGCCCTCGACGCTCCAGGTATTGACGAACTCGTCCACCTGCTTGGGCTTGCTGGTGATTTGGGTGTCGCGCTCGCTGCAATGGATCACTTTCACGCCCAGTTTCATGGCGAGGTAATTGAACTTCTGATCTTTAACAGACTGTTGGATTTCTTCAGCGGCCAAACCGGTCACCTTTTTGTCGCGGAGCAACCGTTTGGCGATGTCGATCAGGCCCTGCTTGGTAAAGTGCGAAATCAGGCCCGGATTCGCGCCGTGTTCCAGCACCGCCGTTGGTCCCGGCTCGGTCCAGCGCCCCACCATGCGGTGAACATTCATGTGCCGCCAGTACAGGGTCATCTTCTGCGGCGGCGCGTCCTTGGCATTTTCATACGGATCCCACAACTCAACCGAAGTGTTCACGTACAACACGCCCTTGTCGTGGCACCACTGCAGGACCTCGCAACAATCGATGTTCCAGGCGAGATCCACCAGGATGTCGCCCTCGCCGAGATACTTGCCGAGCAACGCACCGAGATTGTCCCGGGTCACGCGTTTGTGGACGAACTTCACGCCGCGCGCCAGCCACGGCCGCAACAGATCGCGGCGGTCTTCAAAATCCATCACGGTGATGTTCCGGCACGGCACCTTGACGTACCGCACCAGAATCGGCAGCGTGCACTGCGCCACGGCACCGTACCCGACAAACAGAATCTTCTTGTTAACCTCGATCATAGGTCTACCCTGGGTATCCGTTCGATCTCGCAACGATGGCCCGCACTTTGTCCAAGATTTCCGCGGCTGGCAAGCCGAAACACGGCCCGGCCCGCCGTTTTTCTCACGTCGTCGCTCTCGCCTCCGGGTTGTGGGCGAAGTATTCGCGGGTGACCCGGCGCATCAGATAGTTGCGGCGGTCGTACAGGCGTTTCAACCGGCGGGGTTTGCGGCGGGCCAACGCATAGTGCGTCAACAACGGCAGCGCGATGGTCGAGTCCACATACGCCACCACCGAGTCCAGCAACTTGACCGGGTCCACCTTGCCCCATGTGACCGCCTCCGCCGGCGTGGCTCCCGACAGGCCGCCGGTGTCCGGTCGCGCGTCGGTGAACTGGATGAAGAAGTCGTAGCCCATTTCCTTGATGCGGAGGACTTCCTGGATTTGCGGCTCGGTCTGGAGCAGGAAGTTCTTCGGCGAACCGCCGCCGACCATGATCGCGCCGGTCTTGGCGCCGCGCCGTTTCGCATCGAGCACGATGGCGGTGCTTTCGTTGACGTCGATGCTCGGGTTGACGCGCAGTTTGTTGCCGCGCAATTCAACGCCCGCGACGTTCATGCCGATGGTCGAGTCGCCCGGTGACGAGGTAAAGCACGGGACGCCGGCCCGGTAGGCGGCAGCCAACACCGAGGCGTCTTTCAGGCCCGTCTGCCGCTCGAACCCGGCGCAGTACTTGCCGAGCAGGTGGTGAAGTTCCGCCGTGCCCATTTCCTTTTGAAATTCCGGTTGGACCAGAATCTGGCGCAGCATATCGTCGGTGCGCATCAGCACGTCGTTGTAATCGAGCAGGATATCGTAAATGCGGACGATGCCGTACTTGCGCAACCGGACATCGCGGAGGAAAGGCGTGCCTTTCCACAGAGGCAGGTTCATCGCGTGGTGCATGTCGTGGTAGAGGTTCGCGCCCGTGGACACAATCCAGTCCACGAAGCCGGCCTTGATAAGCGGGATGAGCGCCGAGGCGCCAAGACCGGCCGGTGTGAGAGCCCCGGCCAGACTGACACCGATGGTCGTGGTCGGACTGGCCAGCATTCGCTCCGTCAGGAGATGACAGGCCTCGTGCAAGCGCGCGGCGTTGTACGCGAGAAACGTGCGGTCGATCAGCTCCGGCAACGATTCCTTGCCGGTGATCGGCTTGGGCAGAATGCGCTGCCCGCGCAGGTACATGGCCTTGCCCTTGGCAAACTTGTGCGGGTACCTGCTGACAAACTTTTTCGGCAGTTTGATGCTGCTCATGATGAAATCCCTTTTCGGCTCTCAGCGTTGCTACGGCAGACGGTTGAAAAACGAGTGCAGAAGTCCGGGTGCACCAGCCTCTTGCGGGCGCAGACTGTGTCGGAAAGCGCACCGCATGGCAAGCGCGAAATGCAGACAGGTGGGAAGCCTCTCCTACAGTTGCGCTGGCACAATCCGATGGAGCATGGTCGCCCGGAAATTTATCGAGGCAAACTTGACGATGCGCTGGCGGCTGCATAGTATCGCGGCGTCAACCTTGAGTTAAACGGCATGGCGGAAATTCAACCTTTTCGGGGTGTCCTTTACAACACGCAGCGGGTCAAGCCCGCCGACGTGCTCACGCAGCCCTACGACAAGATCACCCCCGAGATGCGCGAGCGGTATTTGAAGCTCTCGCCGTACAACCTCGTCCAGATCGAACTCGGCAAGGAACACGCAGGCGACACCGAGACGAACAACAAATACACGCGCGCGCGCGACCTGTATCAGGCGTGGTTGCGCGACGGCGTGTTGCGGCGGTCGGCGCAGCCCGCGTTGTATTATCTGGAGCAGACGTTTGCGGCCCCCAGCAGCACACAGGCAGGGACGCCTGTGCCACCAACCCTCACGCGCAGGGCGATCATCGCGCGCGTGCGGTTGCATCGCTGGGATGAAGGCTACATCCTGCCGCATGAGCACACGCTGTCGAAGCCGAAGGCGGACCGCATGGCGCTGTTGCGCGCGTGCGGCTCGCAGCAGGGCCAGATTTTCATGCTCTACCCCAAGCCGAAACGATCTCTGGAGAACATTGTCGGCAAAGCGCTGGCGCAACCTACGATTGAATTGGTGGACGACTACGACGTGACGAACAAGCTGTGGGAGGTCACCAATCCTGAGACGATTCAGGCGGTGCAGGACACGTTGCGCGGCGAGAAGTTTTACATCGCCGATGGGCATCACCGGTACGAGACGGCACTGGCCTTTCGCGATGAATGTCGCACGACGGCAGCGAAGCCTGATCCGAATGCGCCCTACGAGTTTGTGATGGCGACGTTTGTGGACATGAGCGATCCAGGACTGGTTATTCTGCCGACGCATCGGACGGTGAGCAATCTCAGCGCGTTCGATCGGCAGGCATTCCGCAAATCGCTGGCGAAGGAGTTTGTGGTCGAGCCGCAGCCGTCGCTGGAGAAACTGCTGGCGGCGATGCGCGTCGAACGGGCCTCCAGCCCGGTCACATCGGATGCTGGCGGCGGTGCGATGCCCGTTCTACTGGGCATGAGCGACGCGGAGGAATTTGCCTTGCTGCGTCCGAAGAATCTGGAGGCGCTCCGACCGCTGTTTGCATACAAGCCGCCGTTGTGGGATAGGTTAGACGTGGCCATACTCCACGTTGCCATTTTGGAAACGCTGCTCGGGATTGATGAGGTCCGTCTGCGGGAGGAATCCAACGTGACGTACTGGCGCGAACCCGAGAAGGCGCTGGAGCATGTGCGAAGCGGCGCGGCGCAATTGGCGTTCTTCCTGAACCCGACACGCGTCGAAGCGGTGCAGATGATTGCCGATGCGCGATCGCGAATGCCGCAGAAGAGCACCGATTTCTACCCGAAGCTGCTTTCAGGGCTGGTGATCAACGAGGTTTACCCCGATCAGGTCGGGGTGCGGTAATTGTTATGACTCCGATCCGCCATCTGAAACCGACCCGCTCCAAGAACACCAAAGAAGATCTGGAATTTGAGATTCACTTTTTCGAAGGCGTCGCTCAACGCGATCCCGACTACGTCGAGGCGTTGCAGGTTCTCGGCGACGCGTACACGAAGACTGGTCAGTGGGAGAAGGGATTGCACATCGATCAACAGCTCGCCAAGCTCTGCCCCGAAAATCCGCTGGCGTTTTACAATCTTGCCTGCAGCTATTCGCTGATGAACCGGCTCGACGAGGCGTTCGCCGCGCTGCAGACGGCGTTGCGACTCGGCTACGATGACGCGCGCTGGCTGAGCAGAGACCCCGACCTGAAGAATCTGCGCAACGACAGCCGCTTCCAGCGGATCCGCGAAGACGTTTCCAAGAAGAGTTCCGGGCGCTAACGTCGCAGCCCCAGAACGCGCTGGATGATCACTGCTGCGACTTTCGTCTTCGACATTTCCGGCAAACGCTCTGGTTTCCCGTTCCGTCCGATCAGCGTCACTGCATTCGTGTCTGACTCGAACGCGCGCGTGTCATTCGCAATGATCAAATCGAGGTGCTTTCGCTGGAGTTTGTCGAGCGCGTTCGCCTCGATATCCTCCGTTTCTGCCGCGAAGCCAACGAGTGTTTGGGATTTCTTCCGCTTTCCAAGCTCGGCCAGAATATCGATCGTCGGTTCAAGCTCCAGCGTTCCGCCGAGTTTTGTCTTCTTGATTTTTTGCGTCGCGGTCGTTTTCGGTCGAAAATCGCACACCGCTGCGGCCATGATCGAGACATCGCAGTGGTCATACCGCGCGAGTACCGCGTCGGCCATTTCCTGTGTCGTCGTCACAGGAACGAACTCCACGTCTTTCGGCCGAGCAAGCTCCGTCGGCCCGCTCACCAGCACCACGTGCGGCGACAGCGCGCGCGCTGCTTCAGCAAGTGCATAGCCCATCTTGCCAGACGAACGATTGGAGATGAAACGAATGGGATCGATGAACTCTCGCGTCGGCCCCGCGGTGATAAGGAAACGGATTTCAGACGGTGATTTCATGGAATCGGAACGCGTGCGGCGCGCCCGGCGGTCGCGCCCTACCCCATTGTTGGTGGGGTGGGGCCGCTGGACCCGCCGATTCTTCAACCCAGCATCTTCTGTATCTTCTCCACGATTTTGTCCACGTCCCACAGGCACCCGATGCCTTCGTAGCCGCAGGCGAGCAGGCCTTTATCGGGGCCGATGAATTCAATGCCACGGGACTGCAGAAGCTTCACATTCGCCTGCGTCGCGGGATGCAGCCACATTTTGTCATTCATCGCGGGTGCGATGAGGACCTTGGCTTCAGGGCGCAACGTCAAGGCGATCGTCGTCAGCGCGTCGTCGGCAATCCCGTGCGCCAACTTCGCGATGATGTTGGCGGTCGCAGGCGAAATCACGAGCAGGTCGGCGGCGTCCGCCAACTGGAGATGGCTCGGACGCCAATCCCCTTCCCATTCCTCGAACAAATCAATCGTCACGGGATGTTGCGACAGCGTCTGCAGCGTCAGCGGGGTAATGAAGTGCGTCGCGTCTCTGGTCATCACGCAAAACACATCGTGACCGAGCTTCTTGAGTTTGCCCGTCATGTCGGCGGCTTTGAAGGCCGCAATCGATCCGGTGACGCCTAGAATGATATTTCTTTTTGCTGCCATAGCTTGGTGTCCTTCGGGTAACGCGACGTCCTGCATTTCTCGGCGATCACAACAGACCTAGCCTGTTCAAAATCGTCGTCGAGATCCCTGCTGATGATCACGTAATCATACTCGTGCCAATGCGTCATCTCCTGCTCCGCCAGCGCCAGCCGCCGTTGAATCATCGCATCATCGTCCGTGCCGCGGTGACGCAGCCGTCGTTCCAGCAGCTCGATTGAGGGCGGCATCAGAAAAATCATCACCAACGCGTCGGTATGCCCGAACCCGCTGCGGTGCACGCTCTCCGCCACTTTCGCTGCGCCTTGCACCTCGATGGCCAGCAGCACATCTCGCCCTTGTGCGAGTTGTTCCTCCACGAACTGCCTCGGCGTGCCGTAGTAACACTGGTTGTACTTCGCGTGCTCCAGGAACTCGCTCGCTGCAATCTTCTTTTCAAACTCCTCGGCCGTCAAAAAGAAATACTCGCGTCCGTGTTGCTCCCCTGCCCGCGGCGGCCGCGTCGTACAGGAGACGGAGTAAACGATATTTGGCGACCAGTTCAGCAAGCGCTGGCACAATGAGGTTTTCCCGCCGCCCGATGGCGCGGAGACAACGATGATGAGTCCAGGCCGGATCGGTGCAGGATCGCTCATTCGATGTTCTGGACTTGTTCGCGAATCTTTTCCAGTTCCGCCTTCATTTTGACAACCTGCTGCGAGACCTCGGCGGCGTTGGCTTTCGAGCCGATGGTGTTGATCTCGCGGTTCATCTCCTGCGCGAGAAAATCGAGCGTGCGTCCGACCGGCTCGTTGGAGTTCAGATGTTCACGGAACTGTTTCAGGTGGCTTTCCATGCGGGTCAATTCCTCCGTGATGTCGCAACGGTCGGCGAAAATCACCACTTCCTTCAGCAGCCGTTGGTCGTCGATCGGCACGTCCAAGCCCGCCTCTTTCACGCGCGCGTGCAACTGTTCCCGGTAACGATTGACCGTCGCCGGCGCAGCCTTGCGCACCTGTTCGACTCCGGCGGCCAAAACGCCGAGCCGTTGCGTGAGGTCGTTGGCGAGGAATTTGCCTTCCTTCTCGCGCATCTTGACGAGTTGAACCAGCGCCTTGCGCAACGCCGTTTCCACGCACGGCCAAACCAATTCCGCGTCCACGGTCGTTTCCGCCAGCTTCATCACGCCCGGCGCGCGCAGGATCGTCTCCAGCGTCAGCGAACCGTTGAGCTTGATCTGCTTCTGCAACTTCTGGATCGCGCGGTGGTACGCTTTGGCCAGCGCGACATCCAATTCAATCTGCTCTTCCGCTTTCGACGCGCCGCGATGATAGGCCACGACGACCATGATACGGCCCCGCGACAACTCCGAGTTGATCACATCCCGGATGCGCGGCTCCAACTCGACCAATTCCTTCGGCAGATTGATCATGATGTCGCTCTGTTTGCGATTGACCGAGTTCAGTTCCACCGTGAACTTGAACCCGTCCTTCACGCATTCGCCCCGCCCATATCCGGTCATGCTTCGCATATCAATTCTCCAACTTCAAAATCTCCGCCACCTGCGTGACGTCCTTGTCGCCCCGGCCGCTCATGTTGACGATCACGATGTCGCTCTTGCACATCTTCTTTGCATGCTTCATCACATAGGCGACCGCGTGCGCCGATTCCAACGCGGGGATAATCCCCTCCGTGCGCGAACAGTATTGAAACGCCTCGAGCGCTTCGTAGTCGGTCGCGTACGTGTACTCGATCCGTTTCAAGTCGCGCAGGTAACTGTGCTCCGGCCCAACCGCCGCATAGTCGAGCCCGGCGCTGACCGAGTGCGTGAGCATGATCTGACCGTCCTCGTCCTGCAAGACGTAGGTGCGCGTGCCTTGCAGCACACCGAGCGATCCGCCTTGCTGAAATCGCGCCGCGTGCTCGCCGGGTTTGATGCCGCGCCCGCCGCCTTCGACGCCGATCATGCGCACATCTTTGTCGTTCAGAAACGCGTGGAACAGCCCGATCGAATTGCTGCCGCCCCCGACGCAGGCCACCAGCGCATCGGGCAAACGTTCCTCCTTCTCCAAAATCTGCCGCCGCGTCTCGCGCCCGATCACGCTCTGAAAATCGCGCACCATCATCGGGTACGGATGCGCGCCGAGCACGCTCCCGAGGATATAGTGGGTCGTGCGGACGTTGGTCACCCAGTCGCGCATCGCCTCGTTGATCGCTTCCTTGAGTGTCTTCTGACCCGCCGTCACGGGACGCACTTCAGCGCCGAGCAATTGCATCCGATACACATTGAGCGCCTGGCGCTGCATGTCCACTTCGCCCATGTACACGACGCACTCCATGCCGAACATGGCGGCAACCGTGGCGGCGGCAACACCGTGCTGGCCAGCCCCGGTCTCCGCAATGATGCGGCGCTTGCCCATGCGCTTTGCCAGCAGAATCTGGCCGATGGTGTTGTTGATTTTGTGGGCGCCGGTGTGCAACAGGTCTTCCCGCTTGAGATAAATCCTCGGCCCGCCAAGGTCGTTGGTCATCCGTTCGGCAAAATACAGCGGCGTCGGTCTGCCGCAGTATTCGCGCAGGTAGTAATCGAGTTCCTGGCGGAACTTTTTGTCATGCCGCGCTTTATCGTATTCGCGGGCAAGCGCCTGCAACGGCGCCATCAACGTTTCGGGCACAAACATCCCGCCGTACGGCCCGAAATGACCGGAAGAATCTGGAGTGTTGGAGTGTTGGAGTGTTGGAGTGTTGCGTTTCATAATCATTGTCCAAGCCCGGAACACTGGAGTGACATCTGTCCCCCATTACTCCGACACTCCATCACTCCATGACTCCCTTCACCTGTTCCATGAATCTCCGAAGTTTCTGCGGGTCCTTCCTGCCCGGCTCGCGTTCCACGCCACTGGAGGCATCGACGGCATAGGGGCGCACATTGCGAATCGCTTCTTGAACGTTCGCCGTTGTCAGTCCGCCCGACAAAATGACCGGTGGACCGATTTCCTTCGCCCGCACCGCAAGCGACCAATCGAACGTCCTGCCCGTGCCGCCTCGTTCCGACTCAGTGTAGGTATCCAGCAACAGCGCGTCAACATCGTACTCCGCCGCCGTGCGCAGCGAGTTTTCGTCGCGCATGCGGATCGCCTTGATGGATTTCGCTGCAAACTTCCGGCAAAACCCCGGCGGCTCGTTGCCGTGAAACTGCAATGCCGTAAATAAACATTCGTCCAGCGCCCTCTCGATTTCGTACTCCAACTCGTCGACGAACACGCCTACCTTCGCCACAAACGGAGGTAGTTGATTGCAGATGTTCGCTGCATCCCGCACTTTGATATAGCGCGGGCTCTTCGGATAGAAAATGAACCCCAGCGCGTCCGCGCCCAGCTCTACGGCCAACTGCGCGTCCTCCAGATTTGTGATGCCGCAGATTTTGATCTTTGTCATACCGATGAAGCCACAGATTCGCACGGATTGCCACGGATGTCTGTGTTCTATCTGTGTGTATCTGTGGCTAACAACTCCTTCACCTTTCCTGCGATGTCTCCACTCTTCATGAGCGACTCGCCCACGAGGATAGCATCCGCACCCGCCTTCCTGACGCGTTCGACGTCTGCTCGCGTGTGAATTCCGCTCTCGGCGATGATCAACGGTCGCCCCGACACCGATGTCGGGGCTCCCACTTTCTTTCTAATGATCGCCGCCAGTCGCTCTGTCGTCTCCAATCTGACGTAGAAATCACGCAGGTTGCGGTTGTTGATCCCGATGATTTTGGCGTTTACTGCGACGGCACGATCCAGCTCAGCTTCGTCGTGAACCTCGACCAGCGCCGCAATACCCAATGATTTCGCCAGCGCGCTGAACGCCTTGAGTTGCGCCGCATCCAGAATCGACACGATCAATAGGATGGCGTCTGCGCCGCACGCAACCGATTCGTAAACCTGCAGTTCGTCGATGATGAAATCCTTGCGCAACAGGGGCAGCTTCACCTCCGTGCGAATCATCTGCAGACAGTCGAGGCGTCCTTGAAAAAACTTTTCATCCGTCAGCACCGACAACGCCGATGCGCCCGCTCGTTCATACTGCCGCGCAATGCCGACCGCATCGAAGTCTTGCTGAATAACGCCGACAGAAGGCGACGCTTTCTTGACCTCGGCGATCAGCGCGAGGCACTTCGTGTGGTTGGAGGGCCGCGCTCCGTCGTGGCCGCCTCGGGAAGCGGTCGACACGGAGGCCGACCCTCCACGCATGGCAGCAGCGAAATCGCGGAAGTCTTTCCGTGCTGCCGCTGCTTGCTTGAGTAAGGCCGCCTGCGGACGCAAGTGCGCGACTTCCTCGCGCTTCACGGCAACAATCTTGTCGAGAATGTTCATGGCGCGCTCTGGAGTGCTGCGGCTTGACGCAGCCGTGACCTTTGGGCTGCTTGAAGCCCTCTTATCCGCCGCGACAAGTCGCGCCACCGACAAAGCGGTGTCAAGCCACCGCACTCCATATTACTCCGCATCGGTCACTCCGCTCTTGCGTGTGCGTGGCTGACCAGCCTTGAGCCAGGCGTTGATGAACGGATCGAGGTCGCCATCCATCACGGCTTGCACGTTGCTCGTCTCGTGTCCCGTGCGCAGATCCTTGACCATGCGATAGGGTTGGAACACGTAGCTGCGAATCTGGTTGCCCCAGGCGATGTCGCCCTTCTCGCCGTAAAATTTTTCCATCGCGGCGCGTTTCTCATCCTGCTGCTTTTCAAACAGGCGGGCTTTTAAGACTTTCAGCGCCAACTCGCGATTCTGGTGTTGGCTGCGTTCCGATTGGCATTGCACGACGATGCCGGTCGGGATGTGCGTCATGCGCACAGCAGTCTCGACCTTGTTGACGTTCTGCCCACCTCGTCCGCCGGAGCGGAAGGTGTCGATTTGCACGTCTTCCATCTTCAACTCGACTTCGTCGTTGTCCGCCAACTCCGCGATCACGTCGGCGGAAGCAAACGAGGTGTGGCGGCGTTTGTTGGAATCGAACGGCGAGATCCTCACCAGCCGATGCACGCCGCGCTCCGCTTTGACATAACCGTAAGCATAATCGCCCATCACCAGCAACGTCGCGCTTTTGATACCGGCCTCGTCGCCGGGTTGGATGTCCACGATCTCGTTCTTGAATCCGCGCGCGTCGCACCAGCGGCGGTACATGCGCAACAACATGTCGGCCCAGTCGCAGCTTTCCGTGCCGCCGGCACCGGCGTGGATGCTGAGAATCGCGTTCGATTTGTCGTGCTGGCCACCAAGCAGGCTTTCGAGTTCAAACTGGTCAAAGCGCGTTTCGGCGGCTTTCACCTCGGCGGCGATTTCGTTCTCGGTTTCGCCCAGTTCGATCAGCACTCCCGCATCGGAAAGTTTTCGTTCGATCTCGGCGAGGGTATCAAGCTTGCGACGGATGGAGGATGCTTCGTCGTGGACGGCGCGGGCGTTGTCCTTATTGGCCCAGAAGATCGGGCCGGCCATGATGTTTTCCAGTTCAATCAGACGAGCGCGCTGTTTGTCGGCGTCAAAGATACCTCCTCAACGCCTCGTGGCGTTCTTGCAAACTGCGCACCTTCTCTTTGAGTTCTTCAATCACAGCGGCCCTAACTCACCATAACGCCAACGGATTGTCAACCTGCCTTCCCCGAATCCTTCGGGGCAAGCATGGCGCGCGGGCCTTGGGGGGTGTCTTCAATAAACCAACCTAGTTTGGCAAGCTGATCCCGGATCGCATCGGAACGTCTCGTTTTCGGTAGATGGTAACCGAGGCGTTTTCGAAGACCTTGTCCGTTCCCTCAGTAAGCCATGAGGGGTGCGTTTCGTCGAACCACTTCTTGAATGCCCCGCTGACAAAGAAGAACCTGATGCCAGCACCCCAAAATTCGCGGCGCCGTTTGTCCAAGTCCCAACTCGACTGCTCACCAAGAGTGTTGATAACCCACTCAGTCCGTCGTTGGATATCCACGGACATGGCCCAGTGTCCCCATACCACGGTATTGCCGGAGAAGCCCGGAATGAACTGGCTGCTCCATAGGTTCGCGAAGACGATGTCGTCGGAGTTGCTGTTGTGCTTCAGATAATTCAGGGCGTTCAGCAAGTCGGTGTCGATGTAATAAACGCCGCCCTCATTCTCCTTTACGTTTCTCCTTTCACTTACGAGCAAGAACACCTGTGTTGACGCCACCAAAGGCAGGAGGAGAAGAGCAGAACCAACCAACGCCCACCGACGCATTCGCTTTTCGGGAATTCTCGCCAATATCCAATCGACGGAAATCCCAGCCAGAATGCACAGAGGCACGTGGACGCCGAAAAGGAATTTCCGTTGGAACCAGAACGGCAAATAGGAAAACGAAATCGAGAGGAGCACCCAGAGAAGAAGTTGCCAGTATCGTGGAACCAGCTTACGCCATTCTACTATCAAGCCAGCAAGAGGCAAGAACAGCGGAATACCCAAACCGATCGCGACGGAGAGAAGGTGCGAGCTTTTCATTTCTCCCAGCGAACTATGCATCGCCGCGATCGGGTGAAACCTCGACACCAGAAACACGTACAGCACAGACGGAAGCGCGGGCGCTAAAAAGCGGAGAAAAAGGCCCATCGCATCCTTTCCCCGTCGGAACGTTACGATCAGGGCCGCGAGAGCGAAGAGCAAGGGGATTTGGTATGGATGGATAAGAGCAAGGACGCCGACGCATAGTCCGCTCAACCACAAATCGCGATCCCTCGCCTCACGTGTGCCGCGATCCATGAGGTGGATCGAGAGCACGAGGAGCGCGAGGGAGTATGGAAACAACGGATTCAGGAGCGACCAGAAGGTATTTGACTCAGGCATGTTGAGATCGACTGGAACGTAGTAATCGGAACTGGGATGTATCCCGAACTTCAGAGTTAGCCAGCCGCACCCCGAGGAGATTCCCACCAGGATTGTGGCGATGACCGATTGCAGAGAGTTCAGCTCCAAATAGTCGATGTACCTGAAGAAAACCGCGAAGAACAAAACGACTCCTACCCCTTTGGCAATGAAATGGACGACGCCAATATCGCATGCCAGCAGCGAGCTGATGAACCCGCAGACCAAGAAAAAGGGATGAAAGAGGAACGGCGCGTGGGGCAGCGCCGTGTACTTCACCTTGAACAACAGGCTCCCATGAGCCGCCTGCTGAGACCAAGCCTTGTAGGCAAGTAAATCTCCCGGGTAAGGCGGGATGATCCAAGTATAATGGAATCCCGGCGGCGTGGAGAAGTAATTCACCAGATAGGGGACGGACGTCGCCAAAACCATGAACGTGATCCACATCCATCGCCAAAGCCTTACGGAATTACTTCGCCGGGTCATCTTCTCGACCTAGTTCCTCCCGCCTAGGCTGAAACCGCAGCAGATGACACTCGCTTGGCGCGGGTGCCTTGCGGTGTGTCCTCGATGCCCCACCCCATCGCGGCAAGTTGATCGCGGATCGCATCGGCGCGTTTGAAATCCTTCGCTTTGCGGGCGGCCTGACGTTCTTCGACAAGCTGCTGAATTTCGGCGGGAACTTCGGACTTCGTCGGCATACCGAAGCCGAGAATGATGTCGAGGCGCTGCCAAGTAGCCAAGATTGCAGCGGCTTCCTCCATCGTGAGCGCGGACTCAGCGATCCGCCTGTTCGTGTCGCGGACAAAATCGAAGAGAACACCGAGCGCGCCGCTCATGTTGAGGTCATCGTCGAGAGCTTCCTCGAATTGCGCCCGGAGAGAATCGACTGCGGCGGACGCGACGGAGCGCGTCCCTCCAAACTCTTGGAGTTTTGAGAGGAACTCGTCGATGCGCTGCAATGCCGACCGCGCGGCTTGCAGACCGTCGAACGTAAAATTGAGTTGTTCACGATAATGCGCGCAGAGGAGCGCGTACCGGACTTCGCGGCCGGTCCAGCCTTTCGCCAGCAGATCGCGCAACGTGAAGAAATTGCCAGCCGATTTGCTCATCTTCCTGCCTTCGACAAGCAGGTGGGCGTTGTGCAGCCAAAAGCGGACAAAAGGTTTGCCCGTGGCTGCTTCGCTCTGGGCGATCTCGTCTTCGTGATGCGGGAAAATCAGGTCTTCGCCACCGCAATGGATGTCGAACGTCTCGCCCAGATGCTTCATGCTCATCACGCTGCACTCGATGTGCCACCCCGGCCGGCCGTCGCCCCACGGCGACGGCCATTTCACCGGGCCGTCGTTCTCGTCCCACGCTTTCCAAAGGGCAAAATCGGCAACGTGTTCCTTATCGTACTCATCGTGTGAAACGCGCGCGCCGAATTGGAGGTTGTCGAAATCCAAATGCGCCAGCTTGCCGTAATCCTTGAACGATTTGATCGAAAAATAAACCGAACCATCCTCGGCGACGTAAGCGTGTTTCTTCGCGACGAGCGTCTCGATCAACTTGATCATGTCCGGGATCGTATCGGTGGCGCGCGGGACAACGTGGGCGCGTTTGATGTTGAGCGTGTCCAAATCGCGAAAGAATTCCTGCGTGTAAAAATCCGTCACTTCTTTTAACGACTTTCCAGTTTCGCGCACCGCGCGGATGATCTTGTCCTCCACGTCGGTGATGTTCATCACGTGCTTCACCTTGTAGTCCCTGTATTCGAGGTAGCGGCGCAAGAGGTCCTCGAACATGAAGGCGCGGAGGTTGCCGATGTGCGCGTAGTTGTAAACGGTCGGCCCGCACGTGTACAGGCCGACGCTCGGCGGATTCAATGGTACAAAATCCTCCTTGCGGCGCGTGAGCGTGTTGAAAAACTGCAGAGCCATGATCGCCTACATTTCCACTGAAGCGATGGCGATGGCGACGATGCCTTCCTTGCGTCCCGTGAAGCCCATCAGTTCGCTCGTGGTGGCCTTGATACCGACCGCCGATGGCGCGATGCCGAGATTCTTGCCAATCATTTCCTGCATCTTGGGAATGTGCGGCGACAGCTTCGGCACTTGGGCGACGATGGCAGCGTCGATGTTCGCGATTTTCGCGCCGAGTTTTTGAAATCTGGCCGCGACGTCGCGCAGAATGATCATGCTGTCCATACCTTTGAACTTCATGTCGGTGTCTGGATAAAACTTGCCGATGTCGCCGAGCGCCGCAGCGCCGAGCAGCGCGTCGGCGATGGCGTGAGCCAGCGCATCGGCGTCGCTGTGGCCTTCCAAGCCCTTCTCATGCGGGATTTCCACGCCGCCGATGATGAGTTTTCGGCCTGCGGTAAAACGATGCACGTCGATTCCGATTCCGACACGGTTCATAGGCGCGATAGGATACCATCACTGCCGCTGACGAAGCAACGCCTCAGCAACGGTTAGGTCGGCAGGCGCGGTGATCTTGAGATTCAGAAACGGCGTCTCCACCAAACGGACGGGATGACCGAGCAACTCCACTGCGGCGGCCTCGTCGGTTACGATCAAGTTCTTTTTCAAAACCAATGCGTAAGCCTCCCGCAACAGCTTGAACCGAACAGTCTGCGGCGTCTGCACGGCCCAGAGTTTCGCGCGGTCGACCGTGCGCACGATCATGCGGTTCTCGTCGGCTTCCTTGATCGTGTCCACCACCTTGGTCGCGGCGATGCCCGTGCCGTGCGTGCGGGCACTACGAATCGTTGCCTCGATCAACTCGGGCGTCACCAGCAAGCGCGCCCCGTCGTGGACCGCAATGATCTCGGTCCCGCCTTCGCATCTGTCGAGCCCATTCCAAACAGAGTTTTGCCGTTCCACTCCGCCATTGGCGTATGCAACGACTTTCTTGAAACCGAAATCACGAACGAGTTGCTCGGCTTGTGCTGCGCAATCGGGACGTCGCACGAGCACGATCGAGTCGACGGCAACACACTGCTCAAACGCGGAAAGCGAGTAACACAAGAGCGGCTTACCGAGCAGTTCGATGAACTGTTTGTTGCCGCCGCCCATGCGCGTCGAGCGGCCTGCGGCCAAAACGATGGCGGTCACCATGCGCTGCAGAGTAACAGAAGTCAGTTGAGCGGCGCAAGTTCGGGGGTTGGTCGAAGCATGGAAGTTGGCGCAGTGTGGGCCACTTCGGCAAAGGCCATGCGGCCGGCGGAGGTCTGCAACACGCTGTCGATCACAACCTCCAGTTCCTGGCCGACGAGCCGACGACCGCGGTTCACAACGATCATCGTGCCGTCATCGAGATATGCGACAGCTTGATCAGCCTCGCGGCCTTCCTTCACAAGCTTGACTACCAGTCTTTCGCCGGGAAGCACGACGGGACGCAATGCCTTGGCGAGTTCGTGAAGGTTGAGCACCTTCACGCGCTGCAACTCGGCGATGCGATTGAGGTTGTAGTCATTGGTCAGAATCTCCGCGCGAAGAGCTTTGGCCAGATAAACGAGTTTGTCGTCCACCTCGCCCAAGGCCGGCACGTCTTCCTCGTGGATTTTGACTTCGACATGCGGATTGTTCTGCAACGACTTCAAAACGTCGAGGCCGCGCCGCCCGCGGGCGCTCCGGGCTTGGTCGGAGGCGTCCGCAATGTAATGCAGTTCCTTCAACACGAAACGCGGCACCACGAACACCGCGTCGAGAAAACCCGTGGCGCAGACTTCCAGGATGCGGCCATCGATGATGATGTTCGTGTCCAACAGCACAGGCCGCTCGGGTTTGTCTTCGCGGCGGAACCTGATGTACGGAATCACCAGATTGAACTCATCGCTGCCCCGCAATGCGATCACCATGCCGAGATAGGATAAGACGATGTACATGACGATCTGAGCGACGAGCTTGCTTTCCGGGTCGATGAAACTGAACAGCACCGAGTTACCGATGAAAAAGCTGATAACGAAGCCGATAAACAAACCAAAGCTTGCCGCCGAAAGTCCTCGCAACGAAAAACCCTTGAGCAGCCTGTCTACACCGATGACGGCCGAACCACCGGCCAGCCCGATCAGCACCGCCACCACAGGATGAGACGACCACTGCTCTTGCAGTTGACCAATGGACCAACTCCCCAGCACGCATAGGAGCAGGAAAAACACTCTCAATGTCAGCAGCGTCATAACGGTCGTCCTGCCGACGAACGTAAGCAGCTTCGAGGCCAGAAACTATGGGACGAAGTTCGTGGTGGGCGGATTCCCCTGCTCCACTGGCGGCTTGGGTTTCCGCTCAGTTTGCGGCCCGCGATCCAGTTTCGGCCCGATCCAGGTGTTGTAGAAGAAGCCGTAACGGTTGATCCTTTCGATCAGTTGCAGCAGGTCATCGTGCAATTTCGGGTCCACCAACAGTTTGCCGGCTGTGCCCTCGCCTTTTTCGAGGCGCGTGAGAATCGTGTTCAATCGCTCGGCGCTGGCCGTGAGGTTGGTGAGAATGGCTTGCACGTCGGGCGCGTTGGTCACAACCAAAGCGTTCACGCGCTGGATCACTTCTTCCACCTGCCGCGAGGCATCGCTGAAATCTTTGGAGGCTTTCGATAAGTCGGTCAACGTCATATCCAGTTTGCCCCGATTGGCTTCGACGATGCTGCCCAGGCTGGCAGTCAGCGCGACGGTGTTGCTGGTCGTCGCGTCCACGTTGGCCAACGTGGTGGTCACGTGAGCGAGACTCTGCGTGCTGAGCACCGTTTCGTCAATGCGTTTGACGGCCTGGTTGATCGTCTGGATCGTCCCCGCAGCTTCTCGCAGCACGTCCACGGCCCGGCGCGCCGCTTCGTTAAGATCCACGGTCGTGGTGCCGTTGACCTCGGCTCCTGGCGAGATGAACTCGGCCGTCGTGCTCTGCGGGGTAATGTCCACGAACCGGTCGCCGAGCAAGCCGGACTGGTTGATGATGAATTGGGCGTCCCGGCGGATCTTGACGCCTTGCGTGATGGCGAGCTTCACTTTCACGCGCAGCGCGCCCGTTTGGTCGAGTTCGATCTCCCGCACTTTGCCGACAACGATGCCGGCGTACAGGACGTTGGAGTCTTTAATGATGCCGCTGGCGTTCGGGAACACGACGGTAATCTCGTACGCGCCCTTTCCGAATTGCGTCAATTTGCCAAACTGCATGATCAGCCCGATTGCCACGGCCAGGCAAACCAAGACAAACACTCCCACCTTGACCTCAGTGAACCGCTGCTGTGCCACGCTGCACCTCCTGAATCGGGTCCGCGATGCCCCGGATGAATTGTTGAACGATTGGGTCCGGATTTGCCTGGATTTCCTGCGGCGTGCCGGCCGCGTGGATGCGGCCATCGTGCAACATCGCGATGCGGTCGGCAATTTTGTAGGCGCTGGCCATCTCGTGGGTCACGGCCACGCTGGTCACCTGGTAACGGTCGCGCAACCGCAGGATCAGATTGTTGATCGCGTCGGCACGGACGGGATCGAGACCGGTTGTCGGCTCGTCGTACAAAAGATATTTCGGCAACATCACGAAGGCCCGCGCCAAGCCGGCCCGTTTGCGCATCCCGCCGCTCAGTTCGGCCGGTTTCTTGTCTTTCGCTTTCAGCAAATCCACCACGCCCAGCACCTCCTCCACGCGCTTGGTGACTTCGTCCTCGCTCAGTTTGCGTTCTTCCCGCAACGGAAACGCGACGTTATCAAACAACGTCATCGAATCAAACAATGCCGCGCCCTGAAACAGGAATCCGAATTCTCTGCGCACCGGCGCCAGGGCGTCTTCGGGCATAGGCACGATGTCCACGCCGTCCACCAGCACGCTTCCCGCGTCCGGTTTGAGCAACCCGCACAGATGTTTCAGCAACACGCTCTTGCCGCAACCGCTGCGGCCGATGACGACCACCGTCTCGCGGTCGGGGATATCCAGGTCCACCCCGCGCAACACTTCGAGGCTGTCGAAACTCTTGCGAAGTCCGTGAATTTGGATCATGCCGCTCTGCTCTCCGGATTCACGCCGGAATAATCGCGTTGAACAACTCGGCGATGAAATAATTCGAGACCAATACCGTCAGCGATGAGACGACCACCGCCTGGGTGGTGGCCCGGCCGACGCCTTCCGCGCCTTCACCGGCGTTGAAGCCCTTGTAACAGGAGATCGACGCGATAAACATGCCGAAGCAACACGATTTCACCAGCCCGCAGATCACATCCTGTGCCCCGGTGAACTTGAACATGTTGCTGACAAAATACGCCCCGTCCACGCCCTTCAGATGGACCGCCACCAGATAGCCGCAGTAAATGCCGAACGCCATCGCTTCCGCCGTTAACAGCGGCAGCGCCACCACCAGCGCCACAAACCGCGGCACCGCCAGATAATCCACGGGCGCCGTGCCCATCGCGCGCAATGCGTCCAACTGCTCGGTCACCTTCATCGTGCCCAGTTCCGCCGCGATGGCCGCGCCGACGCGTCCCGCCACCATCAACGCCGTCAACACCGGCGCCAATTCCCGCACCATCGCAATGCTGACCACCGGCCCCACCGCCGTGTCCATCTTCACCTTGTGAAACTGGAGAAGCGTCTGCACGGCGAACACCATCCCCGTGAATGCCCCCGTGATCAGCACGACAGCCTGTGATTGCCAGCCGATCTTGTAGGTCTGCTCGATCGTCTCGCGCCAGCGTGGCCGCCGCGTGAAAATCGTTTTCAGAATGTCTCCAAACAACATCAACATCGCTCCGAGCTGGGCGAGTTCATCGAGCACAAACGAGCCAAATCTTGAAAAGGCCGACGTCACTGTGCCCCGAGCATAAAGAAGGAAGTGGTCGCTTGCAAGCCAAGCAACAAAAAAGTAGGGGCGCGGCTTCCCGCGCCCATCAAGAACGTGTCTCGCAACCCCGTGGGATACGCATCCTGCCTGTCCTGTAGAACGGGCTTCCAGCCCGTCTGCCACGATCAACCAATGAACAGGCAGGTCGCCGCCGCGCCAAAGCCCCTATCGCGACGGCGCCATGCCCGTTCTACAAGCGTCAGGCTTGGAAGCCTAACTTATGTACCAGCGCAGGTGTGCGCCCCTCACGGCACCGGCTCGATCGTCACGTAGCCGCTCTCGTTTGTCCCCAAGAAGTAGCCGGCCCCGTTCGTCTCAATCTGCAAGACCAGTCCCTTGAAGGTGATTCTCTTGTTGAGTAACGGATGCGTGAAGCTGCCACTGAATTGGCCCGTTGCCGTTTGGAGTTTTATCTGCAGGTTCTCGCTGTTCGGGGGCGACACGGTAACATTGCCCGCGGCGTCAACACTCCCGGTCTTAACGATACTGCTTACCAGATTGCCGCCGCCCAAAGCGATCTGTCGATCGCCTGCGGCACTCGGGCCGCCCGCTGACGGCGACACGTATTTGTCGCCGATCAACGTAACATTGGTCGTGAACCCAGCAGGATAGTAGTGAGAAGTCGACATGGGCGGTCTGAACCAATCCACCGTCGCGTCAAGCGTGTTATTGGTGGCAAACGTCACCCAGCCAATGCACGAACCTTGGTTCCTGTAGAGCACATTATACAGCGGCCACGTGCCATACTTGGACAAGGGAACGGTGACACTGATCTTTGTCCCATCACCGAGCACACCGGTCAGTTTCCCACCGCCCATTGTTGTGACTTTCAACGTCCCATACCCATATCCCTGCGGAATATCAGGATCGCTCCCATCGGGCGGCACTAATACAACGGTGTAAGTTCCCGCCCACGGACATGAATTGGTTCTATTGAATACCGCCCGGTCAGCCAACAGCTCGGAAGTGAACGTACCGTCCTCCGACACCGTTCCTGTGATCCCATCAGTATCAGTATTACTCACGACATCCAAATGCAGGATGACCTGTAGCGGGTTCAAGCGTTTGCGGGTGACCGTGTTCGTCGCGTTGCCCGAAGTATCAAACTGCCCCTTGAACGCCGATTTCACGCCGCCCATGGTCAGATTGGCAGCAAACGACCCCGTCTTGCTGAGCACAAGGTTGATTGACCCGGAGCTGCCATGCGACGGCGCATTGGTTTGAATCGCCAGACCGTTATACGTGCCCAGCAGCGACGCAAGCGTGACTGGGTTACCCGCCTGTGTCACCGTGAACGTCTGACCGGCAATCGTCATTGTCCCTGTGCGCGGACTGCTGTTGGTGCCGGTGTTGGCGTCAAAGGTGTAACTGACCGTCCCATTGCCGGTTCCGCTGCTGGTGGTGTGAAGCCAGCTGTTGCTGCTGACTGCCGTCCAACTGCAACCGTCTCCCGCCGTCAAACCCACACTGCCGCTGCCGGCGCTCGCGGCCACGTTGGTGCTGGCCGCCGACAACGCATAGGTGCCGCTGCCCGCTGCCTGATTCACTGTGAATGTCTGCCCGCCCACCGTGATCGTCCCGCTCCGCGCAATACAGTTGCCGGTGTTGGCATCCACGGTGTAACTCACCGTCCCGTTGCCGGTTCCGCTGCTGCTGGTGTGAAGCCAGTTGGTGCTGCTGACCGCCGTCCACGGGCAACCGTTACTTGCCGTCAAACCCACACTGCCGCTGCCGGCGCTGGCTGCCACGTTGGTGCTGGCTGCCGACAGCGCGAAGCTGCCCGCTGCCTGATTCACTGTGAATGTCTGCCCGCCCACCGTGATCGTCCCGCTCCGCGCAATACAGGTGCCGCTGTTGGCATCCACGGTGTAACTCACCGTCCCGGTGCCGGTTCCGCTGCTGGTGGTGTGCAACCAGTTGGTGCTGCTTACCGCCGTCCAACTGCAACCGTCTCCCGCCGTCACATCCACACTGCCGCTGCCGGCGCTCGCGGCCACGTTGGTGCTGGCCGCCGACAACGCATAGGTGCAGGTCCCCGCCGGTTGGCTCACCGTGAACGTCTGCCCGCCCACCGTGATCGTCCCGCTGCGGGCAGTCCCGGCCGGATTGGCGTCAAAGGTGTAACTGACCGTCCCATTGCCGGTTCCGCTGCTGGTGGTGTGCAA
>JBEKZD010000007.1:0-89627 GCA_049510215.1 Verrucomicrobiia bacterium
GACGTCGGCCTGGCTGGTGCGAGTAATTTTGAAATACGGGTACCATGTCGAGCCGGAGTTTTACCCGTTGACGGGCGCGCCGAAGTTGAGCGACCACGAGGCCATGATGCTTTTTGGCGATGGCGCTATTTGGTATCTGCACCGCAATGGAGACGACTGTTTGCTGGATTTGGGCGAAGCGTGGACGGAAATGACGGGACTTCCATTCGTGTTCGCGGCGTGGGCGGTGCAGCATGGCATCGCGGCCGGGACGCCGCTCCCGCGACTTCTCCTGAAGGCGAAGGCTGATGGGCTTGCGCACATCGAGGAGATTGTGCAAGATTCGACAGAAGCCACGCCCGAGTTTCGGCGCGAGTATTTGACGCGGAACGTGGTGTACGAGTTGGGCGACGCGGAGAAGCAGGCGATTCGGCGGTTTCAGCAGTATCTGAAGGAGATGGGGTTGATAGAGGAAGCGCATGATTTGCGATACGTCAGTTGAGCAAACTGAGACACAGGCAGGGACGCCTGTGCCACCAAGGCTTGGGTTGATTCAGGACAAGGTGCTGGGTGGCGAGCGGATCGCACCCGAAGAAGCGCTGCGGTTGTATCGTGCGTTGACTCTGCCCGAGTTGGGCGCACTGGCTGACGCCGTGCGGCAGCGGAAGCATCCGAACCGTGTCGTCACGTACATCATCGACCGCAACATCAATTACACCAACATCTGCAACGTCTACTGCACCTTCTGCGCGTTCATGCGCAACGAGAATGATGCTGATGCCTACGTGCTGACGCCCGAACAGGTCGGCGAGAAGATCAAAGAGTTGGTGGCTATCGGCGGGGTGCAAGTCCTGATGCAAGGCGGGCATCATCCGAAGCTCGACATTGATTATTACCTGGACCTGCTGCAGCACATCCGGCGGAATTTTCCGCAAGTGAACATCCACGGTTTTTCGCCGCCGGAATTCAACCATTTCGCAGAAGTCTTCAAGATGCCTCTGGAAGAAGTGATCCGGCGGTTCAAGGAGGCGGGGCTTGGCTCGATTCCGGGCGGCGGCGGAGAGATTCTGGTGGATCGGGTACGCAATCGGATCGCGCCGCTGAAATGCAACAGCGACGAGTGGCTGCGGGTGATGGAGATTGCGCATGGGATGGGATTGAACTCGTCGGCGACGATGATGTTCGGCCACGTGGAAACCGTCGAAGAGCGCGTCGAGCATTTCCGGCGTCTGCGCGAACTGCAGGATCGAACACACGGATTCACGGCGTTCATCTGCTGGACGTTTCAGGCGGAGCACACGCGGTTGCGGGCGCCGACGGCAGGGGCGCACGAGTATCTGCGCATGCAGGCGCTGGCGCGGATTTTTCTGGATAATTTCGACAATGTGCAGTCAAGTTGGGTGACGCAAGGACCGCAGATCGGGCAGATCGGGTTGACGTGCGGCGCGAACGATTTTGGCAGCGTGATGATGGAGGAAAATGTGGTGTCGCTGGCTGGCGCCACATTCCGCATTGATGAAGAGACGATGAAACGGCTGATCACCGAGTTGGGGTATGAGGCGCATCGTCGGAACAACTGGTATCAACTGCTGGACTGAATGAAAGGGAAAATGAGACAAGTGGCTGCGAAATTCAACGCGATGCTGTTGCTCGGCGCGCCCGGCACGGGTAAAGGCACACAAGGAAAAATGCTGGGCACGCTGCCGGGCGTTCTGCATGTGGCGATGGGTGATATTTTCCGAGCTTTGGACAAGAACAGCGAACTGGGAAGGATCTTTGGCGAATACTCGACCAAGGGGCTATTGGTGCCTGACGAGTTTGTCGTGAAACTATGGAAACAGCACATGGACAAACTCGTCGCCGGTGGCAAGTACGAGCCTGCTGACGACCTGCTCGTGCTCGATGGCATTCCCCGCAACGTCAATCAGGCGAAAGCCTTGGAACAGTACGTCATCGTCAGCAAGATCGTTGTTCTCCGTTGCGAGCACGGGATTGAATCCATCATCCAGCGCATGAAGGACCGCGCGCTGAAAGAGGGCCGCGCCGATGACGCCAACGAGGCGACCATCCGCCGCCGTTTCGAGGTGTATGATGCAGAGACGGCGCCTGTGTTGGCCCATTATCCGAAACGGCTTAGGACTGAGGTGGATGCGTTGCAGATGCCGATTGAAGTCGCGCACGACGTTTTGAGCGCCGTTTTGGGCCGGACCAATGAACTGCACACGATCCAGCAGCCGCCGCCGCTCGTCCCAGCGCGGCGTTAATCAGAAGCGCATACGAAATTGGAGACATGCTCATGAAATTATGGTTGCGAATGGTAGTCGTGGTGTTGGGCGTCGGGTTGGTGGTGGCCGTTGAGTCCGGGGGCGGGACGAGCGATGTGTTTCAACTGCACACGTTTATTCAAGGCGTGATCTCGTATGGAGGGTTCGCAACCAACCCGGTGATTCACTCAGTGCAGATTCGGGATGTTGATTTGATCAACCTCGGTCTTGGGTCCCCGCTCGGCACGCCGGTTCCGCCGAACGAACGGTTGGCGATCGTCAACGAATGTCCGAGCAACGACATGCGCATCATCATTTACGACACGGGCACATCGAGCAACCTTATGACGATAGGATACATGCAAACCCTCTCGGCAATCGAAGGGTTGCGCAGGAACACCCTCACACGCAATGTCATCTCGGACTTGACGTTTGTATTTACGGAAAGCGCGAGCAATGGGCTTGCGGGCGGCTCTTTCTTCGTCAACGGCAATCTCACGGCGACCGCTTCCAATGGATGCATGACGAAATTCAGCGGGCAAATCATTGGGGCGCTGGGCACCTCATTCTTCTTCACCAATAACATCGTCACCAACGTCGTGGACTTGACGGTGACCAATGTGGTCACGAATACGTACTACGTCATCTCGAACTTTACCGTGAATGTTCCCATAACGTCGATGGCGACCCACGGCGAGAAATTGGGAACGCTGATCGAACCATGACCTCGTAACCATCAACCGGGTCTTGGGTTTATGGAACCTGTCGGAGCATCTTCCGGCGAGTCAGGATGGGACTGGGAAGTTGATAGAGATGTAACCTCGGCAGCCATCCCGGCCCGAACCAAAGGATTGCCGAGCAACAAGTGAGGGACAGACAATGATAAGGAAAAAGTGGATTGTGCTTGGTGGTGCCGGCCTCACGGCGGTGGCTATCTCGGCGTTGGCGGTCGCGTCGGGCAGCAAGACGTTCCGCACGCTCGCGTACTTCACGGCTGTGGCACAAAGGCCGTACAGTCAATTGCCAACAATTGATTACATTCCGATCGGGGGCCATAACCTGGTCAACCTGGCGATGGGCCGCGATGTCGCCGATACGAATGTGCCCAATCAGGTGCTCGCCCTAACGTTCCAGTGTGACCTCAGCGCGGCAAGCCTCGTTGCATACGACAGAACCACATCCAACATCGTTGGTACGATCGCCAATAGCACAAGTGTTGACTTCGCCTATAATGTTAGGACCAATGGCGTCAGGATTGTCCCGGGCCAGACGAACGAAGTCGCTCGGTTTGTGTCGCGGTTTCAGATTCAGGAAGTCGGGAGCACGACCAATGCTTTACTCGGCGGTTTCCTGACGGTTGCTGGTCGCATCCAAATCGATCCTGCCACCGGTTGTCCCATGCCAGTGGCCGTGGCACTCGATACCGATACGAATGACAAGGTTTTCGCGGACAAGGAGATTCCCAGCAACGAGGACAAAGACACTAATGTGACATTTCGCGTTCGGACTGGTCTCGCTCACATGGTCGGCGTCATTGATTTCGTGGGGGAAGGAACCACGAACACAGTGCTTGTGCCTTTGGGTAATTTGAGCATCCGCTACGACCTGCCCGTTACGGCAGCGCCATAAATCCAGACACGATCCTTCAGTGGGAAAAAGAAGCACGTGAGGCGAGGCTAATAGCTGGTTGCTGGCGGCTTGAATCGCGGGGCGCTGGCCGATAAACTCTGCGTCTCGTGACCACGAGCACTCCTGAACGACGGGAATCGCGGCAGGAATGCCGCTCCTATGAACAACCTTGGCGGCGCGGCTTCTGGAGTTTGATCGTCACGCAGTTCCAGGGCGCGTTCAGCGACAACGCGCTGAAGACGCTGGTCACGTTTCTGGCCATCGGCGCCGGGGCCACTCAGGCTGAAAAGTACAAGGTCAGCGAACTGATCACCGCGATGTTCTCGATGCCGTTCATTCTGTTCTCGATGGCGGGCGGTTATCTGGCCGACCATTACAGCAAACGCGCCGTGACGATCAGTGTAAAGGGGTTCGAAATCGGCGTGATGCTGCTGGCCACCGCAGGACTGGCCAGCGGGCACCTGACACTGGCGTTGGTGTGTGTGTTCCTGATGGGCGTGCACAGCGCATTTTTTGGCCCCTCGAAGTACGGGCTGCTGCCCGAACTGTTGTCGGAGAAACTGTTATCGTGGGGGAACGGCGTCCTCGAACTCGGGACATGGATCGCCATCATTGTCGGAATGGTCGTGGGGGGATTTCTCGCGTCGTCATTTCACGGTGAGCAGGGATGGTCTGGTTTGATCCTGCTCGGACTGGCGGCGTTCGGCTTGGCGGTCAGCCTGGGGATCAGTCGCGTGCCGGCGGCCGACCCGGCCAAACGATTCCGCGCCAACTTCGTCGTGGAGTTGTGGGCGGAGATCCAACGCATCCGTTGTGACCGCGTGCTGTGGCTGGCCGTGCTTGGGAACACGTTCTTCTCGTTTCTGGCGGCCCTGGTCTCGTTGAACATCATGTTCTACGGCATGGGCACGCTCGGACTCGATGAACGGCACACCAGCTATCTGCTGGGCGTGATGGCCGTCGGTGTCGGTGTGGGCAGTTTTGCCGCCGGTTACCTGTCGGGCGGCAAAATTGAGTACGGCTTGGTGCCGCTGGGATCCATCGGGCTGACTGTGTGCGGAGCGCTACTTGCCTGGCCGAGGGTAACGTTTGTGAGCGCAGCCGTGAATCTCGCCCTGCTCGGATTCTTCGGTGGATTTTACATTGTCCCGGTCTCCGCCATCATGCAGCACCGACCCGAACGTGCCCGCAAGGGCGCGGTCCTGGCCGCAAGTAATCTGCTGTCATTCGCCGGTATCCTGCTGGCGTCGGGCGCGCACTACCTGCTGGCTCTGCAGCTCCATATGAACCCCCTGGGACTGTTCCTTGCACTGGGCGCGATGAGCCTTGCAGCTACTGTGTATGTGGTGGTGTTGTTGCCCGACTCGTTGCTGCGGCTGCTGCTGTGGATGTTTACGCACTCGATCTACCGGATTCGCGTCGAAGGCCGTGACAATATCCCCGAGAAAGGCGGCGCGTTGTTCGTCTGCAATCACGTCTCGTTCGTTGACGCGTTGCTGCTGCTGGCGTCCACCGACCGACCGCTACGCCCGATCATGTTCAAGGACATCTATGATCATCCCGTGGTGAAACCGTTCGCGAAGATCATGCGCGCAATTCCGATTTCATCGCAGCTTCGGCCACGCGAGATGATCAAATCGCTCCGCGAAGCCAGTGAGGCAATCAAGAACGGCGAGGTCGTTGTCATCTTCGCCGAAGGCCAGATCACGCGCATCGGCCAACTGCTCCCGTTCCGGCGCGGCTTCGAGCGCGTCATGAAAGACGTGGACGCACCGATCATCCCCGTCTGCCTCGACAACGTTTGGGGCAGCATCTTCAGTTACGATAGAGGTCGGTTCCTATGGAAAATACCGCGTTACTTCCCTTATCCCGTCGCCGTTTCGTACGGCAAACCGATGCCGCCGACCGCAACGCCGTTCGAAGTGCGCCAAGCCGTGCAGGAACTCAACACCGAGGCGTGGCAGCATCGGAAGAGGAATATGCTGCTTTTGCATCGCGCTTTCGTCCGCAAAGCGCGGCATCACCCGTGGCGCTTTTTCATGGCCGACGCGCCTGTGCGCCGAAGCGCTACGGCGCGCGAAGGCGCACGCACGCCCAGCCTGTGCTTCGGCGCGGCACTGACGCGCACGATTTTCCTCGCACACCGACTCAAACTCGCGTGGCAGGGACAAGACATGGTCGGCATTCTCCTGCCGCCGTCCGTGCCGGGCGCGCTTGTCAACTACGCAGCGCTGTTGATGGGCAAGGTCCCAGTCAACCTCAACTACACCGCCAATGATGAGACGATTGCCTCCTGCGCTCGGCAATGCAATTTGAAGACAGTCGTCACATCAAAAGCATTTCTCGAAAAAGTGAAGGTCACAGTTCCTACGAACGCGATCTATCTCGAAGACCTCATTGCCAAACCGCGCATGGGCGAAAAGCTTATGGCGCTGATGATGACGTGGACGCTGCCGGTTGCGTTGCTCGAATCGGTTTTAGGTTCTCGTGGGAGCGGCGTCCCCGCCGCGAATTCATCCCTCATCCATCATCCTTCATCCTTGGATAATTTGGCCACGGTGATTTTTTCCAGCGGCAGCACGGGTGACCCGAAGGGCGTGATGCTGACGCATTTCAACATCGGCTCAAACGTCGAGCAGATGGGACAGACCTTTGCGTTTCGTAAAGGCGACCGCATTCTCGGCATCCTGCCGTTCTTCCATTCGTTTGGGTTTACCGCGACGCTCATGCTGCCGGCAGCGCTCGGCATCGGCGCTGTTTACCACGTCAGCCCGCTCGACGCGAAGGCGATTGGCGAGTTGGTCAGAGAATATCGCGTGACGTTCCTGCTGGCGACGCCGACCTTCCTGCAAATGTACATCCGCGGTTGCGAACCCGAGGACTTCGGCAGCCTGCAATTCGTCATGACCGGCGCCGAGAAACTGCCCGAACGAGTGGCGCAAGCGTTTGAAGACAAGTTTGGCATCCGTCCGCTGGAAGGCTACGGCGCGACCGAGTGCTCGCCTGTCGTGGCCGTCAACACGCACGACTTCCGTGCGGCAGGTTTCCGTCAGGTTGGAGCCAAGCGCGGCAAGATCGGCCACCCGTTGCCCGGCGTCAGCGTCCGCGTCGTCGATCCCGAAACGATGCAACCGCTGCCCGTCGGCCAACCTGGTCTGCTCTTGGTGCGTGGACCAAACATCATGAAAGGATATCTCGGCCAACCCGAGAAGACGGCCGAAGTTCTGCGTGACGGCTGGTATATCACAGGCGACATCGCGGCAATGGAAGAGGACGGATTCCTCGCCATCACCGACCGTCTGACGCGATTCAGCAAGATCGGCGGCGAAATGGTGCCGCACATCAAGGTCGAGGAGAAACTGCACGAGCTTGCGGGCGCGACCGAACAATGTTTCGCCGTCACCGGCGCGCCCGACGAAAAGAAAGGCGAGCGTCTCGTCGTGCTCCACACCATGCCGGACAGCAAATTGAAGGAATGCCTCGACAAGCTCGCGCAGACCGATTTACCGAACCTGTGGAAACCGCGTCCCGATCAATTTTTCCACGTCGATGCCCTGCCGCATCTCGGCTCCGGCAAATTGGACTTGCGCAAGGTGCGCGAGTTGGCCTTGAACCTAGCGAATACCTCTGCGGCCGCTGGACAATCGAATTCTAATGAATCACAGGTCCGCAAGCCGGCCAACTCATGAACGGACAGCCCGCTACACATCCGCCCGATTCCGCGCGGCGTTCAATCAAATGGCGCGGGACTTTTGTTTATTGGTCGGTCGCCCTGACGCTGATCCTCGCAGTCTCCGTCCTGCATTTCTGGAAGCTGGGCAGTGCCCCCAAGGGGTTCTACACGGACGAGGCGTCCATCGCCTACAACGCCTACTGCATCGCCCAAACAGGTGCTGACGAATACGGAAACAAGTACCCGTTATACTTTCGCTCGGTCAGTTACCAAGATCCCGTCATGAGTTACAGTTCGGTTCCGCTGGTAGAATTGTTCGGCCTCCACGAATGGGTCGCACGGCTACCTAGCGCCCTTTTCTACATCCTCGCCAGTGTCGCGTTTGGTCTTCTCGTACGGGAATACTGCCGCAACAAATGGCTCTCACTATTCGGCGGGCTGCTGTTCGCGTTGACTCCGTGGGGCTTTGCGATCAGTCGGACCGTCGGTCCAGGGCAAAGCCCCATGCTGTTCGGAATGGCCGCCGGCTGGTTGTTCTCTTTGCGCGCGGTTAGGAAACGTTCCTTTCATTGCGCTGTTGCCGCCGGAGCGGCATTCGCCCTGGCGATGTACGCTTACAATGCTGGACGGTTGATGTCTCCACTACTGTTGGTCTGTTTTGCCGTTGCGTTTAACCGAATGCTGCGATCCCGATGGAAAGTGACGGCAGTTCTCTTGACCGTCTACATCACCGCGTTGCTCCCGATGATCGTGAGTGTGGTACGCGCACCGCAAGTTTTCGCCGACCGGTTCCAACAGGTGAGTCTGTTTGCAGATCACCCCTCTTGGACGGTGGCTCTAGCCGAGATCACAACAAGATACATGGACTACTTCAGTCCGCGTTTCCTATTCTTCACCGGCGACCATGAATTGCGGCACCACACAGGTTCTTGCGGCGAATTGTTCTGGTTCACCATTCCGTTGATTCTGGCGGGATTGTATTGCGTTGCACGGTTCTTCAGGACGCAACCGTACTATCGTTTTTTGGTGCTCGGCTTGCTCGCCTACCCGGCGGCAGCGGTGCTGACTGTGGATCGAATGCATAGCATGCGATGCGTCAATGGGGTGATCGCCTGGCTGCTGCTGGCGATGGTGGGAGCCCACTGGCTGTGGCAACAGAGGCGCGTCGGGCGAAAGCTGCTCGTCGTGGCCTGCGCGGTGGGAGCGCTGGAAAGCTTGGCCTACCTTGCCGACTATTTCGGGCCTTATCAAAAGCTTTGCCGCCATGCATTTATGGCGGGTCTCACAGAGGGACTGAAGTATTCCTTCCAACGAATCAACAGCAATCAGACTTTTTACGTCGATGATTCTGTCGGCGTGCCTTACGGTATCTACATCCACACCGATTTCAAGCCGCTCATCTATGCCCATCTCCTCTTCTATGGCAAGATCGACCCGCGTTCCTATCAGCGCGATGGACTTTCCAATAGCGTTGTCCAACCCTACTTGGGACGCATTCAGAAGCCGGGCCTGTTGCTTCGAGCCAACTACACCTCTCGTCGCTCGGACCTGTCCCCATCGGCGGGCATGCAGAACCACATACCCGTTCCTTCCGGAGCGAAACTCCTTGCCACTTTCGAAGAGGGGACTCCCTTGGAGTATGAAGTGTTCGAGGTCAGGTAGTGGACGGAGAAAAAACTGAAGGCATGCCAAAGCAAGCGCGCCGAGATAGACTTGCTGAATCTGCGAGGCGGTACCCCGCGAATTCTTCGGCGCTGACGCCCCGCCCGTCTTGATACAGGCGAACTCGAGAGTTAAGGAAGCCGCGAAAGATCGGCCTTGGAATGGCTACGCATTCAATCGAGATGCTTGCCCGTCGTCAGCGAACGAACTGCGCTACAAACACGGTGTGATATGATCCAAGCCTTGTTTGAAGCAGAACGATTGACATCAAGAGAATGGAGCGAGCGAAGGGATTTGAACCCTCGACATTCACGTTGGCAACGTGACGCTCTACCAGACTGAGCTACGCTCGCACCGTGTAACGCCGTTCACCCCGTACCACGGCGTAAACTTCCGTTGACGACGGGTTGAAAATACCACATCCCGCCACAACTGCAAGACCCAAAAACATGCCGTTCGCAACCAGCGACTACGATTTACGCCAGCAGTTCGGTGGCTTCCTTCATCAAGGCCGCAATGGGCAGACGACGCGGACAAACCTGCTCGGCCGCCGAGTAGTCCAACGTCCCCAGCCGCTGCCGCGTCGCTTCCGGCAGACCTGCAAACACGGAACGAGCCAGATCGCGGTCGCCGTAGCCGTGATAGTACATCAGGCTGCGCATGACATCGCCCACCGGCGCCCGCCCGGCAAGGGCAGCCTCGCATAGGCTCGTGCATCCGGCGCAATAGGACGAGCAGGTGGCCCGGGCATGTTGCTCCAGCGCCGCCTTGTCGGCGGCAGTCAGGCTGGTTTTGTCCAGAGCGGCGGCGACATTGGACGACAGGATTGTCAGATTCGGCATTTGCGAGCAGAGAGAGCCGATCCGTTGATCTTCCCATACCGCTTTGACGCAAGCCTGTTCCCGCGCGAACCCGCGTTCGACAAAATGCGTCAGCAGCTTCGTCTCAGCCTCGGTCGGCTCACCTTGTTGCCGCTTGGCTTGCGTCTTCATGGCGGTCAAACCGATGCCGGCCTTCGTGGCGGCATCCACGGCGGCCTTCATCGCATCGGTGTTCATGACGCGGTAGTTGTACGTCAGCATGATCACTTCAATCCAACCGAGTTTGGCCGCTTCGGTCAGGCACTGCTCCATGTTACTGTGCGTGCTGAACCCGAAGAAGCGGATTTTCTTGTCCGCCTTCGCCTTCTCCGCCCATGCTCTCACCTCCGGCGTCAGGGCGTCAGTGCTGCTGATTCCGTGCAGGAAGAAGGCGTCCACGTAATCGGTCTTCATCCGTTCGAACGACTGATTCAGCGACTTGGTCATGTCGTCCACGTTGTGAGCGCCGCTGGCCTTCGTGACCAGAAAAACCGACTTTCTGACCTCCGGATTCTTCTCGAAATACATACCGATGCCCGTTTCGCTCTTGCCGCCGTTGTATCCGGCCGCCGTGTCCCAATATGTCACGCCCCAGTCCAAGGCTTGCTTCAACTGGAGTTGGTTCGATGCGATGTCAAAGATGCCACCCAACGTCAGACAGGAAACCTTTACGCCCGTTTTGCCGAACGTCCGCATCGGCACCTTCGCTTGGCCCGGTTTCGCTGCTGTGGCCGGCGGCGAGGCGGCTTGCGCAAAAACCCTCATCCTCCCCATCAGCGAACCGACGCCGACGACTCCAACCGTCTTCATAAAATCCCGTCGTGACACTTGCCGTTCATTCATTTGGTCCTCCCTTTCTTGCCGTACTTGGCTCCTCCCGCTCACAACAGCAGGGAATGTTTTCGGTTTCGTGTTTCGTTCTCCGCCGTGACGCGAATGGCACGCAGACCACTGACGGGGCACTCGTGTTCGCAAACGCCGCAACCGATGCAGAGTTCCGGGTCAACGTAGGGCCGCTGCAACCGCACCTGAATCTCGGCTCTCGTGCCCGGCGCCGGCGCTGCCGCCCACGGCTTGGCGGAACCGATTGTCACCGTATCGGCCTTATTGTCAACAATAAGTCGACTCTCCTGATCTGTGCCACCCGTCAGCCGCAGGTGGTAATCACCTGTGGCAAACCGGCCCGGCTTCAGCATGGCGCCGTCCAACTCGACGTTCGACTCGGTTGCCTTCCGAATCGTCACCACGCCATCGCGCACCGAGCTGAATTCCTCATGGAGATAAATCGCCTTCGGGCTGACCGGACAATTCTCCTGGCAGACGATGCACGGCTTGTCCATCACCCACGGCAAGCAGCGGCTGCGATCCACAAACGCCGTCCCCAGGCGAATCGGCCCGGCTTGGGCGAAGCGACCGCGCCCGAGTTTCTCGTCCAAAGTTAGCGGGCGTATGGCTGCGGTCGGGCAGATGTTGCCGCAGGCGACGCAATTGAGCTGGCAGCCGCTGGTGCCAACACGGAAATTCAACATGGGTGTCCACACGCCCTCCAAACCGGCCTCCGTTGTCGCGGGCTGAATGACGTTGGTCGGACAGACGCGCATGCACTGGTCGCACTTGAGGCAACGTTCGAGGAACTGCTCCTCGGCCAGCGCCCCCGGCGGGCGCACCACCCGCGGCTGCCAGTTCGTGCCGAGCAACCCGCTCAAGCGCAACATGGGCACCGCCGTCACGCCCGCCACCGCGGAGAAGATGAACCCGCGCCGCGAAATGTCCGGGCCCGGCACTTCGCCCGCTGCCGACCGCGCCGTGCTGTAGGTCATCTGCGTCTGCTTGCAGGCGTCGAGACAATTCATGCACAGGAGACATTCGCTTGAACGAATTTTCTCGAATGGTTCACAGGCGCCTTCGCAGTTGTTCTCGCAAAGCTCGCAGTTGGTGCATTTGCCTTCCCGCTTGCCGACCCGCCACAGCGCCGGGCCACTGAGCACGCCGAACAGCGCGCCCAGCGGACAGATAAACCGGCAATAAAACCGCGGCACCACGAAGTTTAACAGCACCGCAGCCAGAAACATCGCGCCAATCGTCCAGGCGCCGACGTAGAATCGCGGGCCGGTGGAAAATCTCCCCACCGCCGTGTCCACGATGGGCAACAACACAAGGTTCACTGACCGATGAATCAGCGGAATCGGGTCGAGCCATCCGGTCTGCAGCGAGACCCCGAACAATGCCTCGGTGTGAAGAAAGATTCCCACCGCCAGCCAGGTTCCCACCAGAGCCACCAGAACGCCGACCGCCTTCTTCAGGTCTGGCACGATCTTACGGATCGCGAGAAAAGAAAACACCGCCAGACCGACCGCAAGCGCCAGCCCCGGAATCGCGGGCCATCGCCGCGCCACGCGGAAAAGGTCGGCGAACACACCGCCGGCCGCCGCCGTGAGCAGACCGATGAGCAGGTAGTACTTGATGGCCTGCGCCGGTCGGTACTGATTGGCCGCGATGCGTTCGGCGAACTTCTTCTTCCGACGCCCGATCCAGCCGAAGAACTGATGAATCGTCCCAAACGGACAGAGCCACCCGCAGAAGAACCGGCCAAGCAGAACCGTCAGCACCACAGTCAGCAGCGCCCAAGCCAGCCCGGCGTAAAGCGTTCGGGTCGTCAGGATGGTGCCGAGCGCGATCAACGGATCGAGTTGGAGAAACCAATTCACCGGCCAGCCGCGCAACTGCCACCATTTCTCGCCAAACGAAGAAACGATGCAAAACCAAAGGAACAGGACGAAGAAGAAGATCTGGCTGATGCGTCGGACGGTGATGATGTTCATCTGTCGGCCCCGCCAAAGTTGGTGTCATTCTGAACGAAGTGAAGAACCTCTGAAGTTGTGGTGATCGACGACCAAAGATTCCGAGACCCTTCCCCTTCGCAGCTCAGGGCTTCGGCGGAACGCTCAGGGTGACAGCCGCAGAACTTCCCAAGAATGTTGTTAATCCACATGATCCCGTGCCGGTTTCAATGATTCGTAATCTGCTGTGCCCCGCCCCGCCGCGGCAGCCTTGGCGATGAACGGCAGATTGGCGGCGCTCTTGCCGAGCAGCGTCGCGCCGAAGGCGTCGGCCGCCACCTGATCGGTGCTGACAATCATCGTGTTGGTCTGCTTGAGATCGTCGAGCGAGCCGCCCGTTGGTCCGTTGGTCATCATCGTCGTCGTGCCGTCGAGAATCACCAAGGTCGGGCCGACCAGCATCGCCAGTTCCTTGATGATGTTGTGAATGTCCTGGTGAAACATGTTGCGCCGGCCGCCCATCAACCCGTACCAGTTTTTGATCGACATCGAGGCGCCGCTGCGATGGTGGTCCTTGACGGGCGCAATGCCGATGAGTTTGTTCACGCTCCGGAACGGTTCATAAAACAACGGCCAGTTCTTGATCAGCGTTCCGTCGCGAACCGTTGTTGGCTTGAAGTAATTCTCCTGCGGCAACACCAGCCGCGCGCCGGCGGTTTGCGCCGCCTCGGCGATGCCGGTCAGGCGGAAACAACTCTGCGGATCGTTGATAGGGTTGTCGGTCACCGTCACCGAAGCCGCGCCAGCCTGGAAGCATAACCGGATGGCCTCGCCGACCAACTGGGGATGAGCCGTGGCGCAAAGCGCCGGTGGTGAGGCGAACGCGGCGTTGACCTTCAACAGCACGCGATCGCCCTTCTTGATGAATTGTTCGATGCCGCCCAAGGCCGCGAAAGCGCGGTTGATCGTTTTCACCCGGTCCGCGCCGGTGATGATGCTCATCTTCGGCCCGACCTGCGGCAGGGAAAAATCAGGCAGTGACACGAGATCGGTCACGGTCTCCGCCTTTGGACCGGTCCGGTCGTACAGCCAATAGCCGACAACCCCCGTGGCCGCGATGGCAGCACCAGCCTTCGCCGCGCGGGCAAGGAAATCGCGGCGGCTGATCGCCTCGGCATTATCCGGATTGGTCATTTCGTCGCCTCGGAGATTTTATCGTAGAGAAGCGCCGCCACCTGTTCCGCCGCCTCCGCACTCGGTGCCGCATGAACGCCGCCGACGACTTTGCCGTGGCTGAAGGCAAGCTCCACACTGCCGAGTATCTCCGCCAAATTGGCGGCAGGCACTTTGCCGGTACCCGGAAGTTTTCGCCCGCCGTTGGCCAGAAGGAACTGCTGGTAAGCGGCGCTCAACGCCGCCGCTTCTTCCGCCGTCGGGCGGATCGTCAGAAACACCATCACTTCCGCCCCGTTCACCGTGTATTTGGCACTGAAAACGTTTTTGAACTTGTCGAAACCGAACGCGTCAGCGGGCTGAAACATGTAACTGTTGGGCACCAGATGCTCTGCCGGAAACAGGTCCGGCTCCGCCAAACGGGTTTCTTGCGGCGGATTCTTGGCGACGAACAATCGGGACACCGACAACATGGCGGCCATCATCTCCGCGGCGGGCGACGCCGCGACGGCTTCGATGTAATAACGCCCGCAGCAAAAGAACAAGGCGTTCTTTGTCTTGTAGGCGTACGTCGTCAGATCCAGTGGCTGCGCCTCGGCCCGCCGTTGCATGCTGTAAACGGCAAACGACTGCCGCAAGTTGTCCATGTCGTACACGAAGAACTCCATCCAAGTGTTGGGATCGCTCTTCAGGGCAAATCGCTGGCAACGCATGCCGAGAACCCCGGCCGAGAGATAAAGCTCAGCCTTGCCGTCGATCTTGTCGTAGAGATTGTCGGGATTGAACGTTTCGGGAGCGCTCAACGGCGTCATCTCGCCGGGCAGGTCAACGAATGAATCGGCTGCTGAGGACGATGGCGCGGACGGCTTGCCCGCAGCCCCGGACGGAGCCGCAGCCAGAAACATGGCCCGGTCGTAATGGAACTGTTTGACAAAGACCCCGGCGGCGACGATTACCAGTACCAACAGGATAACCGAACCGACATAAGTCTCAGCCAGACCACGCGGGCGGACATGGTCATTCATGCAACGCTCCTACAACACTCACGGGATGACACATTGTATAGTCTGCACCAATTACCTGCTGCGGTCAAAAACAATAATAGATCAACTGACGGCATGGGGCGCATCTGACACTACCATCACAGCCAGCCTCGGGCGTTTTGCAGAGCTGTAGGTAGGGGCAGACCGCTGGGCTGCCCGTCCCCGAAAAACGCGGCGCGCCCGGCGGTCGCGCCCTACCTCGCACAACACCAGTACGTTCGGTGTTCGGTGGGTTACGGTGGTGGTGCTCAGATACGCCTGACGGCATGGCTATTGCTTTGGAGCGGTTGTGCAGGGCTTGAATCCCTGCCAACTAAAGAGCCTGAAAAGAAAGGCGCGGAAGCTGTGGATGCAGCCGCCGCGCCTCGGCTCTTTCTGGGGGATGGTGCGCGAGAGAGGAGTCGAACCTCCACGGGTTTCCCCACAGGATCCTAAGTCCTGCGCGTCTGCCAGTTCCGCCACTCGCGCGCGATCGCGGTTAAAATAGCCAATCATCACTGCTAGCGCAATGCCGTTGTCGCTGCACTTCTGTGGAGTGCAGGTTGGGTTGCTCCCCAACAGTTGCGGTGCTTCCTAGAATCGCCTCGTGTTTGTGTGGCGGTGCCCGCGCTGCGAGCTTCCAAGCCGTTACCCCGCGCCGCCGCCGCTACATCGTCAGTGTTGGATTCTGCCCTGAATCGGTTCTGGATTCAAGGCGCGTGACCAAGTAGGTAGCTTGCTGACAGTTCGCCCCTTGCGTCGCGCTGGAGCGGAGTCAGCCGCCACTCCCCGACGCAAGTTCGCGTGCTTCCGCCCCAAGGCGACCGCGCCTGACTTGCAGCGGTAAGCCTCTGTCGAGGCAGTACACTTTGCAGGCCATTGAGAATCGTATTGCGCCACGCAGGCCGCTGCGCTAAAAGAGCAAGTCATGGCAGAGTCACCAGCCAAAGAACAACAATTGCAGGCCCATCTCACGCGCGTGATTCAGGAGATGCAACAAGCCCAACAGGGAACCCTCAGCCGTCAACAGATGATCCGCAGAATTGAGCAGCACGATTCTTCAAGGATACGCCGCCTCCTGCTCTATGTGGGGAATACGGCGAACCACGAGAGCGCCGTCAGTTCGGCGGATATTGTGCCTTTGGGGGATGCCCTTGCCCCCATTGGCAAGGCCGACAACCTGGATTTGTTCATTCATACGTTTGGTGGATCGGGCGAGGTGGCGGAGAAAATTGTGGAGATGTGCCGGTCTCACTGTGCCGGTGAGTTTCGCGTGATCGTCCCGAACATGGCCAAAAGTGCTGGCACACTCATCGCTCTCGGTGCGGACAAGATCGTGATGGGACACTGCTCGGAACTCGGGCCAATTGACCCACAGATTCGGATCGTGGTGGGCAACGCACCGCAGTTTGTCTCTGCGTGGACGTTCATCCGGGCGCGAGACGCGCTCGTGGAACGGGTCAACCAAGCCACCGCGAAGAAAGAGAATGCCGCCGCCTACCTCCAACAGTTGGCGGCCATTGACCCGGTGTTTGTCACGCACTGCGAGCAGTTAATGACCTTTGCCAAGCAACTGGGCAGTAAATGGATTGCTGGTCGGCTGAAGTCGAAAGGTTGCGTTGCCAAACAGGCGGGGCGACAGGCCGCAAAGGTGATCAACTTCCTGAGCAACGTGGAAGAACACATCACGCATGGCCGGCTAATCTCCCCTGCTGAACTCAAGCGAAACTGTGCTCCGCCATTGGAGGTCGTAGAATTAACGGAGAACGATGCGTATTGGCAGTTTCTTTGGGAACTTTACGTCCGGTGTGAAGTCTATCTAAAACTTGGCCAACCGAAAGCGAAGATGATCGAGACGGCCGACGTTTCGATTACGTTGAACTAACTTCGCCCACCCGCAGCACGACTGGTTCTGGCACGACATACCGGTTGCCATGCGATTCCTTGGGTGCTTTGTCTGCCTGCGCAACGTCAACTGTCCTGACCCGCTTCATCATTTCCAAGGCACGCTCAATCTGTTTAAGCAGCGCGTCATTTCCAGATGGGCCATTAATCGGATTGCCGGTATTTTTCGTCTCAGGCATGCCTTCGCGTCCTCGGAACCATCTGGTAGCACGTCTAGTGCCCGTGGACGTGCGATCCGAAGTCTGACGAGCCGGAACAGTCGGTTTAGCTGGGGATGTCGCTGGTTTCACGGTTCGTGAACACTACTACGGGCATCAGCCACCTGCAAGCGAAAAGAGCCGGTCTACGCTGGGACGGATTTGTACGCATAGGCCCAAAATGGTTTACAATTTCGTCGATCCTGACGCCTAAACTGTACGCCATCTCAACCAAGCAAGCTGCGACAAGGAACACGGCCACTGCCAGGGCCACGTCGCCCGCCTTGGCTGTCAGACCACGCACGCCGCCCAACGCGCGTGTTCAGCCGCCGAATAAGCCCAGAACTCACCGCGCGATCGGCGATACATATTTCTCCGCGCACATTAACGCCACTGACGGCTGATGAACTTTTGTAATGCTGTAGCCAGGCGCACCCAAGCGCCGCAGGAGCAGCAGGGGAGACGTGCGGCTTCAAAATTCAGCCGCTCTCGTGTAAGTTCGGCATGGAAGTTCAAGCGCTATGCAACGACGGAGGTGAACCGTGCCGAAACAATGGACTGCCGAGGATGTTTTGGAGTTGGTGAGAGGCTATCAGCCCGCGTGCGTGCTGGCCGCCGCCGGCGATCTCGACCTTTTCAGCACGTTGGCCCCCAAGCGCATGACGGCCGACGAAGTCGCCCGCCGACTCGGATGCGACAAGCGGGGCGTCACCATCCTGCTCGATGCGTTGGTTGCTCTGAGACTCCTGGAGAAGCGCGCCGGCCGTTACTCCGTTCCGAAGAGCGTGGCGAAGGCGCTGACACGGAATGGCGCGGACAGCGTTCTCGCAATGACGCAGCATCAGGCGAACTGTCTCCGTCGCTGGGATCAGTTGGCGAAGGTCGTCAAGACGGGGAAACCTGCGGAACGAATCCACAGCGTGCGGGGCGAACGGGCGGACGCGGCCTCGTTCATCGAAGCGATGAACGATTTGAACGCGCGGTTCGCCGATACGGTGGTTCGGGAGATTCAACCGCTGCCATTCAAGCGGCTGCTCGACGTCGGCGGAGCTTCGGGCACATGGACCATTGCCTTCCTCCGCGCGAACCGGACAGCCACGGCAATCGTGTTCGATCTCCCGCATGTCATTCCGCTGGCTGAAAGACGACTGACCGAAGCGGGTCTGCGGAAGCGGGTGACGTTGGTTGCCGGGGATTTCTGCACGGATGCGTTGCCGATGGGAGCCGATCTGGCCTGGATCAGCGCCATCGTCCATCAGAATTCCCGGGAGCAGAATCGTGCGCTATTCGGGAAAATCTTTCGGGCATTGGCCGGAGGCGGACGGATTGCCATTCGGGACATCCTGATGGAGAAATCCCGCACGGCTCCGGTGGCAGGCGCGTTGTTTGCAGTGAACATGTTGGTCGGAACGGAGCGGGGCGGGACGTTCACTTTCGACGAGTTGCGGCAGGATTTGGCGTCGGCGGGTTTCGTTGGGGCGAAAACCGTGCGGCATGACGATGGGATGAACTCGGTAACTGTCGCCACGAAGCGGAAGTAAACGTTTCTGGAGAAGAACCGTCATGTTCGGGCTTAAGACAAGACGCCGCAATCGGCTCCGCTCGCAGCCATTCCCCGAATCGTGGGTAACGGTTCTCCAACGCAATGTTCCCCACTACCGTCGCCTCTCCAAAGCCGAGCAGCAGGAATTGGAAGGTGACATCCAGGTATTCGTCGCGGAGAAGAACTTTGAGGGTTGCGGCGGTCTGGAGATGACCGATGAAATCAGGGTGACCATTGCGGCCTACGCCTGCATTCTGTTGCTGAATCGCCCGCATGATTATTATCCGCGCCTGCAATCCATCCTGGTTTATCCCGACGCCTATCCGGTCAAGGTGGTGCGGGGAGGACCGGGGAACATGGTCGTGGAAGGTCATGAGATACGGGCGGGCGAATCGTGGCGGACGGGTGTCGTTGTGCTCTCATGGAATCATGTCCTGCATCGCCCCGCCGAGGTGAGTGACGGACGAAACGTCGCGCTCCATGAGTTCGCCCATCAGCTTGACCAGGAGAACAGCTTTTCAGACGGCGCCCCCGCCTTGCCGAAGACTTCTCAGTACGCAGCATGGGCTCGCATCCTCGGACGGGAGTTTGAGAACTTGTCCCGTCAAGCCGCCAACGATCAGCCGACGCTGATTGACAAGTATGGCGCAACCGAACCCGCGGAGTTCTTCGCCGTGGTCACCGAATACTTCTTCGAGAAGCCGCAACTCCTCAAGGAGAGGCATCCTGAACTCTACGATGAATTGAAGCTCTTTTACCGACAAGATCCGGCCACAACGGGCGGTCTCAACTCCTGAGTTCGGTGATCCGGTGAGCCGAGCGACAGCGAGCGAGTCCAAACGCGGATGTTCACAGATTTTCCTGATAGCTGACGGCGGATGGCCTCTTTCCCAAGAACGTCGCGCTGATCGTCCGGATGGCAACCGTACCGGCAGGATTTACAGGCTACGGGCTTGAACCATCCGGAGTTTATCGCTGTGGAAGTCCCCGAGCCTACCACGGGTGTCCTCGCTGGGATCGGCATCCTGACACTCTGGGAAACATCAAGGCGGAAGCGGTAGGCGCTCATCCCTTTGTTGCGCCGTCATTGGGGTACGAAGCACGCCTGACAACAAACAAGGCAACTAACCTCCACAGTTTCTATTCTATTTCCAGCGGCGGATACCGAGCAGCGCGATCACTCCCATGCCGAGCATCGCCCAAGTCGAAGGCTCGGGCACCTGAAACGCGAGAAACTCCGGGGTTGCCAACCCAGAGGCAAAGGTGCTGCGCGTTCCGTCCGGCGTAAATTCATAGATGTTTCCACTTAAATCGGCCACAAACAAATTGCCCGCGCTGTCAAAGGCCAGACCATGAGGGTAGTCCAACCCGGAGGCAAAGGTGCTGCGCGTTCCGCCGGGCGTGAATTCATAGATCTTGCCAAAATCCGCCACAAACAAATTGCCCGCGCTGTCAAAGGCCAGACCAAAAGGCTCGTTCAATCCGGAAGCAAAGGTGCTGCGTGTTCCGCCAGGCGTGAATTCACAGATGTTGGCGCTGAAGTCGCCGGTGCGATCCGACACAAACAAATTCTGCCCCTGCGCCAGTGCCGGAGACAGAATCGTAGCCAGTGCTACGGCCAAACAGTTAATGCAGATTCTCGTAAGACGCCTCTGAGTTTTGTTGGTTTATGAAACGGCTCTGGAGAGTCGCTCTTGGAACGGTCGTACTCACTCGCTTGTGCGATGATCCTTTCCCACCCGAAAAAGACTTTAAACAAACAACGCTAGACTTGTCAAGCGGAAAATCTTCACAAACTTACCTGTGCGAAGGGGACAACAGGATCGACAGCACAAGTCCTGCGACGAATCCGCCGGCGTGCGCGAGATTGTCCACCTGCGGCTCAAGACCGCTGATCGTCAAATCCACGGCAACCATCAACGCAATCAACATCAGCAACCGCCGACGCATCGGAGCGTACATCGGACCTTCGAGGTGATACGCCGCGACGGCAAACGCGCCGATCACGCCAAAGATTCCGCCACTTGCCCCCACCGACACATCGTAGCGCGCCATCATCGCACTCATGAGATTTCCCAATGAACCTGCCACCAAAAAAATCACGAGAAACCGCCAGCGTCCGATCGATTTCTCCACCGCAGAACCGAACAACCAGAGCGCGAATCCATTCATCGCCAAGTGCAACAGATTTGCGTGCAGAAATAACGCCGTGGTTGGCCGCCACCACTCACCGTGGCGCACGGCTTCGGGGACATTGCCCGCCCACAACCAGAGCGGCTGCTGCAAAATGCCCTCAAACACGATTGCGTTCACCAGAAAGACGAGCGGGAACACCACCAGCAAAGCCAGCGTTCCCCCTTCAGGTTGCCCCATGTACATGAGTGCGCGCCAACCGGCAGCCTGTTGCTCGGCCAAGTGCAGCGCCTGTTGTCCGGCCGCATAACTCGGCATCTGCGCGGGAACCGCTGACGACGGGTCTATCGTCCCGGGCAGCGCTTCCGCATGCTGCAAGTGCTGGGCGATCGCCTCGCGCCACAATTTGTTCCGGGGATGCGTCAGCGCGTGCGCTCGGGCCATTTGCCTGGCTGCCTCTGCGCGATCACCGCGCACCAGGGCGCACCGGCCCCGCCAGTAGGCGGCGAATCGCGCAAACCCTGGCCGCCGGTTGAACGGCTTCGCGCGCGAGCGCAAGAGCGATTCCAATTCCGGCCCGTCACCCGCCAAGGCTGCCACACAAACGCGGGTCGCCCACAACTGCGCCTCTAGCGGGCCAATCGACCGTGGCGACAACGCTGCAAACTGCAGGGACCACAAAGCTCTTTCGATCTCTCCGGTCTCGGCGTATGCACGTGCTGCCAGCAGTCGGGCCAGCGTGTCCGAAGCCAACGATCCGCAATCGCCCATCCGTTCGTAGAATGCCACCGCTGCCGAAAAATCGCGGCTTGCGACGAGCAGTGATAGCTTCCAGACTCTTATCTCACCCCGGATCACTTCCGGCATCGCTCGAGCACACAACTCTTCGAGAAGCATCTCGGCGGCGAGCCGATTGCCGCTGCCCCAGAGCCGTGAGGCGGCGGCGTAAGTTTGATACACCCTACCGGAATTTCCCAAAGCAAACCACCCGGCCAACCGCCACCAATGTGCCACTTCGTTGGACGGACGCGTCATCTGCTGTCGCACGGCAGTGCGGACCAAGAGTCGCGGCACGAGGACAAACACTGCAAACAAACTCCAGGCAATGATGACCCACACGAAGTCGTGGCTGAAATACACCGCGCCGATTGAAGCCAGCAGAATTATCAGCAACTGCGCAACCTGCGCCCGGTACCAGCGCGCGTTGGTTCGCAGGAACAGCACAAGCTGGATCGCGACAGCAAAGAACAGCGGATAAATATAGAAGCGCTGGCTCATGGGAAGCGTTAAAACCGGGCAATCGTTAAAACCGTTAAAAAGATCATTCGTTCGCTGCTCGATCTTCTCACAGTTCTACCGGTTCTAACCGTTTTAACGGTTTTAACGGTCCTCACGGCAGGATCACCACCTCGTCGCCGAGGTCCAGCAGATCATATAGCCGTTCGATCTGGTCAACAGTCATCGCGATGCAACCGTGCGTCCATGTGACGTTCGGACACGGACCGTGCAAACCTATCTCACCGCCCAATGCGGTCTTCCAAGGCGGACACTTTTTCTGCGTGACCGCCTCGCGGATTTGCTCGAATTCAACCGGCGTGATGAGGTTTTCGCGCAAGCCTCGCTCGGCATCTTCGATGTTAGGATAACTCAAGCCGAGAAAGCGATGGTACTTGCTGTCGGGATTCTTGTAGCAGACGTAAAACTCGCCTTCGGGCGTGGCGAGATCGCCTTCGCGCTGTTTATCGGCGGGATTTTTCCCAAGCACGACAGGGATGCGCAGCACTTGCTCTTCGCCGTCGAACACCGTGAGCGTCCGTGCGTGTTTGCAGATCACGACCCTCGGTCGTGGGTTTCCAAGGTCTGTCATTCTGATCCCGCCTTGGCGGGAGAAGAATCTCTGTTGTTCAAGTGCCCAGTTGGTCGATTTTTGCGGCGAGATCGAAATCGTTCTGCGTGATTCCGCCCGCGCTGTGCGTGGTGAGGATGATCTTCACGTGTTTGTACCGAAAAAGTTGAACGTCGGGATGATGATCCATCGCCTCGGCAATCGGCGCGATCTTCGCGATGAACTGCGCGGCTTCCGTGAATCCGCCGAGGACGAACTCCTTCGTGATGGCGTCGCCCTCGCGCTGCCAGCCCCTTAATGTCGCCAGTCGCTGCACGATTTCAGGATAGGAAAGTTTTGGTGCCGCCGTCGCCATGATTGCCTCGTCGGCACTCTAGCAGACACGTTCGAGATGCGCAAAGTCTTCGCCGCGCAGGTAGTGTCCTAATCTGGAGGGCCACGCTCTGTCGTGGCCGCATTTCGCGAACGGACGCGACGGAGCGCGTCCCTCCAAACTGCAAATCAGGACACCGCCGCCCAGAGGCAGCGCATTGACTTTCTGGGAGGCGCTCCGTATATTCGCAGCAGAAAGAAGAGTAAATTCCTCCGATTTAATATGCAGGTCACGCGAGCAGGTGAATATGCGATCATCGGGCTGTTGTATCTGGCGAAACAGCCTGCCGATCGCACGGTGATGATCGACGAGATCAGCGAGAAGGAACGCATCCCGAAGAGTTTCCTCGCGAAGATTTTTCAGTCCCTGGCCAAAGGCGGTTTTGTCCTTTCACATCGCGGGGCGGGGGGCGGCTTCAGTCTGGCCAAGCCGGCGGACGAAATCAATCTTCTGCAGATTTTGAACTGTATCGAAAGCGCGTTTGCGCTTCAGAAATGCGTGACCATCGATCCTGAGTGCGTGGTCTCCCATGATCGTCTCACGTCATGCGCTCTCTGCGGAGTTTTTGCGGAGGCCCAAAGCCGGGTCAACGAGGTCTTTGTCCGCACCACCTTGCAGGATTTGCTGAAGCCGCAAGACGCCTCGGCGCATCCCGCGCGGCCGTCAGCCGTTCTGAACTGAGGTGACCATGTTCGGACGAGTCCGCCAGCCTCTTACCGAGGATAAAATCCGAGAAGCGCTCAAGGCCGTCAAATTCCCCGGGTTCAGCCGTGACATCGTCAGTTTCGGCCTCATCAAGTCCATTGCGATCAGCGAGAACAATGACGTCACCGTAGTGTTGCATGTCGTGACACGTGATGCAGCCGTTCCGCAGAAGATCGAACAGGACGTGAAGGATCTGCTGCCGCGTCTGGAGGGTGTCGGCCGCGTCAACGTTCAAATGACCGCGCAGCAACCGCCGCAGCAAGGCCAGATGCCAATGGCCGGAGCGGGCGCGATGCCGGGCCGCCTGCAAATCGAAGGCATCAAACACGTCATCGCCGTGGGCAGCGGCAAAGGTGGCGTCGGCAAATCAACGGTCGCGGTCAACCTGGCGTGCGCGATGAGCCGATTGAATCGCCAGATCGGCCTGATGGACGCCGACATTTACGGGCCGAGCGTGCCCAAGATGATGGGCGCGACCCAGCGGCCCACAATCACCGACGACAAGCTTGATCCCGTCGAGAATTTCGGGTTGAAGATGATGAGCATGGCGCTGCTGCTGGACGCGAACGCGCCGGTCATCTGGCGCGGACCGATGATCACGAAGGCCATTCAGCAGTTCACGACCGCCGTGAACTGGGGGGCGCTGGACGTGCTCGTCGTGGATCTGCCGCCGGGCACGGGTGACGCGCAGCTTTCACTGGCGCAAACGGTGGCGCTGGACGGCGGCGTGATCGTGACGACGCCGCAGGACGTGGCGCTGGAGGTGGCGCGGCGCAGCATTCAGATGTTTGAAAAGGTGAACGTGAAAATCCTCGGCATTATCGAGAACATGAGTTATTACGTCTGCCCGCATTGCGGCCAGCACGATGATGTTTTCGGTCACGGTGGCGGCAAACAGGAAGCCGAACGCATGGAAGTGGCCTTCCTCGGAGAAGTCCCTCTCTTCACCGACATCCGAATCTGCGGCGACAAAGGCCTGCCCATCGTCGTCGCCGCACCGGAGAGCGAGCCTGCCAGGGCGTTTCGCAAGTGCGCCGAGGTGATTCTCAAACAATTGGAAAAACATTAACGCGGCCTGATCGCGGTGCCTCTGGCGGAGCAACAAGTCTGGACGAAGCTCAAAGAGTGCTACGATCCGGAGTTGCCCTGCAACATTGTTGACCTTGGCCTGGTGTACGAGGTCAAGGTCTCACCGCTCGAAGACAGCGACGACACGCGCGTCGATGTTCGCATGACGCTCACCTCACGGGGCTGCCCGATGTCGAAGCAGATCCTGGCGAAGGTCCAACAGAAGCTGCTCGACTTGAAAGGCGTGGGCGAGGCCAACGTTGAGATTGTGTACGATCCTCCGTGGAATCTTTCGAAGATCAACAAAGAGGGCAAGAAGAAGCTTGGCCTGAGTTAGTGCTCTGTCAAAGCTGATCGGGCAGGTTAGTTGGAGGGACGCGCTCCGTCGCGTCCGCGATTATCGGGCGGCCACGACAAAGCGTGGCCCTCCAAGTGAACCGTGTCAGTGCGCCTGTCTGCTGCCTACTGTCTGCTGCTTTTCGGCAACTTGTGCTATGAATAGCGCACGATGAACCTCACTTTTCTTGGCGCCACGCGCACAACCACGGGATCAAAGTATCTGCTGGAGGCGGTGGGCAAAAAAATCCTGCTCGAGTGCGGCATGTTCCAAGGCCGCCGTGCCAAAACCATCGAGTACAACACCAAGTTCGCCTTTGACCCGTCAAAGGTGGACGCGCTGTTGCTCAGCCATGCGCACATTGACCACAGCGGCATCATTCCCATCGTTTGCCGCGATGGCTTTGCGGGTCCAATCTTCTGTACCGATGCCACCGCTGACCTTTGTCGGATCATGCTGATGGACAGCGCCCACATTCAGGAACAAGACGCCATTTTCGTTAGCAAAAGAAACGCAAAGAAAGGCCTGCCACACGTCGAGCCGCTGTACACGCAAGCCGACGCACAGGCCTGCCTGAAACAATTTCAACCGGTTCACTACAACGCGCCGACGCGAGTATGCGACGGCGTGACGGCCACGTGGATCGACGCCGGGCACATCCTCGGCTCGGCCCACGTGGTGCTGGACCTCGAAGAAGGCGGCTGCAAGATCCGGTTCGCATTCAGCGGCGACATTGGGCGCGGCGGTAACGACATCCTCCGCGACCCCGACCATCCCCGCGACGCGGATTACCTGATGGTCGAAAGCACCTATGGCAACCGCGTCCACGAACCGCTCGAAGACGTCAACAACCGGGTCTGCCAGATCATCAATCGGACGCTGGAACAGAACGGCAAGATCATCATCCCATCCTTCGCTGTGGGGCGTACGCAACAATTGCTCTACACCCTGCACCAACTGATCGAGCAACGGCGCATCCCGCGCCTGCCAACTTTCGTGGACAGTCCGCTCGCCATCAACGCCACCGAAGTGTTTCGCCGTCACACGGAGTGCTTCAACGATGCGTTCCGCGCGGAGTGGCGTAACGGCTTGGATCCATTTTACATGACTCACGTCACATTCACCGCCTCGGTCGCGCAATCCATGGCGATCAACGACCTCAAGGAACCCTGTATCATCATCAGCGCGTCGGGCATGGCCGAAGCAGGCCGCATCCTTCACCACCTCAAGAACAACATCGAGGACGCGCGCAACACCATCCTCATCGTCGGTTGGTGCGCGCAACATACACTGGGCGCCCGTCTGGCCAGCGGCGACAAAAAGGTCAACATCTTCGGCGAACCGTATCGGGTCCGCGCCCATGTTGAGACGATCAACGCTTTCTCGGGTCACGCCGACAAAAACGAACTTCACGCTTGGGCCGCGGAAGTCACCGGCAATCTTCGCAGCATCTTCGTCATCCACGGCGAAGAGCCAGCCGCCACCACGTTCGCCGCCGACCTCCGCCAGATGCATCCCCAAGCCAACGTTCTAGTACCGCAATTTCAAGACAGCGTGGAGTTGTGAAGGGGATTCTTCGAGTCATTTTGTAAGTGGCCGCGGACTGAGATCGATCTTCACCGGTTCCGGCGGCGTGACGGCGCTAACCGTCACTTTGGCGGTCCCGATGTAATCGGGGAGGCGTATCCCGGTGTCGATGGTGTGCGAAGGGGGTTCCGGTATAAATGCCTCCACCACGATGGTGTAAGTGCCGGGCTCCAGCCGCGCAGTCGAGAAATGCCCCGCTTGATCGCACATCGTCACGTCGAAGAGCGGCAGCATTAACTCCTGGAGCTTGCGTGGATCACCGGTGGCTTCTGCTGAACGCACGTAAATGAAGGCACCGGATGCGTTCGCGTCCGTTAAACCCACCACCTCGCCACGAACAGGGAATCCCGTCGTGCGGACGAAATCGACTTGCTGCGTCTGAGCAGCCTGAAGCACCACCGTCGAACGGCCATAGAACTGACCGTGCGCCTCTGTGCCGACACGGAGCATCTTCGTGCGAGTCAGATCGTAGGTGCCCGGTGCCAAGTCGGTCAGAACCACTTGTCCCTGGTTCGTTACGGTTGGTTGCTGGACAAAAGTGACGCCCTTCATGCTGGACAGTTCCCAAGTCTTAAGTTGCAGCCGAAGCTGCGTTTTGGGCGCATCGTCCGGAATATCGTAGCGGACGATCAAGGTCGCCGGTTCCGGGAGTGTGATCTTCAACTCCTGTCCCGTCTCCGCTTTCGGCGCAATCCAAATTTGGAGCCCATCCGCCGACAAAACGACGACTTTCTGTTCGGTTCCGCCCACTCCACGTAGTGTGAAGCGCCCTTCGGCATCGGTGATCGCGGTGCTGCCTCTGAACGTCTGCCCAGGATTGCCATCCGTCAGATCCAGACTCTGCTCTGTGGCGAGGAACACCCGCGCACCGGCCACCGCCCGACCCGCGTGGTTGCGCACGATGCCACGCAACTCGCCGCCCCGCTTCAATCGAACCACCAAGTCTGTGATGTGGACCGGCGACACGACCGGTTCTGCCGTCACGGGTTGGGGCAGATAACCGTCCGCTAGCACCCGCGCCCACGTCTTTCCTTTCTTGATACTCTGCAGACTGAAAAAGCCCGGCTGTCGAAGCACCGGGCCGTGGAACTCCTGACTCCAACTGATCTCCTCCGGCTTCTGAGGACTGGCCATGCCCAATTGGACCCGGAAATCAGTGACCGGCTCGCCGGTTTCATCGTCCACCACGTGGCCTTGGAACTCGGCCAACGGAGATTCGAAGGCCGTACCACAAACGCATTCACCCACTAGTAGTGTCAGCGACACAAAGCAGTAGAAGATATGCTGCGCTCTAATTCGCATACCGGTAGTAATGGGACAAAGCGGTTTCGGAAAAGACAAAGGGATGGTCTCTGTCTTGCATGGGGAAAGCGTAGGATTGAGGCAGCGGCCTGTCAATTTGACTTCCCAAGACTGCGCTGGCCGACTGCCGTGGCGACAGCGGCGTGCTGCGGAGCCGTAAAGACAAGACGCCTCGCTCGCGCGAGGCGTCCTCAATGAGTTGAAACTCGGACTTACAGGCTTTGCTTCAAGCCTTGACCGGCACTGAAGCGCACGGTCTTGGACGCTTTGATCTGGATTTGCTCGCCCGTCTTGGGATTGCGTCCGATGCGAGCCGCCCGCTTGCTCACTCGGAATGTGCCGAAGCCGACCAGTTGAACCTGTCCGCCGGCCTGCACACCCTTCTTGATCGCGTTCAATACCGCATCCAGCGCCCGCTCGGACGCCGCCTTGCTCATATCTCTGCCCAATTCCCTCTGCACAATCTCTACCAGTTGCGCTTTATTCATAAGTGTTCCTTCTGCGAAATGGTTTCGCTTTGGCACGTCCCATTGTTACCCATCTGTTGACCTATCGCGCCTTTTTCTGCCACAGAGAAAGCTCGGCGTCAACGAAATTCGCGCCGTTTCCGCATCAGACTTCGTTCGTCTGCGGCAAAAACATCTGTTGAAATCCGCGCGGCCAGTAGCGTATAAGTTGTCGTTACGCAAATGAAACCGACGGATTTACGAGGTATTCTCCATTACATTCCCCAGTTTCGCGACCGCGTGTTCATTATTGCCATCGACGGCGCGGTCGTGGCTGACGACAATTTCGGGAATCTTCTGCTTGATGTCGCGGTTCTGCGCAGTCTGAATATCCGCATCGTCATCGCTCACGGCGCAGGGCATCAAATCAAGCTGCTCTCGCAGAAACTGACCGAGCCGATCACCAACTCCGATGGAGCGGGCGTGACCGACGCCGATACGTTGCGAATCGCGATCATGGCCGCCAATCAGGTCACACACGAGATTCTGGAAGGATTGTCGCTGAACAATATTCGCGGCGCGCACACCAATTGCATCGAGGCCGTTCCGCTCGGCATCCTCAAAGGCGTCGATCAGCAACACACGGGCAAGGTGCATCAGGTCGACGCCGAAATGCTGCGGACGCTGCTCGACAAGGGAATCGTCCCTGTCATTCCTCCGCTCGGCTTCGACGGCAACGGGCACACGTATCGGGTGAATTCAGACTCGGTGGCTGTTGAAGTGGCGCGAACGCTGGATGCGGTGAAGTTGATGCTCATCACCACCCGCGACGGGCTGGAAATCGATGGAAAACTCATCTCGCAAATGTCCGTGCAGGAACTTGATGCTGTCATGAAAATCTCCAGCGATAAGATTCCGCCCGAGCTGATTTCGAAAGCGCAACATGCACTGCGCGCATGTCAGGATGGAGTCCCGCGCGTTCACATCATCAACGGCCAGGTTGACGAAGGCCTGCTGGCCGAAGTGTTCTCCAACGAAGGGATCGGCACACTGATCTATGCGAACGAATATCAGGCGATCCGCCAGGCCACGCGGAAAGATATCCGCCACATCATGACCCTGATCAGGCCGTCGATCCAGGGCGACCAACTGTTGAAGCGCACGCGCAGCAGCGTCGAAAAACACATCAACGAGTATTACGTGCTCGAAATCGACAACAACGTTGTCGGCGTCGTCGCCGTTCAACCCTATCCTGCGGAAAAGAAGGCGGAGTTGGCCTGCCTGCAGGTCAATCCTGCTCACGAGCACCGCGGCATCGGCACCAAGCTCGCCGTGCGCGCGGAGTTGCTGGCGCGCGATCTGGGAGCGGAAGCCATTTTCTGCCTGTCGACCCAAGCGTTCACTTTCTTCCAGCACAAGCTCGGCTACCGTGAAGGAATAGTGGACGATCTTCCGCCGGCTCGGCGGGAGAAATACGAACAGAGCGGACGCAATGCGAAGATTCTGGTGAAGAACGTCACAGCACCCTCACCTGCGGCCGCTGCACCGCCGCGCGAACCTGCGCTGTCGTCCTCGCCAGCCTAGCTGGTGTGGGCGTGGTCGGCTCTAACCGCCGAACTGCACTCGCGACCGTCCGCTCCGGGCACTGGCGCCCACCACGGCCGACTGGACGGAGGAAGCTCCGATCTGATTCACGATCTGGTTCCACTCGCTCATGATCTGTTGGTGTGACGTTTCCAAGCGGGCGATCATCACCAGATCGCGGTTGACTTCGTTGATGCGAGACGCGAGACGATTGTTGATCTCCATCCGCTGGGTCTGCAGCTCTTTGAGTTGATTGCCCAGCGCCATCAGCCGTTCCTGCAAATCGGCCAACTCCGGATGCCCGGCCTTGGCTGGTCCGGCAGAAGGTTTCGTTTCAGATGCAACGGTTGAGGGTGAAGCCGATGCAGGTTGAGACTGCGCGAAGGGAGTTGATGAAGCTCGTTTCGGCGGGACGACGACGTTCGTACGGCATTGGGGACAATCAACAATCAACCCCTGCGCCGCTTCGTCCACAACCAGACTTTTCCCACATGCCGGGCATTCAAAGGTGATGTCGCGCGAAGTGATCGCGGCGAGCCTGAGCTTCTGTGTCTTATCGTCGATGCCGGCCATTTGCTTCTTCCCCGCGATTATATTGCCGATGACCGAATCGCTTTGCAAGCCCGAACAGCCGTGCTAGCATCGGCTCACTTTGCAGGTTAAATGTTCCAATATCATTGTCGGCTGCTGCGGCTTCGCTGGGGCGCAGAAGAAATATTTCCAGACGTTTGGCTTTGTCGAAATCGATTCCAGTTTTTATCAACTTCCCAGACTCGAAACGGCCGCCCGCTGGCGCGCTGCGGCACCGAAAGATTTTCAGTTTGCCATGAAAGCCTGGCAGGTCATCACGCATCCCGCGGCCAGTCCGACGTACAAGCGCACGCGGATCGATCCGCGGGATCGGGAGCACTGCGGCCATTTTGGTTTCAACCCGACGATTCGCTGGGCGTGGGACGAGACATTTGCCGTGGCGAAGGCGCTCGGCGTCATCCTGGTGTTGTTTCAGTGCCCGGCGAGTTTCCGCCCAACGTCTGGGAATGTCGCCAATCTGAAAACATTCTTCGAGAGGGCCAAACGCGGCAAATTTTTCATGGGCTGGGAACCGCGCGGCGAATGGGACGCGGAATTGGTAGCCAGGTTGTGTCAGGAACTTGACCTGATCCACGTGGCCGATCCATTCAAATCTCCGCCCGCCCGGAGAGGGAAGATTCAATACTTCCGCTTGCACGGGATTGCCGGCGCGCAGCATCGCTACACCACTCACGAACTGCAGCGACTCAAAGAATTCTGCGCCGGGAAAACGCCGGCCTGCTGCGCGTTCAACAATCTGACGATGGCCGCCGACGCCCAGCGGTTTATGAAGCTGTTGTAGCCGCGTCCCGCCGTGGCGGGATTCACGGCTACAAAGATTCGCCAAAGTCGAATGCTTCGAATATCTGCAGCCGCGCGCCGGGCTCGCGCCAGGCCTGCGGAGGCAGCCCCGCCTTCCAGCACACCATCTCCAACGTCTTCTGCGCGTCCCAACCGTACTCCTGCGCTACCTTCGGGAGCAGCAAACCGTGCCGAAAACCTTTCTGGATGATGATACCGTGGCGCTGCGGGTCAAACAGTTCTGGTCGTGGCAACTCGTGCGGCGGCTCAAGGACGGAAATCTCCAAACGAACTTCGGGAAGTTCTTCGGACTGCAGCGGCGGGAAGCGCGGGTCCTCAAGTGCCGAGGCGACTGCTACCGCAATCACGTTGTCCCACAGCCGCCGCTTGAAATCCATGTTGCCGATGCAGCCGCGCAGTTCGCCGCGCTTCTTGATCGTCACAAACGCTCCGTGCGGCGAACTCAAGCCCGGCGTCAGTTCCGCGTTGGGTACCTCGAATGGTTGCTCGCCGCGCACGGCGGCCTCGATGGTCTGCCGCGCCCACCGCAACAGCTTCTGCTGTTCCGCGTCCGTAAGAAACGAGGAGGTGTTCACATCAGTATCTTAGCGCGGCTTTGGAAAAAATTCCATCGGGGAAAGCGTCTTTGGGTCGGGACAGAAATCTTCAATGCCGAGCGGCACATCCTCGACCCGCATCGGAAAGTATTTGCCCGTTGCCGTCGCGCAGACCTGGCCTGCGGCATCGCTGAGTTCGCCCTCGGTGAAACAGAGTGTCTTTTGTTGGCGCGTCAAGCGTGCGACCAGGAGATAGCTCTGCGCCACATCGACTTTCTTCTGGTAATGGACGCTCAACTCCACCGACACGTGGAATTGTTTTTTGGCGTATGCCGCGGCCCAAAACATGGCCTCGTCCAACGCGCTGGCGATAATGCCGCCGTGGACCATGCCTTTGTAACCGGCATGATGCGGTTTCGGGCGGAAGTCAGCGTGAATCTCGCCGTTCTCGGTACGGAATTTCAATTGCAGACCGTGCTGGTTGCTTGCGCCGCACACAAAGCAGTCGCGCGTGTAGGGCAGATGTATCGCGCTCATTGGACAAACCGCGCAAAGGTCCGGCCCAACAGGTAAATCAGAAACCAGCAGGGCAACGCAAAAATCAGGATCGCCGCCATGTTCGGCCAACTCCACCCAACCCCCGGCAGCCCTGCCTGCATCGGATAGAACGTGATGATAAAGTAGCAGGAGAAACGCGTGTGCCCGAGGATCTCGCACAGCGCTTTGTCTTTCTTGCGGATGCCGAGGACGATCGCGAACACGCCGAGCCCGATCGCGCTGCCCGCCACGATCCACGGCAAGACTTTGAATCCGAAGATGCCTTTCTGCGACAGATGTTGCGCCCAACTCAACCCCGCCCAGAGCAAGGTAAACCCGTTGCCCACAGTGTGACCGAATGACACCTTGCCCTTGTACAGTTCACCAAGGATCAAGCTGGTGTAGATGGGCAGGATCGGCCACGCCGTCCCGAGATTGTCGAACGGCACGACGAGCAAATGCACGAATCGAGCGAGATAGCCTTCCAACGGCACAGCCTCCTCCTTGTGCGCCACTTGTAGCAAAACCGCATGCGCGGAGCAAGCAAAGGTTGCCGCAAGCGAGCCGTCGCGTTATACTTACAATGTGATTCTAGAGATCGTCAAATGCGGCCATCCTGCTTTACGGCAAAAGGGCAAGAACATCGATATTGTCACACCGGAGATCAGGCAGTTGGCCTCTGACATGATTGAAACGATGCACGCGGCGAATGGCGTGGGACTCGCCGCTCAGCAAATTGGCCGGGCCATCAAGCTCACCGTGCTCGACGTGAGAGACACGGAACGCCCTTCGGAAATGATCATCGACGGAAAGCCGCAGGACTTCGCCCCGTTCATGCCGCTGGCGTTGCTCAATCCCACCATCACGCATTTGGAGGGCGAAGCGATTGCGACGGAAGGCTGCCTGAGCGTGCCCGAAATCAGCGCTGAGATCCGACGCGCCGCGCGGATCACCGTCCATGCGCAGACGCTCGACGGCCAATCGCTCGCTTTCGATTGCACCGGCCTGCTGGCGCGTGCCGCTCAGCATGAAGTGGATCACCTCAACGGCATCCTGTTCATCGACCGCATGGACGCCGCCACGCGCGCCAGCATCTCGGGCAAGCTCAAGAAGATGCAGAAGGAAACCCGCTCCAAAATGGAGAAGCCCATCAGGACGCGACGCGCCCTCGCGAAACTCTGACCGTTGATTTCTCAATCGTAGGCCCCTCACACAAGTTGTCGTCATGAATTTTGCGCGCACCGTCATCCACCTCTGTTCAAGTTTCTGGAGTTACCGCGAGGTACGGGATCTGCCCGTGACTTCGTCGGTCAGGTATCTGCTGAAATTGATGGCCGTCCTGGCCTTGGTGCTGATGGCCGGCTTCTTTGTTCCATGGGCGATTGAAGGGTGCAATAAGTTTGTCCAGCGATTCGACAACGGCCGACCGGCCTTCTTTTTGCGAGACGGGCATGTGATCACGAGCGCGCAGCAGCCGGCCCGCTGGGGCGACGCTGATCTGCTTTTCATCTTGGACACAACCGGCAAGGTCACCAAGCCCGACCCGACCGCGCTTCGAGGCATCCTATTCGCCACTGACAGCTTCGCGTTCTGGGCCAATACCACGAACGCTCCCAATGCCGCCGTATTCAGCCGGGAACAAAATCTGGCGGGCTTTCCCGATGGAACCGTGAACGGCGATTACATCCGGCATCTGGTCACCGCCTCTCTCTGGCTAGCGGTTCCCTTTCTCTGGGTGCTGCTGATTCTCGCCGGGACGCTGACCTGTCTGCTGCAAGCGTACTTGTTTTCAATCGCGGCGTCGTTCCTGGAACGCGGCATGCCGTCCCCGATACACATGAACCAACTGCTCAACATCGCCATCCACGCGGTCACTCCTGCCGCCATCATCGTCACAGCCTACACCGCAATGCGGTTGGAAAACTTGGACCTCTGGCTGATTTACGTCCTCGCCTATGGCATCTTCCTGATCGGCGCCACCAAGGCCTGCCGCGACAAGACGGCGGCGGAAGCATCACGGAAAGACGATTGGCTGTAGGCTGATTCTCATGCGGGAGCGACATTCCTGTCGCGACCGGTCGGGGCAAGAATGCCCCTCCCACACTTAGCCGCGAATCTCATTCGCGGCCAGTCCCGCCACGGTTTCGCTTTCTTTTCCGTTGCGCCTTGTAACGCGCCTGCCGCATCCTTGATGCGCAGATCAAGCTGCGCCGACGGCGGCTCATCCAAACCGAGGAGCTTTCTGATCTCCTTTCGCACCGCGCGGCAATTGGCAAGGGCACTTCTTGCCACTTCCCTCGTGGCGGATTCGCCAGGATAACGGAACTCCACAGCGTGATCGGTCAGGGAAGCAAGCCCAGCGCGAAACTTTTCCAAATGAGGTGCAATTGGCAGCAGTGAGTCAAGCAACTCTTCCAAGTCGTGGATCTTGGAAAATTCAATGCCCGCTTCTGTCAACAGCCCATTGAGATATTTCTCGGCGCATTGCTGGCTGAGAAAACAAACCAAATCGCAGTTGGGGTTGTTGCGCACACGCCCTTCGCGCTGAGCAGAACGGAAGTCACCTTCCGCCTTCTCAACCCATTCAAGAACGACCGGCTTCATACAGAACTGTCCCCTTCTCCAAAACTTCCTGAATGAAACAATCACCCCACGCCAGTCGCTGACGGATTTTTTGCGGCGAGCGCACCAGCAAATCCATCGGGAACGGAGCGCGCACTCTCAAGCGAATCTCCGTGGCCTTGTCCGCACTCAGCCCCTTGTGCGGTATGATGACCAGCAAATCCACGTCAGAGTCGCGTGTGGGCTTCCCATATGCGTAGGAGCCAAACAAGATGATCTGCCGCGGACGAAACTGCCGCGCAATCTCAGCCGCATAAGCCCGAATCTGCCGTCGCGTGACCATGGTGACTCTCAGACCTTCGACGGAGCGGCTAGAGGAACTCCCTGTTGTTTGAGGTCATGTTCCAGCGCCAGTTCGATCAGACGTAGACTTTTCGACCGGCTACGGCGGTTATAGACGGTGACTTTATCGTTCTCAATCGCCCGCAATTCCTTATACATGCGACTGTTCTTCAACATGCGTTTGCTCTGAACAATGTAGGACTTCAGCTTGCTCCGCTCTCTCGTATCAAGATGCAGCGGAATGCCCGTGTCAAATACCAGTGCCCGGATCACCTCAATTACATCAAGGCAAATGTCAGGCATCCCATGAATTTCGATCGACGAGCTGGTAGGAATGTAATGCTCGAATTTGTGGCGGAAGTCTTCTTGAAGCCTGTCGACTGACTTCTGCTGTGCGGGAGTTACGGTCAGGTGTTTACAGCAGAGTGACATCTGCCTGCGGCTGGGGTCTTGACAACGCCTCAGCGCCTCGTTGAAGGCGATCAACCTCTTACCCTTCTTGGTATCATAGGTCACGTTGTCAGGATTTGTACCCTTGCAGGCGCATATGGCGAAACCGTATAGAGCACCGTACAATGATATGATTATCCATTTCCAAGCGGCATCATCCGAGTCGACTTGACGGATGAAACCATGCGCCCGCTTCAAAAAGTCCAAGGCGTTCTTTTCCTCAGTGAAACGCAGCCATCGCAATTTGACGACTGGTTTCTTGGTTTTCATTTACCATCCGTGACCATCCGTGTAAATCTGTGGCCAACTACTTCCCGCCCTTCCCCCTGATCCCCGGTTCCGTCAGGGCGCGGAGGTTAAAGATTTCGTCGAGCTGCTTTCCACTGAGGCCGGACACTTCGCGCGCGACCTCACGAACGGTCTTGCCGGTGGCGTACGCTTTCTTGGCGATCTCGGCGGCTTTGTCATACCCGATCACCGGCGCCAGCGGCGTGCACATCGCGAGGCTCTGTTCGACGAGCGACCCGCAACGCTCCCGGTCGGCTTCGATGCCTTTGATGCAGGCGTCGGCGAAATTGCGCGCGGCGGCGCCCAACAGGTGGATGCTCTCCAACATCTGCGCGGCGATGAACGGCATGCCGACGTTCAGTTCGAAGAAACTCTGCAATCCGCCGAGCGTCACCGACAAATCCGCGCCGATCACCCACAGGCACACCTGAATCGTGCTTTCGGCGATGACGGGATTGACTTTGCCGGGCATGATTGAACTGCCGGGTTGCACAGCGGGAATCTTCAACTCGCCGATACCGCACCGCGGACCGCTGCCGAGCAGCCGAACGTCGTTGGCAATCTTGGCGAGACTGACCGCGATGGCTTTCAAGCATCCGCTCGCCTCAACGCACGCGTCCCGCGTGGCAGCGGCTTCGAAATGATTGCGCGCCTCGCTCAGCTTCACTTTCAACTCTTCGGCCAGCTTTGCGATGGTCTTTTTCGGGAAATCAGGATGTGCGTTCAAGCCGCTGCCGACTGCCGTGCCGCCGAGCGGAAGTTCACTCAGAATCTCAACCGCGCGCTTGGCCCGCGCCGCCGCGTTCTCAACCTGCGCCGCATAACCCGAGAACTCCTGTCCCAGCCGCACGGGCGTGGCATCCTGCAGGTGCGTACGGCCAATCTTCATCACGTCGTCGAACTGCTTCGCCTTCTTCGCCAGTTCGCCGTGCAGGTGTTTCAGTGCCGGTATCAATTCCTCCTGAATCGCCTGAACCGTGCTCACGTGAATCGCCGTCGGGAAAACGTCGTTGCTCGACTGGCAGAGATTGACGTGATCGTTGGGGTGGACGGGCGATTTGTCGCCGCGTTTGCCGCCGAGGATTTCGTTGGCGCGGCTGGCAATTACCTCGTTGGTGTTCATGTTGGTCGAAGTGCCGGAGCCGGTCTGGAAAATGTCCACGGGGAACTGTGCGTCGAGTTTGCCTTCGACGACCTCGGTCGCCGCCTTGACGATGGCATCGGAGACTCTCTTGTCAATCAAGCCGAGTTCCAGATTGGTTTTCGCCGCGGCCCGTTTGATCTGTCCCATCGCGTGAATGAGACGCGGTGGCAGCGGCCAGCCGCTGATCGGGAAATTGGTGATTGCCCGCTGGGTCTGCACGCCGTAATAAGCGTCCGCCGGCACCTCCAGCGGCCCCATCGAGTCCTTCTCAATTCTCGTCGCCATATTTACTCCTCAACGTTCAACGTCCAACGTTCAAGTTTCAACGTTTAGCGCCAATCTGCCACCACGTTTCTTCTGGAGTCGCCGCTGCCTGGCGGGCAGCTAAAGGAATACGCTGCAAGAGCGTTTTAGTTGCAGGCCGACTCTGTGAGTCGGCGAGATTCCTGGTGATTTCGCCGCTTCGCAGAAGCGGCCTACAACGGCCAAACAGTCTTTCAGCGTGGATGAAGTCATCCACCGACTCCGTCGCCTGCGCCTCGCCGCTCCTTGAGCGTTGGGCGTTGACTGTTGAACGTTGGACGTTCACGCCATCTTGGCCTTCTCATAAAGCCGCAGCACGTTGCCTTCTATGTCCTCAAACTCGGCGAGCCAGAAACCGTATTCCTGGCGCGGCTCATATCGAAACTTCGCGCCCAACCTCTTGAGTCTGTCAGTGTAGTGTTGGATATCATCCACGTCGAAGCTGAATTCGACCGGGCCACCGCCCAGACGCGCGCGTTCAACATTCATAGAATCCACCTCGTGCAACGCCAAATGTGAGCCGTCGCCAACGGCATATTCGACCCACCACTTGGCGTCCACAACGGGTTTGCCGAGATCAAAGGCAGCCTCGTAGAATTTGCGCATCTCCTCCAAATTCAAAACGTACAGAAAAACCACGTTGATCCGATTAAGCTTAGCCATAGAGTCCTCCTAATTAAGTTGGAATATCTTAGCAGCTTTCGCCGCCGATTCAACCAGTGGACGCTGGAAAATGCCCAGTCCGATGATCGCCACCATACACACGTACAGCGCCGCACGCATCGGCTTGGTAACGGGAATCGGTCCCGCATTCGCGGGATCCTCTGCCTCCTGGATGTACATCGCCTTCGCGACGCCGAGGTAGAAATACAGCGAAATCACCACCGCCGCCGCGCCGATTCCCGCCAGCACGTAGTAATGCCAATCCGTCTGCGCCCGCTCAATCACCGCCGCGAACAACTGGAATTTCCCGAAGAAACCGCTCAACGGCGGCACGCCCGCCAGCGACATCATAGCCAGAAACAGCGCGAGACCTAGAATCGGCGAACGTTTGCCCAACCCAGAAAAACTCGGAATCTCGTCGCTGCCCGTCGCATTCGTCACCGCGACAATCGCGAGAAACGCGCAGAGAGTCGTGAACGCGTACTGGCCGAGATAGAAGAGCACCGCGCCCGCGCCCAACGCGTTCACCGCCGCCACGCCCATCAACATGTAACCCGCATGGCCTATGGAGGAATAACCGAGCAACCGCTTGATGTTGCGTTGCGGGATCGCGCCGAGATTTCCGTAAAGCAACGTCGCGCTCGCCAGCACCAACAGCAGCGCGGACCAACTTCCCTGCACGGGCAGTAGCCCAGCAAACAGCACCCGCAGCAGCAACGCGAATCCCGCCGCCTTGCTGCCCACCGCGAGAAACGCGGTCACCGGCGTCGGCGCGCCCTGGTACACATCGGGCACCCAAATCTGGAACGGCACGCTCGCAATCTTGAATCCGAGACCCGTCAACACAAGCAGCATCCCGAAAGTAAAGGCCGTGGATGGTGGAGCGTTGAGCGTGGCAAGTTGAGCGTTGAGCGTTGTGAAATTCGTTGTCCCCGTCGTCCCGAATATGTACGCAATCCCGTACACCGTGAACCCGCTCGAAAGCGCACCGAGTATGAGATACTTCGTGCCCGCCTCCAGTGACGAAACCTGCCGCCGCAGATAACTCGCCAACACGTAAAACGTGATCGTCACGAGTTCCAGCGAGACGAACAGCAAAATGAAATCATTGACCGACGCGATCAGCAGCATCCCCGTCGCGCAAAACATCAGCAGGGCGTAGAACTCGGCCACGCCTGCCGCGCCGCCGGCGTGGCCCGACTCGATTCGCGGCGAGAACTCCGCCGCCATCACCAGCACTCCCGCCAATGCCAGCAGAAACAGCCGCTTGAAATAAAGCGCAAATGCGTCGAACCGGTACATCCCATGGAAAAACGTCCCGTCGAGGGGACGCAAAATGAAACTGTACAGCAATGCCACTACCACAAACCCCGCCGCCATGTAGCCGAGCGTCCGCTTGTTGGGGACCGGGCTGAACGCGTCCACAAGGAGAATGACGATCCCCCACCCCGCCAACAAACACTCCAACTGGATCGCGTAAAACGGTTGAGTCGCGTCGAGCGAGTTCATGGCCGCACCTTTGTCTGCTTCGCTGTATCCGCGCCATCCGCGTAATTCGCGGTAATACTTGTCTGCACGCTCTTCCGGATGATGTCCGTCAGCAACCGCGGCCAGAACCCGACTGTTAGCAGCACTGCCAGAAGCAGCGCGTACGGGAATTTCCTCCAGAACGTCGTTGCGTCCTTCAGCATCGACCACTTCTCATCGAACGGCCCGAAGAAACTCGTCCGCACCGCCCACAACAGGTACGTTGCGGTCACGACGATGCCCCACACGGCGCAGATCGTTGCCACGCGGAACACCGTCGATCCCTGATGCCATGCGCCGATGAACACCATCACCTCGCTCACAAAATTCGCGAACCCAGGCAGTCCGCACGACGCCATCACCGCCATCACCATGCAGGTGCCGATGTACGGAATCTTCCGCGCCAGTCCGCTCAGTTCGAGCACGTAACGGTTGTGCGTCTGATGATAGAAAAAGCCGATCAACGAAAACGTCAGCGCCGCCATCAGTCCGTGCGCAAACATCAACAGCACCGCGCCGGTCACGCCGATGACGTTCAGCGTGGCGATGCCCAGCAGCACGTACCCCATGTGGCTGACCGAGCTGTAGCCGATGACGAATTTCCAGTCCTTCTGTGTCAACGCTGACCAGCCCGCGTATAAGATGTTGAAGCACGCCAGAATCGCGATCAGGTTCGCCCAGTGCCGCGCGCCCTCCGGCAACAGCGGAAGCGCGAGCCGGATGATGCCGTACGCGCCCAGTTTCTTCAGCACCCCGGCGTGCATCATCGAAGCCGCCGTCGGCGCCGCCGCGTAACCGAGCGGCGACCACGTATGGAACGGCCACATCGACGCGAGGAAGCCGAACCCGAACATTAAACACGGGAACACCCACTGTTGCGTGTTCGCATCCAGCCGCAGATTCTTCGTCAACGTCGGGATGTCCATCGTCCGACCGCCCGCGTAGTACATCGTAAGCAACCCAATCAACGCCAGCACCGCGCCCGCGGTCAGGTATAGCGTCAACTTCATCGTCGCGTACTCTTTCGTCCGACCGTGCTTGCCCGGCGGCAGCGAGCCCCACACGCCGATCAACAGATACATCGGAATCACCGCCAACTCGTAGAAGAAATAAAAGAAGAACAAGTCCAGCGTGGCGAAAGTCCCGCTGATGCCCGTCGTCAACGCGAGGAACAGGATGTAGTACTCCTTCTCCCGTTCGTGGATTTCGCTGGAGATCAGCGTTCCCGCGAACGACACGAACCCAACCAGCAACAGCAGCGTCATCGAAATCCCGTCCACGCCGAACTTCAGCGAGCACCCGTAACTCGGCAGCCACTCAATCCCGCGCACAAACTGATACCCGCTCTTCGTCCGGTCAAATTGCGAGAAGATGTACAGCGTCAGCAGCAGCGATACCCCCGTCGCAAATATCGCCAGCGCCCGAATCGCCTTCGGCTTGTCCGAGGGAAACGCGAAAGCCAGAAACGCCGCCGCGAGTGGAAGCAACACGGCTATGGTCAGTAGATTATCCATTTTCCTACTTTGTCATTCTGATCCCGCCTTGGCGGGAGAAGAATCTCTGTCGTTCTCCGCCATCGCGTCTTGAACAACTGCTTGCCATGCTCGATCAGCCTGTCACGAATCCATATTTCGTTGGCCAATGTCATCGATTCTTGCCCCGCGCGTCACCACCACCAAGTTCAAACGACAGAGATTCTTCGCTTCGCTCAGAATGACAGACGAAGCGGACGGCCGCCGCGTCGGCTAATGTCCCGCCTTCGTTTCGTTTCATCCCTCCGCCTTCATCCCTCATCCCTTGCTTCACCTCACCACCACGTAATAAATGATCACCGTCACGCCGAGCGCGAAGAGGAAGGCGTAGCCCTGAATGCTGCCGGTTTGGAGCAGGCGCACGGTCTTGCCGAGCAGACCCGTGCCGACCGACAGGCCGCCGATGCCGAGTCGCTGAAGAATCCAGCGGTCAAACCATTCACACACGTTCGCGATCGTGCCCTGCACATATTTCACGATCCAGAGATACAATTCGTCGAAATAGTATTTGTTCTCAACCAGTGTCCAGAGTTTGCCGAGCGCCGCTTTCACGGGCGCATCGCTCGGTTCGGCCCTCCAATAAATCTTCGCCGCGACGAAAAAACCTGCGATAGGAATGAGCAGCAAGGCGTAACCAAGGTTGCCGTGCATCACTTCGCCGTGCGGATCGAGGAAATGCGGCACTTCGCCATTCCAGCCCACGATGATGACGCGCAGCAACGCGTACCCTAGATTGCTGTGTTCCACTTCGCCGTGTGGGTCGAGGAAGTGGGGCACGGCGCTCGCCCATCCGCCGATCACCGACAGAATCGCGAGGAACACCAGCGGCAGCGTCATCACCCACGGCGATTCCTGGGCGCGTTCGTAGGCGTGATAGTCGCGCGGTCTGCCGAAGAACACGACGAAACATTCGCGTCCTATGTAGTAGGCCGTGAGAAATGCCGTTACTGTGCCGATGAGGAACAGCGGCGCGCTCTTCTGCAAGGCCAGTAAAAGGATTTCGTCTTTGCTGTAAAAGCCCGCCAGCGGCCACACGCCCGCCAGCGCCAGCGTACCGATGAGGAATGTCCAGAACGTGATCGGCGTTTTCTTCCAGAGTCCGCCCATCTTCCAGATGTCCTGTTCGTGGTGCAGCGCGATGATCACGCTGCCCGCGCCAAGGAACAGCAGCGCCTTGAAGAACGCGTGCGTGGTCAGATGAAACATCGCCTGCGTCGGTCCGCCCAGACCGACCGCCATGACCATGTAACCGAGTTGCGACAACGTTGAGTATGCGAGAATGCGTTTGATGTCGTTCTGCGCGATGGCAATCGTCGCCGCCATGATCGCGGTGATACCGCCCACCCACGCGATCAGCGTCAACGCCGTCTCGCTCGGCAGAATCAGCCACGACACGCGACAGAGCATGTACACGCCTGCCGCCACCATCGTCGCCGCGTGAATCAACGCCGACACCGGCGTCGGACCTTCCATCGCGTCCGGCAACCACACGTGCAACGGGAATTGCGCGCTCTTGCCCACCGCGCCGCAGAAGATCAACGCGCCGATCAACGCCAGCGTGCCAGTTGACAGCCCAAGCGTCGGCAACCTGGCTTGCAGTTCCGTGAAGTTGAACGTGCCCGCGTGCGACCATAGCAGCAAAATGCCGAGCATCATGCCGAAATCACCGACGCGCGTGGTCAGAAACGCCTTCTTACCTGCCTCTGCCGCCGCATCTTTTTCGAACCAGTAACCGATGAGGAGATAGCTGCTCAATCCAACCAATTCCCAAAAGATGAAGATCTGGATGAAATTGTTCGACAGAACGATGCCCAGCATCGAAAAGGTGAACAACGACATGCAGGCGAAATAGCGAGAGAATCCAGAATCGCCCTTCATGTAGCCGACCGAGTAGATGTGAATCGCTGACCCCACACCCGTTACGACCAGCAACATCAGAATCGCCAACGGATCCGTGGTCATCCCGAACTCAATGCGCACGGCGTTCCCGACAACCAGCCACTGGATCGTATGCGGCCAGTGCTGCTGTCCGTAAAACGCCAGCGCAATGAATAATCCCATCGAGAGCGCAAATCCGAGTGCAATGGCCCCAATGGACAGCGCCGCGCTCAAGGTTTTCCAGCGACGGGTAAACAGCGTGATGAGTGCCGCGGCAACCAGCGGGGCGAACAGAATCACCCAGACCACGCACACCGGTCGGTCGCTCGTCAGCCCGAAGCCGGTTATCATGATTGCCAACATGTTCATAGCCGCATCGAGTTCAATTCATCTACGCTCACGGTTTGTTTCCGGCGAAACAACGCCACGATGATTGCCAACCCGACCGCCACCTCGGCCGCGGCGATGGCGATGATGAAAAACACGAACACCTGGCCATCCACGATCTTGTTGTACTTGGAGAATGCGACAAGCGCGAGGTTGGCGGCGTTGAGGTTCATCTCCAGCGCCATGTAAATCACGAGCGCGTTGCGCCGCGCGATCACGCCGGCGATGCCCAGCGCAAACAGCAAGCCGCTGACCCATAAGTAATGATTCAGTGTGATCATCAAAGCTCTTTAACCGCGGATGACGCGGATAACGCTGATGTTCAGTTGTTTCATCCGTGACATCCGTGTAATCCGCGGTTCATTTCAAATCCCTCTTGGATAACAACACGACGCTGATCATCGCCACGAGCAACAGCAGCGCGGTCACTTCGAACGGCAGCATGTAGTTCGCGAACAGCGGCGCCACCACATCCTTGAGTCCCCCGTGGAACTCCCCGCTGGTCGCCAACGGCGGCACGGGTTTGCTTAGGATGATTCGCAGTTCCCACGCGAACGCGCCGGCGACGCCAAAGCCGCCGAGCACCGCAAGCGCCCGGAACTTCCGCCGCTCCGACGCCTTGATGTCGAGCAGCATGATGACGAACAGAAACAGCACCATTACCGCGCCCGCGTACACGAGCACCTGGATCGCCGCGAGAAAGAACGCCTCCAGCAGCACGAACAATCCCGCCATGAAGAAGAACAGCAACACCAGAAACATCGCGCTGTTAACGGGACTGCGGCTGGCAATCACGCCGAGACCGCACAGCAGCATCGCGGTGCTGAAAAACCAGAACAATATGTCGTGAACAGTCATGGGTTCAATTCAGCCACAGATTCACACGGATTTTCACGGATGAAATAATCAGTGTTTCATCTGTGTTCATCTGTGGCTTCACTTATTCTTCCACTTCCAGATCGAATCCTCTCTCACGCCGCCCAACTCAAGCAGCTTCTCCTTATGAAATTGCAGTTCCTCGCGTTTGTAGCCGGCAAGCGCGAAGTCGCGCTGCAGGTAAATCGCCTCCTCGGGGCACACTTCCTCGCAGTAGCCGCAGTAAATGCAGCGCAACATGTCGATCACAAAATCCTCAGGCGCCTTCTCCACGTTCGCGTCGGGTGCGTCGTCGGGACGCGAGCCCGGCGTGATGCGGATCGCCTTCGGTGGGCAGACGAACTCGCAAAGCTGGCACGCAACGCACTTCACGCGGCCTTCCGGGTCTTTCACCAGCAAGGGCGCGCCGCGGTAGTCCCCGTACAACACGGGCTTCTCCTCGGGATACTGTCGCGTGAATTTCTTCTTCGGGATGTGCTTGAACGTCAGCCACAGTCCCTTGAGGACCTGCGGGATGTACGTCCGCTCCCAGATTGTCAGTTTCGGTCGTTTAACTTGCATAATCGAGTCAGCCACAGATGAACACGGATGTCCACGGATTATGTTGAGGCGACGCATGCGTCGCCCCGACGGCAAATCCATCTGTGAAAATCTGTGTGAATCTGTGGCTCATTTCACCATCGCTGCCAGCACCACTCCCGAAATCACAATGTTCGCAATCGTCAGCGGGATGAACACCTTCCAGCCGAGCGCCATGAGTTGATCGTAGCGGAAACGCGGAACCGTCCAGCGCACCCAGATGTACACGAACAGAAAGAACATCACCTTCGCAAGGAACACGCCGATCTGCGCCAGCCCCACCCACAACGTTTGCGCGGACGCGTTGAACGGCGCAAACGGCAGCGACCAGCCGCCGCAAAACAGCGTCGCCATCAATGCCGACTGCACGAACATCGCCGCGTACTCGCCCATGAAAAACATGCCGAATTTCATCGAGCTGTACTCGGTGTTGTAGCCAGCGACAAGTTCCTGCTCCGCCTCGGGGAAATCGAACGGCAAACGGTTCGTCTCCGCGAACGCGCTCACCATGAAAATGAAGAACGACAACGGCTGACACAAGATCAGCCACGTATGCTGCGCCTGATACTCGACGACCTTCATCAGGTTCAGCGCACCCACCTGCATGAACACCGGCACGACGCTCAAGCCGAGGCACACCTCGTACGAAACCATCTGCGCGCCGGAGCGCACGCCGCCGAGGAACGGGTACTTCGAATTGCTCGCCCATCCTGCCAATACGATACCGTACACGCCGAGCGACGCGATGGCGAAGATGAACAGGATACCGATGTCGAGGTTTGCGATCACGCAGTCAATCGTGCGTCCTGCAATCGGCAGTTGACTGCCCCACGGGATGACCGCGATGGCGATCAGCGCGGGCATCATCGTGATCGCAGGCGCAAGCGTGTAATAAATCTTGTGAACGTGCCACGGCAACACGTCCTCTTTCAACACCAGTTTACCGAAATCCGCCAACGGCTGGAGCAATCCGAACGGCCCGACGCGGTTCGGCCCGATCCGGTCCTGCATCCACGCGCAGACCCGGCGCTCCAGCAACACCGTGTACGCCACAATGGTCAGCATCACGCCAAGCACGCAGGCGATCTTGATCAAATGAATGAGTATCTCGGTGATCATATTCTCCTCAATCTTGTCATTCTGAGCGCAGCGAAGAACCCCGCAATCGCATTTGGTTGAGAGGCCCTTCGCTTCGCTCAGGGTGACAACGCGGGTGCGGCGTCCACCTCCTTTCGCTCCTCGCTCTTCGCTCTTCCCTCTTCCAGCTTCAGTTCCAAGCCCAAATCACCAATCTTCGATAAGTTCAACCCCGCCAGCGGCGCGAGCTTGCGCGCCATGCCGGCGAACACGTCTTCAATCGTAAAATAGCTTCCGTCCGCGCCGAGCTCATTCAGCAACGCCGCCAACGTCTGCCACTCGGGCCGCGCAATGCCCGGCGACGGAATCGCCGCGTTCAGCCGCTGGAGACGGCCCTTCGCGTTGATGAACGTGCCGCGTTTCTCGGCGAATGTCGTGCCGGGCAACACGTAATGCGCAAGTTCAGTCACCCTGTTCGGCAGCGTGTCGATCACGATGAGCAATTCCAGTTTCGCCAGCAATTCCTCGCCAATGCCGTGCTTCGAGACATTCTCGCCGAGCACGATGAGCGACTTGATCGTGCCCGACCTGATCGCCTCCGCGATGACCGGGATGCGTGCGCCTATATCTGATGGTGGCACAGGCGTCCCTGCCTGTGCTGGATCTGGACAGGCACGGAGGCCTGTCCCACCACCAATCAAACCAACCAGCTTCGCGCCAGCGACGTTCGGGTTGCGGTCGGCATTCAGCAGGAACTTGTCGCCTTCTCCGATGTGTGGCACGCAATCCACCAGTTCCGCGCCGAGAACTTCGCGCACGAGCTTGTTAAATAGAAATAGCTCCTCCGTTGTGGCGTGGGCGCCGCCGATGGCGGCAACGGGTTTCGCCGCCCGCAGTTTCTCGGCAATCTGCCGCGTGGCTTCCGGCCACGTAAGATTGAACCGCTCGTCCATCGTCGCGGATTTCACGCTCGGGGACGTGATGCGCTGCGGGTCGTTGATGAACTTGTAGTGCAGGCGGCCATAATCGCACATCCAGCATTGGTTGACCGCGTCGTTGTCGCGCGGGGTCTGGCGATAAACCGCGCCCTCGCGCGACCAGAGCACCGTGTTGCAGCCTGTGGCGCAGTTCGGGCAGACACTCTTCGTTTCCTTCAAGAACCACACACGCTGCTTGAAACGGAAATCGGTTTGCGTGAGCGCGCCGACGGGACAAATGTCCACGATGTTCAGATCGTAGTTCGTGTTCGGCTCGTTGCCGGGATAACAAGTCAGCGTCGAGTAACTGCCGCGCTGGACGAATCCAAGACAATCCTGTCCCGCCACGTCGCGCATGAACCGGACACACCGCGAGCAAAGGATGCAGCGCTCGTCATCGAGCATGATCTTCGGGCCGAGCGGTGTTCGCTTCGGCTTGTGGACTTTCTCCTCGACGAACCGGCTCTGGCCCTTGCCGTAGTCCACGGAGAATTCCTGGAGCCGGCATTCCCCGGCCTGATCGCAGATCGGGCAATCGAGCGGGTGATTGATGAGAAGAAATTCCATCACGCCTTCGCGCGCCTTGATCACTTTCGGCGACCGCGTGTGCACGACCATGCCTTCAACGACGGCGGTGTTGCAGGCGATAGACAACTTCGGCGCGAAGACGACAACCGGCTGGCCGTCGGCGTCCAGCACCGGCTTCTTGTCCGGCCCGAGTTTCGGCATCCCGACATCCACGAGACACATGCGGCAGTTACCCACCACCTGCAGCTTTGGATGGTAGCAATAGTGCGGCACCTCGATGCCGACGCTCTTCGCGGCCTCAATCAAATTCGTGCCGCGCGGCGCCTCCACCGCCCTGCCATCGATCGTCAATTTGATAGTTTGCTCTGCCATGTTTCTTTCGCCACAAATGAACACCAATGGGCGAATCACGTATTTAACCTCAAGAATCTCCCGCTTTCAGTCTCTCGCTATCCGCAAGAGGTGGTGCCACCGGTTGCTGCGCGGCTTGAGCTTCCGTCGGTTGTTGCTCGGTCAATAAACCAAGTTGTGCTCTGGCAAACCTGTAACAGAGACGCCCTTGGACGACGCCAGCGATGAGGAAAGTCAACACCACCGCTAGCTCAACCATGATCGCTGCAAATGCAAGCACGCGACTGACTTCGCGGAGTGCAAGGATCAATGCTGTCACAAAGAGCACAATCATCAAAAACGTCTGCAAGATTATGCCCCAAAGAAATGGGGCGCGCTGATGAATTATATAGTTTCGGGAAACTCTGCTTTCCCAAATGTTGACCGTGTCGCCGCAGAGTTTGTTGATCTTTTCCTCCAAGGCCGCAATGTAGGAAATCTGCGCCTGCACGCAGCCATGCAAGGTCAACACGAATAGAGCCAAGAAGAACTGAATCTGGCTGATAAGAATGAGGATGATCGCCCTGTTGCTTGAGTCATTAATAAATTCCGGTTTCCAGTAGATTCCGGCAAAGACACCAACCAATGCAAGAAAGGCGAACGTAGCTTGGGCCGAGCTATGTTCGAACCCGATGATCTCCTGTCTGAGATTAGTTCGTTCACTGCAAATCGCATCAATCTTCGACTTGTCATCCATGATTAGTTTCTCCTTTCGGCCAGTTCGGCTTGGCGGTGAATTTTTGCCTCAAAGGCACACACGCTGAGTTTGTGAATGCCACGCCCGGCGAGCGGCGTGGTAGTCGGTCCGGAAGCTTGATTCGACGAATAATGTTGTAGCCGCTCACGTAACTACCGTTGGGCGTGTGCATCCAAAGCCACTGCACGTCGTCACCGGTCGCGAGCGCGACGCCTTGCACGGCTGGCGCGCCCCGCAATGATGATTGCGGTGCTGTCACCCAACGGAGCACAGGTCGGCGCTTCGCAGAAACGCCGCTACATCTGCGTTTATCTGTGTTCATCTGCGGTTTCATTGTCGTTTTGCCGTTCATCAGTGGTTATCTGTGTGCATCTGTGGCTCCATTCCTCTTACATGCCTCTTCAAATTCGTCGCGGTACTTCGTGACGAATGCCTTCACGGGCCAGGCGGCAGCTTCGCCGAGCGGGCAGATCGTTTTGCCGTCGATGTTGTCGGCCACATCCCACAGCAGGTCCACATCATCGGCCCGGCCGTGACCGGCGTGCATGCGGTGGAGCATTTTCTCCATCCACAGCATGCCTTCGCGGCACGGCGTGCATTGGCCGCAGCTTTCGTGGGCGTAGAACTGCGCGACGTTGAGCGTCGCCTCGACGATGTCCACCGAATCGTCGAGCACGATAATCCCGCCGCTGCCCGCCATCGTGCCCGCCTTGCGCAACGACTCGAAATCGAGCGGCACATCAATCTGGTCGGCCTTCAGCACCGGCATCGAACTGCCGCCGGGAATCACGCCTTTGAGTTGGCGACCGTCCTTCAGTCCGCCGCACAAATCATAAATGAGCTGCCGCATCGTCAGCTTGCCCATCTCGAATTCGTAGCAACCAAGCTGTTTCGCCGGGCCGCTCACGCAGACGAGGCGCGTACCCGTCGAGCCAGGAACGCCCATCGCCTTGTACCAAGCCGCTCCGTTATTGATGATGTGCGGCACATTCGAGAGCGTCTCGACGTTGTTGACGACCGTCGGACAGCCGAACAGACCGATGACTGCGGGGAACGGCGGCTTGGTCCGCGGATAGGCACGCTTGCCTTCGAGCGATTCTATCAGACCCGTTTCCTCGCCGCAGATATAAGCGCCCGCGCCGCGGTGGACGTAGATTTCGCAGTCGAATCCTTTTCCGAGGATGTTTTTGCCGAGAAAATTCTTCGCGCGCGCCTCCTCAATGGCCTTCAGCAGAATCTTCGCGCCGTACGGCATCTCACCGCGGATGTAGATGTAAGCGGCATGTGCGCCGACCGCATAGCAGGAAACGAGTATGCCTTCGATTAGCTGGTGCGGATCGTACTGGATGAGCTGGCGATCCTTGAAAGTGCCCGGCTCGCTCTCGTCGGCGTTGCAGACGAGGTAGATCGGCTTGCCTGATTTCTTGTCGAGGAAGCCCCACTTCATGCCGCACGGGAAACCTGCGCCACCACGCCCGCGAATCTCGCTGTTCTTCACCTCAGCAACGATGTCGTTGGCTTTCATGTCGAGCGCCTTGCGCAACGCGCGGTAACCTCCTTCGCGTTCGTAGTCGGCGAGCGAACCCGTGTAACCGGGCTTGCTCATGTTGGCAAGCAGGATGCGCTTTTCCAAAGGATGCGCTGGCAGCACTGGCGGTAACGGTTGCGGGTCGAGCTTGCCCGTTTGCTTGATGCGGTCAACGATCTCTTCCGCCTTATCGGCTGTGAGACCCTCGAACAACTCATCGTTGACCATCATCACCGGTCCAGTGCCGCAAGCGGCCAGACATTCGACCGTCGAAATCGTGAACAAACCGTCGGGTGTGTTCTCGTCAAGCCTGACACCGAGCTTTCTCTGCAAGCGCTCGAGGATTCCGCCGCAACCGCACAACTCGCACGACAACGTACGGCAGACTTTGATGTGGAATTTGCCGCGCGGCTTGGTGGTAAACATCGGATAAAAGCTCACCAGCTCCCAAACGTTGATCGGTTGGAGGCCGAGCTTTGCGGCTGTCCACTCAACCTGTTCCCTGCCGAGGTAGCCGAAGTGCTCCTGCAACAGATGCAGCAGCCACAGCACCGCCGCCCGCTTATGTTGCGGCGGATAGTGCGTAATGATTTCGTCAACGTGACGTTCGAGTTGTTCGGGTATGGTCATGGGGCGGAATCGTTAAAGTCGTTAAAAAGGTTAAAACCGTTAAAATACACGGCGGAAACGCTGCGTGAGCGGTCAAGCCTTTTAACGGTTTTAACCATTCTAACCCTCTTCATCGATCGCATTCCCCCATCACGAAATCGAGGCTGCCGAGGATGGCGACCATGTCGCTCATCATGTGGCCCTTGGAGATCACGGGCACAAGCTGCAGGTTCACAAACGACGGCGCGCGGATCTTGAGCCGATGCGGCGCGCCGCCGCCGCGGCTGATGATGTAGAAACCAAGTTCGCCCTTCGGATTTTCGGCTGAGAAGTACACCTCGCCCGGCGGCGCGTTGATGCCTTCGGTCACGTTAATGAAATGATGGATGAGTTCCTCCATTTTCGCGAGCGTGGCTTTCTTTTCGGGCAACAGAATCTTCGCGTCGGGCGAATTCCACGGGCCGTCGGGCATGTTGTCGGCGGCCTGTTGCAGGATGCGGACGCTCTGGCGCATTTCCTCCATGCGCACGATATAGCGGTCGAAGCAATCACCGACTGCGCCGACGGGAACATCGAAATCGAACTCCTCGTAGCTGCTGTACGGATGCGCTTTGCGGATGTCCCACTCGACGCCCGAGCCGCGCAGGACCGGGCCGGTCGCGCCGAAGTCGATCGCGTCTTCCTTCGAGAGCACACCAATGTCGCGATTGCGTTCGATGAAGATCTTGTTTCGCGTCAGCAGCTTGTCCACTTCGTCAATCGTCGTGGGGAAATCCTCCAAAAACTTCCGCAGCATCGGCAGAAAATCGGCAGGCATGTCGTTGGCAAGTCCACCGACGCGCGTGTAACTGGTCGTGAACCGCGCGCCGCAGATGCACTCGCACAGGTCGTAAATCTTCTCGCGCTCGCGGAACGTCCACAGGAACACTGTCATCGCCCCGATGTCCAAAGACATCGCGCCGATGCCCAGTAAATGCGAACTGATCCGTGCCAGTTCCGCGCAGATCACGCGGATGTATCTGCACCGTGGCGGCACATCCATGCCGATCAGTTTCTCCACCGCGTACGCGTAGGCGACGTTGTTGGCCAGCGGCGCGAGGTAATCAAGGCGGTCGGTGTACGGAATGAACTGGGTGTAGGTCATGTTCTCGGCGAGTTTTTCATCGCCGCGATGCAGATAACCGATATCGGGCCAAACGTTCACGATCTCTTCGCCATCGAGCTCGACCACGAGCCGCAACACGCCGTGCGTGCTGGGATGTTGCGGCCCCATGTTGATGATCATCCGTTCGCCGCCCAGCTCCCCTTCCATGGCCTGCTGCGCGCGCGTGGCCGAATCGATCAGTTCCATTTCGTGCTGTGTGGCCATGCCGTTTGTAGCCGCGAATCACATTCGCGGCCTTCTCTCCCGCCGCGAAAACGTTTCGCGGCTACAAATCCTACACCGGTTCCTTCTTGGTCGGGTTCTTCAACTTTTCCTGCTGCTCGGCCATCGTGTCGTATTGCCTCGGCTCGCGGCGGATCGCGCTACGCGTGCCCGTGCCGCCCACGAACGGTCCGCCCAGCATCGGCGCGGTCTCGACCCTGCCCGCATCGACTGCCGTCTCGGGTAACTCTGTCGGGATACCCGCGAGCGGGAAATCCTTGCGCAACGGGTAATGCGGATACCCTTCCCACATCAGGATACGCTTTAGGTTCGGATGGCCACGGAAGCGGATGCCGAACATGTCGTACGCCTCGCGTTCGTGCCAGTCGGCCGTGCGCCACACGCCCGTCACCGAATCCACAACCATGTCATCCTCCGACACGTGCACCTTCAACCGTAAATGGGAACGGTGCGTCAGCGAGTACACCAGATAGTCCACCTCGAAGCGTGGATCGTCACCGTAGTTATCCACGCCGGCGAGGTCTGTAAGCATATCGAACGCGCATTCCGTCTTGAGGAAGCGGCAGACGTCGACGATCTTCGCGCGCGTCACGGTGACGGTGACCTCGCCGCGGAACTCGACCGGGCCGCCAATCGCGTCGCCGAACTCCGCCTTCAGTTTTTCGGCTGCCTCTTGTGGTGTCATTACATTAATATCCTTGTCACCCTGAACAAAGTGAAGGGCCTCTGATGTTGAGCGGCTGAGATTTGCCGTCGCACGACAGACGGCCCGCTGCGGTTTCGCTCCGCTCAGAATGACATACTAGAAACTCAGAATGACATATTAAGAAGATTGATGTCATTGGCGGTCCTTCACCACGGCTTCTTCTCCGCGAACCGCGGAGCGTACTCGCCACGCACAATGATCGGACCCTGAACCGGTTTCCACGTTGCCGCCGCTCGTTCGTTGGTCTTCATCGTCTGCAGCGCTTTCTCCTGCGCAATCTTGCGTTGGATGGCCATCAGACCTTCAAGCACCGCTTCGGGTCGCGGCGGGCAGCCGGAGATGTACACGTCCACGGGCAGGAAATGATCGACGCCCTGCACCACGGCGTAGCTGCGATACATCCCGCCCGTGCTGGCGCAGGCACCCATCGCAATGCACCACTTCGGCTGCGCCATCTGATCCCACAAGCGCTTGACCGCGCCCGCCATTTTGTAAACGCACGTGCCCGCCACGATCATCAGGTCGGACTGACGCGGTGAGAACCGCATCACTTCCGCGCCGAAGCGCGCGATATCGAAGCGGCTCGCGCCAACCGCCATCAACTCGATGCCGCAACACGCCAATCCTAGCGGCATCGGCCAGCACGAATTCTTCCGCGCCCAGTCGATCACCGCATCGAGCCGCGTCACAATTACGTCGCGGCCTTCGACCTTGGGATCAACGGCTGTTTCCAATCGCCGGGTCATGCCGTCTCCGTTGGTGGCGCAAGCGTCCCTGCTTGCGGCCGTTCAACTGCCGCAACCGGGACGGTCGCGCTACCGGACCGTTTGCGTCGCGGCGCCCAATCCAGCGCGCCCTTTTTCCATGCGTAGACGTGGCCGACCTCCAAGATCGCCAGAAAGACCAGCGCTCCCAGCAACATCCTCAATCCGATGCCGCCTTCCGCGACAGGCTTGATCAAATCGCGAAAAACCGCAGCCCAACCCAAAAAGAACACAACTTCGATGTCGAACAGGATGAACAGCATCGCGATGAGGTAGAACTTCACGCTGAAGCGCGTGTGCGCCTCCGTCATCGGCGGCATCCCGCACTCGTAGGCGCTGTCCTTGACCGGACCATGAACGCGCTTCTTGCCGAGGATTGTCGGCATCACTAAACCGGCCGCCGCAAATCCAATGGCAACCAGCAATAGTAGAGCGACAGGGATATACTGTTCCAATTGTTGGGTCATCGCCACACACCTTGAGTCTGCCGATCACGCCATCAGGCAGACTTCCTGACAAGTTTAACGATGCAAACTAGCGAGAACCCATTCCGCTTTCAAGCGTTATTTGAGCCAACAAACTTGTAGATGCGAATCTCATTCGCGGCCCTGCCATCGGTCCGGCGCGAGGTATCCCGCCGCGAAAAAGTTTCGCGGCTACAAGGATTGCGTTATGCTTGCGACATGGATGGCAACGAAGCGCTCATTGCAGCAATCCGACGCGAAATCGAACGCGGCGGTGGCCGTATCACCTTCGCGCGGTTCATGGAACTGGCGCTCTATCATCCGCAGTACGGTTACTACACCGGCTCGAATGTCGAGGATCACGAAGCCGCGCGCTCGGCGAGCGCGCCCTGCCAACGACCTGACGGCGTTGATGCGGTAGGGCGGGCTGGCCCAGCCCGCCGCCCACGCATCGGCACAGAGGGCGATTACTTCACCAGCGTCAGCGTCGGACCGCTTTTCGGCAAACTGCTCGCCAAACAATTCCTGAAATGGCGTGATGAACTTGGCAACCCGCCCGAGTTCGAGGTTGTCGAATTCGGAGGTCACCGTGGACAATTGAAGGAGGACGTCTTGGCTACAGCGCCTGATTTGCGTTACCGCGTCATCGAAGTGGCCGACCAACTGCCAGACTCGATCGTCGGCTGTGTGTTCTCCAACGAGTTTCTGGATGCGCTGCCCGTTCATCATGTGTGCGTGGGGCAAGGCCAATGGCAGGAAGTCTATGTGACCGTAGCGCGAGCTTCCAGCTTGCGAAATCAACCAAGAGGCAAGCTGGAAGCTTGCCCTACAATTCTGGTGGAAACACTCGGCCCTCTTTCCACACCGCGTCTCGCCGACTTTCTCGCCGGTCTGCCCGTGCACCTGATGGAAGGATACACCACGGAGGTCAATCTTCGGGCGCTAGACTGGCTGGAGACCATCGCGCGACGGCTCAAGCGCGGCTTCGTCCTGACGATTGATTACGGGTACGAGCGCGAAGATTATTTCTCACCGCAACACCGCAACGGCACGCTGCTTTGCTACCATCGTCACACGAAGAATGACGACCCGTACCAGCACATCGGCGAGCAGGACATCACCGCCCACGTCGAGTTTACCTCGCTAATCGAACGGGGCAAGCGACTCGGCCTCGAACCGGTGTTGTTCACCGACCAGGCGCATTTCCTGTTGCAGATCGGAGAATCGGAGATCACAGAGATCGTCGAGCGCACTGCCGGTCAGCTCAGCAAGGAGCGCCAAGCCATCCACCAACTCCTCCACCCGGAACTCATGGGCCGCACCTTCAAGGTGCTCGTGCAGAAGAAATCGTAGGCTTTCGGCTGCGGTTTCGGTATTCTTCGCGCGATGTTTGTAGACAAAGTCAGAATTCACGCCAAGGCGGGGGATGGCGGGAATGGATGCGTCTCCTTCCGACGCGAGAAATACGTTGACCGTGGCGGCCCCGATGGCGGCGACGGCGGCAAAGGCGGCAACATTGTGCTCGTGGCCGACAAGAACGCCGATAATCTCGTCGATCTTTATTACGCCCCACGCCTCGCGGCCAAGCACGGCGGACACGGCCGCGGCAAGAATTGCACCGGCCGCAGCGCGAAAGATGTATCGGTGAGAGTGCCGATTGGCACGCAGGTATTCCGCCTCACTCGACCGACACGACAACGTGCGCCCACTCGCTATCATCCGGCGGCGGCCACGGAGGAATTTGATGCGGATGCCGTTGTAGGCTGCGTGCCCTCACGCAGCGAGTCTGCGGTAACAGAGGCACCCGCGGAGGTCAGTGGACCCACAATGACCCGTGAGCTGATCGCCGACCTCGTTGAAGACGGGCAGCGGTTCATCCTAGTCAAAGGCGGCAAAGGCGGACGCGGCAACACGCATTTCAAAAGCTCGACGCATCGGGCGCCGCGCGAATTCGAGTACGGCGAGCCGGGCGAGGAACTCCATGCGGAGCTGGAATTGAAAACGCTGGCCGACGTTGGTCTTGTTGGGTTTCCGAATGCCGGCAAGTCCACGCTCATCTCGAAGATCACGCACGCGCATCCGAAGATCGCGTCCTACCCGTTTACAACGCTCACGCCGAACGTCGGCATCATCACGTACGACGATGATTTCACGCGAATTCGAATCGCGGACATTCCCGGACTGATCGAAGGCGCGCACGCAGGCAAAGGGTTGGGGCACGATTTCCTGCGTCACATCGAGCGCTGCGGGTTGCTGCTGGTGTTGCTGGACATGGCGGGTGTGGACGGACGCAAGCCGCAGGACGATTACAAGCAACTGCTCAAGGAACTCGAGTTGTACAAGTCCGGAATCCTGGAAAAGCCGCGGCTCGTCGTCGCCAACAAGATGGATTTGCCCGAAGCGCGCAAAAATCTGACAGCGTTCAAACGCAAAGTAGGGCGAGCGTCTCGCCCGCCCAAGGGAACAAAGACGGGCGAGACGCCCGCGCTACTGGAAATCTCGGCGCTGGAGGGCATGGGTCTGGAGAAACTGAAGCTCGCTTTGCGCAAGGTGCTTGCGTAGCGTAGCGGCAGCTTCCCGTCCGGCGGGAAAAAAGGTGCGAATGCGTGTAACCTTTCCGGTCATTTGCTTCTGGATAAGGTGGAGAATGAATGGAGGTCAGCATGTACAAGATTATCGGAGCTGATGGACGCGAGTACGGACCGGTCGGCGTGGATCAAGTGAAGCAATGGATCGCGGAAGGACGTGCCAATGCACAGACCCGCGCGCAAGCCGAAGGCGGGGCCGATTGGCGATCACTCGCCGATCTCGCGGAGTTCCACGCCTCGCTCGGCATTTACGGAAGCGTGCCTCCGCCGGTTTCGCCTCCGGTACAGCCCCACGTCACGACGCGGCCACCCGGGGCGGATAAGAAAATCGTGGCGGGCATCTGCGGGATCCTGCTTGGCTGCTTCGGCATTCACAAATTCATCCTAGGCTACACGGGCGAAGGCTTGACCATGCTCTTGATCACTGTGCTGACCTGCGGCATCGGTGCCGCCGTCACCCATATCATCGGTTTGATCGAAGGAATCATTTATCTGACAAAGTCCGACGAGGAGTTCGTCCAGACGTATGTCCTGAACAAGAAAGGCTGGTTCTGAGATGTACAAGATCATCGGAGCCGATGGCAAAGAGTACGGACCGGTCAGCGCCGAGCAATTGCGGCAGTGGATTGCCGATGGCCGGGCCAACGCGGAGACGCTGGCGCAGCTTGTCGGCAGCGCTGAATGGAAACCGCTGGGGAGGTTCCCCGAGTTCGATCAGTTTTTTGTCCATCCGCCGAGCGCAGTGATTCCTCCTGCGCATCCTCCGGCGCCAGCCGCGCTGCGACCTCGGGTGAACGGCCATGCAGTCGCAGGTTTTATCATGGGAATTCTCGGCTGCACGCCGTTCGGATGGATCTGTTGCATCCCGTTGTTCAGTGTTCTGGGGATCATCTACTCCAGCAACGGCCTTTCCCAAATCAACCGAAATCCCACCCAGGAAACCGGAAGGGGCTTCGCGGTGGCGGGGTTGGTGTTTTCGATTGTCGGTCTGGTCGCGCCTCTGGCCATCAGCGCGCTGTTTAGCACGATGGGGATGTGGGGCCGGCATCCGTTCTTCTGGCACCGCCACTGGCACTTCTAAACCGGAGAACCGGGTTGAACACGCCTCTGCCGGCCGTGAGGAAACCATTACAGCATGTTGCGCTCTTCGGGGTGATCGCGGTGGCGGCAGCCGCCCTGTTCTTCTTCAATCCAACGACTGCCGCGTTCTATCCCAAGTGCCTGCTCCACGAAATGACCGGGCTGTACTGCCCCGGCTGCGGCACGACGCGCGCGTTGCACTGCCTGCTGCGCGGCGAAATCGGCGCGGCGTTGCACGAGAATGCGCTGGTGATTCTTGCCATCCCATTGGTGGGCGGCCTGATGCTGCGCCGGTTTTTGCGTCGCTGCCCGCCTGTTGCGGGATCACGCTTTCGACTGGTTTGGATCGTCGTGTTTCTGGTCGTGGTGGTGGCGTTCGGCGTTCTGCGCAACGTGCCATGTCAACCGTTCTCGTGGCTGGCGCCGGCGGGGGAAGCGGCACGGGACTCAAAATAAGCCTCGCCTTCTGCCGCGCCACTACCGTAGCATCCGCCCGACCACAACCTCAAAAGAAGGAGGACACGCATGAGCAACGACCAACCTGCAGGCGCGGAAAAGAAAATCCCCGCAGGGATTCTGGGCATCATCCCGATTACGGGCGGACTAGGTATCCACAAGTTCTACCTAGGCTACACCAAGGAAGGCATCATTCAGATCGTCCTCAGCTTTCTTTGCGGTATCGGGACCATAATCGGCTTGATTGAGGGCATCATTTACCTCACCAAGTCCGATGAGGATTTCGTCGCGACCTACATCACCAACAAGAAAGGCTGGTTCTAGACCGAAGTCGTCGCCCGCTGGGGTGAGAGCGGGACGTCACAGCAAAAGGAGAAGGCATGTACAAGGTCATCGGTGCCGATGGTCGGGAGTACGGACCCGTCACACCCGAGCAATTGCGCCAGTGGATCGCCGAAGGCCGCGCCAACGCCCAGACGCAGGTGCAAAGCGAAGGCAGCGCGGAGTGGAAATCATTGGGCGAACTTGCGGAGGTCGCTGATCTGCTCGAGGGTTCGCAACCATCCCCGGGAGCAGCTCCGGTAGGCTCTGTTGACCATGCCACTCCCGAATGGCAGGCTGCGCCTGTTGTCGTGCACGGCTCTGAAATCGACATCGGCAGTTGCATCCAGCGGGCCTGGAATCTTTGGAAGGCGAACTTCGGTTTGATGGTTGCCGTGAATCTGGTAACGTCGGTGCTCCTCGGCGGCGTGGGGTCGCTCATCAGTCTGGCCGTCCGTATCCCTTTCGGTGTTCACTCTCTGGCTGGCATCGTGGCCGGTATCGGCGCGAACGCGCTGTGGTGTTGCGTGCTCGCCGGAGCCTTGATGGGTGGTTTGTTTGCGTTCAACCTGAAGTTGATTCGCGGCCAACCCGCCAGCTTCGCCGACGCGTTTGCAGGGTTCGGGAAGTCATTCGGTGCGTTGACTGCAACGTACATTGTGATGATGCTGCTGGTGTATCTGGGCTTGGCCCTTTGCTTGATCCCCGGCATTTATCTGGCCATAGCTTGGATATTTGCCCTTCCATTGGTAATCGATAAGAACCTAGGGTTTTGGGAGGCCATGGAGTTGAGCCGGAAAGTTGTCGCGAAGAACTGGTGGATGATATTTGCCCTTGCATTACTGGCCGGTCTGGTTGGTGCCGCTGGCATTGTGGCCTGCTGCATCGGTGTGCTTTTCACTGCGCCACTGACTTATGCCGTTCTCATGTATGCCTACGAAGACATATTCGGGCCCCGCACCGCCCAAACTGTGTAACCGCACCTCGGCACGGAACTACCTCCTAACCAATCTGCTGGTATTGCCAGGGTTGGGTTCGTGGCTCGCCGGACAACGGTTTGTCGGCGTTCTGCAAGTGGCGCTCGCGCTGACGGGATTCGTTTTGACGGCTTGGTGGTGTGTCAGCTTCTTCGCCGCCTGGTTGCGAACGCAGTCGTTTCCCTGGGACGGTGGCCCGCAGTTTCGCCTCGGCCTCGTCGGCGTGGCGTTGTTTGCCGCCGGCTGGTTCTGGGCGTTGGCAACGAGCTTGGCTACCATCCGGCCGTTTCGCCGCGTGCAACCAAAATTGTAGCCGCACTCATTGAGCGTGGCGGAATAGTCATCACGCCCCACCGTGGACGACGCTTTTCGAGCGTGGCCACACAGCCGCAGTTCGCGGTCGCAACCACAACGCCAAGACATAAAACGCTCCCACCAGTAGCACCAGCGCGCGGATTCCGGTCACGAAGGACACCGACTCCAGTAGTCCGCCCACCAGTGCCCCGATCAGGTTTGAGCCGAGCGCCTGTGATTTGTCGGGGCACGTCGCAAACGAGCGGATGAAGATCAATCCCGCGAAGAACATCGGCGCGGTCAGAAACGCGCTCGCCATTATGACCTTAACTACGCCTGTCAGCGCGTTGAACCAATCCAGCGGCACCAGGGCTAACAAGGCAACGCTGACTGCCAGTCCCGACACCACCAGCCATTGAGGGAATCGTGGCCAGCGCCACGTGACGAGGTTTGCCAGCAGAATCATCACCAACACCGCCGAGATCACAATGGCATTGACGACCCAAGTCATCCCGAACAACAACGTTGCGCGGCTCACCGTCTGGACTTCCAGCAACATGAACGCCGCCCCCAGCGCGAAGAAATGCCAGTCGAATCGAGCATGAGCTCCAGCCATACGATGGCTCGCCAGCGCAACGACGCCGAGAATCGCCAGCGATGTCACAAGATGCAGCTTCGGAATCCGTGCGCGCTGCAAATACAGGTAAGGCCAGTCATCGGTGGTGGGTCGTGTCACGCCGGGTAACTCCATCAGGTGCTGGCTCACGAACTCTCGCAACGACGGATCACTCAAACGATCCAGCGCGACGGGCCGCTTGGCGGTCACCAGCGTTACACCGCCCCCGCCGCCGCAACTGCGGGGGATGTCGTTACCACCGTACGCAAGAGGCGCATGCTCGAATACATCCCGCTCAACGCCGAAAAGGCGGTCAGCAATCCACAGTCGCTCCACTCCGAAGCCGAGGATCAACACGCCGTCGTCGGCCAGTAATCGTTTGGCTTCACGCAGACTCTCCTCGGTGTAGACGAAGTGATCGAGCCGAAGGTTGTTGTAGGCGGAGCCAATGGTATGCGAGTCGAGCCAGCCAAACCAAATGATGTCGTACCGGCCTTTCGCCCGCTTGAAGAACGCCCGCGCGTCATCCACAACCATGTGCACGCGCGGGGAATCATACGGGTGTTCAGGATGTAGTTGTTTTCCCAGCGCGTATATTTGCGGATCAATCTCGACGCAATCAATATCTTCGATTCCGTGACGCAATGCCGCGGCGGCGTCGTTGCCCGTGCCTGCGCCGACGATCAACATGCGGCGCGCCGACGGCTGGAACGCAAACGGCAACTCATAGTGTCCACGCCTGACCAACTCGGCGTCGATCACTTCGGGATGCGCCGCTACGAACGCGTGCGACAGGTTTAAAATGTGCTGGTAGTACGCGCCATTGACTTCCAGTGCATAGCCTTGCCAGACGCAATTCGTGCCCTGTTCGGCGTAGTACTTCGTGATGGTCAAGCGGTGATATGGCGACCAAACGGTTTGCCGCACGGGGTCGCCCAGCACGGGCAACACTGCCGCCACTCCGACGATGCCGGCGACCCACCACTGCCGCCGTTGTCCCATCAGCCACGTTAGGATTGCAAGCATCGCCGCGCTTGTTATGAACCAAATTTCCGGCGGCATCGATGCTGAACTCAACACACTGAATAAGCACACGCCTGCCAAGCTGCCCGCGATGTTGATCGAGTACGCGCGAATTGTCATCGACGATTGCTCGAAGCAGCGCCCCAGAATCTGGCCCAGCGGCACAAACACAAGCAGCACCGGATATAACAGCACGCCCATCAATAGCAGTCCCGCCACCACTTCGAGGAACCTCATGTCACGCCACCCCATCCAAATCGGCGAGTCCTCGAAGCCACCCAACAGGTAATCGAGCCGGTGAAAATCCAGCCACCCGACGTGCAGCGGATTCGCAACCAACGCCACCAGCAGCGCGAGATTGATCGCTAGGCTCGCCAAGCTCGCTTCCCTCCTCTGCAAATAACAGCCGATCCCGATCCCAAAGAAACATACTACGAGAACAAGATTGCCGAGATAGGCTAAAATGCTGATCTCAGTGCTCAACCAGCGAATCAGCGCAATTTCCAGGAATAGAATCAGCATGCTGACGACAAAAACCTCCGCGCTGCGTCGCCGTAACGATTTGTCTTGTCCTTCCCACATGGGCCGCCATTAAATCAGACTACTTTTGTGATGACAACCAGCTTTGCAGTCGGTCAGCGCATCGAACTCGACATCACCACCGTCGCTTTCGGCGGCGACGGCATTGGGCGCGTGGATAACTTCGTGGTCTTTGTGCCGTTCGTGATCAGAGGCGAACGCGTTGAAGCCGAGATCGTCGAGGTGAAGAAACGCTACGCCACCGCCGACCTCATTCGCGTCATCACGCCGTCACCGTTGCGGGTCGAGCCGCGCTGCTCTTACTACATGCGCTGCGCTGGTTGCCAGTATCAGCATGTCGAGTATGCCCACCAACTCCAACTGAAACGTAACCAGATCCGCGACATCTTCCAGCGCATCGGCGGCATCGCCGAGCCGCCCATCGAACCTGTCGTCGCGTCGCCGCGGCCGTACGGGTATCGCAACAAGATCGTCGTCCACGGCCCCGGTAAACCCGGTTTCTGGACCGTGCGCGGACGCTCCATCATTGCCGTTGACCATTGCCCGATTGCTCGCGATGAGATCAACGAGAAGCTATCGGCTCTCAGTCATCAGCCGCTTGGCTCGCCGAAGCTAGGCGAAGGCGGCTCAGTAGAGGCGAAACATCTGACGATCCGGTGCAATTCCGAAGGGAAGGCGTGGACGTTCACCGAAAGTAGCGCGGGCGTCTCGCCCGTATCCGAAGAAGCAGAACGGGCGGGACGCCCGCGCTACATTGCCGAAACTATCCTTGGCAAGACGCTTCACGTCCCACTCACCTCCTTCTTTCAAGTCAACCAAGGCGTCATCGAGTTGGCGCTGGAATATGCTCGCAGAATCTTCGGCGCGAGCGGCTGCAACACGCTGGTCGACGCCTATTGCGGGGTCGGTTTGTTTGCGCTGCTGCTGGCCGATCTCGCGCGGCACGTGTACGGCATGGAAGTGGACAAACAGGCCATAGCCGCCGCGAACGAGAATGCCGCGCGGCTCGGCCTGACGCATTACGACTTCTACGCCGGTTCGACCGACCGTCTGTTGTTCTACACGCTGCGGCAACTCAGACTCGACGAAACTTGTTTGATCCTCGACCCGCCGCGCTCCGGCTGTGGCAAGGCCGTGTTGAAAACGTTGCGGGAACAGAAACCGCGCAAGATCGTTTACGTCTCCTGCGCGCCGCCGATGCTGGCGCGCGACATCAAGGAACTGCTTCGATTCGGCTACAAGCTGGAGCGTGTCACACCATTCGACATGTTCCCGCACACCGCCCACTGCGAAGCCGTGGCGGAATTGGCACCTCGGTAGAGGCGCAGCGGATTACGACGAGCAGCGCGCCGCCCAGCAAAGCCAGAATGACAGTGCTCGGTTCAGGAACAACAATCTGTGCGGTCACCGAGCCCTGGTTGTCGAATATCTCCTTGCTAACGGCATCGTCATTAAACCCAAGCCAGAGCTCTCCAGTTTTATCGCTGGTGAATTGAGCACTGCTTCCAATATACCAATACCCATTAGTCTGTGGGAAAAAGCTGCCGTCGCCCCAATGGCCTTGGTAAGGATCCGGCCCCACAAAAGCGATAAGGCTTCCCCAGTTAGTCCCAAACATGAACAGGTTGTAATTCGCCCAGCCATCTTGCGCCAGACCGTCCGGACCAGTCCAAGGAGGATTCAGGCTACCTCGCCAACTACCGGAAGCAGTGATGCTCACTGCATCCCCGGTATTTAAGCTTATTGCTGTAGGTGTCCAAAGTGGGTTGGCCGGAACGACCAAGGTAAGAGTTTGCGCGTTTGCGCTGCCCAGAAAACTTAGCACCGCTGCCGCTGCCGCGAGAGCCAATAGCCTTTTCATTTCGCACCGTCCTATGGTTTGACTGTTCTCGAAAACACCGTCCTTTCAGTCACACTCACCATCGTATCCGTCCGAATCATGTCCGGTTTTCCTCGCAACGGACTACGACGCGCGACGACGCAAACGGCGACTTCCGAGGAGCGCGACGATGTCCAAGTCGCAGGCTCGGGAACCTGCGCCGCGATATACGTCGGGACAACTAACCCTGACGCGAAGACCGACCCGCTTACGCTCGAATCGAATTTCTCAATCGTGTCGCCTTGAGTCGTCACGTAGATGATATCGGCGTGCGCGAAGCCGTTGGCGAAGAAGAGACACACGAGTGCAACGAGTCGGAGAGAAAGTGCTTCAATTGCTCGCTTCATATCCCATCCCACGTCAGAGAAAAAGCCTCGCCGCAACCCTTGATTAATACAGCACCGGGCTTCACGATTACAAGTGAAAACGTTCACCAGCGCAGAACGGTGCTTGCATTTTCCGGGCGTTTTCTGGTAGTTAAATTGCGCGTCACACGGGGAGAATCCGACAGGTCATTTCAGATGGAGAATACCGTTCTGTTTCGTGTCCGCTATAGCGAGACCGACCAGATGGGCACGTTCTATAATTCACGCGCCCTGGAATGGTTCGAGTGCGGTCGCACCGAATTGCTCCGCACGATGGGTCTGCCCTACGCCGAGATGGAGCGCCGTGGCGTGTTCCTGCCGGTGGTCGAAGCGCACGTCGAGTATCGCGGACGCGCCCGTTACGATGATCTTCTGAAAATGACGAGCCGCGGCTCGCTCGTTGGCAAGGCGCGGTTGCAGGTCGATGTCGAGATTGTCCAAGCTGAAGGCGGCGTGCCCGTCACGCGCGGTTACACGATCCACGCAATCACGGACACGGCAGGGAAACCAATCCGTCCGCCAGTCTGGTTGGTCGAGATGTTCGGCAAGGCCGGGAAAGGGTAAAGCGATGAAAAAAACTCAAACCCCCGCCAGTGAACGTCATCCCGCGAGCGCGCCGGACTTCCAGCCCATCGCCAAGTTGCGCGCCGTGCAATTGCGCCGCTTGCAGGCGATGGTCACGCGGGCGTACGACCGCGTGAAGCTGTTTCGCCAGCGGATGGACGAGCGCGGCTTGAAACCGGCGGACGTGCGGTCGCTCGACGACGTGCGGCGGCTGCCGTTCACGGTGAAAGCCGATTTGCGCGACACCTATCCATTCGGGTTATTCGCCAGCCCGATGAAGGACATCGTGCGCCTGCACGCCTCCAGCGGCACGACCGGCAAACCGATTGTTGTCGCCTACACGCTGGACGACATCCGGGTGTGGACGGAAACGATGATGCGCTGTTTCGCCGCGTGCGGACTGCACGCCGGTGACATCATTCAAAACGCGTACGGCTACGGCCTGTTCACCGGCGGCCTCGGCGCGCATTACGGCGCGGAGGCGCTCGGCGCGACGGTGATTCCGATTTCGGGCGGCAACACAGAGCGGCAGTTGATGGTGATGAAGGATTTCGGCGTGACGGCGATCTGTTGCACGCCGAGTTATTTCCTGCATCTGATCGATCAATCGCAGCAGATGGGCATCGACATGAAGAAATCGTCGTTGCGGGCCGGCGTGTTTGGCGCGGAACCGTGGACGGAAGGCATGCGCCAACGCATCGAGGCCGAAAGCAGCCTCAAGGCGTACGACATCTACGGTCTGTCGGAAATCATCGGCCCCGGCGTGGGCATCGAGTGCGCCCACCAGGCCGGCCTGCACATTTTCGAGGATCATTTCCTGGCGGAAATCATCGACCCGCAGACGCTTGAGCTGGTGCCTGACGGCGCCGAGGGCGAACTGGTGTTGACGACGCTCAGCAAAGACGCGATGCCGATGATCCGCTATCGGACTCGCGACATCACGGCGTTCATCACCGAGCCCTGCGCCTGTGGCCGGACCATCCGCCGTATCCGCCGCATCGGGCGCCGGAGCGACGACATGCTCATCATCCGCGGCGTGAACGTCTTTCCCTCGCAAATTGAGGCGGCGCTGTTGCGGGTCGAAGGGACGCTGCCGCATTACCAGATCGTGCTGACGCGTGAGAAGGACCTCGACCAGATGGAAGTGCAGGTGGAGGTGACGCCGGAAGTGTTCAGCGACGAGGTGCGCGGGTTGCAAGAGTTGCAGAAAAAGATCGTTCATTCCATCGAGACCATTACCGGCATCCGCGCCGCCCTGCGACTGGTGGCACCGCACACAATCCAACGCAGCGAAGGCAAAGCCAAACGCGTCATCGACAAACGCAAAATGTGACGAGGGACACTGCCATGAAAATCCATCAAGTTTCTGTGTTTCTGGAAAACAAACCCGGCCAGTTGCGGATGGCGTGCGACGTGTTGGCCAAAGCGGGGATGAACATGGTCACGTTGTCGCTGGCCGACACCGCGCAATTCGGCATCCTGCGCCTGATCGTTCAAGACTGGCAGAAGGCGAAGACCGTGCTCCAAAAGGCGGGCTGTGTCGTGAAGGTCACCGAAGTGCTTGCGATCGAGGTGGCCGACCAGCCCGGTGGTCTCTCTCGCATCCTCGAAATCGTGGACAGCGCGGGCTTGAACATCGAGTACATGTACGCTTTCACGGAGAAGCGCGGTGGCCGCGCGCTGCTGGTCTTTCGTTTCGCGAATCCCGATGCCGCCCTGCGGGTGCTGCAGACCAGTGGCATCAACGTTGTTGGAACCGTCGAGTTGTTCAGCCGTGCCTAGATTCTTCAGTCTCTAGGGCAAATACCGCGGCCAATGGCCGCCAAAACAAAGAAAGGTTGCTGATGAACTCAGGACTCGTCGCCGCCACAATCGCACTGGCCGACAGGGGTGCGGGTGTCGCCCGAGGCTGCACCATCCAGGCGGTGACGGACCTGATGGACAAACCGATCCGACCGCCAGCGTGGCTGGTGAAATTGTTTGGCGGCGGTGAAACATAACCAGAAGTCCGGCAAAGGAGAGGTGTCACCATGTTAGGCATTCAAGATCCGATCGTCGCGTTGGCGTACCTGTTGTGTCTCGCCAGCACGTTGTTGTGCGTCGTCTATGCGTGGCGCAACTGGAACCGCGGCGACGAAGCCGTCCGACCCGACGACGTAAAGTGGGCCAAGGAAGAAAAGAAAGTGGAAGAGGAACTCTGAGGGCCGGGGTTCCCGTGCCCAACCTGAAGAACTGACGATTAGGAGGAACAACTTTATGATGCTGGCGCAGATCAACCTGGTGGATATCAGCGTCGTGCTGATTTACCTCTTTGTGACCGCTTACCTCGGCTGGTTGGGGTATCGCGGTACCAAAACGACCACGGACTACCTGGTGGCCGGGCGCAAGGCGCACCCGTTCATCATGGCGTTGAGTTACGGGGCCACGTTCATTTCGACGAGCGCGATTGTCGGCTTCGGCGGCGTGGCGGGGATGTTCGGGATGAGTCTGCTGTGGCTGACGTTCTGCAACATCTTCATCGGCATCTTCATTGCCTTCATCTTCCTCGGCGAACCAACGCGACGGATGGGGCATCACCTGGACGCGCACACGTTTCCGGAACTGCTGGGGCACCGCTATCAGAGCAAGTGCGTCCAGGTCATGGCCGGGACGGTGATCGCGTTGTTCATGCCGCTGTACGGAGCCGCAGTGCTGATCGGAGGCACGGAGTTCATCAGCACCGGGTTTGGGATCGAATACAACACGGCGCTATTGCTGTTTGCGGTGATTACGGCGACCTATGTGTTCTACGGCGGCCTGAAGGGCGTGATGTACACCGATGCCATGCAGGGGGTCATCATGTTCGTCGGGATGGCGATCTTGTTGATCTACACTTACGCCAAAGTCGGCGGGATTATCGCGGGCCATCAGGCGTTGACTGATCTGGCGGACCTGGCTCCGCCCAGCTTGACAGCCATCGGCCACCAGGGTTGGACGGCGATGCCGAAGTTCGGGTTTGGCGACACGAAGTACAATCTCTGGTGGATCGTGGTCTCGACGATCGTCATGGGCGTGGGCATCGGCGTGCTGGCCCAACCGCAACTCATGGTGCGGTTCATGACCGTGAAGAGCAAGCGCGAGTTGAACCGCGCGGTGGGCATCGGTGGGGTATTCATTCTGGCCATGACGGGTGTGGCTTTCACGACGGGGGCGCTGTCGAACGCTTTCTTCTCACTCCACGGGCCGCTGTTCCAAGGACGGGTGATCAAGGTGATCAATCCCGACAAGCATCCGGACAAGAGCCATGTGCTGTTGCAGGTCATGAGGAAAACGGCCGCTGGCGAATGGCTGGATTCCATCAAGGAGACCAGCAAGGACGGGAAGGCGCTGACGAATTACCTGGCGGCGGTGACGGCCGGTCCCGAAGGCAGGTGGCTGCCGGTTCCAAAGGAAACCAGCCCCGTCGGCATCGTCCGCGAAGGCGTGGTGGTGCCGGCAATCCTAGATAAATCCCAGCCGTTTCTGCCGGAGAAGATCGGGCCCAACGAGATTGCCCAGGGCCGGAGCATTTCCGTGGTGTATGCAAAGGGCGTTTCTGACCAGATCGTGCCTGTGTTTATCACGACGGCCATGCCCAAATGGTTCGGGCTGGTGTTCCTGTTGACCCTTTTGGCGGCGGCCATGAGCACGTTGTCCAGCCAGTTCCACACGCTCGGCACCGCAGCGGGCCGCGACGTGTTTGAGAGACTGACCGGCGGCCCCAAGGATTCAAGTTCGAGCCACACCATCTACATTGTCCGCACCGCCATCTTGATCGGGCTTTTTGTGGCGGTGGCGCTTGGTTACTATGCCAAGAAGGAACAGGCGTTTGTGAGCGTCATTGCGCGCGCGACGGCGATCTTTTTCGGGCTGTGCGCCGTGACGTTCCTGCCGGCCTTCCTCGGTGGCTTGTTCTGGAAACGCGCGACCAAGGCCGGCGCAGTTGTCTCCATGGTCGTGGGGGCGATGATCACGGTGTTCTGGCTGGCGTTTGTGAAAATGCCGGAATGCACCGTGATCGGTTTGGTCAAGAAGAGCATCCTCGCCGACGTACCCAACTGGCCGGTGGTGGACTCGCTGGTTATTGGCCTGCCGTTGTCGGCGCTGACGTTGATTGTCGTGAGTCTGGTGACGCGGCCACCGGATGAAGCCCATTTGGCGAAGTGTTTCCCCGCCGCGAAGGGGAACCAATAAATCAACCCGAAACCATGAACCTGAGTTCAAACCCAACAAAAGGAGAAGCTGTCATGAAAACCAGAACACTCCCGTTAGCGGCGGCTTTGCTGGCGTTCGCGTTTGTCGCGACCGCCACCCAAGCCCAAACAACTGCCACAGCGAAGGCGCCAGACGCTTCCAGCGCGGCGCAGCCCTGTACGTTTGACGATTGTGTCAAAGAGATCAAGAAACCCGTTGACTGGTTCAGTTGGGGGGGCGATTTCCGTGCGCGTAATGAGTACTACAATAACATTGTTACCCTGGACGAAGCCGCGCCGCTGCATGACCAGGATGTTGTCCGGTATCGGGCACGGCTCTGGGCTTCTCTCACCCCGGTGGCCGATCTCAGCCTCAACGGGCGGCTGGCGGCGGAACCGCGGCTGTGGATCGATCCCTCCTTTTCCACGGCCACCAAGGACATCTCCGGCATGGAATGGCGCTACGGCATCGTCGACAACCTGAATGTGAAATGGAACAATGCCTTCAACCAACCGCTCACCATCACCGCCGGACGCCAGGACATCATGCTGGGTGATTATTACGACTGGTGGTTGGTATCGGACGGCACACCGGCCGATGGCTCCTGGACGTTCTTCCTGGACAGCATCCGGCTGACCGCCGACGCCAAAGATATCAAGACCAAGTTCGATCTGATTTACATCTACCAGAACGCCAAACCCGACTATTGGCTGCCGACCATCGGCTCTGCCAACACCTGGAACGTTGACCACAACGGTCGCACCGATTACCAACTGATGGAACAGAACGAGCAGGGCGCCATCGTCTATGCCTCCAACAGTTCGATCAAAGACACGAAGATCGACGGCTATTTCATCTACAAGCGGGATAACAACCAGACCTTCTCGAAATACAGCACGACGACTCTCTACGGGGACAATGCCAACATCTACACGATCGGCGGCAAGATCACTGGCACGCCAGAAGAACACTGGCAATACTCGGTCGAGGGCGCCTACCAGTTCGGCAGCAAGGAAGACAAAATCTCCGGTGTCTTCGCCGAGCGCGACATCGACGCCTATGGCGCAAAAACCAAACTCACCTACCTGTTCAAGGATCACTTCAATTGCCAGCTCAGCCTGGTCGGCGAGGTTCTTTCAGGCGACAATCCGAAGACTGGCAGGGACGAGATGTTCGACATCCTGTGGGGACGCTGGCCCCGCTGGAGCGAACTGTACATCTACTCGTACATCAACGAGACCAGCGGCAAGATCGCCCAGATGAACAATTTGGGCCGTGTCGGGCCAAGCTTCAGTTGTAACCCGATGAAGGGCACGACCGCGACCATCATGTACAACGCGATGTTTGCCCTCGAAGAAACGCCGACTCGCACCGTGGCCCCGACGCTGTTCACCGACAACGGCAACTTCCGCGGCCACTATCTCCAGGCAATCCTGAAGCACCAGTTCAACAAATACGTCAGCGCCCACCTCTGGGGTGAGTTTGTGTGGCAAGGCGACTATTACGCCCACCAAGATATGACGACCTTCCTGCGCGGAGAGGTGATGTTCAGCTTCTAAACCCGGATCGCCCACGATGTGCGCAGTTCCAAAACGTGCCGCAAACAGATCAACCCTCACCCGGACCCTCTCCCTTGGAAAGGGAGAGGGGAAGTCTCCTCTCCCCGCGTGCGGGGAGAGGATCAAGGTGAGGGGTTGCTGGGACGCGGAAAAGTTCATGTCTGAGTCAGACTGAAGGCGCTCGGCAACAAACATGTTCTGGGATCAGAAAATCGAAACGATCGAATGCGCCGCCTTGGAGGCGCTTCAGTTGAAGCGCCTCCAGGCGACCGCGCGCCGCGTCGCCAGCAACGTGCCGTTCTATCAGCAGAAGTTTGCCGAACTGGGTGTCAAGCCGGGCCAGATCAAATCGTTGGCCGACGTGCGCCGGTTGCCGTTCACCATCAGCGCCGACCTGAGGGAAACCTACCCTACCGGTCTGCTGGCGGTGCCGAAAGATGACACGCTGCGGCTGCACACCTCGAGCGGCACCACGGGCAAACCGAAGGCGCTGTTCTTCTCCGCCAAGGACGTGGACAACGCCGCCGAGTTGATCGCCCGTTGTCTGGTCATGACCGGCGTGACCAAGCGCGACGTGCTCCAGAACATGATGACCTACGGCCTGTTTACCGGCGCGTTGGTCATGCACTACGGCGCGGAAAAGGTCGGTTGCCTGGTGATACCGGCCGGGCCGGGCAACTCCGAGAAACAAGTGCTGTTGATGCAGGATTTCCGGACTACCGTCATCCACGTCACCCCGAGTTACGCGCTCTACCTCGCCGACTTCCTGGAAAAGAAGGGCGTCGATCCGCGACGGGACCTGGCGTTGCGCAAGGCGTTTGTCGGGGCGGAACCGTACACCGAAGAAACCCGGCGCAAGATCGAACAGGCATTGGGAATCGATGTGTACAATTCCTACGGCCTGTCGGAGATGAACGGTCCCGGCATTGCCTTCGAATGCGAACACAAATGCGGCATGCACCTATGGGAAGACAACTTCCTGTTGGAGATCGTGGATCCGAAAACCGGCGAACCGCTGCCGGACGGACAAACGGGCGAACTGGTCCTGACCACGCTGTGCCGGGAAGCGATGCCGCTGTTGCGGTACCGCACGCGCGACATCACGTCGATCATTCCCGGTCCGTGCCCGTGCGGCCGCACGCACCGGCGCCTCCACCGCATCACCGGCCGGGCCGACGACATGCTGATTGTGCGCGGTGTGAACATCTATCCGCAACAAATCGAACGCGTCCTGATGAGCTTGCCGGCCGTGGGCCGGAATTATCAGATCGTCCTGGAAGGTCTCGACGAAATGACCATCAATGTCGAACTGGCCGAAGCTGGCTTCGACGGCCACGTCGAACATCTGACGCGGCTGCAATCCGAGATTGCCGACCGGTTGCGGGCGGAAATCTTGACGAAACCCAAAGTACATCTCGTGCCGCCGGGCACGTTGCCGGTCAGCGAAGGCAAAGCCAAACGTGTGATCGACAACCGGTCACTCTGACGAAGGAGCCAGACAATGAGCGCTGTCAATCTGATCGCCGTGTTTGCCGAGAACCAACTGGGCCAGATGGCGCGTATCACCAAGGTGCTGGCCGACGCGGGCATCAACATTCGTTGGGTGACCATCGCCACCAATGAGACGCTGGGCGTCATCAAGTTCCTGGTCGACAAGTGCGACCTTGCCTACCAAAGCCTGCATCAGAAGGGATGGACGGTATCGCTCGTGGAAGTGCTGGCCATCGAAGTGGAAGACAGGCCCGGCGGACTTCACGCCATCGCCGACTGCCTCGCCCGCAACAAGATCAACGTCGAAAACTCTTCGGGCTTCGTCTCCCACAACCGTGCCGTATTGCTCATCGAGGTCCAGGACGTTGCCAAAGCCCGGCAGATCCTGGCCAAACAGAATCTGCGCTTCCTGTCGCAAGAGGAAATCCTCAAGCTGTAGCCGGAACTTCCAGTAACGTCCTGATCTGAATCGAGAGAGGCAATGCTTTCGGGCGGATGGCGCGGCTGTGTAGCAGCAACGGATTTGTCACGAGTCAGGCGTTGATACCGTCCACGTTGAAGGTTGAGCATTGGCAACCCGCCAAGAGGCTATATCTCTTTATAGAAGTAAGGCACGGTCGGTTTCACTGGGCTAAGAACTCATCATGCCGCGATGTCTGAGTTGAGTGTTGGTCACTCATGATAGGTTTGGCTGTTCATTCGGAAACCGGCGTTGGCGCGGGCGCGTGAGAATGTCGGCTAATGTTGATTCGAGTGACATGGTGAACGCATAGGGCGCGGCCCGCCGGGCACCGCCCCAACTTGAAGTCACAATTTGTGACTTCAAGATTGCAACCTCTTGGCGTGTAAGCTGAAACATAAAGTCGTTGGGAAAGCGATCGATATTCCGCTTCACCGCTTGGATCAAAGCCTTTGGCTGCACTCCATAAAGCTCAGCCAGCTCCGTACTGAGCATGACCTTCTGGCCGCGGATTTCGTAAATCAGCCGGTCGAGACGCGCCACGGGAATTGCCAAGGTCTTCTCGCTCACCAAGGGTCTGTTCATCGCCTTTTGCTTCGGTATCGCCATCATCTCACCAATCCAAAGTGACCGGATTGTTTGCCCGCCTGACTTCAGGAACCCAATCCTGATCGAAGCCTTTAGCGCGAACGCGTTGCAGAGTCAAGTCAACGCGAAGGCACGACGATTGGCCCACAGAATTAAGACACCGCCAAATTTTCTTTCCCAAACGCCCGCCAGCGGCTAAAACCTAGGTGAGTTTTTCTATGGGCGATTCCGACCGGATATTATTAAGCGGCGATGAAGCGGTGGCGCTGGCGGCTTTGCACGCCGGCGTGGCGCTGGGCACGGGTTATCCGGGCACGCCGTCCACGGAAATCCTCGAACATTTCTCGGAGATCGGCGGACACGCGCAATGGGCCCCGAACGAAAAGGTCGCTCTCGAAGTCGCGCTGGGCGTGGCGTTCGCTGGGGCGCGGGCCATCGCCACGATGAAACACGTCGGCCTGAACGTTGCCGCCGACCCGTTGTTCACTGCGGCCTACACGGGCGTGACCGGTGCGCTGATCGTGGTTTCCGCCGACGATCCCGGCCTGGCTTCCAGCCAGAACGAGCAGGACAACCGGCATTACGCCGTGGCGGCAGGTGTGCCGATGCTGGAACCGTCGGATTCGCAAGAGGTTTACGACTTTGCTCTCCAAGCGGTGGAGATTTCTGAACGATGGAAGATCCCCGTCATGCTGCGTCTGACCACACGGGTGTGCCACAGCAGGACAATTGTTCGTCCACGCGCGCCGAGTCCTCCGTCGCGAGGACCTCATTTCGAACACGATATTCGCGGACGGGTGATGATCCCGTCCAACGCCCGCCCGGCGCACCGCCGGTTGCGACAGAAGCTGTCGGAGATCCAAGCCTGGAACGAGACCTGTCCGCTGAACCGGGTGGTCGAGGGAGACAAAGCACTCGGCATCGTCACGTCGGGCATTTCCTACATGCACGTCCGCGAGGCCGTGCCCCAAGCCGGTGTGCTCAAGCTGGGTTTCACCTATCCGTTACCGCTGGAAAAGATCCGCGCGTTCGCCGCCGGGGTGAAGCGCTGCCTTGTGATCGAAGAAGGCGATCCGTATCTGGCCGATGCGATTCGCGCCGCCGGGGTGAAAATCGAGAGCAAACCGGAGATGTACCGGTTCGGCGAACTGAACGTGGCCCGCGTGCGGCGCATCTTAACAGGCGACACCTCACCCGAACCGGCTCCCGTCCCCGGCAAACCGCCGCAACTCTGCCCGGGCTGCTCGCACCGGAACGTGTTCGAGGCATTTCATAAACTCGACTGCATCGTTGCCGGGGATATCGGCTGTTACACATTGGGTGTGTTACCTCCGTTCGAGGCCATGGACAGTTGCGTCTGCATGGGGGCGAGCATCGGTGTGGGATTGGGACTGCGTCACGTGTTGCCACCCGAACAGGCGCGTCGCGTGGTGAGCGTGATAGGCGACAGCACGTTTGTCCATGGCGGCATCACCGGTCTTGTGGAAATGGTCTATAACCCGCCGCCGACCGGCCATGTTGTCCTCATCCTCGACAACAGCACGACGGCGATGACCGGCCACCAGGAACATCCCGGCACGGGCCGCACCTTGGAACACGAACCGACGGGCAAGGTGTCATTCGAAGATTTGGGACGGTCGCTCGGCATCAAGAACGTGTTCGTCTCCGATCCCTCAACCGACCCCGCCGGTTTTGAACGGTTGATCCAGGATTGCCTTGCGAATAACCAACTCAATCTCATCATTGCCCGCCGCCCGTGCCTGCTCATCGCGGGCAAGATCAAGGAATACGAGCGGGCTGCGAACCAAACGTGCGCGGCGGCGTTGGGCGAACAACAATGAAGGACACCGTCACCAACATCGTCATCGCCGGCCTCGGCGGGCAGGGCGTTCTCAAGGCTTCAGGGATCCTGGCCGACGCGGCGTTCCGCGCCGGGTTCGACGTGAAACAAAGCGAGTTGCACGGGATGAGTCAGCGCGGCGGCTCGGTGTCGAGCGACGTGCGGTTCGGCCGCGAAGTGTTCAGTCCGATGGTCACAATGGGCGAGGCGGATTTTCTGGTGGTCGTGGCTGTGGATCAGGTGGAGGTGAACCGCCATCAATTGCGTTCCGGCGGCGTGCTGATCGCGCCCGATGCGGTGGACGCGACGAAACTAAACAACAAAAAAAGTTTCAATGTCTCGTTGCTGGGAGTGTTAAGCCGGCATCTCGACATCGCGGAAGCGGTCTGGCTCGACGCGATCCGCGCGGCGTTCGCCGAAAAACTGCATGCGGCGAACCTGCAGGCGTTCGCGTTGGGACGAAACGGAAAGTGAATGGGAACGCTGCTGCGGGCGAAAACCCGGCTAATGTCGCGGGCCTTCTGTCGCTTCGAGGGTTTGCTCCTTGCGGTACACCAGACCTTGGAACACAGCGATCAGATTGTCGTGCTCGTCGGTGACGTTGACGGTGTAGCTGCCAAGCTTGGGATTCACCGACAGCTCGCGCGCTTCCGCCCGCAACGTGCCCGAGCTTGCCGCCTTCATGTAGGTGATGCTGACGTTGATGGCCACGGCCGCTTTGCCGTGAGCGTTGGAGGCGGCGGCGAACGCGAAGTCCGCCAACGTGAAAATCGCCCCACCCTGCACGCTGCCCAGCGCGTTCAGGTGATGCGCCTGAATCGGCATCTGCGCAACGGCGTGGCCGGGCGAGACCGACACCAGTTCGATCCCGGAATGTTTCGCGTAACGATCACGTGTGAGGATTTGTTTGATGTTTTCCATAAAGGCTCAGACTCGATTGGGTTCACCGTCCATGACGGGTAAGCACTGAGAATCCCCCCGTTTGCCAAAGCCTACCCGACCGATCCGACCCCACGCAAGGCAATAACCGGCATGGGTCATTGCCGTTGGCGTTTTGCCGAGGAAATCCATGCGAAATCTGATACGATAACCTGCGCGAGCATGAGCGATCCAGTGCGACAGGCAGTCGAGACCGTTGAAGGCATCGTCGAGCGCATCATCTACTCGAACGAAGAGAACCATTACACCGTCGCGCAGCTCGTGCCGGAAGGCCGGCAGCGCGCCGAGCCGATTACCATCACGGGCAACCTCGCGGCGATCAACGAAGGCGAAACCGTCAAGGCGCTCGGCTATTGGATCAACCACAAACAATTCGGGCGGCAGTTTGCTGTCGAGAAATTCGAGTCTGTATTGCCGCGTACCGTCGTCGGCATCAAAAAGTATCTCGGCAGCGGGTTGGTCAAGGGCATCGGCCAGACATTCGCCGACCGGATCGTGGAAAAATTCGGCGATCAGACGCTGGAAGTCATCGACCATTTTTCCGCGCGGCTGCGCGAAGTGGACGGTATCGGCCCCGAACGCGCCAAGCGGATCAAGGAAGCGTGGACAGCGCAAAAGAGCGTGCGGGACATCATGATTTTTCTCCAGGGCCACGGCATCGGCAGCGGGCACGCCGCGAAGATTTTCAGGCAGTACGGCGAGAATGCCATCGCGGTCGTCCGCGAGAATCCGTATCGGCTCGCCAAGGACATCACCGGTATCGGATTCAGGACTGCCGACGGCATTGCGGCCAAGCTCGGCATCGCGAAGGATTCCATCCATCGGCTGAAAGCCGGTGTCGTCCACACGTTGGAGCGCGCGACCGACGAAGGCCACACCTGTCTGCCGCGCGAATTGCTGATTAACACGGCTGCCGAATTGCTTGAAGCCGAGATTGCGCCCATCGAGAATGCCGTTAACCTTCTCGCGCTCAGTGGCGACATCGTGATCGAGGACGAGTTCGTCTATCTTGCAGGCCTCTGCAAAGCCGAGCGCGGCGTCGCGACAAAGATTCACGAACTGCGCACGGCAAAGGTTGAGTTGCCCACAATCGATTTGGACAAGGCGCTCATCTGGGTGCAGTCCCGCCACGGCGGGATCGAACTCGCCGCCGCGCAGCAACAGGCCATTCGCACCGCCCTCACGTCCAAGCTCTCCGTCATCACGGGCGGCCCTGGCGTCGGCAAGACGACGATCGTCAACAGCATCGTCAAGATCCTGCAGGCGAAGAATTGCCAGGTGCTGCTCGCCGCGCCGACGGGTCGCGCGGCGAAGCGGATGACAGAGTCGTTGTGGGAGCCCCGACCGAATCGGGGCGATTCCGGTCCGGTCGCGACGGGGACGGCGCTCCCACAAGCACCCAAAGCGCAAACGATTCATCGGCTGCTGAAGTACGACCCGCACGAGGGCGGCTTCACACTCAACGAACGCCGCCCGCTCAAAGGTGACATGATCATCATTGACGAAACGTCGATGCTCGATATTCCGCTGGCCTATCACCTGTTGAAGGCGATTCCGCTGAGCGCGTCTGTCGTGTTCGTCGGCGACGTCGACCAGTTGCCGTCGGTCGGGCCGGGGAATTTTCTAGCCGACCTGATCGAATCCGGCGCCGTGCCCGTGGTGCGGCTCACGGAAATCTTTCGTCAGGCGAAGGACAGCTTCATCATCACCAACGCTCACCGCGTAAATGAAGGGCAGATGCCGATTCTAGAGAGTGTGGGAGCGGCGTCCCCGCCGCGATTGGCTTCGATAGGCCGGCCCGGTCGCGGCGGGGACGCCGCTCCCACGATCAGAGGTCCGGGCGACTTCTTTTTTATCGAGCAAGAAGACCCCGAAAAAGTGCTGGCGACGATCAGGACGTTGTGCGCCGAGCGCGTGCCGAAGAAGTTCGGCTTCGACCCGATGCGTGACATTCAGGTTCTGACGCCGATGCACAAAGGCGTCTGCGGCTCGGAGAACTTGAACCGCGAACTGCAGGCTGGGCTTAATCCCAGCGGGCCGAGCATCCAACGATTCGCCCGCACCTATCGCGTGGGCGACCGGGTCATGCAGATTCGCAACAATTACGACAAGGACGTGTTCAACGGCGACCTCGGCCGCGTCAGACGCATCGACCTGATCGAGCAAGCGGTCGAAGTGGAGTTTGAATCCGTAGGAGCCCCGACAAACTTGTCGGGGCGATCCGTGAGCTACGATTTCACCGACCTCGACGAGTTGATGCCCGCCTACGCCATCAGCGTCCACAAATCGCAAGGCAACGAATATCCCGCCGTGATCGTCCCGTTGCTGACGCAGCATTACGTCCTGCTCCAGCGCAACCTGCTCTACACCGCCATCACCCGCGGCAAACAACTCGTCATACTCATCGGCTCGAAGAAAGCCCTCGCCATCGCCGTCCGCAACAACAAGACCGCCGCCCGCTACAGCCGCCTGCGTGAACGGTTGCGCCGAGGCGAGACAAATTCCCATTGACTTGATTGCGTTGAGTGCGCATCATGCAGCGCGTTTCTGGAGACAGCACCCAGACAAGCATCCATGCCAAAACTTCAAATCCTATCGGGTGTTCTGGAAGGCAAGGTCATTGACCTGATCGAGGAACGCATCACCCTCGGACGCGCCGTGGACAACACGATCCGTCTTGAAGACGGAACAATCTCGCATCATCACGCGGCGCTGGTGCTCGACGGTCCCGACTACAAACTGCGCGACCTCAATTCCACGAATGGCACGCGCGTCAACGGCCTGCGCATCGTGGAGACCAAACTCCAGGACGGCGACCAGGTTCGTCTGGGCTCAGTCGAAATGATGTTCGAGTCCGACGTCAAGCATGCCAGCCAACCGTTGCCGACGACGCAAACGGGCGTTGATCTGAGTCAGGTCGGGAAGGGCAGCACTCCGCCGCCGACGTTCGCTTCCGTCTCGCCATTCGGCCGCAAAAAGAAGGGCGCCGCGACTCCGTGGATGTGGATCGTTATCGGTTTGGGGCTTGTCGCCGCGCTCGCGCTGGTGTGGTTTCTCCTCCAGTTTATCAGTCTGAAGAAATAACGCCAGGCTGCTTTGGCCAGTTCTCCGAGGGCAGACGATGACTGAAGTCTCAGCGCCGTACTCCAATCCGTCGCACTACGTCTTCAACCAGCGAGCCAGATCTTGTGCCCAGTAGGTGAGAATGATATCGGCACCGGCGCGCCTGAATCCGGTCATCATCTCCAACACCGCCTGTTTCTCATCGAGCCAACCGTTCTGCGCGGCGGCTTTGATCATGGCGTACTCGCCGCTGACGTTGTAGACCGCGACGGGATAACCAAACTTTTCTTTCACGCGCCAGATCAAGTCCAGGTACGCGAGCGCGGGCTTGACCATCACGATGTCCGCGCCTTCCTCGATGTCCAGCGCCACCTCCCGCAACGCTTCCTCGGCGTTGGCGGCGTCCATCTGGTATGTCTTGCGGTCGCCAAACTGGGGCGCGGATTCGGCGGCCTCACGGAACGGCCCGTAGAACGCCGACGCGAACTTCGCGGCGTAACTCATGATCGGTGTATCGGCAAACCCGGTTTTATCGAGCGCGGCGCGAATAGCGCCAACGCGACCGTCCATCATGTCGCTCGGAGCGACGATGTCGGCGCCGGCTTCGGCGTACGCCAGCGCGGCTTTCGCGAGCAGCGTGAGCGACGCGTCGTTGTCGATCACGGCCTCGCGGCCGCGAAATGATTTCCGCACGACGCCGCAATGGCCGTGGCTCATGTATTCGCACAGGCAGACGTCGGTGACCACGATCAACTCGGGCAGTTCCTTCTTCAGCGCGCGCACAGCTTTCGGCACTATGCCATTGGAATCGTATGCGGCGGATGCCTTCTCATCCTTCTTGTCAGGGATCCCGAACAGAATTACGGCGGGCACGCCGAGCTTGAGCGCTTGCCCCGCTTCCTTGACGGCCTGATCAACCGAAAGCTGAAACTGACCTTGCATCGAAGTGATGGGCTTGCGCACCTTCGTCCCTTCGCGGACGAACAACGGCATCACCAGGTGATCGACCGACAACTCCGTCTCGCGAACCAAGGCCCGCAGCCGCGCGTTCTGGCGCAGACGGCGGGGCCGATAGAGGGGGAATCTCATGAACGTTGCTCGATGGACCTCTCGGCGGCGCGAACCAGCGCCATCACGTCCTCGGGCTGCTTCGCTGCGGTCAACTTAGCGCGGAACTCCGCGTTGTTGAGCAAACGCGCCAGTCGCGCGAGCAATTGCAGGTGCTCGCGGACGTTGGGAGCGCACAGCAGAAAGAAGTGATACACGGGTTTACCGTCCAACGCGCCGAAGTCGATGCCGGCTTGATGTCGGCCATAAACCAGAATGGGTCGCTCCACCAGACCGACGAGCGCGTTGCGCGAATGCGGAATCGCCACGCCTTCGTTCACACACGTCGAGCAGAGATCCTCGCGTGCCTTCAGGGCGTTGAACAATGTTTCCGCCAGGCGGGGTTCCTTTGGATCGATTACCAGCGCGACCAACTCGTGCAGGACGCCGTCCTTCTCCGACGCTTTCAGGTCCATGTTGATCCGATGTGGCGACAGGGCTTTGGAGACGGTGACTGACTCGGGGATACCTGTGGCTTCCGGCGGCAGTTGCTGATCAACCACGCGCGCCGCCGAGCTGCGGTTCGCCATCCAGGTGTCGATGGCGGCGCGATCGAATCGCCACTGTCGCGCAACCTTCTGCGCGGGAATTTCGCCCTTCTGCGCCATGTGGTCGATGGTGTTCTCGTTGAGGTTGATGTAATCGGCCACTTCTTTGAGTGTCATAAATTTGCTGTCCATACACGGGAAATCTTCGCTTGCCCGCAATACTAAAACTGATTGCCCCGGTGCGCAAGCGACGAAACAGTGGCTAGGCAGGCATCCTCGTTACGGGCACGATCGGGATTTTGGTCGATATTCCTCAGTAAGCGGCCAAGGGAGATAGAAGTTTTCGGGCGGCAACGAGGCCCGGGTGAGTGATTGCGAAGCGCTCGATAATTCTCGGCACGGTCCTGATCGCCTGGAGTTTGCCGGCCAGCATCGCGGCTGCCGACGATCCGATGGCGCCAAGCTTTCAATCCACGGCAGGTGCATTCGTCAGCGGCGGCCGTCACGATTATTTCGTCGAATCGGAACTGCGCCTCCCGCTCGTGGAGGTGGAACCGGCCGTTTTCTCTTACCATTACCGCGAGATAACGCCTTTCGTCGAAGTGTCAGGTCGTAACCGGGCGGAGGTGTTGTACAGGCGCAACGAGTTACAGGCCGACCTGAAACTGAACGACTCTCTGCGCTTGATCGTGGTCGGCGGATATGAATCGACGGGCTTCATCGATCGGCAATGAAACTCCCGACTGGCTCGGCGAATTCGGAGTGCGTCGTTCCGCGGGCAAAGTCTTTGCTCGCTACGAGCAATACGGCATGAGGTCCGACCTTGGGCGCGGTGATGCGTTGGTGCTCGGGGTTGGTGTGAATTTGTAGAGCGGCCGAAATCTTAGGCCGCTGCGAGGGAACGGATCAATCTACCCAACTGCTCGATTTCGAACGGCTTCTCGACAAAACCCCGAGCCCCTGCCTCCCGTGCCTCGTGCTCGGAGGTGCGTCCGCCTGTGACGATGACCACTTTTGCATTCGGATCCTCTTTGGCCAAAAGCGATGTGCAGGTGAGTCCATCCATCCGCGGCATCCGCACATCCATCAACACGACTTCTGGCCGCACGCGGTGGTACTCCTCAAGAGCTTCCTGTCCGTCGTTGGCAACCCCGACGACCTCATGGCCCAGATATTCCATCGCCAGCCGCAACGCGAACTGCACGGAATCCGTATCTTCAGCAATCAGCACTCTCATGGTTAAGGAATACTTTAGCAATGGCTGTGCCATCGCCATGAAAGCCAGCAATCTCCTGGGTTGGAAGCGCCTTTGAGAATCCGCGTGCAAGAATGTCCGATTTCTTGGCCAAGTCTGTCAGAAGAGTGAGCGCAAGATCATTCGACCCCGATTCGCTCAACGGCATCGCGTCTGACCCAGCCCTGCTGGCCGTCGGCGCGTTCGATGAACAACCATTCCCCGCGATCTTCCTTGATCGAGACCGCCGTCCCTTCGCCGAGTTTGAAATGAACCGTTGAATCAGGCAACGGGGCAAACCGTGCTTCGGTTTCCTTGGCCAGAGTAATCGCCTTCGGTGCAGTGCGCTCATCGATCACATGATAACTCAGTGCCGCAGCCGACGCTGCCAACCACGCGAACGCCGCCGCCGAGACGACCAGCAACGCGGTGCGCGCCCGGCGCAGCCAGATGGCCAGCCCGATTGCCAGGACGGTCAGCCAGATTCCCGCCAACTCGAAAGCGCTCCATTCGCTCGGCGTGCGGCTGTCGATGATGGAACGCAGGAATCTTTGCCAGGCCTTCGGCGGCGCGTTCACCTCATCGACGCCGAGCTTCTGCTGCGCAAACTTCAGGTTCGCCAAAATGTCGGGATCGCGCGGCGACAACCGTCGCGCCCGCTCATAATTCAGAACCGCTTTCCCGATCTGTCCTTCGCGGAAACAGGCGTTGCCGAGATTGAAGAAGAGGTTAGCCGTCTTCGGTTCGACCTTCTCGTACGCAGCAATGGCGTCGGAGAATTTCCCGGCGTCGTACAGTTGGTTCGCCGCCCTAAGTTCGTCGGCAGGCGACGCGGCCACCGCGCCCGCGAACGCAACTGAAAGCACACAAGCGCAGCCGAAATTATAGATGAATCTTCTCAAGCGCATCAATCAACTCTCCGACCTTGTTTGCCGTGGCACGCATCTCGGTTTCATTATTCCCGTCGCCGGCAAAGCGCGCGTTGTCGCAAACCTCAAAACACCTCTTCAACGCCGCCGCCAAATCGCCGTCCAACCCACGCGGCTCAAGCTGCTCGTCTACAATCGAGACGGTGATGCCGGAGGCGGGGATGTTCAGGCGATCTCCCAGATAACTTTGCAGCGCGTGCTGAACCTGGTCAAAACTCTTCGCTTCAGCCAGCATCCTGCGCGCATGCTTCGCCGCGCGACTGCGGCGCGCGTAGGCAACATCGCCACGCAGCCTGTCCACGCGCTGCTTCCACGCGACAAGTCCAAGCAGGGAGAAAACAGGCAACACGTTGAGCACCCAGAATGCAATCGTCGAATATGAGCACGTCGCGGTCGTCACCGGGCCAAGATCGCCCTTCAGATACACAATGTCTTGGCCAAGCCTTTCCGTGGGACGCGCCGGCGCGCCCGTCGCGAGAACAGCGGTGCCACCGCTGCCCGCTTTGACGACAAGCTGGATCGGGGCTTGCACGGCGGTCTTGTACGCCTTGGCGACGGGATCAAAGTACGACAACCGCACTTGAGGCAGTTGCTTGGCCTCGGTACTCTTGGGCACAAGGACCTGCTGGAACACCCGCTCACCTGTTGTGCTCAGTTCGTCCTTGGTCGTCTTGGAGGTCGGATCGTACGTCTTGAAACCGTCCAAGCCCTGCAACTGCGGCGTCGCAACCGTGTCGATATTCCCGTTGCCGCTGATCTTCACGGTGAGCGTGATCGGATCGCCGACGGCCAACTGGGTCGGCTTCGCCGTCACTTCGAGATTCCATTGCCCGACCGCGCCGGTGAAGTCCGCGGGCCTCCCATCCTCCGGCAGCGGCAGCACTTCGATGGGAATCGGATCGATCGTAACAGGAACTTCGCGCACTTCGACACGGCCAAACATCTGCTCAAAGATAGAATCGTCGAACAACGAACCGTTACTGCGTCTGCGGCTTTGCACCGCCAACTGCGCTTTGACCGCGCACGGGCCGAACGCAAGTTTGCCCGCGCGGGTGGGCGAGATCGCACCCTCGATCATATAAATGTTGAACGTCTCGCCGTTGATGGTGTTCGCGCCGGATTTGAGGTTTTGCAGGAATTTGTATCCTAATCCGTCCGCGTCAGACGTGAAACCGCCGACGTTTTTGAGCGGGACGTTGGCGCGCGCGAACAGCACGACATTCAGCGGCACCGTCTCGCCAAGGTAGACCTGCTGCGAATTGAGTTGCACCTTGGCGAACAATGATTGCCGCAGGTCCTCTTGAACCTGGCCCTGCGTCACCGTCAGCTTGATCGGCTTTGTCTGATACGTCCTGTCGCCCACGCCGACAGGAATCGCCGGGATGGTGAATTCTCCCGGACGCGCCGGTGTGACCTGGTAAACAAGGCTGAGCGATTGACTCATCGCGCCGTTCACGATGGAGACGCTCGTTTGCGTTGATGGCCCATTGAAGTTCAGTCCATCGACTGCCGGGATCGAAGGTTGCGCGCCGTTTTGCGTGCCTTCGACGGTGATCGTGAACGTCAGTGATTCGCCAAACGCGACGCGATTCCTGTCCACCGACGCGGTCACCGAGACATCGGCGCGCGCGACGACAGCGCAGAAGCACGCCAGCACTACCAGCCACACACAACGTGGCGTTGAGCGTTGAGCGTTCACGTTGTTTTCCTCACCAATCCTTCTCCGGTTCGCCCTTGTCTTTCAAGTCCTTCATCACGCCTTCGGCGTGATTCATTTGCACTTCCGGGAAGAAATTCCAATTGCGCTCGTCTTCGCGCAAGTCGTCGAGCAACGCCGCCGCCTGCCGCTTGTCGAGGTTGTCGGATGAGGCCTGCTGAGGCCGATCCTCTTGCTGTGACTGCGGTTGGGACTGCTGCTTGGCCTGCTCTGGCTTGGATTGTTGCTGCTCGGACTGTTTGTCTTCCGGCTTCTGCTGTTGCTGATTCTGTTGGTCGTTCTGATTCTTCTGCTGCTGTTGCCGGTCGTTCTTGTTCTGATTCTGCTTTTTGTCCTGCTGACTTTGCTGGTTTTGCTGTTGTTGTTGCTGCCGTTGTTGCAGTTCTTCGAGTTTCTTCTTTACCAAGTCGCGGTTGAACCTGGCATCGGCATCGTTGGGGTCGAGCGCGAGGGCGTTTTCGTAGCTCTTGATCGCGCGCTGCCAGAGTTGCTGCGCTTGCGGCGGCTGCGCCTCGCCCAAACGGTAGCAGGCGTCACCGAGGTTGTAAAAGGCCCGTTGCTGCATGGTGCGGTCGGTGGATGGAAGAGCTTGTTCAAACGCCTGCGCCGCAGCGGTGAAATCGTTGCTGCGGTACGCTTCGACACCGTTGTTGTAAATCTGCGGCCAGTTGTCCGGGCCACGCGCCGCGATGAACGCCAGACAAAAGATTGCCCACCAACCTCTCATGCTTTCCTCCGGTCGCTGACGAACGATTCCAGTGCCAGCAACGCGAACGCCATGCCCAGCGGCCACTGGAACCGTTCGAAATACTGCTTCTGCAGCCGCGCCTCATACTCCTTGCGTTGGAGTTGCGCGATGCCTTTGTCGTAGATCGTGTCGATGCCAAAGTCGCCGGCGGCGCTGCGGACGTAGATGCCGCCGGTTTTCAGCGCGAGTTGTTTGAGCGTTTCCTCGTCAAGCCGCGACTTGACGACTTTACCTTCGCGGTCCTTTAGAAAATCCATCGGCTTGCCTTCCTCGCGCACGGGAATCAATTCACCCTCCGCCGTGCCGACGCCGATGGCGTAAATCTTCACGCCCGCCTTCGCCGCCTCGTCAGCCGCCGTCAACGCATCGCCATCCGTTTCTTCACCGTCGGTAATGAGCACAATCGCCCGATCGCGTCCTTCGCTCGCCTCGAACGCCTTCAGCGCGGTCCGGATCGCCACGACAATCGCCGTCCCGCCGCGCGGAATGATTCGCGTATCGGCATCCTTCAACGTCAAACGAAACGCCTCGTAATCCACCGTCAGCGGGCATTGCACGAACGCGGTCCCCGCAAACGCGATCAGCCCGATCCGATCTCCGCGGAGTTTTCCGAGTAAATCCTGCACGGCGTACTTCGCCTGCGTCAGCCGATTCGGCCGCACGTCCTCGGTCAACATGCTTTTGGACACGTCGAACAGCACCATGACATCCACGCCCTTGTGTTTCACCTCACGCCATTCGAAGCCCCAGCGCGGTTGCGCCATCGCCAACGCCGCGAACAGCACCACCGCGACGACGAGCACCGCCTTCCAACGCCGCGCCACGGGCCGGATTGAATTCGCGAGCCGGTCGACCAGCGGCTGCGCCGCAAAACGCTCCAACGCCCGCCGCCGCGCGCGAAACGCCCAAACCAGAAACACCACCAGCACCGGGACCACCCCCAACAGCCAGAACGATGTTGCGTTGCCGAATTGAAAATTCACGGCAACCTCCGCAGCCGCGTATGTTCCAATGTCGCAGCCAGTAGCAAACATCCCAGACCGGGAGCCAGAAACCACGGGAACAACTCCTGCCACTCTTCGTACGCGAGCGTCTCGACCTTCTGCTTTTCCATCGCGTCAATTTGTGCGTACGTCTTCTTCAACGACGCTGTGTCCGCCGCGCGGAAATACTGTCCGCCCGTCTCCGCGGAGATCTGTTTCAGCAAACCTTCATCGAGATCGGCTTGGATCGGTTGATAACCAAGCAGGTGGCCTGCTTGATCATAGACCGGCATCGGCGCGAGTCCCTGCGAACCGGCGCCGACGGTGTACACGCGTACGTTGAATTCTTTCGCCGCCCTGGCTGCTTCCATTGCCGGCGGATTGCGGACGTTTTCGCCGCCGTCGGTCAACAGCACGATCACTTTGCTCTTGGCCTTTGTGTCGCGCAATCGGTTGACTCCCGTGCCGATGCCAGCGCCGATGGCCGTGTTGCCCTCCACCAAGCCGATACGAATCCGGTCGAGATTACGTTCCAGCCAATCGTGGTCGAGCGTCAACGGGCTGGCCACGTACGCCCGCGTACCGAACACGACCAAGCCGATGCGATCGTTCGGCCGGGCGCGGATGAATTCGCGCACCACGTCCTTCACCGCGTCGATCCGCGACTCGCGTTGCCCGTTCTTTTCATAATCCATCGCCTGCATGCTTCCCGAAATATCCACCACCAGCACGATGTCAATGCCCTCGGTTCTGACTTTGCTTTCGCTGCGGCCCAACTGCGGCCGCGCCAAGGCCGCCGCGAACAACACCAGCGTCGCCCCGCGCAACGCCGTCAGCAGCGCCGGACCGATCCGAGCCCACAGCGAATCGGCGGCACGAGCGGCAGCCAGTGACGAATACTTCAACCCGCCGCGACCCGCCGCGCGCCGTTCCCACCATAACCACAGCGGCAGCAACAGCAGCAACAGCAGCAACCACGGATCGTAAAACCTCATCGGGCTTGTAGCCGCGAAACCCTTTCGCGGCCCTCCTGAGCGTCACCGCGAAAAAGTTTCGCGGCTACAATGGGCTGTGTTTCCCCCACGAACTTCTCGGCGGCGTCGAACGCACGCCCCTTGTCCTCCTCGCCGGGGCGGAACCGGGCGAACTTCACCAAATCTGCTTCTTGCAGAAATGCGCCGAGCAATTGCTTGTGCTCCAGCGTCAATGCACTGTCGCGCGACATCTCGTACAGAAACTCTTCCGTCGTGCGCTCCGGCGCCCGCAAACCAAATTCGTTTTCGAGGTAGCGACGCACGATGTCTGACAACCGCGTGTAGAATTCTTCCACCGCCGGGTTTTCATCGCGCAGCCGCTGCAACGCCCGCATCGCCATCTCGTAGGCCGACAGCGGCGCCCCGAAAGCATTCGGTGCAATCGTTGGCCGCCGGCGCTTCCAAAGCCAGAACGCCAGCGTGCCGGCAATCACAACCGCCACCAAGATCCACAGCCACCACCAACCGTGCGGCAGCGGAACAAGCCCTTTGATGTCGCGGATGTCTTCCATTAGATTCGCCGCTCTCGCATCCTGAAGAACTTGATCAGCGGCAACATGTAATCAGCATCGGTGCGGATCTCGACCTGGTCAACGCTCGCCGAACGCAACAGCCGGCGCAGCGCCTCCAATCCCGCTCGCGCCGTCGCCGCGAACGTCTCGCGCACAGCCGGATCCAACGTGTCCACCAGCGTTCGCTCGCCCGTTTCCGCATCGCGCAACTCGACCAAGCCGACGGCGGGCAATTCCTCCTCGCGGGGGTCGCGCAGGTTGAGTGCGACCACATCGTGGCGTTTGCTGGCGACGCGCAGCTTCTTCAACACGACTCCTTCATCGCTGACCTGGAAATCCGAAAGCACAAAGGTCACCGCGCGGTGCGATTGGACGTGGTTCAGGTAGTCGAGCGCCAGTTCCAAGTTCGTGCCCAACCCCTTTGGCTGAAACGCCAGGATTTCGCGGACGACACGCAGCACATGACGCCGGCCTTTCTTCGGGGGCACATATAACTCGATTTCGTCCGTGAACATGATCAGCCCGACCTTGTCGTTGTTGCGGATGGCGGAGAACGCGAGCACGGCGGCCAACTCCGCCGCGAGTTCATTTTTCGTCTGCCGCACGCTGCCGAATTGCCCCGACGCGCTCACGTCCACCACGAGCATCACAGTCAACTCGCGCTCTTCCTTGAACTTCTTCACGAACGGATGTCCGAAGCGCGCCGTCACGTTCCAGTCAATCGACCGCACCTCGTCGCCAGGTAGATACTCGCGCACCTCCTCGAACTCCATGCCGCGGCCCTTGAAAACAGAATGATACTGCCCGCCCAGCACGTCCGTGACTTCGCGGTTCGTGCGGATTTCAATCTGGCGAACTTTTTTGAGTATTTCTCGCGGAATCATGGGGCGTCGGAGATCGTTAGAACCGTTAAATAGGTCAAAATCGTCAGAAGGCGAAGAGAGCCATCAGAACAACCTTTGAACGGTTTTATCGGTTCCAACGGTTTTAACGTTCCTCTCACGGCACCGGAACCTCATCGAAAATACGCTTGATCACATCCTCGCTGGTCATTTCCTCCGCCTCGGCCTCGTAGCTGATGATCACGCGATGACGAAGCACGTCCATGCCAATCGTCTTCACGTCCTGCGGCGTCACGTAGCCGCGACCCTGGAGGAATGCGTACGCCTTCGAGGCGATCGTCAAATAGATCGTCGCGCGCGGCGACGCGCCGTATTGAATCAGGTCGGCAATGTCGATCTTGTACGATTTCGGGTCGCGCGTGGCGAAGACAAGGTCCACGATGTAGTTCTTGATCTTCTCGTCCATGTACACGGCGTCCACCACCTTGCGCGCCTTGAGGATTTGATCGGGCGTGACCACGGGTTTGGTAACGATCTGTTTGCCCGTCTCGGCCATGCGGTCCATGATCTCGCGTTCCTCCTGCTTGCTCGGGTACTGGATCGAGAGCTTGAGCATGAACCGGTCAACCTGCGCCTCGGGCAACGGGTACGTGCCTTCCTGTTCGATCGGGTTTTGCGTCGCCAATACGAGGAACGGATCGGGCAGCTTGAACGTCTGGTCGCCGATCGTGACCTGCCGCTCCTGCATCGCTTCCAGCAAGGCGCTCTGCACCTTCGCCGGCGCGCGGTTGATTTCGTCGGCCAGAATCAGGTTGGCAAAGACCGGCCCTTTCTTGATACGGAACTCGCCGTCCTTCGGGTTGTAATACTAACTTGCAATCAATAGGCTACTAAAGTAAGTTGGAGGGCAATTCTATGCGCCCTCGAACTGAAATCCCCGCTGTGCAGGTTGGCGCGATTCGTCGTGCGATGCTGACCGCCCCCAAC
>JBEKZD010000008.1:0-85158 GCA_049510215.1 Verrucomicrobiia bacterium
CTGCGGATCAAACCGGATTATGCCGGCGCGCACTACAACCTGGGAGTTGCCCTGGCCAGTCAGGGCAGGATTTCGGAGGCGATCGCCGAGTACGCCGCGGCGGTGCGGATCAAACCGGATTATGCCGACGCGCACTACAACCTGGGAGTTGCCCTGGCCAGTCAGGGCAGGATTTCGGAGGCGATCGCCGAGTACGCCGCGGCGCTGCGGATCAAACCGGATTATGCCGAGGCGCACCACAATTTGGGGATTGTCCTGGCCGGTCAGGGGCGGGTTTCGGAGGCGATCGCCGAGTACGCCGCGGCGGTGCGGATCAAACCGGAGTTTGCCGAGGCGCACCACAATTTGGGGACTATTCTGGCCGGTCAGGGGCGGGTTTCGGAGGCGATCGCCGAGTACAGGGCGTCGTTGCGGATCAAACCCGACAATGTGGAGGCACACAACAACCTGGGAGTTGCCCTGGCCAGTCAGGGCAAGGTCGCGGAGGCGATCACCGAGTTTACCGCGGCGTTACGGATCAAACCCGACAATGTGGAGGCACACAACAACCTGGGAGTTGCCCTGGCCAGTCAGGGCAAGGTTTCGGAGGCGATCGCCGAGTACGCCGCGGCGGTGCGGATCAAACCGGATTATGCCGACGCGCACTACAACTTGGGAGTTGCCCTGGCCAAGCAGGGCAGGATTTCGGAGGCCGTGGTCGAGTATCGGGAGACGCTGCGGATCAGGCCGGATTACGCTGAGGCACAGAATAAGCTGGCCCGATTACGGGCAGTTCCCTAACGTGGTTAGGAACGCGATGAAGAACGCATGGAGATCGCTGGGCCCAGGCGCTACGCTCATCATTTTGCTGACAGTTGTGGCTTACGTGCCTGCCATGCGCGGCGGGTTTATTTGGGATGATGGCCTCCTGATTTCCGAGAACCGGACAGTCAGAGCCAGCGACGGACTCTATCGGTTCTGGTTTACGACGGAAGCGCCGGATTACTATCCGCTGGCATGGAGTTTGTGGTGGCTGGAGTGGCGGTTATGGGGCGACAGTACGACAGGCTACCATGTGGTCAACGTGTTGTTGCACGCCGTCAACGCCGTCCTGGTGTGGATCATCCTGCGACACCTGAAGATTCCGGGAGCCTGGTTGGCGGGACTCCTGTTTGCCGTTCACCCGGTGAACGTTGCCACCGTGGCCTGGATCAGCGAGCAGAAGAACACGCTCTCGATGCTCTTCTATGCGGTGGCGATCCTGCTGTATTTGAGATTCGACGAAGATGGCCGCTGGCGCTGGTACGGTTTGTCGCTGGCGGCGTTTCTGCTGGCCCTGCTCAGCAAGAGTGCGGTGGTGATGTTACCGGTTGTCTTGCTGGGGTGCGTCTGGTGGACGCGGGGCAAGGTGCGGTGGAAGGACTTTTTACGCTGCGGACCGTTCTTTGGCCTCTCCCTGGTCTTGGGATTAGTGACCATCTGGTTTCAGTACCATCAGGCCTTGGGAGGATACACAATCCGAGCAGCCAGTTTCCCTTCTCGCCTGGCCGCCGCTGGTTGGGTACCGTGGTTTTACCTGTACAAGGCACTCCTGCCGTTGAACCTGACCGTGATTTATCCAAAGTGGCAGATCGATGCTTCTCGCTGGGTTTCCTATCTGCCAGGAATCATCCTCGTGGGCTGTCTCATTGTTTTCTGGTGGAGGCGCAAAACCTGGGGACGGCCATTATTATTCGGGCTGGGGTATTTTGTGGTGATGCTTTTCCCGGTGTTGGGATTCTTCGATCAAGGCTTTTATCAGTTCTCGTTGGTGGCCGATCACTGGCAATACTGCTCGATCGTTGGAGCCATCGCCTTGTCGGTCGCCGCCGGGGAGATGATTTTCCGCCGAATGGGCGAACAGCGTCGGTGTTTGGGAACGGTGGCTGGCATGGCTGTGCTGATGGTGCTGGCAGTGGCCACATGGAGACGGGGCCATGTTTACGCAGACGAAGAAACACTCTGGCGAGACAATGTGGCAAAGAATCCGAATGCCTGGCTGGCGCACCACAACTTGGGGATCGCCCTGGGGCAAGCGGGCAGGATCCAGGAGGCGATCTGGCATTGGGAGCAAGCGTTGCGGATCAAGCCCGATTACGCAAGGACGCACTACAACTTGGGGATCGCCTTGGGGCAAGTCGGTAAGCTTGCAGATGCAATCGCGCATTATGAGCAGGCGTTGCGGATCAAGCCCGATTACGCCGAAGCGCACAACAGCCTGGGGGCCGCCTTGTGGCAAGCGGGCAGGATCCAGGAGGCGATTGGGCATTATGAACAGGCGTTGCGGATCAAGCCCGATTACGCCGAGGCGCACAACAATTTGGGAACTGTTCTGGCCGGTCAGGGGCGGGTTTCGGAGGCGATCGCCGAGTACGCCGCGGCGCTGCGGATCAAACCGGATTATGCCGACGCGCACTACAACCTGGGAGTTGCCCTGGCCAGTCAGGGCAGGATTTCGGAGGCGATCGCCGAGTACGCCGCGGCGCTGCGGATCAAACCGGATCATGCCGAGGCGCACCATGATCTGGGGATTGTTCTGGCCGGTCAGGGGCGGGTTGAGGAGGCGATTGCCGAGTACAGGGCGTCGTTGCGGATCAAACCCGACAATGTGGAGGCACGCAACAACCTGGGAGTTGCCCTGGCCAGTCAGGGCAGGGTTTCAGAGGCGATCGCCGAGTACGCGGCGGCGTTGCGGATTAAACCGGATTATGCCGAAGCGCACTACGATTTGGGAGTCGCCTTCGAGCAAGAAGGCCGGATCCAAGAGGCGGTCGGACACTTCGAGCAGGCGCTGCGGATCAAGCCCGATTACGCTGAGGCGCAGAACAGGCTGGCGCGACTGCGGGAGCGCGGAGCCTCAGGCCAAAGATGATCGACAGCAGGCCAGATTGCAGGGAGACGGAGGTGTCTGGAGGAAAGTCGTCTCAGTGGATGCAATGCGGAGTCTTGGCCGCAGTGTGCACGCTGGTGATCGGGGTTTACGCGTACACAGCCCACTCGGGCTTCTTGGAATCGGTGAACCTGAATGCGGCTGACACGTACTACAATTTGTTGGTGCAGGCTTTTCGCGCCGGCCAGCTCAGCCTGAAAAAAGAGGCGCCGCCCGGGTTGGCGCAACTCGCCGACCCCTACGACCCGACCGCCAATGCTCTCTACCGGCCTGCGTCCAACTCGATGATCGACATGAGCTACTACAAGGGCAAGCTCTACCTCTACTTCGGAGTGACGCCGGCCTTGATATTATTTTGGCCGTTCGCCGCGCTGACCGGCCACTACCTTTTCCACCGACAAGCCGTGGCGATCTTTTGCGCCCTGGGCTTTCTGGCCAGCGTGGGCCTGCTACGTGCGTTGTGGCGGCGCTACTTTGCAGAAGTGAGCGTCGGGGTGGTGGCGGCCTGCGCGCTCGCGCTGGGCCTGGCGACAGGCGTGCCGGTGCTGTTGTGGCGGTCGGATGTTTACGAAGTGGCGATCAGTTGCGGGTATATGCTGACGATGCTGGCGCTGGGGGCGCTCTGGTGCGCGTTACACGAGCCGGAGCGGAGGTGTCGGTGGCTGTCGGCGGCGTGTCTGCTTTACGGGCTGGCGGTGGGGGCACGGCCTTCTTTGCTGCTGGGCGCGGTAATCCTGCTGGTGCCGGTGGCCCAAGCGTGGCGTGAGCGCCGGCCGATTTGGGCTTTGCTGACGGCGGCGATCGGTCCCCTCGCGCTGATCGGATTGGGGCTGATGCTCTACAACGCCCTGCGGTTCGATAGTCCGTTCGAATCCGGCTGGCGATACCAGTTGGCCCCGGATCGGCAAGATACGGGGCAGCACTTCAGTCTGAATTATCTCTGGTTCAATTTCCGGGTCTATTTTCTGGAGCCGGCCCGTTGGAGTGGTCGCTTTCCCTTCGTGCATGAAATCGCCGTGCCACCCTTGCCAGCCGGCCATGGGCGCGTCGAAACCCCCTTCGGCGTCCTGACCAACATTCCAATAGTGTGGTTGGCGCTGGCCGTGCCACTGGCTTGGCGCGGCCGGTCGATCGAGGCACACACCGTTCTCTGCGGGTTCCTGACTGTAGTGGCCGTGCTGTTTGGAATTTGCGCGATGACCATGGGGCTTTTCTTCGCCGCGTGCATCCGCTATGAGGTGGAGTTCTTGCCTGCCCTGCTGCTGCTCGCCGTAGTTGGCATCCTCGGATTGGAGCGTGCGCTGGCCACGCCCGGAGCGGGGCTGGCTGACCGGCCGGTCTGGCGGCGTGCGCTGCGCTGGGGCTGGGTCTTGCTGCTGGGCTTCTCGGTAGCGTTTAACCTGTTAGCGGGCGTTGAGCAATATGCCTGGGCACACAACGATCTCGGGGCCGCCTTGATGCAAGTCGGCAAGATCGAGGATGCAATCGGACAGTACGAGCAGGCGCTGCGTCTGAAACCTGACTACGCCGAGGCGCACAACAATTTGGGGATTGTTCTGGCCGGTCAGGGCAAAATTGCGGAGGCGATCGCCGAGTTTGCGGCGGCGTTGCGGATCAAACCCGATCTTGCGGAGGCCCATTACAACTTGGGCAATGCCCTGGCCGGTCAGGGCAGGGTTTCGGAGGCCATGGCCGAGTACGCGGCAGCGGTGCGGATCAAACCGGATTATGCCGACGCGCACCACAATTTGGGGATTGTTCTGGCCAGTCAGGGCAGGATTTCGGAGGCGATCGCCGAGTACGCGGTGGCGTTGCGGATCAAACCGGATTATGCCGAGGCGCACTACAACCTGGGAGTTGCCCTGGCCAATCAGGGCAGGGTTTCGGAGGCCATGGCCGAGTATCGGGAGACGTTGCGGCTGACGCCCGACTGGCCGCCCGCTCTCGGCAAGCTGGCCTGGGTTTTCGCCACTGATCGGAACGCGAACTTTCGCAACGCTGGCGAGGCGGTGCAGTTGGCGGAACGGCTTTGTGCGGTCACGGGCTACCAGCAGGCGGACGCCTTGGACGTGTTGGCCGCCGCCTACGCCGAAGCCGGTCGATTCAGCGAGGCCATCCGAATTGCCCAAAGAGCAGTCGAACTGGCAGGCGCTGCCGGGCGGCAAGAACTGGCCCGGCAACTTCAAGAACGGCTAACGTTGTATCAGGCTGGCCGCCCGTTCCATGAAGTGTCGCCGCCGCCATCATGAATCGAGGTCCACAACAACCCGAAGGCGTCTTGCGGCCCCAAGCCGGAACGATTCAGTTGATACTACGGGGCCGCCCCTCACCTTGATCCCGCTCTGAGCGGGATTGATCCTCTCCCTGCGATACGGGGAGAGGAAACAGCTTTTCAAATCGTCCTCACCATTGAGTGAGTCGGTCACGGCTCCCCAAACGCTTCCCTTCTCCCCGTCCGACGGGGAGAAGGCTTGCCACGTACCACGTGGCCAGATTGAGGGGGGGGCCGTTTGCATCGTTCCGGCTGATGCCGCACATGCAGCAGGCGGAGGCATCGGAGCGGTGACCGATACAAACCAAAAACCCCTTCACCTTCGTGAAGGGGTTTTTGGCGATACTTCCGTTCTTTAAGCGACTACTTCCGAGCCCGCCGTCCTACCAAGTAGGCTCCGAGCAGACCCAAGCCCGCCAGCATCAAACTGCTCGGCTCGGGGATCACGGTGATCACCGCGATATCATTATTGCCCTGGTAGTCGTAGTCGATGAGATACCCATTGGGCAGATCGTTGGTCGTCCCGAACGTACCAATCAGCGTGCCGTAGGTGGCAAACACATACGCGTTATTGCCGGGATCGCTAAGCCAGTTGAAGGTCACCGAGCTGCCCGGGTCTGAGAGGTCGAGCGTGCCGCTGTAGGTGCCCAAGTCGAGCACATCCGACGCAACCGCCACCCCGTCCACTCTAATGCTCAGGTCGCCTTTGAGTGCAACATCACCGGCAACTGTGAGCGTGCCGACAGCATCACCAGGCGCGATCGTCGAACCGTGGGCCGTGACGAAGCCGCCACCGTAGATGCCGTTGACCAGGCCTTGGCCCTTCAGGGTCTGCCCGGGTTGCAGCGTGAAACCCGCCAGAGTCGACACATCCAGTGTCCCGTTGACGCCGACGTTAATGATCGGAGTGGTGCCAATCGACCCACCACCCTGAATCGCGAGCACGCCGGCGTTGATCAGCGTGTTGCCAGTATAGGTATTGACGCCGCTGAGGTTCAGATTTCCGGCGCCGGTCTTGGTCAAACCACCGTTGCCGCTGAGCGCGCCGGACAGAGTGATGTTCTGGCCCGAGTTCTGGGCTCTGTTCTCCGCGTCGAAGGTGGTCGCGCCCCGGATCAATGTCATGTTCGCGGCGCTAGACCAGTCTGCGTTCGCCCCCAGCGTAGCGGCATCGCCGAGAACCACCGAGTAGACCGACTGTGATGGCGTACCAACATAGCCCGGGTTGGTGTTCTGCACTATCCCGCCGCTGCCCAGATACACCGAGCCAGTGTTGGTAACCGTAAGTGTCGAGCTTACGAACTGTGGGTCGGGGTAGCCTACAAGGACGATCTTCGTTGCGTCGAGGTTACCACCGTACACTGTGAAGTCGTTGGTGCCCTGTTTGGCGATGCCGATGTTAATAGCGGGCGCAGTGGAGACGACCGTCCCGCCGCTCTGGCGGTACCGCCCGTAGGCATTCGCTCCCTCACCCAAACCCCATTCCGTTACGTTGGTAAGGAGACCGCCGGTCACCTCCATGGTGGACCATCTGTTCGCAGTGGCGGTCCCTATGTCAATGTTCGAGATGACCGTGCTGCCGCCGTTAATCTGCAGACCTGATGGTGTCGCGCCGAAGTTGCCACTCATATAACCAGTATAGGTTGAGATGAGCGCATTGCCGCCGTTGATCTGTATCAGGGCGCCGCCGTTGTAACGGCTGAGCCGCGGATTGTACAGATTCATGTAGCCGGAATTGAGGATCAATTGTCCGCCATTGTCCATATCCAGCACGGTGCCGCTCCGTGTTACGACGGTGAACGTTCCACCATTGATTATAACATGCCCACCCGCCACGTTTCTTGCGCCGATTGTCCCGGCGGTAGAATTGCTATTCGATGTGCAGTTCTGGGGTGCAGTTACGATATTGGTGATCACGTTGAAAACCCCGCCCGCATTCACATATACATAACTGCTAGCACCCTCAACCGTAAAAGCGGTGGCATTGGTCGGGTTCAGAATATTGAATCCGCTCGTGTTAATGTTCAGTGTCATGCCGCCGGTCGTCAAGGTCGCATTATTGCTGATTATAAGTGATGCGTACAAGGCGCCGCTAGTTACTCCCACTGATCCGATGTAGGGAGCTGCCATTGGTGTGCCGTACGTCACCGTGTAACCGGTCCCGCCCGCGTTGTTCGTGAAATAGACCAACTGGTCCTGCGGGGGCACTATCGGGACCGCTGCCTGCAGAGCTGTGTCCATGTTGGTCCAGTTCGCGGCGGTGTTCCAGTCGCCGTTGACCGGGAGCGCCCACAGGTTCGTGTCCTGCGCCTGCGCCGCGCCGCCGGATAACAACAACAGACCCAGCGCCAGCACGACTGTTCCGAAAATCACCGATGACGATTGCCGACGGATTCCCTCACCATATACCATAGTCTTCATTTTTCCCTCTCCCTTTGTACTACTGGTTTCTCGCCTGTTTGCTTCTAAGTTCCCACTACCTCGTTCTACCACATTCCCAAAACCCTACGTGCTCCTCTCGCATTACGGAGCACAGCCGCGCGGGCATTCATCTAGTTGTGGATGCAGGCAATTTTGTTACTTGCTTGCTTCTCGCCCACGCGGCTATACTCCCTACCATAAGTCTTACTCACTGTCAACGACTTTTTGCACTTTTTTTCGCTTTTTTATCCTCTACGGCCCCAGCCGGATACGATAGTACAGCGCCGGCACGTTGGTCGCCCCTCCCCAATTCGTGTAAACGGCGGTCGTAGGGCCGATGCCCAAGACATTGATCACGGAACTGAGGTCAGAGAAGTTGCTGATGTAACTGCCGTTGGCAGCCGGCGCGTTGGTCTGTACGTAGTAACTCTTGCCCCCGACAGCGTTCCACGTGATCACGATGTTGGTACTAGCCTGACGCACCACGGAGATGATCCGCAGACCCGACATGGGGTTGGTCGGATCGGTGCCTGCCAGGAACTCGTTGGTATTGCTAATTCCATCGCCGTCGAAATCCAGGTTACCCGCTGCCTGCGAACAGCCGATGCAGTTGAAGTACTGCTTCTGCCAGGCTTCCCACGCCGAGTACACCCAGATCAGATTCGGCTGTCCGTTCGTGCTAATACCGCAAGAGGCGGTGGCAACGATCTGAGTGACCGAATAGTGGCCGGCCGCGGTGTACGGATACGTCACGGCGGTCGGTGTGGTGAAGTTCGTCGTGCCGCCATCACCGAATGTCCAAGAGACGCTGGTGATCGTACCGGTCGAGTTGTCAGTGAACGTCACCGCCAGTGGCGGCGCGCCACTCGTCGTGTTGGCCGAGAAGTTGGCCCACGGCGACGTGCACGGCGGCGACCCGCCGGTCACATTCAGTACCAGACTGTTAGAAATGATACCGACCGCATAGCTCAGGCCCGCGTTCGTCGGCATCGTACCGAACGTTATGCTGTTGGTGGTCAACAGGCCACCGCAATAGAACAGCGTGTACGTAGCGTTGCCGAACCCGCCCGAGTCGCGGACGTTCAGCGTGCCGCCCACCGTCAGGTTCCCGGCCACAATCACCAAGTCGCTGTTGGTGCCCAAGTCGTAGACGAGCGTGCTGGCCACCGTGAGGTTGTTGCTGAAGGTCAGAGTCCCGACCCGGCTCGACAAGACGGGGATCGCGTTCGTCAGCGTGTTCGTCCCGCACCCGTAGGAGCAGGCGCACATCAAGAAGTTCGTGCTCGAAGCCGTGTCGCCCGGCGCCAAGGTGTCCAGGTTGGTAAGTATGACGTCCCCGATGACCGTGCCGGGACCTCCTGCCAGCGCCTGGTTGGTGTTGAGGCCGATATAGTAGGGGGCGACCTGGGACACATCAAAGGTCGCGCCGTTGGTCGAGTTGCCGACGACGATGTACATGCTGTTGGTAATCGAACCAATAGATCCCAAGTTTGGATCTGCGAGGTCATTTCCGATTATCAGCGTCCCCTGGTTGATCGTGGTGGCGCCGTTGTAGGAATTGGTGCCATCCAGTTGCAACGTGCCGATGCCCGTCTTGGTCAGCGTGGCAATCGCGTTGGTCGCGTTGAGCACAGGATACGGGCCCGGGGTGTTGTTCGTGCTCGTGGTGTTCATGATGCATCCCACGATTTTCGTCACCAATGGATTGGTGGCGCTGACATCAATCGTGCGCCCGGTAACACGGTTCAACGCAGCGTTGAGGTCAATATGGGTCATCCAGGTGAGGTTCTGGTCGGCCGTGAATTCGTTGAGGACGAATGTGGATGGATTGAAAGGAGTACCGGTACCACCACCCCAGTGCTGCGTGCTCACCATGCTCGGACTAAGAGTCTGATCGGTCGCGTTCGAGTCAGTGCCAAACCAGACGATGAGGGGAGAGGTGCGCGCGCTCAATCCACTCCTGCCGCCCGGGAATGACACGCCCCCTGAACGCTGAAAGTTGGTTACCCGGTTGGTCATGTAGGCGGCCCCGACCTGGCCTAAAAAAACCACGTCCCAAACGCCGCCGTTAATCTGAACAACGCTGCTCGACTCAGTGCCGCTGCTGCTTGGGGGGAAGAAGTTGATGCCGGCACCGGGGGTTGCCCGGAGCACGCCGCCATTGATGTACACGTTAAGACAGGTCGGCCCGGCGGGGACGTTGTTCGTGCCTGAGAGGATCAGCAAGCCGTTATTGGTCTTGGTCAAGGAGACCGCCGTCACCCAGTTCGTGAGGATGTTGAGCACATTCGTGATGGCCAGGACCGATCCCGGTTGAACGTTGATGGTGGTGTTACCAAACAACTTCACGACCCGGTTGTTCAGCGTGATGCTGTTGGTCGTCATCAAGGTGGCGTTGGACATCATCAACCCGCCATGGTTAAGATAAGCACCGTCGCCAGGCGCGCCCAAGGCGGCGTCGTTCGTGATGTACAGCGTGCCGCCCATGACGGTTGTCGCACCGAAATTCTCGATGCTGGCGTTGTACCCGCTGTAAGTGTTGTTCCCTTCCAGAACGACCGTGCCATTGTAACCGCCGCTGAACCCGCCGATGACCAGCCAGGACGAACCATCAATCGCATCCGCGATGGTGTTGGTGTACGTCAGGGTGACCCCCGCCATAGCACCGAGCCTGTACCTGCCGCCGTCGCCGTGGTCCCACGGCGTGTAGGTGCCGCTGTAGGTCAGGTTTTCAGCCGCAACCAAGGACATTTCTTCCAAGTTCGCCCCCGGCGCGGTTAGACCGAAGTTGATGTTCTCGTTCGCGTTCATGGCGAAGAGTGCCACGCCGCCGACGTTCGGGGTAGAGCCGGCACCATTTGCGATCGCGGTTCCCAAACTGGCCTGGATGCCAGTGAACAGGAACCCGACGGCGCCGTTGGTGACCGTCACGCTATTATCCGTGGGGACGGCATTGGCATTACCGTACGCCAGCACGCCACCGTTGACTATGGTGCCGCCGGTGAAGGTGTTATTGGTGCCCAGCACCAGCACGCCGGCGCCGTACTTGGTCAGCGGACCTGTGCCGCTGATCACATTGGTCACCGTCAGCGTGGAGAACGCATCGACGCCGATCCCGCTGGCGTCCTTGAGCACGATCGGCCGGTTGTTCAGCGTGAAGGTGTTGGTCGCATGCAAATCGCCGTTGCTGAGCGTCAATGTGCCAGGAGCCCCCAAGTTGACGTCCGCCGCGATGTACAAGGGGGACCAACCATTGGTATCGCCCGAAACAAACGTACCGCCGCTGTAGTTGTTGGTCACGATCACCATTAGGATGTTGGCGGTGACGGGGTTGGTCCTGATCCACCCGCAATCGTTGGTCGACCATGTGAGACCGTTGGTAATGACGCCGGGGTTCGGGAAGAGCGCGACCGTACCGCCACCGAACGGGCCGATATTCAGGGTGCTCGGTGCCCACCCCGCAACATCGTTGATCGCATTGGTGTAGTAGAAGGTGGCGCCCGCGTTTGCACCGAGTCTGAAGACATTGGTAAGCGGCGTGAAGGTGCCGCCGTAGGTCAGGGTTTGACCCGCAACGAACCACGCGTTCGTGATGCCCAGCCCGCCGATTCCGCCGGTGGCGAAGTTAACGTCCGCGTTCGCGCTGTTGGAGGAGATCGCTATGCCGCCGGCGGTGCCCGGATCCAGACGGCTCAAAGCATTTGCGACGTTCGTTAAAAACAGCCCGACAGAGGTGCCGCTGGCGAGGCTCAACGGGCCGCTCGCCGGGAAAGAAGCGTCGGAAGCAAATCCCACGATGCCACCGTAGATGTACGTGCCGCCGCAGTAGGTGTTGGTGCCCGACAGCGTCAGCACGCCGGGGCCTTCCTTAATGAGCACGCTATTGCAGTCGCCGGTGAGATTCCCCGAGTAAATGGTGTTGAGGTAGGGGCCCGAGTTGATCCTGAGGGTAATCCCGGCGCCACCCACAACATTGGTCAAGCCGAGGTTACTGGTTCCCGCCAGAGCGCCGATGGCGAAGGTGGGATTCCCGGCGAAGTTGGTGACGGTGCTGAACATCAAGCCGGCGTTGGGTGAAACCACAGTCCACACATTCCGACTGGGCCCACCGTCGGCATTGGCATTACTGCCACTCCCGTAGTTGGTGGAGGTGGCGGTGGGAGTGACAACCACCGTGCCGTTGCTGATCGTCATGCCGCCGCTGAAGGAGTTGGTGTTTTGATCCAGCATCGTAATACCCGTCAACGTCCACACGCTGTTGCTGCCGACATAGACTATGCCCAACTGGGTCGCGGCATTGATCCCCACGCCTGGATTACCGTTGAGAATCCGTCCGGCGAAGGTTACGTTGGTATTTCTCCATCCGATCGCATACACGTCCACACGTGTGCCTATCCCTGTATCTGTTCTGGACTGGATAAACGTACCGGTGCTGCTGCTGGAGATTGCTCCGAAGTACATATTGCCCGGATTCTCAGTCGTAGCGGTGAAGCCGCCACGGCCGGACCCGCAGTCGATCATGGCATTGGAGGCGCCAAGGCTTTGAGGTCTTGCACTTCGCAGGATGCTGTTGCCAACGAGTACGAACGTCCCGGTAAACCCCATCCCGCCATAAGCGCCTGGCAAAGCGAGATCGGTGTACACCCCCGGGTTGGTTGGTGAAAGGGTGTTTATGGACATTATGCCGCCACCGCTCAAGCCATTAAACGCCTGGTTACTATAACCAACCACGTTGATGAAAGTCGCCCCATCGACACTCACGCCGGGGTTTGCAGGAATAAAGTTGCCCAGAGTCAGCGTTGAGCCGACCAGCCTGATGGTTCCGCCACCCACGGGGGAAGTACCAGGATTAACGGCGCTGCTGCCCTTACTATTAACACTGTTATCATTGCTCACATCCAAGGTTGAGTTGCTCACCGTTGTGTCGCCGTAGTACGTATTATCGGCGGTGATGGCAACGGTGCCGCCAGAGCCCTTGCATCCGATGCATACGCTCGCCGGGCTAGCCAAGGCACTGAGATTGGTAAGGGTCAGCGTGCCGCCGCCGCCGCCCAGCAGGTACATGTTGGTGCCGCCCACCGTGACGACCGTGAGAGTGCCGCTGTAAACGTAATTGGTGCCGGCACCGGCGGCTCCCAAGCTCAGCCCGGGATAAGAGATGAGGTTGATGCTGTTCGGGTTGTCGGACGCCAAGGCGATGGTGCCCGTGGGGGCGATGGTGACGTTGATCCCATTGCCGATGAAGGTTTGGTTAAACGGGTACCCGAGAGCCAGCGCACCACCATAGTTAATCACAAAGGCTTTGACGCCAGCACTAGCCACGGCTCGGCCGAATGCGTTGCTGGAGCTATACTCCAACACACCCGAATTGATTACGATCGATTCGCTGGCGCTGAAGGTGTTCGTGCCGCTAAAAATCTGCGTGTTGGTGCCGTTCTTGATGAGCTTGACCATAGCCGTATCGACGAGATTGGTGCTGTAGTTGACAACGGCCCCGTTGTCGGCGCCAAGAATAAGGTTGGTAACTGTTTGATTGCTTCCATTAGTCAACTGGAAAGCGCCGGTTCCACCCAGGCCACCGAGGACCCACGTTCGGTCGCCGTTGGTCACGATCAGTCCGTTGTTCACATTGATCACGACGGGGCTGTTGGTCAGAATAAGACCGCTGGCCAAAACCACCTTACCCGTGTTGATCGTGGTCGTCCCGCTGAACGTGTTGGTGCCCGTGAGCCACAGCCAGCCGGGGCCGTTCAAGGTGAGCGGGCCTGTGCCGCTGATCACATTGTAGATGGTCAAAGTCGACAACAGATCAACGCTGATCCCACCGCCGCCGGGGGCATTGACCGCCACGGGCCGATTGTTCAGCGTGAAGCTATTGGTCACCTCCAGCGTGCCGCCGTTGGTGAGGATCAAGGTGGCGCTCGCGCCGAGGTTGGTGTCCGAACTGACGTACAGCGTGCCGGCGCCAATCGTCGTACCGCCGGTGTAAGTGTTGGTCCCTGTGAGAACGACCATACCGCCCCCTGGGCCGATCACCAGCGGGGTCGGCAACGACAGATCCGTGAGATTATTAGAAATGGTCAGGGTGACGCCCGCCATCGCGCCGTAGTTGTAAGAATTGGTGAACGGCGTGTAGACGGCGCCGTAGGTGAAGGATTGAGCCGCAACGAGGGTCATGTTCGTCAGGCCCGCCGTCTGGAAGTTGGCGTTCGAGGTCGCATTGCCGGATCCGATCGCCAAGCCGCCGCTGCTGGACCGGCTCAATAGCGAGGTGGGTGGGAAGGTGCCGTCTTTGAACCAGACAGTGCCGGGGCTGGTGACGGTAATCACGCCCGACCCGGGAACCGCTCCGACGGCGAAGGCCACCACGCCATTGCTGATCACCGTGCCGCCGGTGTAGCTGTTGGCACTGCTCAAGGTCAAGACGTAGGGGCCGTTCATGGTAAGCTGGACTACGCCGCCACCGATCTGGCTGATCGAGCTACCGATGGTCACCCCACCCGACCCGGTGCCGGCGAAGGTCATATTGGTGTCGATCTTGACGCCGACGTTGATCGTCATGAGATTCGTCGAATTCTGCAACAACTGCGGCAGCGCGTTCAGAACGTTGGTCGTGCCGTCATATCCAACATCAATATTGCTACTAGCGTACGCGAACTCCAAGCCGCTGCCAGTCAAGGTCACCGGATATGCCGGGTTTGTGAAAATGAGTTGGTTCAACTGGAAGGTGCCGAGATTATTGACGCTCGCGTCGGGCGCTGTATTAGCAAACACGATTGTCCACATGTTGGAGCCACCGGAAGTGGGATCGTTTCCATTCCATGAGGAGCCGCTGGACCAGTTCCCCGACAGCACATTGGTATAAATAATTTGCCCCTGGGCCGCGCCGCTGAATAACAGCGACAAGCCCATCGCCATCAGAATGATTGTCCGCAAGACGACCGGCGACGATTGACGACCGCTGCCTTCACCACGTTGGTTGACCTTCATATCCCCCGCTCCTTTCGCTAATCGCATTTCCCGACTAATTGATTTTTGGTTCCAAACCCATCCGCCTACCCTATGCAAAAAATGCTGCCACTCCTGCAGCGATCCAAACTGGGGCGGCGAAATACCGTTGGAATACTGTTGGCTGAGGAACAGTTTGAGTGCGTTGAAACTTTCTTGATCTGACATGCTACTCGCATCTGAGCCATTTTCGTGCCTACTTCTCCACCGCCACGCCAAACTTCCAAACTAAACGCAATATACAAGACTCCGCCTCTGATTGTCAACCACAAAATGTACAAAACCGAACTTCCACATTACGGAACCGAACCGACCAACCGCTCGCTTTTCCCACCGTGAATTCCTTTGTATACAGTAACGCTCGCAGGTGTGTCAATCACAAAATGCTTGTTAGTTCGGGTTTCGCGCTTTTTTTCGGGGCGACATCGTGGAAAAGATCGAGAAAACGGCATTTGAGAAACTTTCGGCGTTGGCGATGCGACCCAAGGGGTCGCAGAAACTCGTTTCGGCATCAAATAAGCCCGCGAAATCTGGTGTTTTGCGCGCTGGAAGAGTGCGAAACTCGAAGTTCGAGCCACTAACAAAATCCGTCCTGCACGGTAGCCGCACCCTTCATGGGTGCGTAAAACGCAGGCATAAAGCCTGCGACCACAGGTTTTGTTAGGCGCTCTTAACGAAGTTGCAGCCGACGACGTACGATGACCCAGATTGACAAAAATGTGCGGACCGCCACGGTCGGATCGTTTGGCCAGTGGGTCTTAGCCCTCGACAAGATCGCTGGCATGAACAGGGTCGCGGCTGTGGCGGTGGCCGCCACCGGCGGGGACGACTGGATCTGCATCGTCGGCACGCGGGGGATCATCGAAGCGCGCGCCAACAAGGGTGTGGTTCGTCTGCTGACCGACACAGCCGAAGCCAGGAACATTGTGCTCGATACTGCCCGCCCGATCTATCGACCGTTTCTGTTGCGCGAAGGCGTCCGACGACGAATGATGCAACCTGAAGATACGCTGCGCGAGTTGGGCTTCCTTCTCCGGGCTGACGGGGAATGCGCTCATGGCGGCAGCGTAACTGGCGGGCGGCGGAAAGGCAATGCAGGCGCGGAAGCTGCCGGCCTGATGGCAGTGGCCGGTTTGTCTCCTGTATATATGACAGCCATGGCTCCTATATATTAATGGATGGGTAGTGAGTTCTTAGCGCAAATATCAGGATTGGTGTGGCGGCAGCCGACGGTTTGGCTTTCGGTGTCACCAGCATGCAAACCTGAGGCAATCGAGCACCTCGTCCAGCAATGGCTCCGGTGTCTGCTCAATCTCGTTCAGGAGAAGCTCTTTCTTGCTCATACGCGCCTCGCACTGCCGAAGATGGAATTATAGCTCGGCTCGACGTTCGCAAGGTTCATCCTGACCTGGGTTTTTCCGACCACAACGCCTCACGCAGGTTCTGGAGAGAGCAAAATGACTTTCTTTCACCCGCATGGACTGCTAGAAACGGCAACTGGAGGACAGTATGCAATACGTCACTCGGCGTGGAATTTTGGCTTTAATCCTTTCGGGCGCCATTGCGGCGTTTGGTGAGCAAACCAGCTTGTTCACCGTCAATCCCAAGTTGCCCGTGATCCCGCAACGCAGGTTTGTGATCACCAGATTTGGCGCTGTCGGCAATGGCAAGACGATGAACACCGACGCGTTTCGCAAGGCGATTCAAGCATGCAAACGGGCCGGCGGAGGCGAAGTGATCGTGCCACGCGGTACGTTCGTGACCGGGCCGATTGAGCTGACCGACAACATGGCCCTCGTGCTCGCGAAAGGCGCGACCATCCGTGGGTCGGAGAAGTTCAGTGATTACGGTTCGCCCGACTCCAGCAATCCGAACATTGTTTTCAACGAGACCAAACCGCCGGTCCGACCACTGATTAGCGGCACGGGTCTGACCAACGTGGCGATCCGAGGCGAAGGCACGATCGATGGGGCCGGGAAGGTGTGGTGGGAGCGGTTCCGCGCGGAGCGGGCCGCCGGCGCTCCCGCGCAGGGCGAGGCGAGGCAGGACGGCGCGATGACACCAAGCCCTCGACCGCGTCTGGTGCTGCTGACCAACTGCAAGAACGCGCACATCCAGGGCGTGACGCTCAAGGATTCGCCCAATTTCCATTTGGTGCCCCACATGTGCGAAGATGTCCTGATCGAAGGCCTGAAGATCATTGCGCCACCCGACTCGCCCAACACCGACGCGATCGATCCTTCCAACAGCCGCAACGTTTTGATTCGTCGCTGCTTCATCGACGTCGGGGACGACAACGTCGCGTTCAAGTCAAGCCGAGGCGCTCCGCCGCTGGAGAACGTGCTGGTGACGGACTGCACGTTCAAGCACGGGCACGGAGTGTCGGTGGGCAGCAATCTGGGCAGCGGCATCCGCAATATCACCGTGCAGAGGTGCACGTTCGAGGACACGACCAACGGGATCCGCATCAAGTCGGCGCGCGACCGCGGCGCCGTCGTCGAACACGTCACCTACCGCGACATCACCATGAAAAACGTCGGCACACCCATCACGATCAACATGTATTACTTCGACAAGAGCGGCGCGGCGAACAGAAAGGCCAAACCCATCACCGCCACCACGCCCATCGTGCGCGATGTCCGCGTCATCAATGTCACCGCCGTCGGGGCAAAAACAGCCGGCGACATCGTTGGCCTTCCAGAAATGCCGGTCTCGAACGTCGTCCTCGATAACGTCCGGATTGGCGCGGACAAGGGAATGATCATCCAGGACGCCAAGGGCGTTGAATTGCGGAATGTGCAGATCAACCAGAAGCAGGGCAACGCGTTGACTGCCAGCTACGCCGAGATCAATACCTCGCGAAGCAATTCCAAAAAGTAGTACTCTGTCAAAGTTGATTTGACGGGTGGTCCAAGTTCTCGGCAGGTCGTCGCATTGTAGCCGCGAAACACTTTCGCGGCAGAATGGAAAGGCCGCGAATAAGATTCGCAGCTACAACCATCCTTCCGATGAGCTTTGACGAAGCAGTAGTCTCGTCATTGACCGTCAGTTCGGTGCTCAGGCCGCGTGAATCTGCTGAATACGCTATCGAATGTGGTGAAGTTCGTCTGCTGACCGACGAGCATTCTCCTAGGGCTTGGCGGCAGAAGGCTTCTGATCCGATTTCTGATCTGGCTTCTGATCCGATTCCTTTACTCGCTTCGCGACGATTTCCTCCGTGGCAAAGTCGCCGACCTGGCGCGTGAACTTGATTTCGTCGCCGGAGATTTTGCCCTTGTACTCGATCCGGATATCCTGATCCTGGAACTTGAGCATCTCGACGAACGAGACCTCGTTCGAAGTCACCTTGCCTTCTTTGATCTCCGACTCCCGTTTTTCCCCGCCCACGTCGCCCATCGCCTTGCCGGTGAGCTTCTCGCCATCGACCTTGAAATCATACGTGTACTTCTGCACGCCGACCGGGCTGTCGAACTGCGTCGTCCATTTGCCCGTGATATCCGCTGCGCGCGCCGAGCCCATCAACGCCAGCGTGAACGCCAGTACCACCGTCAGTTTGCCGTAGCTCATCATGTTGTCTCCTCTTGGTTGAACCGAACCGCGCGCCGCCCTTCGCGGCGTGCAATTGTCGTCTTGGAGGGACGCGCTCCCGCCTGCGCGGCGGCCCGTCGCGTCCGTGCGACCGCGCCAAGACAAAGCGTGGCCCTCCAATCATCTGTTAAATGCTATTCGACAAAACGCTCATCACTCGCCTCCTGCCGCAAGCTTGGTCACTACATCGGAGAAGCCGTTGACCACTGCCGCTAGATTCTTGATCAACTCCTGTCCGCTGCCGCGCCCGGTCTGGACGCAGAAAACTCCCTTGAAGTTCTCGTTCTTAAGCTCTTTCAGAACGTCCGCAACGTCGGCGGCTTCCTTCTGACCATTAACATCCTTGAGGCGGACTACGACGACGTGGCCGTTGAGCTTCTTGGTGCACTCCACGGGGTTGAGGCCGGAGCGGCGCCATTCGGCGATGTCGGCGCAAACGCCGATGCGATTGGAGCGGCCTTCGATGGCCTTCAGAAGCGCATCGCAGTCCGGGTACTGGGACGATTGCGGCTGATTGAGGATGGCGACGTTGATCCTGTACTCGCTCGCGAGTTTGTCGAGCATTTCCAGCGAATCCTTGGAAGGTGTGCAGACGATATTCTTCAGTTTGAGCGTCTTGCCGAACTCGAAGACCTTGCGGGCCTCCGTCTCGTCGTTGCCGAGTTCCGCGACGCTGTAGCTGACAATGCCCATGTGGACCTGCTTCAACTTCGCATTCAGCGCGTCGATATACTCAGGAGCCATGCCGTGGCCGGCCTTGACGTCTTTGTGGTCCGGCGAAAGCACCTGGCCGGGTGACAGCTCGATGTGATGAAGATCGTTTGAATGCAGCAGGTCGATCGTTTCAAAAACTGTGAGATCGCGGAAGGTCGATGCCTGACACGAAAGCTGCCAGGAGAGCTTCTTGAGACCATCGTGGTCGATGCGTATCGGGGACGCGAGTGACTGGCCCTGTTCGACGGGGTACGCCCACGCACAAGACAGACTCAGAATCAAAGCGGCGACGTGAGAGATTTTCATGGGCTGCCTGCAAGGTATGGTTGAGAAAAGAGATGGTGAAGTCAAGAGTCAAAACGCAATCAACCTGCATTCAGGCGCATGTGAACACTACCACCGCAACCCACCGAACACCGAACGTACTGGTGTTGTGCGAGGTAGGGCGCGACTCCGTAAACGGCACGCGAGCAGGCCGCCGGGCCTTCGCCGCGCCGAAGTGGCTACGGCCACGCAGGTGGGCGCGCCGCGTTTTTCGGGGGACGGGCAGCCCGGCGGTCTGCCCCTACCTACAGCCCTGCAAAACGCCCGACGCTGGCTATGGTGGTAGTATCAAGATGCACCCGTTGCGTTCGGTTGCTATTGTTTCGCGGCGTTCAGGCGCAGGATGGTGAGCGAATAGGGATTGAAGGTCTGACGGAATTCCCGCGCGACACCTCGAACCGGAGACGTCACAGGAGCGACTTTGGCAGGCTCGCGCAGTGAATTCTCATCCGACGGCTTGGCGCTGGTGAGGATCGTTGCTTCTGCGGTCGGGGCCACGGCGACGACGCCCTCAAGCCGGATCGATGTTTCCGTGGCGGCGGCAGTCGGGTTGACGACTTTGAGGATCACCTCGCCGGTCCGGTTGTCGCGGGTGGCGGTGGCGAACAGGTTCGTGGCGCTGACCTCGGTGGGGAGCACGACGTCGCCGCGATTCAGGCTGAAAAGTTTTTGGACGTAGTAGGAGGGCGAGCCGTACACCGTGGTGTTGTCGAACCAGATGAGGTCCGGGTACCATTGCGTGGAGCCGATCTTCGCGAACAGCGGCGCGTAGGAGGCCAGTGTCACAACGTCGGAGTTGCGTTCCAAGCCGGTCATGAACGCGGCTTCGGCGAGGGCGGCTTCGAGATTGTTGCGGCGGCGGGCGCCGTGCGCGGCGTATTCGCCGGCAAACACCTTCGGCCCTTTGCGGTCGTACGCGTCGTAGCGGTGCGTGTTGTCGAAGAACCACTGCGGCGGTTTGTAGTAGTGCTCGTCCACGAGGTCGGCCGGGATTTGCTTGAGACGCGGCCACGCGTAGTCGAACCATTGACCGTCGGGCGAAGGACCGGCGGAACTCACCAACTGGATCTCGGGATATTTCGCCTTGATCGCCGCGTGGAAACGCGGGTAACGCTCGAAGTAGGTCTCGCCCCATTGCTCGTTGCCGATGCCGAGGAATTTGAGATGGAACGGCGCGGGATGTCCCAGCGCGGCGCGTTTCGCGCCCCAGGGACTCGTCACCGGACCGTTGGCGAACTCGACCAAATCCAGCGCGTCCTGGACGAACGGATCAAGCTGGTCGAGCGGGACGACCTGTTTGTCCTGGTATTGGCACGACATGCCGCAGTTGAGCACGGGCAGCGGTTCCGCGCCGATGTCCTCACAGAGCTGGAAGAACTCGAAGAAACCGAGGCCGTAGGACTGGTAGTATTGCGGCGCCTTGATCGATACCGCGTTCTGCCAGCGGTTCCAGTTCATCCTGCGCCCGGCGATATCGCCGATGGTGTCTTTCCATTGGTAACGATTGTCGAGGTCCTTGCCCTCGACGATGCAGCCGCCCGGAAAACGCAGGAACGACGGCTTCATGTCGGCGAGCATCTGCACCAGGTCGGCACGGAGGCCATTGGCGCGCTTATTCCACGTGTTCTCAGGAAAGAGCGAGACCACGTCGAGGTCCACCGTGCCGGTGCCGGTGGCCAACACCACGAGTTGCGCGTTCGTGTCCGTGCCGCTCGATACGATGGCGCCGGTAAAGCTCTTCCAGTCGTTGGAGAGCTTGGCGATCCGGCACGAGCCGAGCAGCTTGCCGTTGGCGCTTTCCAGCCGCGCAGTCAGGCCGCCGCGGAAACCGCCGACGGCGCGGGCGTGGACGGAGAAGAGATATTTCTCGCGCCCCTTCGCGGCGATGCCGCCGAAGCCGCTGTTGGCCACGCCGGCGCCTTTGCCGACGTTTTGAACCTGCAATCGGAGGAAATGCGGATTGCTCGCGTTGAGCGGGCGATCCGTTTCCACGGAAATGCTCACCGCCCCGCCACCGCGCTCGACCTTCGACCAGGCAAACAGCGCGTCCGCGCCCTTGAACTCAAACGAGCGGTTCTGCACCAGTTCGGCGTACAATCCGCCGTCGGCGGCGTAGTTGATGTCCTCGAAGAAGATGCCGTAGAGGTACGGGCTGATTTTGTGCGCGAGCTTGTCCACCTGGACGGTCAATGAGACGGGCGACTCCGCACCCTGCACAAACGTCCCGGTCAGGACGGCCAGTGCCAGCAGGACTGTCTGAAGGATCATCGTGTGTTTTGTCAGATTAGCAGGCTGTCGAAAAAGCCGCTCGTGTTGTAGCGGCTCCCTGCCCCGAAAGCTTTCGGGGTGAACGAGCCGCCGAAATCCTTCAACGATACGAAGCCCGGCGCTTCGCAGAAGCGCCGCTACACCGTTTTCCAACACCCTGCGAAAGCCGCGATTCATATCACGAAGACTATCAAAACGCGGCGGCATTTGGAACGCTTTTTGGCAACGCGAACGAGACCCCGTGGTCGCCATACTCTGCCAAAGCCGGAAGTTCCATTATCGCTTGAGGTCTGGCGCGAGCAGTGAAGGCGGGACGAGAAGCGGGTTCTGACGGCGAAACTGCAGGCGGAAACGATGATGTCACTGGCCTGGATAGCCCGGCGGCAGGGTTTACAGCAGTCTTCGCTGTGTGTCGTCGATGACAAGGTCGGCTACGGTGCGGCGGGAATGGGCGCGGCGTTGTTCCATGATGAACTTGTCCATCTCGGAGTCCACAGCCGACGGGTACTTGCCGGTGTAACAGGCGGCGCAAAACTCGTTGGCGGGCAACCCGGTCGCGGCGATCATGCCGTCGAGCGATAGGTAGCCGAGCGAATCGGCGCAGATGAACTCGCGGATTTCGTCCAGCGTGTTGTTGGCGGCCATCAACTCCTTGCGCGTCGGAAAATCGATCCCGTAGGCGCACGGCCACATGTGCGGCGGGCAACTGACGCGCATGTGGACTTCCTTCGCGCCGGCCTCGCGCAGCGTGTTGACCCGCGCCCGCGCCGTCGTGCCGCGCACGATGGAATCGTCCACGACGACGACCCGTTTGCCACGCACCATCTCGTCAATCAGGTTGAGTTTCACCCGGACGCCAAAATCGCGGATGAGCTGGCTCGGCTGCAAAAACGTGCGGCCGATGTAGTGGTTGCGGACGAACGCGTTGCCGTAGCGGATGCCGCTGGCCTCGGCGAATCCCATCGCCGCCCAGTTTCCGCTGTCGGGCACGGGGATGACGAGGTCGGCCGCGACGGTATGCTCGCGGGCGAGGGCGCGACCGAGGTTGATGCGGACCTGAGCAACGTTGCGGCCCTGAAGGTCGCTGTCGGGCCGCGCGAAATAGACAAACTCGAAGATGCAAAGCGAGTGCGGCTGCTGGGTGCCTTTCCACGGGTTGACGGAGCGGACACCGTCCTTGTTGATGACGACGATTTCGCCTGGCTCGATGTCGCGGACAAATTCGGCCTGGATCAGGTCCAGCGCGCAGGTCTCGCTGGCGAGAACATGGGCGGTGTTGACGCGTTCACGGAGGTTCTCGGCCAGCACCATGCCGTTGGCATCCTGCGCGGGGATTGGCTCGGTCCAGGTCAGTTTACCGAGGACGAGCGGGCGGAATCCGAACGGATCGCGCACGCCGATGAGTTCGTCCTCGCCCATGATGACCAGCGAGTAGGCGCCCTGGATGCGCTGCATCACTGCTTCCAGCGAATGGGCGCGGTCGCCGTCGAACGGCCGCGCCAACAGGTGGAGGATGATCTCGCTGTCCACCGTGGTCTGGAAAATCGAACCTTGCTCTTCCAGTTCGGCCCGCAGGCGGGCGGCGTTGGTGAGGTTGCCGTTGTGACCGATGGCGATCTGGCCGCGGGCGCAGTCCACAACCAGCGGCTGGGCATTCTTGATGTTCGAGCTGCCGGTTGTCGAGTAGCGGGCGTGACCGATGGCGAGGTGACCGGGCAGTGAGCGGAGTATGTTTTTGTCGAACACCTGCCCGACCAGGCCCATGCCTTTATAGGTGCGCAACTCGATGCCGTCGGAGGCGGTGATGCCGGCGCTTTCCTGGCCGCGATGTTGCAGCGCGTACAGCCCGTAATACGTCAGCTCCGCCGCATTCGGGTGTCCGTAAATGCCAAACAAACCACAGTAATGCCGTGGCCGCATGCTTTGTTCTGGATCCATTGAGGCGTTCTCTCCAACGCGCCGCCCATTCACTGATTCTTTAGTGCAATTGGAGGGAAATAGCAAGGAGCATCCCTAACTGGGCGTGTCTGAGCACCACCACCGTAACCCACCGAACACCGAACGTACTGGTGTTGTGCGAGGTAGGGCGCCCCGACATCCGATGTCGGGGCCGGGCGCGCCGCGTTTTTCGGGGACGGGCAGCCCGGCGGTCTGCCCCTACCTACAGCCCTGCAAAACGCCCGAGGCTGGCTATGGTGCTAGTGTCGAGAGGCGCCCTTGCGGGTTAACCAAGCCTGCCTACCGTTGACACATGGACGGTCACTCTCTATGTTGAAAATGGTCGTCCGAACCGCCAACGGGAGGTTAGATTGTTCCGGCATAACATGCGACAGATTTGCGGAGATCCTTTGGAGGGCCACGCTCCGTCGTGGCCGCGTCGAATCTACGGACGCGACGGAGCGCATCCCTCCAGTTTGGTTGCGGCCTTGTGCCGCCTCAGGCTATGAAACGATTTGCGCCGCTGTTGAGTGGGTTGATGGTGGTGACGCTGCTTTTCATCGGTTGCAGCAGGAAAAGCAGCGTGCATACGGGAAGGCTGGAGAGCAGCTTCCAATCGCCTGAATCAGTTCACAAGAACGAGGCCGACAAAGCCGTGGCTGCCATCAAGGCAGGCAATTACTCCGAGGCGCTGACACAGTTGCAGCAGCTTGCCCGGAAGGCCAAATTGACCGCGGAGCAGCAGCAAGCCATTAAGGACGTGATCGCTCAACTGCAGAAGCAAATGACCGATATGGCCAATAAATCTGCCAGCGACGCGGGGAAGGCGAAGGGCGGTTCGCAGAAATCGCCGCCGAAGTAAGCAAGCAGCGCTAGTGCTCTGTCAAAGTTGATTCCCATGGTGACTTGGCCAACGCCGGAACCCTGACCCTGACCCCTGGTCGCCTTTGGCGCCGCCTGCGGCGGGTAAACCTCTCCCTTACACGGTCAACCCCGAAAGCCTTCGGGGCAAGGCGGAGAGGGGGATGGTTTCCTCTCCCCCGTCGTTCGGGGGAGAGGATCAAGGTGAGGGGGACGCCGCTGGATTTAGGTTTGACAGAACACTAGGTTTCCATCAAGCGGCCGATTGCATTCCACCAAACGTCCCGCAACCGCCCGACCTCCCACGACAACTCGTCACGGTGCGTCTTGATGCTCAGCGTGCTGCCGCCGGTTCGACCGAGTGTGGTGACAGAAACGCCGGATCGATTCGCCTCCGACGAAATCCTCGCTGCGTTCTCTTGCGCTGCGCTGATTAACACCCGCGACTGCGTCTCACCGAAAAGCAACGCATCCAGTCGCCCGCCAAATGGCGACAGGTCAATGCGCGCCCCGACCGCGAGGTCGGGGTTGCTCATGCAACACTCCGCCAACGCCACGGCCAAACCGCCCTCGCTGCAATCGTGCGCGCTCTTCACCCAGCCGCGCCGAATGATGTCCAATGTCACATCTGAAATTCGCTTGGCAGACGCAAGATCCATTTTTGGCGGCTTACCCGTCTTCAGCCCGTGAATCCGCTTCAAGTACTCGCTGCCGCCGAGGCCAAGCGTCGGCGTCGCTTCGCAAATCTCGCCCAGCAACAAAATCACGTCGCCCTCTTCCGCCTTTCGCCCATTGCCCGCCGTAGCCTTGGCGTAGGCGGGTCCGCCTTCATCCTTCCCCCGGAACCACTGCGTGGTGATGTGCTTCGGATCGTCAATCAAGCCGAGCATGCCGATGACCGGCGTCGGATCAACCGCACCGACCGGAGATTCATTGTAAAAGCTGACGTTGCCGCCCGTGACCGGCGTGCCGAAGACCTTGCACGCTTCGCTAATGCCTTCGACGCAGCGACGGAACTGCCAAAAGATTTCCGGCTTCATCGGGTTGCCGAAGTTCAGGCAATCCGTGATCGCCAGCGGCCGCGCGCCGCTGCACACCAGATTGCGCGCCGCCTCCGCCACCGCCGTCTTTCCGCCTTCGAACGGGTCGAGGTAGCAGTACGCGCCGTTGCAGTCCGTCGTGAACGCGATGAATTTGGTGACTGGTGACTGGTGACCAGTGGATGGTAGGGCGCGACCGCCGGGCGCGCCGAGGTCGGGCCGTCTGAGATTGATCCGAATCACCGCCGCATCGCTGCCCGGCGCGACCACCGTGCCATCCTGAACCATGTGATCGTACTGACGATAAACCCAGTTCTTCGACGCAATCGTCGGCGAGCCGAGCAAATCAATCAGCACCTTCACGTAATCTTTCGGCTCTGAAATGTTTCGCATTTCGAGTTTCGAGTTTCGGATTTCCCAGCTTGGCTGGGTGGCTTCACGGTGGTAAATCGGCGCGTCCTCGGCCAGTTGTTTCGCCGGTATCTCGGCGGCGATCCGCTTGCCGGCTTTCACGCGCATCATGCCGTCGCCCGTCACGCGTCCGACCGTGACGCCGTGCAGGTCCCACTTGCGGAAGATTTCCTCGACCTCTTTCTCGCGGCCCTTTTGGGCGATCAGCAGCATCCGCTCCTGCGATTCGCTGAGCATGATCTCGTACGGCGTCATGCCCGTCTCGCGTTTCGGAACGAGGTTCAAATCGATCTCGTTGCCCGTGCCGCCCCGGCTCGCGGTCTCGCAAGTCGAACAGGTCAACCCCGCCGCGCCCATGTCTTGGATGCCGACGACCAATCCGTCCTTGCGCATCACTTCGAGGCAGGCTTCGAGCAGCAGTTTCTCCATGAATGGATCGCCGACCTGCACGGCCGGCCGGTCCTCCTGCGATTCCTCCGTCAACTCGCGCGATGCGAATGCCGCGCCCGCCAACCCGTCCCGTCCCGTCGCGCTGCCGACGTAAATCACGGGATTACCGACACCACTCGCCTTGCCGCGCTTGATCTGCTCGTGGCGCAACACGCCAAGGCATAGAGCATTCACGAGCGGATTGCCGTTGTACGATTCGTCGAAGTACACTTCGCCGCCCACTGTCGGAATCCCGATGCAGTTGCCGTAATGCGCGATCCCCGCCACCACGCCGGCGAACAGGCGGCGGTTCTGGCTGATAACGTTTCCCTCATCCCTCATCCCTCCGCCCTCATCCCTCCGTTCAATCGGTCCGAACCGCAGCGAATTGAACCCGAGAATCGGCCGGGCACCCATCGTGAAAATGTCGCGAATGATACCGCCGACGCCGGTGGCAGCGCCCTGGAACGGCTCGACCGCGCTCGGGTGATTGTGCGATTCGATCTTGAACGCTATCGCCCAGCCGTCGCCGATATCGACGATGCCGGCGTTCTCCTCGCCCGCCTTCACGAGAATGAACGGCGCTTCGCGCGGGAACTTCTTCAGTTCGGGCCGGGAATTCTTGTAGCTGCAATGCTCCGACCACATCACGGAGAAGATGCCGAGTTCCGTGATGTTCGGCTCCCGTCCGAGGATCTTCTTGATCCGCTCGTATTCCTCCGTCGCGATCCCATGCTTGGCAATGATTTCAGGCGTAATGGCAATGTCAGTCTTCATACTCGCGGACGCAGTGTAGCCAAACCGTCACCCAAATCCAACGCAAACAAGCAGTCTGAGGTAGGGACGGATTGCCGCAAGAACAGCATTGCGGCGTCTCGGCGCAACGCCTCGGCTGTCCGGGCCGTCCGAACTGCGGCAACGATGCAGGCCTACAACCCCGCCACTTCTTTGACTCGCCGCTGAATCTCTTCCTCCGCCGCCGGTTTGCACTCGCTAACTACCCTTTGGCTCGGCTCTAAGCTCCCCGACGTTGGTCGTGGCTGCGTCTCGCCAATCCTGATTGAAGAATACATTTGAATCTGGTAATCAAACGAGAGCGTCCATGACTATTGCCCATTCCAGAACTCCTCTCGGCGACCTCCTAGCAGAAAAGGACCACGCAATGTTGGACGCCGCTTTTTTTGAGACAGGAGAATACAAATCTCTAACCACAGCATTTGACTACACCATCATCGTCGGACGCAGAGGTACTGGCAAGAGCGCCCTGTTCTATCGTCTTGGCAAGTTTTGGACTGCTGACACGGACTTGATACTCCTGAAATTTGCACCCGAAGAAATCGAAATCTTCGGCCTACGCCCATACGCGAATCAACTACGTGACCGTTTCAATCTTATACGAGCTTACTACCGGTTGGCTTGGCGTTATGCGCTTTACATGGAAATCGCGTCCTCCATTTCAAGCCACCTGCAAATTCTCCAACTTCCGACCGCCGGAGCCATCCTCGAAGACCTAAAAGCTTGGAGGAAATCGGGAATTAGCATCTCAGAGAGGCTCCGATCGCGACTTAAGGATGTTCCGCCCTTTACTGAGAACATCGAAGGTCAAATCGCTGACCTTAATACAAGGTTACAGCTCGTCAATCTTGAGACTTGTCTTAAGCATACTTTGGCCGCCGCCGAGCAACCGTTCTTCGTTCTGATAGACGATCTCGATGAAGGATATCAACCAGACGAAATCGGCATTGGTCTCATCTGCGGTTTCGTACATGCTGCCGTTGATCTGACTCGTCTTCCCAACACCAAGACCTTGGTGTTTTTGCGAGACAACATCTTTCGTGCTGAAGCACGCCTAGACCCTGATTACTCGCGTACTATTGAGGGCAAGGTGTTGAGATTGCATTGGGATGAGTTGAATCTTTTTAATATGATATGCAACCGACTGCGAACCGCCTTTGGAGCGACAGCACAAGAAAACCTAAAAGTATGGAATCAGTACACCGCAAGAAACATCCAAGGTAAAGAAGGCTTCCGCCGATGCCTCCAACTCACTCTGTATCGTCCCCGAGACTTGATGTCTCTTTTGAACGACGCTTTCTTTCGAGCGACCTCACAAGGACGATCTGCCATCGTAGATGATGACGTTGAACAGTCGGCAAAGGAAATTTCGGAAACGCGCCTCAATGACCTCCTCAAGGAATACAAATTCGTCTTTCCAGGTTTAGAGACGTTTGTGAGTTGCTTCGCTAACAAATCACCTGAACATGATTTCGCGAACGCTTGCGTTCTACTCAAGACCGTGTTGGCGACTGATAGGTCTCCGCCCTTACAACAACAGGACTTGGTCATATTCAAGTCTCCCGAGGACGTGATCCGAGGCCTCTATAGCGTAGGTTTCTTCGGCTTACAAAAATTAGGTGGCACCAACTTCATGTTCTGTCACGACGGTAAATCACCGACCGTGGAGTTTACGCAAGACACACGCCTCTTGATCCACCCATGCTATTGGATGGCCTTAAATCTCACACGCAACATCCTTCAACCTGAAGAAGCAGCAGAGATCAACGACGAATACGATATCGAAGTGACTTCCGAAACCCCAGAAATCCGCCGCAAATCAATTTCTAAGGTCATCGATGCTTTGGCCGCTATACCGCTTGGAGATGAGGGCGCACACGTTTTTGAGGAATGGTGCCTCGAAGCCGTAAAAATTGTTTTCGCTGGAGCACTGCGCAACCTCCAGCTAAAGGCGAATAAAGATGCCACCCAGCGCCGTGACATTGTCGGAACCAATGTGGGCGAAACCCCAACATGGAAACGAGTTTTGGAACTGTATTCTGCGAGCCAAGTCATCTTTGAGGTTAAGAATTACAGCACCGACATCGGCCCCGCAGAATTTCGCCAGATGAACTCCTATCTTGCATTGGAGTACGGGAATTGTGGATTCATAATCACGAGATCAGCCCAATGTGAACTCGTAAAAGGGAAGGAATTAGACTGGGTTCGAGAAATCTACTACGCCCACAAGAAGTTAATCATTAAACTCACTGCTGACTTTCTGACGACACAGCTACACAGACTTCAGAACCCCGTAAAACACAACGTGCCCGACGAAGTCCTAGGCCGCCTCATAGATCGATATGTTCGGTCTTATCTCGCCCTCGGCTCATCCCCCAGCCAGCCAACTGGCAACATCTAAACCCGCCCCATAATCTTTGACCTACCGTAATCGGGGTTAATCCGCCGCCCGTGACAGAAGCAGAATGTTTATGCTGGTGGAGAACTGATGTAGAGTTGCCGGCATGTGTGGACGGTTCATGTTAACAGCTTCACCTGCATGCAGCAATTCATCGTGGGCGTCACTTCAGCGAAGACGCCGCAGATGGCTTTGACCAGTTCAAGGCCGGTGCAGGTCCGAACCTCGGACTCGGGCATCGGATAGTAAAGCTGGAAGCCGGCCCACTCGCGTTTCGAGTAATCTTTCACCGCGTCGCGGATTTGGCGGGCCGACCGGAAATTCTTTTTCGTGAACACGGCGTTGGACTCGAAGTCGCCGACTTCCACGACGAAGCCCTCGCGCTCGATGAGGCGGTGCAGTTCTTTGTCCAACGCACTGCCCGCTTTGCATTGCCCAATCAGCCGATGCCAGTCCCAGTCGTCCTTCAACAGGCAACCGGGATACGGCTCCGGCCCGACCGCGTAACCGCGCTCGATTTGCAGCCCGCTCTTGAAGACTTTGCTCTCTTGTTCCACGGAGATGAACAGCTTGGCGCAGCCGAAATTCACGTCGTGCGACTGCGGCTTGGCCTCGCGGTTCGCACGGGGCAACCAACAAATCCATTGCCAGTACACGCCGCGTCCCCAGCGATCAGTCACGAACGGTGTGCGGTGACGCTGTTCCAGATGAAACTTCAGAATTTGGGTGATCCGTTCGTGCGGTTCGATGTTGCCGACACGTATGCCGTGCGAGAAATCAATCCACTCCGTGCGGAACGCCTCGCCGGTGGGCAACTCCGCCGCCCGCCCCTCACCTTTCGCCAGCGGCAGCCAGGCGCGGGACGATGCCAAGGGTTTCACACGGCGAGTTCTACGACAAGTCGGCGTCCCGAACAAGTCTTTGCACCACGCGCCAAGATACTCTATCCTCTCTGGAGGGAGATGCACATGTCGGAACCGCTCAACGCAGTTGTGGCGCAACGCATGGAGGTCGCTGCCGGCCTGATCGTTCTGCGGGTCGTGCCGGAGGGCTGGACCGTGCCGGATTTCAAACCCGGCCAGTACGTCGTGCTGGGTTTGCCCGGCTCGACAATGCGTTGTGAGCTCTCCCTGCCGGAGGAAACGCCGGCCGCTGCGGACAAACTCATCAAACGCGCGTACTCGATTGCCTCGTCATCGGTCGCCAAACAATACCTGGAATTCTACATCAACCTGGTCCCGTCGGGCGCGTTGACGCCACGGCTGTTTGCCCTGCGCGTGGGCGATCGTTTGTGGTTGTCGTCGAAGATTACCGGCATGTTCACGCTCGACCAGGTGCCGGCGGGCCAGCACATCGTGATGATCGCGACCGGCACCGGACTCGCGCCGTACATGAGCATGTTACGTACGGAACTGGTCGGCGGCAGTACGCGTCGCACTGCGGTGATCCACGGCGCGCGGCATTCGTGGGAGCTGGGGTACCAGTCGGAATTGATGACGATGGCCCACTTGTGCCCGAATTTCACCTACATTCCCTGCGTCAGCCGACCAACGGATGAGAAGATACGCTGGGCCGGACTTGCCGGTCGTGTCCAGGGGGTGTGGGAAAGCCCGGCGCTGGAACGCGTGTGGGGGTTCGCGCCGTCACCGGCCACCGCACACGTCTTCCTATGCGGCAACCCGGTGATGATCGACGACATGATCGTCATCCTGAAGCGCCAGGGCTACAACGAACACAAACCGCGCGCACCCGGCAACATCCACTGCGAACACTACTGGTAAGCCGCTGCTCCCTGCAGGATGCTCTCAAAAATCAACCGGCCATCGTCGCTGCCGAGCAATTCCTCGCTGGCGCGCTCGGGGTGGGGCATCAGGCCGAAGATGTTGCGTCCTTCGTTGCAGATGCCGGCGATGTTGTCGAGCGAACCATTGACATTCGCGGCGTCGGTAAGTTTGCCGTCCTTCGTGCAGTAACGGACGAGGACGCGGTCGTCGTGTTTGAGTTGTTCGATGACCTTCGGCTCGGCGAAGTAGCTGCCTTCTCCGTGCGCAATCGGCATGCGCAGCACCTGGCCCTTCTTGCAGGCGTTGGTGAACGGTGAGTCGGTGGTCTCCACGCGGACGTGCACGTGATCGCAGATGAATTTCAGTCCGCGATTGCGGATCAGCGCCCCGGGCAGCAGATGCGCTTCGCAGAGTATCTGGAACCCGTTACAGATGCCGATGACGAGTCCACCGGCTTTCGCGTGATCGATCACCGCTTTCATCGCCGGCGAGAACCGAGCGATGGCACCTGTGCGCAGGTAATCGCCGTAAGCGAAGCCGCCGGGCACCACGACGCAGTCCACGTCGCCCAGCGTGGTGTCCTTGTGCCAGATGTAGCGGACCGGCTGGCCGAGCACGTCGGCCAATGCGTGATACACGTCCTGATCGCAGTTACTGCCGGGAAACTGGATGATTCCGAATTTCATATGTGGTTGACCGCGGATTTCGCGGATCGCGCAGATAATTCAATCCGTGTAATCAGCGTTATCCGCGGTTCATCGAATCTCAAATGAATATTCCTCAATCACCGGATTGCTCAGCAGATCGTGGCAGGCTTTGTCGATCTTCTTTTTCAGTGCCGCCTTGTTGCCGCCGGCGAGTTCGACTTCGATGAACTTGCCGACGCGCACGTCTTTGATTCCCTTGAAGCTCATCGACTCCAGCGCGTTCTTGACGGTTTTGCCCTGCGGATCGAGCACCGTCTTTTTCGGCATCACAACGATCTTCGCTTTCATTTGATCCCAACTTTCTTGAAGGTGTTGTTGACCTGACGCAGGTGGACGCCGAGGTCGAAGAGGGCTTCGACATCGCGCCGGGTGAGCGTTCTCATCACCTCGGCGTCTCCGAGGAGGAATTCCTTGAAGGTTTTGGCGTCGGCCCACGTCTTCATCGCGTTGCGCTGGACAAGCTCATACGCTTTCTCGCGTGTGAGGCCTTTCTTGGTGAGCGCGAGCAACACGGCCTGGGAATAGATCAGTCCTTTGCTCGCTTCGAGGTTGGCCTTCATCCGCTCGGGATAAACCAACAGCTTGTCCACCACGTCGGTCAGCGTGACGAGCATGTAATCGAGCAACGTGGTGGAGTCGGGCAGTATGATCCGCTCGACCGAGCTGTGCGAGATGTCGCGCTCGTGCCAGAGAGCGACGTTCTCCATGGCGGCAAATGCGTTGCCGCGCAGCACGCGGGCCAGACCGCACAGGCGTTCGCAGGTGATCGGGTTGCGCTTGTGCGGCATCGAGCTGCTGCCCTTCTGGCCTTCGGCGAAGTATTCCTCCGCCTCGAGCACTTCGGTGCGCTGGAGATGGCGGAATTCCTGCGCCCAGCGGTCGATGGAGCAGCCGACCAACGCGATGGCAGCGAGGAAGTCGGCGTGACGGTCACGCTGGATGATCTGAGTCGAGATGGCGGCGGGACGGAGCCCGAGTTTCTTGCAGACGTGGTCTTCGACCTCTGGATCGAGATGCGCATGGGTGCCGACGGCGCCGGATATTTTTCCAACGGCGACAATGCCGCGGGCGCGCTCCAGCCGCGCCAGGGCGCGACCGAATTCGTCGTACATCAGGGCCATCTTCAAACCGAAGGTGACGGGTTCGGCGTGGACGCCGTGGGTGCGGCCGATCATCGGCGCCATCTTGTACTTCTTCGCCTTGGCGGCGACGACGGCCCGGAGTTTTTTGAGGTCTTCGATCAGGATGTCCGCCGCCTGCGTCATCTGCACCGCGAGCGCGGTATCGCCGATATCGGAGGAGGTCAATCCCTCGTGGATGTGGCGCGAAGCCGGGCCGATATGTTCGGCGACACAGGTGAGGAAGGCGATGACGTCGTGGTTGGTGACCTTCTCGATCTCGCGGATGCGTTCCACGTCGAATTTCGCCTTGCGTTTGATGGTGGCGAGGTCTTTGCGCGGGATCCGGCGCGCTTCGCAGGCCAGAATCTCGATCTGGAGCCAGATGGAGAACTTGTTTTCGTCCGTCCAAATCTGGCGCATCGGCTCGCGGCTGTATCGTCGAATCATGACAGACTTTTAACCGCAAACGGCCACAGATGCACGCGGATAATTTCGATGGTGCGGAGTAGGCGCAAGAGGCACAATGCGGAAGGCGTGGAGAACCGCGGATCACGCAGATGGCGCAGATCAACGGCCTTTCATCCGTGTCATCCGTGAAATCCGCGGTTGCAACTTCGTCGTAGGAGCGGCATTCTTGCCGCGACCGGTGAGGACATGACGGATCAACCCAACCCACTTGCTCTGACAGGGGGAAACGAATGAAACGAACAATCACTCTGGGTCTCGCGCTCTTGGCGATCGGCTTGGTATTACAGGGCGCCATGACAGGTTGTGGGCAGGCGCCATCAGCAGATACGCGGGAGGTTGTCGCCGGCAACGCCGCATTTGCGACGGACCTGTACGCCAAGCTGAAGAATGAAAAGGGCAACCTGTTCTTTTCGCCGTACAGCATTTCGACAGCGCTGGCGATGACTTTCGCCGGCGCGCGCGGGAACACGGCAGAGCAGATGACTAACGTGCTGCATTTTGCGGTACCGCAAGACCGGTTGCACCCGACCTTCGCCGGATTGGAGGCTGAACTGAACGCCGTCCAGAAAAAGGGCAAGGTACAGCTCAGCGTTGCCAACTCGTTGTGGCCGCAGAAAGGCTATCCGTTCCTACCTGAGTACGTCCGATTGCTGAAGCAGTATTACGGCACGACCGTCACCCCGCTCGATTATGTGCGCGCCACCGAAGCGGCACGCAAAACCATCAATGATTGGGTGGAACAGAAGACGAATCGCAAGATCACCGATTTGATCAAACCGGGCGTGTTAACTCCGGAGACGGTGCTGGTGTTAGCCAATGCGATTTATTTCAAGGGCAATTGGGCCAGCCAGTTCGATCCGAGACAGACTGAAGACGGGCAGTTCCTTGTCGCGACGAACGCGTACGTGAAGTGCAGGTTTATGTACCGCAAGGGGAAATACGCATTTGCCGAGACGCCTGACTTGCAGGTGGTCGAATTGCCTTACGCGGGCGACGATCTATCCATGATCGTGTTGTTACCGCGGAATACAGACGGGATTGGCGCGCTGGAGGGCGAACTTGCGCCGGCCAGACTGGCGGAATGGACTCAAGCATTGCGCGAGCGCGAGGTTGTGGTATCGCTGCCAAAGTTCAAGCTGACATGTGCGTTCAGCCTGAAGGAAACCCTCGCGGCGATGGGCATGACCGGCGCATTCAGCAGCAAGGCGGACTTCTCCGGCATGGACGGCAGCCGATTGTTGTTTATTAGCGCGGTCGAGCACAAGGCGTTTGTTGACGTCAATGAGGAGGGCACCGAAGCCACCGCAGCGACCGCCGACGTCGAAGAGCAGAAGGGTATACGGGAGATGCCGGTGTTCCGTGCCGATCATCCATTTGTTTTCCTCATTCGCGACAAGCACACGGGTAGCATCCTGTTCCTGGGCCGCGTGGCAAATCCGGCCGCGTAGGCTGCTTCGCGACGGAAGGCTCTTGCGGTACAAGAAGCTGGCGAATGGGTACGTCGTGTACAGCGTCGGCGAGGATGGCAGGGACGACGGCGGTGACGAGAAGAAGGACATCACGTTCACGGTCGAGCGGTAAGGGCCGGTTGTGGTTGCGCGGCGGAGGAAAAAACGATAGGTAAGGGGGCCGATATGAACGTGATAGCCAGCAGATCTGTTTGGAGTCGGAGGCGCAAGTGGGCACTCCGGTTCCTGAACGGTCTCCTGCTCGTCGCCGCGCTGTTTGCGGCGTATCGATACGCCATGGAACGGGCGCTGGCGTCGAAGCTGGAGGCGATCCGCGAGCAAGGCTACCCCGTCACGCTGGCGGAGTTGGACAAATGGTATCCGCAAGTGCTCGCGGGCGGGAACGGCGCGGACGCGTTCGGCGCGGCCTTCACCCGATTGGCAAACGAAACGGATCCGCCGTCATCGCCTCGCGTCGATCTGGCCGGCCTCACTCCGCACACCATGCCGCTGTCTGACGCCATAAAGCAGGCCATGACGAGTGTGCTGGCGAGCAACGCGGAGGCCATGGTCCTCTTGCACGAGGCTGCATCCACCAAGCGGAGCCGCTATCCGCTGAATCTGGAAAGACTTTCCCTGTTGCCCTATCCGCATCTGGTGGGCCTGCACCGCAGCGCGTATTTGCTGGAATTGGAAGCCGTCGGCTACGCTGAGGAAGAGAATCCCGAACTGGCGGCACGCTCGGTGGATTCGCTGCTGGGTCTCGCGCGCTCGCTGGCGGCCGAACCGCTGGTGCGCTCTTATCTGGCGCGCCTTGAGTGTCAGCGCATTGCCGTGGCCAGCTTCCAGCAAGTCCTCAACAAGGTGACCCCGACCGATTCACAACTGGGCAGTCTGAGCGAGACGCTTCAGCAGGCGAACAACTCGTACAGTCTGTCGCGCGCTTTCATCGGCCAACGCTGCATCGGCGTTTACAGTTTCGAATTGATGGGCGGCATGGCTGACGTGTGGCGAATGCCGCTCGGACGCAACTGGCACTGGTGGCAGCGGCTGGTCGTCAGACTGACGGTGTTCTTCAGTTCGCCTGCCTGTCTCTACGACGCCTCCGGCCTGCTGCAATGGGACGAACTGCGTTACCTGCGGTTGATGGATCGGTACATCGAGGCGGCGCGAGCGGACTTTCCCGAGCGGATTGCCGTCGCGCGCACCCTGCAAAGCGCTGTTCGGCAGTTGCCGCGATCTCATGTATTCACGGGACGATGGCTGCGGGGGATGAACGGCTCGGGCCTCATTCTGAAAGACGCCTCAATGACGGCCCGCTTGCGCGCCGCGCAGATCGCTATCGCCATCGAACGGTATCGCCTCGCGCACGGCCAGCCTCCTGAGACTCTGGCAATGTTGGACCCGACCCTCCTGAAGACGGTGCCGACCGATCCATTCGACCCCGCCTCGGCGGGACTGCGGTATAAGAAGCTGACGAAGGGCTACGTTGTGTACAGCGTCGGCGAGGATGGCCGGGACGATGGGGGCGACGAGAAGAAGGACATCACGTTCGCAGTCGAACGGTGAGGCGGGCGGGGCGGATGGCGTGCTTGGGATGATAGCGGGCACGGATGATCCCGCCGTGGCGGGATACTCGTGTTTGGAATTTGTGGTAGTGTCCTGATTTGCAGTTTGGAGGGACGCGCTCCGTCGCGTCCGTTCGCGAAATGCGGCCACGACAGAGCGTGGCCCTCCAGATTAGGACACTGCCGAATTTGTCGCCATTATGCAGTTTCCTTTCGGTAACGTGCATTATGAGTCAACGACCCATTCCCCCCGCACACCATTTCCCTTCCCCGGTAACATTTAATTCGAGTCAATTCGCTCAAACCGGGCTTTTTACTTGATTCACTTCGGCTTTCTGGGAAAATCGCTGCACTCGCGTTGCGTGCGAGAAGAACGAAGTTCTGAAGCGGGAATGTTTTCCGGAGATTTCCTATGTCTTTTGATACCTCGAAAGTTCGCGCCGTGGCTGTCGTCGGCCACGCTTCCAGTGGTAAAACTTCACTCATCGACAGCACGCTGTTCATGGCCAAAGCCGTGCCCACCCACGGGCGCGTGGCCAACGGCACCAGCGTCGCCGATTGTTTGCCCGACGAAATCGAGCGCAAAATCACGATTCACGCCAAGCCGCTGCACTGCAAATGGCAGGATTATCAGGTTTGCTTGCTCGACACGCCCGGCGTCGCCGATTTCTACGGCGACACGATGGCGGCAATCCGTGCCGCCGATGCGGCCATCGTTGTCGTCGATGGCGTCAACGGCGTCGAAATCGGCACGAGGCGCATTTGGAAACTGCTCGACCAGATGCAAAAGCCGCGTCTGATCTTTGTCAGCAAGCTGAACAAGGAAAACAGCGATTTCTTCCGCTGCATCGAACAGATACGGAGCGCCTTCGGCAAGAACTGCATTCCGTTTGAGCTGCCGGTCGGCAAGGAGGCGGGCTTTTCAAAGGTCGTGAACCTGCGCACGACGCCCGAAACGGAAGTGCCCGCCGAATTGCGCGATCAATTCAAGAGCGCCCACGACAGCCTGGAAGAAGCCGCTGCGGAGCAAGACGACAAGTTGCTGGAACAATATCTCGGCGGACAGAAGCTGACGGATGACGAGATCACCAGGGGGGCACGTGCCGGCGTGGCGAGTGGCGCGAAGGTGCCGATCTATTGCGGCTGCGCCGAAAAAGAAATCGGGCTGCGCGAATTGCTGGACGGTGTCACGGTGTTGCTCCCGTCGCCCCTCGACCGCGGCCCGGTGTCTGCCGAAAACGGCGAGAAAGTCGAGCCGAAGGCCGATGCGCCGTTCAGCGGATTCGTGTTCAAGGTGACGGTCGATCCGTATGCGGGACATATTGCCTACGTGCGAGTGTGCTCGGGTATGCTGCGCCCTGATTTGGACGTGGTCAACGCATCGCGCGGAGGCAAGGAGCGCGTGCCGCAATTGCTGAAGCTGCAAGGCAAAACGCAAACGATCGTCGGCGACGCGGGTCCGGGCGAGATCGTGGCGCTGGCCAAGCTCAAGGACACCCACATCAACAACACGTTGTGCGATCCGACGCGCAAAGTCGTCTTTCCGCCGATTCGGTTCCCGCGGCCGGTCATGAGTTTTGCCATCCACCCACACACGCAGAAGGACGAGGAAAAAATCAGCGTCGCGTTGCATCGGCTCATTGAAGAGGACCCGACGTTTCACATGGAGCGCAACCCGAACACCAAGGAGTTGGTGATTTTAGGCATGGGTGACCTGCATCTGGCGGTCGTCGTGGACAACATGAAACGCAAGCTGGGCGTCAACGTTGACCTCAGCACGCCGAAAGTGGATTACAAGGAAACGATCACCGGGCGCGGCGACGGCCATTACAAACACAAAAAACAATCCGGCGGGCACGGCCAATACGGCGAAGCGTACATCAAGGTCGAGCCGATGGAACGCGGCAAGGGATTCGAGTACGTGGACGAAGTGGTCGGCGGCGCCATTCCGCGCAATTTCATTCCCGCCGTCGAAAAAGGCTGCGTCGAAGCAATGTTGGGCGGCGTGGTTGCCGGTTTTCCCGTCGTGGATGTGCGGGCGATTGTTTATGACGGCTCATATCACGACGTGGACTCCAGCGAAATCAGTTTCAAAATCTCCGGCCTGCACGCGTTCAAGGACGCCATGAGCAAGGCGCGACCCGTGTTGCTCGAGCCGATCATGAATGTCACCGTCTATGTGCCCGATCAATACATGGGCGACATCACCGGCGACCTCAACCACCGTCGCGGACGCATCCTGACCGTCGAATCCGCGGACGGGTTGCAGGCCATCAAGGCGCAAGTCCCACAGGCCGAAATCTTCAAATACTCCAGCGAACTGCGTTCGATGACGGGCGGTCGCGGAAGTTTCGAGATGGGATTCTCCCATTACGAGCAAGTCCCGCAGCACATCGCCCAAAAGGTCGTTGCCGAAGCCCAAGCCGCCAAGAAAGCCGAGCAGGAGTAATCGGACCCCAGCGCGAGCGTGCGTGCTTGCGTTCGCAAGCGACGGTTTAGCGGCCGGCAGATTTCACGCAGCCTTGGGACGGGTCAGGCGCCAAATGCCAAGCGCCACAACTCCGATCGCCAGTAAACTCAAAGCGCCCGGTTCAGGAATCGGGCCGGGAATCGAGTTTGGCGAGAACTGGATGTCGTCCAACGTCAATGCGTGTAGCTGACCGGTGTAAGGATTCTGGGCGGATAAGGTAAACTTTAACTCAGCCGTTTGCCCCGCAAACGCTGACACATCCGCTTCGTACAAACTATAGGTCTCGTTCGTCACGGCAGAAGAGATTAAGTTGAGATTCACACCTCCCAATGACACAGTGAACGATGATGCCGCCGGCAGGTCGTTCGGTTGCGCAAGAAAAGTCAGCGACTTTGTGCCCGCTGGAACCAATCCGGTTTGGGAAAGTGAGACATCGGCCGGAATCGTACTACTGCCGAGCTGAACACCTGCCTCAAGCAAAACGGAGTAGTTCCCTTGAATGACTCTTGCACCCAACACAAAGGAGGACGAGTTGGCATCCAAAATGGCAATACCTGTGGAATCCAAAAAGGAGACATCGTACAGCACCCAATCCAGTTGGTTGGTGCCTGAAAACCCAATCCAACCGGGCAAGGCTGCATCAAAGTAAACACTGCCACCAGGAGGTCCGGGAAAGGCGATCGGCGTTGGCGACTCGAAATCCAAGTCTGTAAAAGGAGCGGACGCCCGCAGTACGGAAGTGCAACTCAAATACAACAGCAAAGAATAAACTAACCCTTTCCTCATCTCCGACCTCGCAAGGGACAATACTCGTTGCCCGCCAGTCTCGCAAGCCAGAACTGGAGTGGGTAGAGACTGTGAGGTTCGATTTCGCACATTAGTCGCTCCGAATGTTGTTTGTTGAAACCTTGAACCTATTGGCTTGCCCACACGGTGCGTACTGGGGCCGACGAGCCGAAGCTGCACCTCACCGACCCGCCGGCCAGGCCATTTTCCGGCTCATGGTTGAATAAGTGCGCGCTGGGACGCGTCTATTGGTGCGATTGTGCCTTGGAGGACATGAAACCACCTTGGATTGACGATGGAGCGATTTCTTGCTACAGGTATTGTCAGATAGTTGCCAAGCCGAGGAACAATTCTCGAGCACGAGGAATTTGTGCCAGGACCCCAAATCATCGAAGCGCCAGCGCCCTTTGTTACGGCCAAAGCCGTCAACAAAGGTGGCCTAAGCAGCGTATCGCCGCAGGCTGTTGTCCCCGCCGAGCGGGTGCTGACGGACGGAAAGTTCTTCCGCATCGGGGCACAGAAGTTTTATCCGAAAGGGGTCACTTACGGGCCGTTCAAGCCCGACGCCTCGGGCAGCACGTTCCCCAAGCCGGAGCAGGTGGAGCGGGACTTCGAGTTGATCAAGCAACTCAATGCGAACTGCGTGCGGATCTACCACGTGCCGCCGCGCTGGTTCCTGAACCTAGCGCAGGAGCACGGGCTGAAAGTGTTGGTGGATTATTACTGGCCGAAGCATACGTGCTTCCTCGAAGACAACGAGACGATGGAGTTCGCGCGGCGGGCAACGCGGCAGGCCGCCGAGGCGTTGGCGGGTCACCCGGCCGTGTTCGCCATCACGTTGGCCAACGAGATTCCTCCGGACATCGCCCGTTGGTACGGCGCGCGTCGGATCGAAAAGTTCATCGACGAACTGGCCGCCATCGTCAAGAGAATCGATCCGCAACGGCTGGTCACCTTCGTCAATTTTCCGCCCACGGAGTTCCTCCGCCCAAGCAGTCTGGACTTCGTCAGCTTTAACGTCTACTTGCACGAGCAGCGGCCGTTCTCAAACTATCTGGATCGGCTCCAAAGCATCGCGGGCGACAAACCGCTGGTGCTCGCGGAGTTCGGCATCGATTCGATGCGCGAAAGCGAGGAACGCAAGACGGAGATTCTCAGCGGCCACATCGAGATCGCGTTTCGCGCCGGGCTGGCGGGCACGTTCATCTTTTCGTTCACGGACGACTGGCACACGGGCGGCCATCAAATCCAAAATTGGTTCTTCGGGCTGACGGACAGCGAGCGGAAGCCACGCCCTTCGTATCACGCGGTCGCCGAGCAATACAAGCGCGCCCCGCACTTCCCGCTGCCGGCGTATCCCAAGGTCAGCGTCGTCGTGGCGAGCTACAACGGCGGCCGCACACTGCCTGCGTGTTTGAATTCACTGACGCACCTGAATTACCCCAACTACGAAATCATCCTCGTCGATGACGGCTCGACCGACGACACGGCGAAGATCGCGTCGCACTATCCGTCGGTGCGGACGATTCACCAGATCAACCTCGGCTTGGGCGCGGCGCGCAACGCGGGCATCGGGGTGGCCACCGGCGACTTGATCGCGTTCACCGACAGCGACTGTCGCGTGGATGAAGACTGGCTTTATTATCTCGTGGCCGACCTGTTGAAGACGGACGCCGTCGCCATCGGCGGCCACAACTTCCCGCCACCCGAGGACAACTGGGTCGCGGGCGCCGTGGCGGTTTCGCCGGGCGGGCCCGCGCACGTCATGCTCGACGACCGCAACGCCGAGCACATTCCCGGCTGCAACATGATGCTTTGGAAGTGGTCGCTCGACGAGATCGAAGGATTCGATCCGCAATACCGCGCGGCGGGCGACGATGTGGACGTTTGCTGGCGGCTGCTGCAGCGCGGATACAGGATCGCCTTTTCGCACGCCGGTTTCGTCTGGCATTACCGCCGCAACACTTTCGCCGCGTACGTGAAGCAGCAACGCGGCTATGGCGTGGCTGAGGCGTTGCTCCGTTACAAACATCCCGAATACTTCAACAGCCTCGGTGGCATGCGCTGGCACGGTCGGATTTACAATCCGACGCGGACAGCCGGCGCGTTTGGGCGTTTTGTGATTTACCACGGCATCTTCGGCAGCGGCTTGTTTCAAACGCTGTACACGCCCGAGCCTGCGGGCTTGCTGGCAATCCTGACAAGCCTGGAATGGCACGTGTTGTTTACGTTGGGTGGGACTCTACTGGCGATGATCTGGCCGGCTCTCTGGCCGTTGCCCGCGTTGACACTCCTGTCGAGCCTGACGGCAGCGGCGTTGGCCGCCGCGCGCGTCGATCTGCCGTCGTGGCAACGCCGCATCTGGTCGAGGCCGCTCGTCACGGCGTTGTATCTGCTTCAGCCGATCGCGCGCGGTTGGCCCAGGTACGCTCACCGACTGCGCCGATCGGAAACGCCGACCACGGCCCATGCGGCGGTCAGAGAGATGGCCAAACGGTACGACAGCGTATCGAGCATCTTCACGGTCAATTACTGGAATGAGCAAGGGATCGAACGCATCGCTTTCCTGCAAAAACTTCTGGAACTGCTGGAGCGCGACCAATGGCAGGCCACGCCAGATAGCGGCTGGGATGAACACGACGTGACAATCCACGGTGACCGTTTCACCAAGGCCGTCGTCAACACCGTTTGCGAAAACCACGGCGGCGACAAACGGCTGCTGCGCGCACGGCTGTGCGCCCGCTGGACGCTGCTGGCGAAAGTGCTGCTGTGGGCGGTCGTGGCGCTGGTAGCGCTGTTTCTCGTGGTGACATCGCACGCGCTCTGGGCTCTGTCGGCTTGGTTGCTGGTTGCGATTGCGGCGGGTTTCCTGCATTTGCGCGCCAAGCGTACGCTGCGGTTGGGTATTGCACTACTGGATGTAACAGCCCAGCAGATGGGGTTCACCAGGCTCAACGCACCGCGCAAGTTCGCGAAGCCGGAATAGAAGCCGCTAACAAAACCTCTTTCCGTTCGTAGGAGCGACATTCCTGTCGCGATCCGGTCGGGGCAAAGCCGAGTCTGCGAGACATGCGAAGCAAAATGCCCCTCCTACGACCAATCGTGCATCAATGGCGCGTTTTTGCGCTCTTAACCAGTGGACGGCAAATCGCACTGGCCCAGCATCGCCCCCAGCACCTTGTCCGAGTCAAAATACTCTTCCGCAATTCTCCGGGCCGCTTTGCAGTGCCTCGCGTAATCTCTCTCGATTGCCTCAACCGCGGCCACGATTTCCTCAGCCTCCTTGAAGCCAAAGAGACCTTCGCCGCACGGGATAATTTCGCTGAAGCCTGTGTCCTGGACGATGGCGGGTTTGCCTGACGCGAGATAAACCGCCGTGCGGTCACTGAACCAGCCGCTGCGCGCCTTGACTTCCAGGTTCACCGCCACGCTGAATTCGCCGCGCGATTGCGCGATGTACTCGAGGTACGTCCACGGCGTGGCCGTTACCTTGAGCGGGTTGGCGATGCGCCAACCGGCGGCGGCGATTTTCTCGCGCGGAGCGTTCGGCCCGGCCAGGGCGATTTCAAACATTGGCCCGACCCGCTTGGGCAAATCGAAGATCCGTATGAACTCGACGTCCTTCTGCCCGTACTCCTCGCCATTGTAAATGACCGGTTTGCGCGCGCTCCAGCTCATGATTGTCGTGAATAACTTCGCCTCCGGTGTAAACCGCGGCGTCACCAACTCCAGCGCCATCGGCCAGCGGGTTGGACGCCAGTTCAAGCCGTGCGTCGGGATCGGACAATCCACCTTGCCGATGCGCTCGCCGATGGTGAAATGAAATTGAAAATCGTACGGCGAGGCGTAGCCGTCGCAGGACGGCGCAGGCGTGGCAGGCATGCCGAACTGCGTGAAGCCGGGATCGGCATCCCAAAAGATGCGCTTCTTGCAGTCGCGAAACTGCTCCAGCCAGGTCACAGCCGCTACGCTGAGCAGGAAATCGGCGTCGCGGCAAACGCGTCCCAATTCTTCGCGCGACATGCCGTGGTAATTGCCGTTCGCGTCCACGTAACACCATCGATTCACGCCGATCTTCTCGAACGCGCGGCGCAACTCGGCGATGCCGCAGGTCGGATCATTGGTCGCGGTGTTGGTGCGCGGGTCATAACACGAGTACGGCCATCCGTACTGCTCGGCGAACACCACGTCGTAGCCAAGCCTCTGCAACCCGACGAGAAAATGGAGTTGGGAAAGCACATGGCCGCCCAGCGGGTAGCGCACCAGATAACCGGCGACAATGGCCACCGGCTTGCTCATACGCCGACGCGCTCCAGCATCGCCCCCAACACCTTGCGCGCGTCAAACATCTGCTCGGCCAACGCCCGCGCCGCGGCGCTGTGCCTCGCGTGATCGGCGTTGATGTGATCGATGCCCGCGATCGCTTCTTCAGCCGTGCTGAATGCAAACAATCCGTTGCCCGTCGGATAAATCTTGCTCCAGTCTGTGTCCTGCAACACGCAGGGTCGCCCCAGCGCCAGATAACACGCGCTGCGGCAACTGAACCAGCCGCTCCGCGATTTGATGTAGCTTTCCTTGGCCACGCTCCATTCGCCCTTGGAGTTGCCCAGGTAATCGCGGTAGGTCCACGGATCGGGGAGATGTTCGCTCGGCTCGATGATCCGCCAGCCCTTTTGCTGCAGCAGTTCAGTAGGCCGCTTCATGCCCGGGCCCATCCCCATCGCAATCTCGAACCTCTGGTTTGTCTTCTGTGGCAGATCGATGAACTTGAGAAACTCGACGTCTTTTTGTCCCCAGGTCTCCCCGCCGTACTCGCAGCCCTTGTAAGAAACCCAGTTCATCACCGTGGTGAATACATCGCGGGTCTGACCAATTGTTGTAGGCCGACTCTGTGAGTCGGCGGGTTCCCCTGGCGCTGCTTCGTTCACCCCGAAAGCTTTCGGGGCAGGGAAGCGGCCTACAACCGGCTCCCACCAATCCAGCACGATCGGCTGGCGCGTCGGAATCCATTTCAATCCTGCCATCGGCACGCGGCAATTACTCGCGCCGATGTTCTCGGCGAACGTGAAATGGAAATCGTGGGCGTGGATGCGATCGATCACGCCTTGGTTGCCCGACACGAGCGCCACCTGCGTGAACATCGGATCGGAATCGATGAAAACCTTCTTGGGGATTGCGACGTACTCAGGCCGCAACCAGCCGCAACCCGAGACGTTGACGAACATATCGGTGCTGGCGCAGATCTTCTTCGCCTCCGGCTCAGTCACGCCGTGGTAACTGCCGTCGGGCGCGTTGCGGTAAATCCAGCAGCCGCCCAAGCCGAGCCGGTTCATCACGTCGCCGAGATACTTGACGTTGTAGCTGCAATCTTCGCTGACGGTGTTGTTGATCGGGTCATACGGCCATGTCTCCGTGTCTTCGAGATACCACACGTCATGCCCGAGCAGGCGAAATCCCTCGACATACTGCAGGTAATCCCAAGCCACCCCGCCGAACGCGTATTGCCCCACCAATCCCGTGACGATGATCCGCATGTGGGCAGTTTATACTCTGCTGCCGACCAGCCGACAACTGAGCAGTGCAACCGCCAGCTTGTGGGTGCGCTCTACTTGTCACGTTTCACGTGATGAGCGTCGAGTGTTATTCTGCACTCGTGCCGGGACTACGAAGCGGGCGGACCGGCGCGGCAGGTAACGACGCGGACTTTCTCCAGCGTGACGATGCCGTCGCCCATCATTTTGTCAATGCGGAGCAGGCGGACGTTTCATGGCAAGTTCAAGCTTTTGATGCGACGGTCTAGATCGAGCAGGCGGGTGGCGAGGTGGTGACCGAAGATGTAATGGCCTTGTTCGGCTTGCTGGCAGAGCGCGACGATGAAGCCGGGGTTGCCGTGTGACAGCCGCCAGAGATCGTGCTCGAACTCGGCGGGATTGGGCACCGTCAGGCCGAGTTGATTGATCTGGGCGCGGACAAGTTGGCGCAAATCCGGCTCGGAGAGGTTTGTCAGTTCAAGCGTGTCGAAGTCGTAGAGAATCATTTTCAAGTGGCCGATGTCTTTCCACGCGAGGCTGCGGGTGACGACGATCAGCGGGTGCGACCCGTGCAGGTTATCCAGCAGCGACAGCAGCTTCGGCGAAACGCGTCCGACGTGGTCGAAGACGACGACCGACCGGCGTCGCCTCAACGCCCGCAACACCGCGCGCTTGCGCTGGACGTTATCAGCCTCCGCGACCGTCATACCGAGCACGGTCAGTAACGATTCGCAGGCGGTTTTCAGCGTGGCGGTGTCGCCACAGTAGACGGCGTCTGTCCGACCGGCCAAGGCCGCCTGCACGAGCGCCGTCTTGCCGACGCCCGCCGGGCCGCACACCGCGAGGTTCTTGTCCGCGCGCAGATGCTCGCGCACGATGCTCAGTTCAGTTTCCAGGCCAATGAGCTTCACGAGGCAAGCGTACCGGCGTAAATCGCGCTCGAACCAAGCGCCTCCTCGATGCGGAGGAGTTGATTGTATTTGCAGATGCGGTCGGTGCGGCAGAGCGAGCCGGTCTTGATCTGGCCGACGCCGGTGGCCACGACGATGTCGGCGATGGTGCTGTCTTCGGTCTCGCCGCTGCGATGGCTGACAACGGCCTTGTAGCCCGCGCGTTGCGCCAGAGCGATGCAATCCAGCGTTTCGGTGAGCGAACCGATCTGATTGACCTTGATCAGGATCGCGTTGGCCACGCCCTCGTCAATACCACGTTGAAGGAACTTCACGTTGGTCACGAAATTGTCGTCACCGACCAGTTGGAGTTGCTTTCCTTGACGCTGCGTTTGAAGTTTCCAGCCGTCCCAATCGTTCTCGGCGCAGCCGTCTTCGATGGAAATGATCGGATATTTCGCCGCGAGCTTCTCGTAGATGTCCACCATTTCGGCGGCGGTGTGCTTCGAGCCGTCGGATTTCTTGAACACGTATTTTTTCGACGCAGTGTCGTAGAATTCGCTGGCGGCGGGATCGAGCGCGATGAACACGTCCTTGCCCGGCTTGTATCCCGCCTGCTTGATCGCGGCGACGATGACCTCCAGCGGATGCTCGTTGTTCTTCAACGCCGGGGCGAACCCGCCTTCGTCGCCGACCGCCGTGCTGAGTTTGTTTGCTTTGAGCACGGCCTTGAGCGCGTGGAACGTCTCCGCGCCCATCCGCAACGCCTCGCGGAAACTCGGCGCGCCGCGCGGCACGATCATGTATTCCTGAAAATCCACGGGCGCATCGCTGTGCGCGCCGCCGTTGAGCACGTTCATCATCGGCACCGGCAACACCTTCGCGTTCACGCCTCCGAGATAGCGGTACAACGGCATGCCCAATTGCGCCGCCGCCGCTTTTGCCACGGCCAGCGAGACGCCGAGGATGGCGTTCGCGCCGAGCTTCAATTTCGTCGGCGTTCCATCAAGCGCGATCATGGTGCGGTCAATGCCGGTCTGGTCGAGCGCGTCGTGGCCGACGAGCGCCTTGGCAATCGTTTCGTTCACGTTGGCGACCGCTTTGAGCACGCCTTTGCCGCCGTAGCGCTTCTTGTCGCCGTCGCGCAATTCGAGCGCCTCGTTTTCACCCGTGCTCGCACCGCTGGGCACGGCGGCCCGGCCGAGCGCGCCGCCGGAGAGTTGCACGTCCACTTCGATGGTCGGGTTGCCACGCGAGTCCAGAATCTCGCGGGCTTGAATCCTTGTGATCTTGGTCATTGATTGGCTTCCTTTCAGATGTTTTGGTTGTCGGCTTCGTCTTTCGTGGTGTACCCCGACTTTTGCCGGGCAAGATTGACGCGGTGCTTCTTGGTGTACGCCTCGAAGATGTCGTCGGGAGTCAGTTCCATCACCTGCGCCAGCGAAACGAGGAAATGCAGCAGGTCCACGATCTCGACGCGGGCATTCTGCCGGTCGAACTTCTGATATTTCGCCCACCATTTCCACGGGACGCAATCGGTGAGTTCGGCGATCTCCTGGCTCATCGCGCGGCAGTAATTGAGCACCCATTGCTGGCGCTGCTCTTCAGTCATGCCCGCAGTGTCCACGCCGATGCGGAGGTTCAACTCCCGCTGGAGGCGAAAGATTTCGTGGAGACGATCTGGTTTATTCATTTTTTTGCCACGGGGTATTTCACGATCGAGATGCTGCAGTGGCCATGATCGCTGATGCGGTCGATGGCCGGCCATCGTCGGCGGTGCTGCGATTCGTTCAGTGACAGTGGTTCGTCAGACGATCTGGCCATTGTGGAACTCGATCACGTCCACGTCAATCAGGTTGATGATGCCGTCCTTGACCATGCCGGCGATGACAGGCAGCGCTTTCATGATCTTCTCTTCCGTGTCCACTGCGATGACGGTCATCGGCAGGTCGCCAGAGACAACGAAGTGTTTTTGGCGATGAATGGCGCCGGCCCGGCCGTAGCCTTCCACGCCACAGTTCACGGTCGCGCCGACGACACCGAGGTCGTGGAGTTTTTTCACAATGGCGTGGTAGAGCGGTTCGCCCTCCCATTCGTCGTCTTCGCCAAGGTAGATGCGCATCATTTTGGCTTTCTTCGGTTGCATGCAGGCTCCTTTCGTTACTGATGCTCCTCAAACGTCGGTTGCAACACCGCCGTCGGCGTTTTGCCCGTGAACACCAGGGCGATGGCCGACGACAGGATGATCATGCTGATGAGAATGGAAAAGTATTGCTGATTGATGATGCCATGCGTGAGGCCGTAGGTGGCGGCTATCGTGCCGAAGGTCAGGCGCGCGTTGAGCAGGAACGAGGCGTATCGGATGTGCTCTTTGAAGTAGGGTCTGCCCAGCAGGTAGATCCCCACAAACTTCGCGCTGAACGCGAGGGCGATCATCACCAGAATCATCCACCAGTTTTGCAGCATCGCCGGGATCGAGAACATCAGGCCCGCCTTGAAATAAAACGTCGGCACGAAAATCGAGAAGGCCACCGCGCGCAGGTTGCGGTCGGTCTCCTCCTGCTCCTTCATCAGTTCGGAAACGACGATGCCCATGATAAAAACGGCCAGCGAGGCGTGCAAGTTGCCTTTCTCCGAGACGAACGCCAGAAACAGCAGGATGGCAAAGATGAATCGCAGCTTCAGTTGCGAGGACGTTTCGCCGAACTTGCGCAGAAAGCGGAAACTGGCGTGCCGCATGATGACGATTAGCGCGACCAGCGCGGCAATCACCGCCAGCGTGTCCCAGCCGAACTTGGTGAAGAACACAAACAGCGCGACGGTGATCAAAAAGTCGGGAAGGAAGGCTACCAGCAGCATGAGTTTACCCAACGGGACTTTCAGCAGTCCGGCGTCGCGCAATACGGGATACACCACCGCGACAGAAGTGCTGGAGGAGGCGATGGCGATCAGGATCAACTTGTCACGCTCCCAGTGGGCAATGAAGTGACCATAGGTCAGCACGGCCAACAGCGGGGCAAGAAACGAGATCGTCCCGACGATCAGCGTGGGCTTGAGACGGCGCATCATGAAGTCCACATCAATGTCGCTGCCCGCCAGAAAAATCAACAGCAGCGAGCCGAACTCCGCGAAGTGATTGAGCCACTCGTTGGGTTTGACCCCCAGGAAATTGCCCGCGATGATGCCAGCGGCGATCTCGAAGATGGCCACGGCAATGCCGAAGCGGAAGCCGATCAGCGCCGCCACCAGCACGAACACGCCCATGATCAGGTTGTCGCTCATCGTTGTCTCGGCCCAAACAAAAAACTCCTACCGACGCATTTCGTCAGTAGGAGTCATCAGCTCCGAAAGCCTTCGGAGCAAATCTTCAGGCGAACTCCATCGCCCTATGACTTCTTCAGTTTAGCGGTTTCTTGATTCGTGTCAATGCAGCAATCCGCCTCATACCTTGGCGGGATTGCTCTGGTGCTTTAGGACGCGGACTTTCTCCAGCGTGACGACGCCGTCGCCCATCATGTTGTCAACGTGGACCAGGCGGGCGTTTCATGGCAAGTTCAAGCTTTTGATGCAACGGTCGAGATCCAGCAGGCGGGTGGCGAGCCGGCGACCGAAGATGTAATGGCCTTGTTTGGCTTGCTGGCAGAGCGATAGGATGCGGCCGGGGTTGCCGTGTGACAGCCGCCAGAGATCGTGCTCGAACTCGGCGGGATTGGGCACCGTCAGGCTGAGTTGTTTGACCCGGGCACGGACGAGCGGTTCTGGTAGCGGTGGGAGGTTCAACCGAAGAAGAAGCGGGTTGGGCTGTGAAAGCCAGCGCATGGAACTTTTGTCTTGATCGGAACCTTTAATGGGTGACCCCTATGACAGACACTTTCTTGAACAGACCGGGCTTCGAGCACCTCGGGAACTGGTGATAGCCACCCTGCTCGACACGAGCAACGGAATACGTCGTTCCCCAAGCGCGCATTGCCACTGCGCCGAGACCAAGGCGCTGACCTCGATTATTCGTGATAGACCCTGCCGCTCAATCATCCTCAACGGCAGATGACGGCTTGGATTCCACCTTGTCAACGCCTGTCGTGTGCAGGATCCGAATCTCATTATGAATGTTCTTCTCGAAGACGTGCACCCATCTACCCGCTTCGTCAACGAAATGAACCGCCGCCATCTCAGGTGTCAGCTTAATGTGAACAAAGCCGTGACTGGCGCGGGCAAACGGCCCGCGATCCGCTCGCACGATTGGATAAAGCGGCATCCCGCCGCCTCCTGAAACCAGGAAGCTGGTGTGCTTGTCAGGGATTTCCAGATGCTCTAGATCATGGTCGTGACCGCACACGTAAAACGCCACGCGGTATTTCTCGAACAGAGGCTCCCAGTCCTTCAACAATTTGGCCGTATCGCCGTGTCGCGCGGTGCTGTAAAGGGGGAAATGCGCGCAGCAAATCGTCCACGATGACCCGTTGGTCTTGGCTAATTCCTGTTCCATCCACTTTAATTGGCTTTTCCACTCTTCACCTTCGACCATGCTGTCGAGCATGAGCACGGTGACCAGTGGGTGATCGTTTGGCAAATTCAAGCGGTACCACTTGGCGGGCATTCTCCAGCGGGACTCCGGGTGCGCGCGGCTGTAGTCGAGTTCGATGCGTGCCAATTCGCCATGCTGCCCGTAGTCGTGGTTACCCAAGAGCGCGTAAAACGGCATGTTCAGTCGGTGCGGATCGTACATTCTCTCGAACCGCTTGTTCCACACCGAATCGTGGACGCCGCGGACTTTGACATGACAGAGGTTGTCGCCCAAAACCAGCACGCCGTCAAACGGTCTTCGGCCCGCCAATTGCACGTAGTCGGCCATCGCGGCGGCCACGGCGCGCTGATCCTTGCTGCCATTCCCCCAATCCCCAAACGCCAAAAGATTGATCTCGCGATGCGGCTGACCGGCGGCCTTTTCTCCACCGCCTGTTTCACGCGTGGGAGTCTCTAGCTGCCCGCCAACAGCCATGACAACTAAACTCAACGCGCAGAAGGCGCAGAGAAAGACACGGATGCATCTCGGATCAGTTTTCATCCAGCGCGTTGCTTTGCTGACGCCGCATCCGCTGGCGGGTGCGACCCCCACAACGAGTTTCGTTTTCATACGCGCCTTCTTTCTCGAACGCCGCGCAGGATGCCAGAAGCAAGGTTACGGGAAGATTACCGCCGGAGAACTGCCGCTACGTTCGGGAACGTCGGCGGCTCATCCGGCCGCCGAAGCTTCCAGCAAAAGAACCAGCGTGTCCGGTCGGACAAGGTCGGCGCGAATCTTCATTTTCAGCAATTCGGCATACGCCTCGGCCAGGGACAGCCCCAAGCCGGCATGCTCGGCAGAAGTCCGCGAAGCGTCCTTGCGCCAGAACCGCTCGAACAGATGCGGGAGATCGTCAGGACCAAGATTGTCAACGGTGTTGGCGACCGACAGTCTGAACTGGCCATCGTGCTGTTCGGCACTGACGCGAACCGTGCCGGCCGCGGGTGTGTACTCGACCGCGTTGGAGAAGAGGTTGGCGAGGGTCAAACCGAACAATGCGCGGTCGGTTCTGAGACGAATCTCGGAGGGAACATCGAAAGTGACGAGGAGTTGTCGGCGACCGGCTTGGTCAGCCAATGGACGCCAGATCTCATCGACCAATTCTTTGACGACAACCGGTTCGCGCTTGATCGTTTGCTTGCCCGCCTCACATCGAGCTAGGCTCAACAGTCCGGTCGCAATGGCCTCCATTCTCTTGGCGATCTCGAGCGCGTCGCGGAACGACTGGTTGGTGGCCTCGGTACCTTCCGGCCATTTGAGGGCGACCTCGGCCAATGAGCGCAGTTCGGCGATGGGCGTGCGCAGTTCGTGGGCGGCATCGGCGGTGAACTGCCGTTCCCGTTCGAAGGATCGTTCGAGCCGGGCAAGCAGGTCGTTTAGACGATGGGCAATCGGAAGCAACTCGGTGGGCAACGATTCCGTGGCAAATCGCAGTCCCAACGACGAGGCGTCAATGTGCGCCGCACGGTCGGCAAGACCCGCCAGCGGCGCCAGTCCCCGGTGGACGATCAGTCGCACCACAACAACCATTCCAGCGAGAACGATTGCCGCTGCCAACAGAAGGGCATAGGTCAATGCGTCCAGCGTCCTCCTGACGCTGTGCAGGTTGCTCGCCATCACCAACGTCACGGTGGGATGGGTCGCCGCCGCGGACGACGGCTGCCCGCCCGCACCGCCGGTTTCGGCTGCAAATTGAAATCCGATGGCCCGTCCGCGGTGACCATTGGGCAGCTTCACGTCCCAGAATTGAGGAGAACTCGTCGTGCCGAACGAGCGGGCCAGATCGTTCGTCCCCAACGAGGGCGAGCGGGCAAGCGATTTTCCGTTGGAGTCCCAAAGCTGGAAGTATTCGGCGGAACGGGGGCGCGAGAATTCTTGCAGAAGCTCATCAGCGAGGTCGAATTCGACTCCGTCTTCGCTCATATCGGTTGTCGCGGCGAGCGCCATGGCCTTGGCCCGCAGGGTGGAATCGAATTCCCGGAACAACAAGGCGCGCGTGGCGAAGTGGATCACGGCTGCGCCGATGCCGAGGATCAGCAGGCTGCTCCCGAGCAACCCGACCATCAAACGCATTTGGATGGATTTCATTTGGTGGGGGCGTCCATCACGTAGCCGAGACCGCGTTTGGTGGCGATGAGAGGTGTTTTGCCGGGCGGCGTGATCTTCCGGCGCAGAGTGCAAATCGCCGAGTCCACCACATTGCTGAGCGGATCCACCGATTCGCCGTAGATGTGTTCTTCGATCTCACTGCGCGACACGACTTCGCCGCGGCAAAGGGCGAGGTATTCCAGCAAACGGTATTCGCGGGCGGTCAGGTCGATGACGCCGCCGGCGCGCGTCACGGTTCTGGCCGCCATATCGATTTCCAGATCGCCGATGCGGAGCCGGGGGGTCTTCTGCCCGTACCCGCGTCGGCAAAGCGCCTGCACGCGCGCCAGCAACTCTTCGAAGGCGAACGGTTTGATCAGGTAATCATCCGCACCGGACTGCAACCCGCGCACGCGGTCGGGAACAGTGTCCTTCGCCGTGAGAACCAGCACGTGCGTGTCTTTGCCATCGGCGCGCAGGCGACGAAGCAGTGTCAGCCCGTCCATGCCGGGCAACATCAGATCGAGGATGATCACATCGTACTGGTTGGACTCCGCGTACCAAAGCCCTTCCGCGCCGTCGCCGGTGAGATCCACGGCATAGCCGGCCTTCCGCAACCCCGTTCCCACCGAGCGCTGCAGCAGCTTGGAATCTTCAACCAGCAGGATTCTCACAGCGTTTGTTCCGGCAGCAGAATAGAGCCGGGCTGGGGAGCACGCAAGCACGCTCCCGCCCTGAAATGGTGGTGTTGGCTCCGCTTACTTCTCCTCGCCAATGAATTTGCCCGTCGGGTCGAATGTCGCCACGACCTTCTTGCCGTTCTTCGTGCCTTCGACCTCGTAGGTCGTCCGGCCGTCCTCGACTCCCACCGAAGGGTTCAAGCCGGTGGCGGTGCCGAAATACTTCTCCGCCGCCGCGCGGACTGCTTCCGGTAATTCATTGTACTCGATATTCGTCTCCGTGCCCACAACCGCGCCGTCGATGGCAATCGTGTACTCCACGTGCTTGCCGCCAACCGTGGCCTCGACGTCATAAACGGTCTTGCCCTTTTCCACTTCCTTGTCGATCATCTCGACCTTTCCGCCGCCAGTCAGTTTCTCGACCGTGGCGCGCGCGGGCATCGGCAAGTCTGCCAGTGAAACGCGCTCGGTTGCGTCTTCCTTCTCTTTGCCTGCCTTGGTTGATGCGCAAGCGGTGACAAGGGCCGTCACTCCCACTGCCAATAGCAGCGTCATGATCCAACGGCTGATGCGATTCTGCATGTTGCGTGTCTCCTTTCCTGATTTGTTCGTTGGCCGCCTAGCGGCGGCGTTGTTTGCGGGCTGTATCGGCAAAGCCGCAAGGTGGTCTCCTGACCAATGGCGCGCATCCTTTCTCAACCCGAGTTACAGGAACATTACGGGACGAAACTTAAATTATGCGCGTGCCTGCGCAGGACGTGGCTCTGGGCGCGGGGATGGAGGATGGCAACGAATCGCCGAGCGCATAATCTTTCCGTAATGTTGCTTCTGACATCATTGGCGAAGATTGGTCGGGAGACCAACTCACGAACCAGCGGTGGAGCGAGTTCGTGCAAGCAACAGAACACGTGGCGGGAGTGTGGAGGATGGAGGCACGCGTCATTGACCCGGTCTCTTCCTCTTGAGTACGAGATGTTCCGAGTCTTGCTCTCCTGCCAAACCTCAACGGGAGATTTAGTGGCCATATGAAGACGAGATATTTGCAGTTCATCGGTGCGATTGCGTTCGGCATCGCAAGCATCGCGGCGGCTCCGCTTTACGGCGCGGACGGTCCGTATCACTTATTGAAGGAAATCCCCGTCGGCGGCGACGGTGGATGGGATTATCTGTCGGTTGACACAGCGGGTCGCCGCCTATACGTGAGCCATGCCACCAAGGTGGTCGTGATCGATATCGACAAGGACGTGGTCGCGGGCGAGATTACCAACACTCCGGGAGTCCACGGGCTGGCCGTCGCGTCCGATCTTCAACGGGGATTCAGCAGCAACGGGCGCTCAAACACGGCAAGCATCGTTGATCTGAAGACGCTGACCACGCTGTCGCAGGTGGACACGGGCCAGAATCCGGATGGGATGCTTTACGAGCCGGGGCGACAGGAAGTGTATATGTTCAACGGGCGCGGCCAGTCCTCAACTGTGATCGACGCGAAGGCGGGTAAGGTCGTCGCCACCATCCCACTGGGAGGCAGGCCGGAGTTTGCCGCCGCCGATCCGAAGGCGGGGCGCGTCTATAACAACATCGAGGACAAGAACGAAGTCGTCGCGATTGATACCAAGACGCACCAGGTCGTGAACCATTGGCCGATCGCGCCCGGCGAAGGCGCTTCGGGCATGGCTATTGACGTGGCGCATCATCGGCTGTTTCTGGGTTGCAGCAACAAGTTGATGGTGATGATGGATAGTGAGACCGGCAAAGTCGTCGCCTCGGTGCCCATCGGGCAGGGCGTGGACGCCAACGCGTTTGATCCCGGCACCCAGTACGCTTTCGCCTCCTGCGGCACCGGGACGGTCACCATCGCGCACGAGGATACGCCCGACAAACTGACGGTGGTGCAGACGCTGGCGACCGAACGCGGCTCGCGCACGATGACGCTGGATCCGAAGACGCACAGGATTTACCTAGCCTCGGCCAAATACGAAGCGCCCGCGGCACCCGCAGCGGGAGCGCCCGCCGGTGGTCGCGGAGCACGCCCAAGGATGGTTCCGAACAGCTTCAAGATCCTCGTGTATGGAATGCAGTAGAAGATTTGGTCGACACGAGACCTATTGCGACATGGTTCATATGGAGGGTGAGCCTCCCGGCGAACCGTGTGTGGGAGCGGAACGCAGCGGCTCAGCAGGAGCTTCGCCCTCCAACAACCCATGTCACATCAAGTATGTTGTTGCACTGGGTTCCCCATAATCCAGCCACGCTTACATACTCGCCGATCATCCGCTTCTTGAAAATGAGTGGGTCTCGACAACCATTGGCAGGTCGAGCCGGGCAAAGCTTCGCCCTGGCTGCATCGCTTTGCCTCGGCACGCTGTTGAATGGGTGTGCTCATTACGAAGCGCGCCCGTTGCGACCCGAAGCTACTGCGGCGCAACTCGACGCGCGGTCGTTATCGGACCCGGCGCTGCGCAGTTTCTTGGCGAGCAATCTTCATCGTTCCTTCAGCCAGTGGCCACCGGCGCAGTGGGACTTCGAAATGCTCACGCTCGCGGCGTTCTATTACCATCCGAGCCTGGAAGTGGCGCGCGCCCAGTGGGTGGTGGCGAAGGCCGGAAAGGTCACCGCTGGGGAGCGGCCTAATCCCACAGTCAGCGTCGCGCCGGGCTATAACACCACAACGCCAACGCCCTCGCCTTGGATCGTCACGGCGACGCTGGACATTCCGATTGAGACGGCGGGCAAACGTGGCTATCGCATCGCGCAGGCCACGCAGCTTTCGGAAGCCGCGCGACTGAACATCGCGTCGGTAGCGTGGCAGGTGCGCAGCGGGGTGCGGCGGAGCATGGTGGAATTCTACGCGGCGCGCGAGACGGAGGCGCTGCTGAAGGAACAGCAGACCATCCAGGCCGAGAACGTGCGTTTGCTGGAACTCCAATACCAGGCCGGCGCCATCTCCGCGTTTGAACTCACCCAGGCGCGTCTGGCAGCCGACGGCACCCGTCTTGCGTTGCGCGACGCGGAACGGCAAAGCGCCGAGGCCCGTGTGCAATTGGCGGAGGCCATCGGCATTCCGGCGCGCGCGCTGGAAGGCGTCGAACTATCGTTCGCGGGCCTGGGCCAGTTGCCCGGCGACGTTCCCGCTGCTGACGCCCGTCGTCAGGCGTTGCTGAATCGCGCGGACATTCTCGGCGCGCTGGCGGAATACGCGGCCAGCCAATACGCGCTCCAGCTTGAAATCGCCAAGCAGTATCCCGATATCCACTTCAATCCCGGTTACGAGTTTGACCAAGGCGACAACAAATGGCAATTGGGTCTCACTGTGGAACTGCCGGTGCTCAATCAGAATCAAGGCGCGATTGCCGAAGCGGAGGCCAAGCGCGCCGAAGCCGCGGCCAACTTCAACGCCCTTCAGTCCCGCGTGCTGGCCGAAATTGATGGCGCCGTGGCCGGCCATCGCGTGGCGTTGCAGAAGCAGGTGGACACCGACGCGCTGCTGGCCAACTTGCAGAAGCAGGAACAGACAGCCCAAGCGATGTTCACTGCGGGAGAGATCTCCAAGAGCGAGCTGGTCGGCCTGCAATTGCAGCTTGGCGCCTCGGCGCTCGCCCGGTTGGACGCGCTCGTCAAGTCGCAACAGGCGCTCGGGCAACTGGAAGACGCCCTGCAAAGTCCGCTCGGACTGCCCTACGCCGTTTGGCAAACCTCCCCGCGAATTTCCGAAACCAGCAAAGCGAACAAGCACCCATGAAAAAGTTTGGTCTCATCATTGTCATCATCGCCGCGGTCGCGGGCCTCGTGTGGCTCATTTGGTTCAAGACGGCCCCGCACGTGGAGGAGGAAGCGAAACCCGATACGGAAGTCCCCGTTCATGTCGGCAAAATCACGCGCACCACACTGCGCGGCTACGTTACCGCTTACGGCACGATCGAGCCGGAGCCGGCGGGCGAGCAGCCGGCGGCCAGCGCGCGCATTGCCGCGTCCGTTCCCGGCGTGGTAACGGCGGTGAAATGCGCCGAAGGCCAGCGCGTCGAAAAGGGCGCGGTGTTGTTCCAACTCGACAGCCGCGCTGCAGACGTGGCCGTGGCTTTTGCCGAGAAGAATCTGGATCGACAGAAGAAGCTGATTCAAGTGGACGGCACGTCGCAAAAAGCATTGCAGGAAGCCGAGCAACAACTGGCTGCGGCCCGGGCCCAACAGGCCCTCCTGCAAATCCAGTCGCCGCTTGCCGGCACCGTCACCCGCGTGAACGTGAATCCCGGCGAGGCGGTAGACCTGACCACCGCGCTGGCCGAGGTGATTGACCTCGATCGCCTCGTTGTGAGCGCCAACGTGCCGAGCGCGGAACTGGCGGCGCTCAAACCCGGCCAGCCTGCCGAAGTGATCGCGGACAAGTCCGCCGCTCCGCTCACCGGCTCACTGACTTACATCAGCCCGCAGGTGGACTCAAAGACCGGCACTGCGCTCGTGCGGGCCGCGCTCCCGGCCAACTCCGGCCTGCACCCCGGCCAGTTTGTCACCCTCCGCATCGTCAGTGAAGAGCACAAGGATCGCCTGGCAGTCCCGGTGGAGAGCGTGGTGAAGGACGCCGAAGGCGTGACCGTCATTGCGCTGGTTCAAAACGACAAGGCCGTTCAGAAGCCGGTGAAGACGGGTTTGCGCGATGGCGGGCTGGTCGAGGTTGAAGCGGACGGTTTGCAGGCGGACATGACGGTGGTGACAGAAGGCGCCTACGCGTTGCCGAAGGAAACCAAGGTCCGCGTGTTGGGCAACTGAGTAAAGACCGCTCGCCATGAAAGAGACAACAGCCATCGGGGCCTTTGCCATCCGCCACCGACTGGCCATTGCGTTCATCAGCGTCGCGTTGTGTCTGGCGGGCATTTACGCGGCGTTTAGGACGCCGTCGTCCGTTTTTCCGCAGACGAATTTTCCGCGCGTCGTCATCCTTGTGGATAACGGCGTGATGCCCGCCGACGAGATGATGGCCACCATTACGCGGCCCATCGAAGAAGCGATGAAGGACATTCCCGGCGCAGTCACGGTGCGATCCACAACCGGTCGCGGTTCGGCGGAGATCAGCGTGTTCTTCAACTGGCGGGTGGACATGATTCAGTCGGAGTTATACGTCAACAGCCGCCTTTCGCAAATCCGCTCCGGGCTGCCCGCAACCGCCAGCACGACGGTTTGGCGGCTGACGTTCTCCGCCTTCCCGATCATCGGCGTGAGCCTCACCAGTCCCAAGCGCAGCATCACCGAGTTGTGGGAAACCGCGCGCTACGAGATCAAGCCGCGCTTCCTCCGCATCCCCGGCGTAGCGCGCGTAGACATCGTGGGCGGACGCACGCCGGAATATCACGTCGTCGTTGACCCGGTGCGCTTGCAGGCCGCGAACCTCAGCCTCGGGCAAGTCACCGACGCGTTGGAGAAGAACAATCTCATCGCGCCCACCGGTATGCACGAAGAGAACCACACGCTTTACCTGGCGGTGGTGGATGGCCGGGTTCACGGGATCGAAGACATCGAGAACCTCACCGTGGCGGTCGCGGGCACGCATCCGATTCGCATCAAGGATTTCGCCCGCGTCGAGCGCGGGCCGGAACCGGTCTTCAACGTCGTTACCGCCGAAGGCATGAACGCCGTGTTGCTCAATATCCGCAGCCAGCCCGATGGCAGCACGCTGGACATCGCCAGGCAGTTGAATGCCGAACTGGCGGCACTCAAGACCGAGCTTCCGCCGGACATGCGGATCGCCTATTACTACGACCAATCGCTGTTCGTCCGCGGGTCGGTGCGCAGTGTCTGGGACGCTATTATCTTCGGCCTGATCCTGTCGGTGCTCATCCTCTATTTCTTTCTGAAAAACTGGGGCATCACGCTCACCGCTATCATGGTCATTCCATTGACCGTCCTCATCACGCTCGTGGCGATGATGCTGGCCGGACTGAGCTTCAACCTCATGACGCTGGGCGGCATTGCGGCGGCAATCGGGCTGGTCATTGACAACGCTATCGTGGTGGTGGAAGCCATCTACGTCAAGATCGCCAGCGGCCTTCCACGGCGCGATGCCATTCAGGCCGGCATCGGCGAGATTCTTGTGCCGCTCGTCGGCTCCACGCTGACGCCTGTGGTGGTGTTCATCCCGCTAGCGTTCCTCGATGGCATTTCCGGCGTATTCTTCCGCGCGCTGGCGGTCACAATGGTCGTCGCGCTGCTCACGTCGCTGGCGCTGGCCATTACGCTCACGCCGTCGCTCGCCGCATGGTTCACGCGCGACCGCGGACATCTGGAACACGGCCACGCGCCCAAGAGCGAAGAAGGCGGCTTCCTGCTTCGCCGGGCCATCGGCCTCTACGAGATCGCCGTGCGGGCCGCGCTGCGACATTACTGGCTGACCCTCGGCGCGTGCGGCGTGGTGCTGCTGCTCGGTGTCGGGATTTACCAAGGGCTGGAAAGTGAGTTCCTGCCGCCGCTGGACGAAGGCGGCTTCGTCATCGACTACATCGCGCCGCCCGGCACCAGCCTCGCCGAGACCGACCGCCAACTGTTGATCGCGGAGAAAATTCTGATCGCCACACCCGACATTGAGAGTTATTCCCGCCGCACCGGTGCTGCCCTGGGATTTGAAGTCGTCGAGCCGAACACCGGCGATTTTCTCATCAAACTCAAGCCTGACCGGAAACACTCGACGGAGGAGGTCATCGCCGAGTTGCGGGCCAAGTTCAACACCGCCTTGCCCGACATTGAATGGGAATTCCCCGGCATTCTCGGCGACCTGATTGGCGACCTCACGTGGTCGCCCAAGCCGATTGAAGTGAAGTTGTTTTCCACTGACATTGAGTTCTTGAAGAAGAAAGCGCCGGAAATCGAGGAGCAATTGAAGAAAATCAAAGGCGTGGTGGACACCAAGGACGGGATTATCTACGCCGGCCCCACAATCAGCCTGCGCATGCGCTTCGCCGATGCGGAACGCTTCGGCCTGAACGCCGCGGACGTGGCGGCGGCGGTGAACACGGCGATGCTCGGCCAGGAAGCCTCGACCGTGCTGGAAGGCGACCGCGTAGTGAACATCCGCGTGCTGGTTGACCGGTTGCAGATTGACCGGGTGGCCACGCTGCGCGAACTACCGCTGCGCACGCCGGACGGCACGCTCGTCAAACTCTCGCAAGTCGCCGACATCATCGAAGAGCCGGGCCAACTGGAACTGCACCGCGAGGATTTACGGCAGGACGTGGCGGTGACGGCGCGCCTCGAAGGCCGCGATCTCGGCAGCGCGATGGCCGAAATCCAAGAGAAACTGAGCCAGGACAAAACCATTCCACCGGGAACGATTGAGTTCGGCGGCTTGTACCAGCAGCAACAGGAATCATTCCGGAACCTCATGTTGGTGCTGGCGATGGCGATTTTTCTGGTGTTCACCGTGCTGCTGATCGAGTTCCGTTCGTTCTTCGAAGCCGTGGCCATTGTGTTCGGCGCGGTGCTGGCCCTGTTCGGCACGGTGCTGGCCTTGTGGATCACCAGCACGTCGCTGAACGTCGTCTCCTTCCTAGGCGCGATCATCGGTGTCGGCATCGTGGCCAAGAACGGCATCCTGATGCTGGACTTCGTGGAGCACCTGCGCGCGGAGGGGGTGAGCCTGGAAGACGCGCTGGTCCGTTCCGGCCATCGCCGGTTACGCCCTGTGTTGATGACTTCAATGGCGGCCGCGTTCGGCATGTTGCCGCTCGCCTACGGCATCGGCAGCGGTGCGGACATGCTCAAGCCGCTGGCCATCGCGGTGATCGGCGCGCTGTGCATCTCCGTGTTGCTGTCGCTGGTGGCCACACCCACAGTCTATTTCCTCATGCTGCGGTGGAGCGAAAGGGAACAGTCCAACAAAGCGGCCCCCCACGAGTGAGACGGCCATCCGTGGCGTATCCGTGCGGTTGATGCCTATCCTCATGACCACGCTGGTGTTCCACCAGTGATGTGCCACGATCGAGCGCTCACCCCGACGGCCAAGCATTAAGACTACGATGGACCGGCTGATCCGACCTGATTTGTTCGTTTCCCGCCTTGCGGCGTTGCTTGCGGGTGGCATCTGCCAGCCTGCAGGCCGATCTCTCGACCAACCGCCCGCATTATGCCAAGTGCGACATTACGAAAGGATTATGCAGCGAAAAGGATCGGCGCAAGCTCCCCGACGCCGTCAAGCCCGCGCCGCCACCGTGGTGCTACAGCGTTTGCAGGATTTCGGCGGAAACTTTCTCGATGCGGTCGATGCGCAGCTTTTGCGGGCCGGTTTCGCCGCTCGCTTCGACGATGTCGCCGACGCGTTTGTTGAGGAGCGCCTGCGCCAGAGCGGCGGGGTAGCTGATGATGCCACGGGCGGGGTCGCTGTCCCATGCGCCGAGGATGTGGTGGGTGTGTTGCTGGCTGGTGGCGGGATCGGTGACGGTGACGCTGGTGCCGATGCCGACGGTATCGGTTTTGGCGTCGGCGAAATCTTTTGCCTGGGCGCGGGACAGGAGAATCTCCAGTTCGGCGCGGCGGCGCATGAGCAGCTTCTGCATGTCTTTGGCGGCTTTGTATTCGAAGTTTTCCCGCAGGTCGCCGTAGCTGCGCGCCAGCGCAATCTCCTTGCTGTTTTGCGGGATTTTTTTCTGGATGATGTCGTCGAGTTCCGCCTGACGCTTGTGATAGCTGGCCCACGAGACGATCAACGGCTGCTCCTTCACGGTCTTGGTGACGACGAATTCCCGTACGAACGGAAAGTCTTTGATCAATCGGCCCATCAGCGAGCGGCGTTCGAGTTCGTCGAAGGCGGGGCTGGCCATGACTTGGCGCGCGATGCCGCGAACGGTCTCGGTATCGGCGTTGGCGAGCAGGTCCACCAACAGCGACGCGTCATCGAGCAGAAGGTCGTGGAGTTTCTTTGTTGATTTGCCCGAACCTGATTCCAACACGCTGAAGACGGCCAGCGCGAGCGGCACACCTTGCAGCGGCTGAAGCCAAGCTGCCGAGGAGATGTTTTTGCAGATCCAGCAGAGTAGTTCGGGATTGGCGCTCTGGTTCTGGACAAGTTGAGCGATCTGCACCGACGCTTGCGGGAGAAGATCAGCCATCTCGTCCAGGATTTTGGCGGAGAAATAATTGATGGTCTTCAGCAGGCGATCGGCTTGGGAGACTTTGAGGGCGGCCATCGCCCGTTTCTGGGCCGCGGCGCTCAGGTTCTCCAAGACGCCGGGCAGGTTTTCGATTCGGCCCAGGATTTCGGCCACAAGCTGCGGCGTACCCTCGGGCGGCGTGCGCTGGTGGGCACGAAGTTCTTCGAGGAGAAGCGCGGCTTCGAGCCGTTCGGCTTGGTAGCTGGCTTTGGTTTTGCCGATCGCGTCCAGCAGGCCATCCTGAAACTCCTGGAGCAACAGTTCCGGATCGCTGATCTCGTCCAAGATCTTCAGGAACTGGCGCGCGATATTGGTCTTTTGCTTCAAGCTTGGCGCGGTCCGAAACGCTTCAAGAAGTTCGTCCTGCTGCGACACGGGCGCGGTGCGGAGGACGATGGGATTGGTCTTCTTCGCCGGCCAGACAAAGTGTGGATCGCGTTTGGCCAGTTTTTTCACGTTCTCCAACCATCTTCTCCAGTCGGCGGTTGGGATGACTGAGCCGGAAAGGATCGTTTCGAGTCGATCGGCTGTGACGGCGTGGTTGTAACCGACCAGCACGATGCGGAGAAGATCAAGTGGATCGTTGGCCGCCAGTTGCTTCAGACTGTCCATGTTGGTGATCTTGCGAACCTCGATATGGTCGGCGCTGACGGGCGTCAGACTTTCGGCGGCATACGAGAGCTGCATGGCGTGGTCGGGATTGTGCGGGAACGCCACAACAATAATGCGGCTCAAGGTGGTGTCGAACGCTTTGACGCGACCGAAACCCCAGCTTTTATGCTGACAAAACGCGCCGACACTGAGCGCCAGCAACGTGTCTGCCTTGGTGATTGCGGCAGGCAGAGGCGAGCGTTCCAATTCTGCGACAGCCAAAATTGTTCTCAGACGCGGATCGGACTGGTAAATCTGCTGATACGCCTCGCTCAACTCGGCACACAGCAGTTTATCATTTGGCTTGGCGGCCGCCTGTAACTTCAATGCATAAAGCCATTCGTGGAGTTTGCCTGCTGACTTCAGATCGGGAACGAGAAGTGACGCCAACTCCGCAGCGGACGCGCCCTGCCCGACGTCGGCGAACTCCTTGACGAGCAGCAACAGAAACTCCGGCTGACCGGCCAGTTTATCGGCCAACTCCAACCACAATGTCTGGCCAGCTTCCCACTCGCCGCGAGCAAGCAAATCCTTCAACTGCTGATGATAACCCTCAGTGGCAGCCATAGCGCAAAAGGCCTGATTGTAATGGAGACGCGGCCATTGCCAAACTAAAAACGCCGACAACCTAACGAGCGGATTTTTGCTGGGCAACCATAAGGGCGCGACCGATAACAGAGCCGCCGTCAAAACGCCGGCGCTTTGGAGTGCGCCGACTTGTCGGCGCTTTGTTGTTCGGCTGTTGTCGATCTGCGGTCAGAACACGGCAAAACGGTGACAAGTCACCGCACGCCAAGACTACACGTCGAAAATCACCTTCGCGCGCCACTGGCCGTCGGCTGTCTGCTCCACGTGCAACTGGTGATAGGTCACGGCTTTGATCTCTTCGTTGGTTTGAGAATGAGAGAAATCAATCGTCCCGCCGCGCAACGTCGCATGCAACTCAAATGTGGGAACGACGTCCTCGCCGCGATTCACCGCGCCCTTCGCGCCGGGGACGGCGCTCCCACAAACGGTGAGTGACGCAATCTCATCAAAAAGAACGTGGTTGGCTTCGACTTCGTACAGCAGTTCCGCCAGCCAGTCGTGCAGCAAGTCCTCCATCGATTCCGCCCGCAGTTCCATTGACTTCTGAGTTCTGACCCCTGTCATCTCCAGTTTCCCCAGCACCTCGTACATCGCCGGCGCGGCGTTGCTGAACAACTCCGGCAACGTCGCCCCGTAGATGTGGACGCCGATGTCGGCGGTGTGATCGAAAAACTCGTAGGGTTTCGGCATCGACCCGATTCTGACCTGTTTTTCGGCTTCTGACCACTTCGCTTTTTATGTCTCGGTTCGTTGTAGCTGCGCTTCTATGAAGCGCAGACCATGGCGATACGTGCGCGGGATTGGCGCTTCGTTCACCCCGAAAGCTTTCGGGGCATGGAAGCGCCGCTACACCTTCTCATGCTGCAGCCGAAGCTGTCCGCAAGCGGCGTTGATGTCGGTGCCTTTCTCGATGCGCAACGTGGCGCCGATGCCGTGCTCGCGCAGGGTGTGCTGGAACATCTTGCAGCGGTCGCGATCAGGGCGCTTCCACGGCAGACCTTCCACGGAGTTGCAGGGAATCAGATTCACCTTCGCGCGAAGCCGACGAGCCATCGCGCCGAGCTTGTGCGCCTGTTCGAGCGTATCGTTGACGCCATCGATGAGGATGTACTCGAAGGTCATCATGCGGTGCTTCGTGTTGCAGTAGTAATCGCAAGCGGCAAGCAATTCCTTGAGCGGGTGCTTTTTGTTCACGGGTATGATGCGCTCGCGGACCTGGTCGGTCGCACCGTGCAGCGAAACCGCAAGGCGAATCTGCATAGGGTCATCGGCCAGTTGTTTGATGCGCGGGGCGAGGCCGGCGGTGGAGACGGTGATCTTGCGCGCGCCGATGCCAAGCGCCCACGGCGCGTTGAGAATGCGGAGTGCGCGCATGAGGGCGCCGTAGTTGGCCAGCGGTTCGCCCATGCCCATAACAACCACGTTCGTGGGGCGTTGAAGCGTCAAGCGTTGAAGCGCGACGACCTGATCGACGATCTCGGCGGCGGAGAGGTTGCGTTTCACGCCTTCCAAGCCGCTCGCGCAGAACTTGCAGCCATAAGCGCAACCCACCTGCGTGGACACGCACACCGTGTGGCGATCACTGCTCGTGGTCAGTCCCGGCGTCGCGGGGATGAGCACGGTCTCGATGAGCGAATGATCGTGCAGCTCGAACAGGAACTTCTCGGTTGTGTCGGTCGAACTTCGCGTCCGCACATTGCGCACGGCGCACAGCTCAAAGCTCTCCGCCAGCTTCTGGCGCAGCGGAGCAGGGAGATTGGTCATCTCATCGAACGACTCAACCTGTTTCTCGTACACCCACTGCAAGACCTGGTCGGCGCGATACGCCGGTTCGCGCCACTCGGCGAGCCTGGCAGCTAGTTCATCGCGGAAGAGCGATTTGATGTCGGTTTTCGCAGCCACAGATGCACAAAGATTAGCACGGATGATGGCGGTCTGTCATGCCGGGCTAATCAAACCAGAGGAGGGTATCATGCTGGCCGGCGCGGCGAACCAGAATGCAGAAGGAAGGGATCTGACCCCGGCTACATGATGCGCCACAGCGGCGTAACCACCGGCGATGACAAACTCAACGCGATGATCGACGAGCCGCTTGAGAAGCGATTCGAGGTCGTTCATGAAATTTCTCCATCGCCGTGCGGAGTCGCTCAGCCAGAGCCAGTGCGCTGCGATGAGCTTGGATGCGTTGTTGCGGTGTCATACGCAGATTATCTTCGAGCAACGACATGTCGCAGCCGTAGGCTTCGGCGGCTTTCCAAGCATCGGCGGGACGGTGTCGGCGCGGCGATTTCATCGCGGGGAGTGTAGCGTACAGGGCAAAGGGAGACAAGCGGAGAGGCTGGCCGAAACAACAGAGACCCTTCGACAAGCTCAGGGTGACAAACAACGAGGAAGCGGTCGCGCAGAAGCGGGACCCTCCGACAGGCATCCGCGTCTATTCGTGTTATCTGCGGTTATGACTTCTTCTCAGCGTCTGCGCCTTCGGCGGCCTCTTCCTGTTGTTCGCTGATGACGCGGGCGATGGCGACGAGTTTGTCGCCTTTTTCCAGGTTGATCAGCTTCACGCCCTGTGTGTTGCGGCCGGCGGTGCGGATGTCCTTGCACGGCGTGCGAACGGTCTGGCCTTGGGCGGTGCTGAGCATGATTTCATCGGCGTCGGTCACGGTGAGGGCGCCAACAACGCTGCCGACCTTGTCGGTGGTCTTCATGGTGATGATGCCTTTGCCGCCCTTGTTCTGGACGCGGTATTCGTCGAACGGAGTGCGTTTGCCGATGCCGCGTTCGCCCGCCACAAGCAGCGTGGCGTTCGGATCGACGATCTCGATGCCGACGACGTAATCGCCTTTGTCGGGGCGGATGCCCCAGACGCCGACAGTCGCGCGGCCCTGGTCGCGGAGTTGTTCCTCGTGGAAGCGGATGCTCATGCCGTCCTTGGTGACGAGCACGATCTCGTTGTTGCCCGTGGTGAGTTTGACGCCGATGAGGTGGTCGCCTTTCTCGATGTTGATGCCGATGACGCCGCCTTTGCGCGGGTTGGCGTACTCGCCGAGGTTGGTCTTCTTGACGATGCCGACTTTCGTCGCCATGACTAGGTATTGTTTGTCGGAGAACTCCTTGACGCGGATCAACGCGGCGATCTTTTCCTCGGGTCGGAGTTGCAGGAAGTTGGCGATGCTCTTGCCTTTGGCAGCGCGGCCCATCTCGGGCAGCTCGTAAACCTTCTCGACGTAAACGCGGCCGTCGTCGGTGAAAAACATGATGTAGTCGTGCGTCGAGCAGGTAAACAGGTGCTCGATGAAGTCTTCTTCGCGCTGCTCCATGCCGATGACGCCCTTGCCGCCGCGGCGCTGGGCGCGGTAAGCGGTGACGGCAGTGCGCTTGATGTAGCCCTGGTGGCTGATGGTGACGATGCAGGCTTCGTTGGCGATGAGGTCTTCGATGTTGATCTCGCCTTCGTCGGCCACGATGTCGGTGCGGCGCGAGTCACCGTACTTCTCTTTGACCTCGAGCAGTTCGGACTTCACCACGCCCATGAGCTTCTTTTCGCTGGCGAGCAGGCCCTTGAGGTATTCGATGCGCTTGATGAGTTCGAGATACTCTTCCTCGATCTTGTCGCGTTCGAGGCCGGTAAGTTGATAGAGGCGCAGGTCGAGGATCGCGTTGGTCTGGACCTCGGACAACTTGAACCTGTCCATCAACTTCTTCTTCGCGTCCTCTCGGTCGTCGGCGCCCTTGATGATCTTGACGATGGCATCGATGTTGTCGAGCGCGATGCGGAAGCCTTCGAGAATGTGGGCGCGCTCCTCGGCTTTCTGCAACTCGAACTTCGTGCGCCGCGTGATGACTTCCTTGCGATGCGCGATGTAGCACTCGATCATCTGCTTGATGTTCATCGTGCGCGGCCGACCGTGATCGATGGCGAGCATGATGACGCCGAACGTGTCTTCGAGTTGCGTGTGCTTGAAGAGGTTGTTGATGACCACCTTAGGGATGGCATCGCGCTTCAACTCGATGACGACGCGGATGCCATCTTTGTTCGATTCGTCGCGGATATCACTGATGTCGTCGAGCTTCTTGTCGTTGACGAGCCGGGCAATGTTCTCGATGAGCGAGGCTTTATTGACGATGTAGGGAATCTGGGAGATGACGAGGCGTTCCTTGCCGCCTTTGACTTCCTCGACGCCGATGCGACCGCGAATCTTGAGGCTGCCGCGGCCCGTGAGCAGGTAATCCTTGATGCCTTGCTTGCCGCAGATGAGGCCGCCCGTGGGGAAATCGGCGCCCTTGACGATCTTGGCGATCTTTTCGAGTTCGGTCTCCGGCTCGTCAATCAGCGCGCAACAGGCGTCCACAATCTCATTGAGATTATGCGGCGGGATGTTGGTCGCCATGCCGACGGCGATGCCGGTACTGCCATTCACCAGCAGATTCGGGATGCGCGACGGCAGGACGACCGGTTCCTTTTCCTTTTCGTCGAAGTTGGGGACGAAATCGACGGTGTCCTTGTCGAGGTCGGCGAGAAGCTCCTCGGCAATCTCTTCGAGACGGCACTCGGTGTACCGATAAGCGGCGGCGGGATCGCCGTCGATGGACCCGAAGTTGCCCTGGCCATCGATCAGCGGGTAGCGCATGGCGAAATCCTGCGCCATGCGGACGAGTGTGTCATAGACGCTGGCGTCGCCATGAGGGTGATATTTGCCGAGCACTTCGCCGACGACCTTGGCGCATTTGGTATAGGAGCGATTGTGGAACAGGCCGATCTCACGCATCGCGTAAAGCACGCGCCGGTTGGACGGCTTCAGTCCGTCGCGCGCATCAGGCAACGCGCGGCCGACGATGACCGACATCGAGTAATCAATGTAAGCCCGCTGCATCTCTTCGCTGAGATTGGCGTCAGCTACCTTTTCATTTTGTGCGTACATGGTTGAATCCTATTGTTTGGCCAAAAACAGCTTGGTTGTTGTCAAAAAGCTTTCTGCGTCCGCCAGCAACTCCCGCAGTCGCTCCGGCGGGGGCGGTGCTTGTGCGCCCAAATCGGCGCTTTGATGCAACTCCGTGGCACGTTTGAACCGCTCGCCGATCTCCGGTGGGATCAGGCCGGTCTTCACGAACTCACGCTCGAATTTTGCTGCAACTCCGCCGTCGCGCGACGGCCCAAATTCCCGCGTCGCCAGCAGGGCGCAGGCACAGTAAAACATCGTGAAATAAATCCGATCCATCGCCCCGAGCCGCATCCCTTTCCCGACGAGCAATTGCGCTTCCGCAAGGCTTGCGGCGGCTTGCTCGACCCGCAGGTTGATCAAATCTTGTGCTTCAGTTGTCATGGGTGGCGGCACGCCCCACCGTCGCTCCCTACCCATTCGTGTGGATTCGCGTTCATTTGCGGTCTTGCAGACCCTCAGACGTCGAGGTTGCGAACGTTGAGGGCGTTTTCCTCGATGAACTGGCGGCGTGGTTCGACCTCGTCGCCCATCAACACGGTGAAGATCTCGTCGGCTTTGGCAGCGTCTTCGAGGACGACCTTGAGCATCTTGCGGCGCTCGGGATCCATCGTTGTCTCCCAGAGCTGTTCGGGGTTCATTTCGCCCAAGCCTTTGTAACGCTGAATGACCAAACCGCGTTTGCCGATCTCTTTGACCTGCTCGAGGATTTGCGGAATCGAATGAATCGGCTCCCGTTTCTCGACAGCTTTGGTCTTGGGCTTCTTGGAATCGTCAGCCTTCGCCTTGGCAGGCGGCCCGGCCGCAGCCTTGCCTTCCACGGCTTCTGCGGAGGCACCGCCTTCGATGAGCTCAAACAGCGGCTTCTCCTGGGCGGCGTAGTGATCGATGACGAACCCCTTCTTCGTCAACGTGTCGATCACCGACTCGATTGCGTTGGACTCGTAAAGCTCGATCACTTTGAGGCGCGAAGACTTGCCGTTCGCGCCCGTGTCGCCGTTTTTCGTTTCGCCTTCTTCTTCGAGCAATTCGTCGAGGTTTTCCTCGATTTTCTCCGTGAGTTTTGCCAACTCTTTGTCGTTGCGGGCGAACTCGAAGCGCGTGCCGTCCTTGTCCTTGATGCGAATCGCGTACGCGGGCAACTTGCCGGATTTTCCATCGCGGGCGGCCAAGTAATCTTCAAACCTGATGCCGCGTCGCGCGATACTGTCGGCCAGCTTCTCCAATTCCTGCAGCGATTCCAGCACGGACATGAACGCATGGCCGCTGAATTCTTTCTTGTCTCGCAGGCGAAACAGGCGCGCATCTTCAGAGCCGAGTTCGATGAGGATCTTGCTCATCTGATCCTCGTTCTCGATGTACTCCTCCCGCTTCTTCCGTTTTACTTTGTAGAGCGGCGGTTGGGCGATGAAAATGTGGCCTTGCTTGATCAGTTCGGGCATCTTGCGATAGAAAAATGTCAGCAGCAGCGTGCGGATGTGCGAGCCGTCCACATCGGCGTCGGTCATGATGACGATCCGATGGTAGCGAAGCTTGTTGACGTCGAACGCGCCTTCGCCCTCGCTGTTGCCGAAACCCGTCCCGATGGCGGTGATCATGGTGCGGATCTCAGTGTTGTTGAGAACCTGATCGGGGCGTGCTTTCTCGACGTTGAGCAGTTTGCCGCGAATCGGCAGTACGGCTTGAAATTGGCGGTTGCGGCCCTGTTTTGCCGAGCCACCTGCGCTGTCACCCTCGACGATGTAAAGCTCACAGAATTCCGGGTTGCGCTCCGAACAATCGGCTAGTTTGCCGGGCAGTCCTCCGCCGGTGAGCGCGCCTTTGCGCACGGCCTCGCGGGCTTTGCGGGCGGCTTCGCGGGCGCGGGCGGCCGTGAGAGACTTGTCCACGATGCGGCGGGCGATGGGCGGGTTCTGCTCCATGAAGGCCATCAGACCTTCGTACACGATGGAGGAGACGATGCCGTCCACTTCGCCATTGCCGAGTTTGGTCTTGGTCTGGCCCTCGAACTGCGGATTCGGGACCTTCACACTGATGACGGCGGTGAGGCCTTCGCGCAAGTCGTCGCCGGTCAGGGACGGGTCCTTTTCCTTCAGCAGGTTGTTGGACCGGGAATATTGATTGATGGCTTTCGTCAACGCCGAACGGAAGCCGCTGAGGTGCGTGCCGCCTTCAATGGTGTTGATGTTGTTGGCGTAGCTGTAAACCGATTCGTTGTAACCCTCGTTGTACTGCAGCGCGACCTCGGCGTGAATGCCGTCCTTCTCCTTCGAGACGTAAATAACCTTTGGATGGAGCGGCTCTTTGGCGCGGTTGATGTGCTTGATGAATTCTTCGATGCCGCCATTGAACCTAAAGAGTTCCTGCTTGTTGGTCCGTTCGTCCTTGAGCGTGATTTCGATGCCGCGATTCAGGAACGCCAGTTCGCGCAACCGATTGGCCAGGATGTCGTATTTGTATTCGATGAGCGGGAAGATTTCATTGTCGGCCTTGAACGTGATCTTCGTGCCGGTGCCCTTCGCCTTGCCGATGACTTCGAGTTTGGACGCGGTCTTGCCGCGCTTGAAGCGCATGTGATGGACCTTGCCATCGCGCTTCACTTCGACTTCGAGCCATTCGCTCAATGCATTTACACAGGTCACACCGACGCCGTGCAAACCGCCAGAGACCGTGTACGACTTCTTGTCGAACTTGCCGCCTGCGTGCAACATCGTGAGCACAACTTCCACAGCGGGTTTCTTCTCAGTCTTGTGCATGTCCACGGGAATACCGCGACCATCGTCGATGACAGTGATCGAGTTATCCACGTGGATGATGGTGTCGATTTTTTTGCAGAAGCCTGCCAGCGCTTCGTCGATCGAGTTGTCCACGACTTCGTAAACGAGATGGTGCAGACCGCGTTCGCCCGTGTCGCCGATATACATCGCAGGGCGTTTGCGGACAGCCTCGACGCCTTCCAGCTTCTGAATTTTGTCGGCTGTGTAATCGCTCGCCCCGAGCGAAACTGCCGTTGCAGTCCTGCTCGGCTTCACGAGAGTTTTAGGCTTATCTAAAGTCTTACTCGGCATTGTTTCCCATCCCCCATTGGTACTGGAACAATAGCTCAGAATAATGTGCCATTGCAACGATTTTCTGCCTGATTTTCTGTGAAAGAAATTCTGCCTAACACACGTCGCTGCCGAGATTTCCATGCATCTTGCCAAGTCGTAAGAATTACGACACAAGCTGTGTCTGGATTTTGTCTCGACGACTCTTGACAATTACTATCGTCCTGCTAAACTTGTGCAAGTTAAGCGGTGTACTAATGATTATATGAAGGTGTCTGTAAAAGCCGATTATGCATGCCGCGCCGTGGAGGCACTGTCGCTTCATCATCCAAACAGTCGACCACTGCGGATCGAGCAGATCGCTCAGCGTGAAGGTATTCCTTCGAACTATCTGGTGCAGATTCTGATCGAGTTGAAGAGTAAGGGGTTGATCAAGAGCCACCGTGGCAAGGCAGGAGGGTATGTATTAGCGAAACCTCCCAAGGAAATCACGGTCGGCGATGTGGTTCGGGCTGTTCATGGAGAACTGGTGGAGCTTTCGGCTCTGACGGATTCGGCCTGCCCACAGGAAATACAAAAGGTCTGGAGACGAATCAAGTTTGCCGCTGAAGAAGTGGCGAACAACGCGACGTTTGAAGCGATTTGCGCGGAAGCCACCAGTCGAACGCAAATGTATTACATCTAGGATTTCAGTTTTCAATTATTGACAGGTTTTTGTTCTTTGATATGGTTCCCCCGCGTCGTTCCGCGTAAAGCCGAACGACACCTCTTATCAAGAGCGGTCGAGGGACTGGCCCTGTGAAGCCGCGGCGACCGTCCCCCGAAGGAATTCGGGGGAGACAAGGTGCCAATTCCAACTCCGAATCCCGATGAACTGTCGGGTAGCGGGGGAAGATGAGGGAGAGACAAGTGTCATTTGGTTGCCTCTTCACTGCTTGCCCCGTCAAATCGGGGAGGCTGACGAGGCAGTTTTTTGCCTTTCAGCGGCCGAATCTTGGTGGAGAAAAAAGGTGTGCATGAAAGCGAAACACGGTTTCTTCACTAGTCTGAGATGCCGCGAATGCGGGCGCCGCTACCCGAAGGAAGCGCTCCACGTCTGCGAATTCTGCTTCGGTCCGCTCGAGGTTGATTACGACTACGACGCGATCAAGTCGCTGATTACCAAGTCGTTCGAAGAGTTCGTCAAGCTCGGGTCGGTGGACAAACACGACGTGCACATTCACGGCGCACAAGCAGAAGACTGTGCTCCCATCGTCAACACCGTGAAAGACGGCGACGAAATCTCGATTATCTCCGCCATCGCGGGCGGGTGTCGTTAACCTTTTGAAAGGACAACATGGCGAAAGCAGCGAAGGAAACAAAACGGGTGTGGCTGACGTATCCAAAAAAAGTGATTCAACGACCCGTGATTTACGAACTCGGGCACAAATTCAAAGTGGTAACCAACATCCGACAGGCGAGCGTGACCAAAGACGTTGGCATTGTCTCGTTGGAACTTGAAGGTGAGCGCTCGGAAATCAAGAAAGCCATCAAATGGCTTGAGGGCGGCGGTGTCAAAGTCGAGCCCGTCGGCATCAACGTAATCGAAAGTTGACACGCTGCGCGTGTCACCCTGACCCCGCTGAAGCGTGGACAGGGTTTGGCTCAAACAAGCGAGATTCTTCGCTTCGCTCAGAATGACAGACTCGGGAAATAGAATAATCTCATGGATCACCTGGACAAACTGGAGAACCAAAGCATCTTCATCATCCGCGAGGCGTTCAATAAGATCGAGCGGCTGGCGATGCTCTGGAGCGTCGGCAAAGACTCAATGACGCTGGTGTGGCTGGCGCGCAAGGCATTCTTTGGCCGCGTGCCAATCCCTTGTGTCTTCATGGAGACGAGTTTCGACATGCCTGAACTGATCGAACTCCGCGGCCGCCTCAGCCGCGAGTGGAACCTCAATCTCGTCATCGCCCGCAACGACGAAGCACTCGCCCAAGGCATGAACCACACCCGCGGCCGCGTCGTCTGCTGCTCGGCGCTGTTGAAGGAGAACCTTAAGAAGATCGTCGAGCGCGAAAAATATGGCGGCCTCATCGTCGGCGTTCGCCGCGACGAAGATCCGACGCGCGCGAAAGAGCGTTACTTCTCGCCGCGCGACAAGCACATGGAATGGAACGTCGAAGACCAGCCGCCCGAGTTGTGGGATCAATTCAACACCGACCTGGCTGGCGGCACGCATCTGCGCGTCCATCCGCTCTTGCACTGGACCGAAATGAACGTCTGGGAATACGCCGAGCGCGAGAAGATCCCGATGGTGCATCTGTATTTCGCCAAGAACGGCAAACGCTACCGCAGTCTTGGTTGCACGCCGTGCACCTTTGCCATCGACTCAAACGCCGACACGTTTGAAAAAATCAGAGAGGAACTGCGCACCACCAAGAAAAGCGAGCGCAGCGTCCGCGCCCAGGACCAAGAGAGCGAAGACGCGTTCGAGAAGTTGAGGCGCGATGGATACATGTGAGTGAGAGTTAAACCACCAAGAGCACGAAGCCCACGAAGTCTTCGTGTTCTTCGTGGGCTTTGTGGTGAATTTCATGCAGCAGACAGCACAGCCAAACGAACAACTGAAGATCGTCATCGTCGGCCATGTCGATCACGGCAAGTCCACATTTGTCGGCCGATTATTTCACGACACGGGTTCATTGCCCGACGGCAAATACGAAAAGATCAAGGCCGCGTGCGAGCGGCGCGGTGTCCCGTTCGAGTGGGCGTTTCTGACGGACGGCCTGCAGGTTGAGCGCGATCAAAACATCACCATCGACACCGCGCAAATCTGGTTTCGCACGCCGAAACGCCAATACGTGATCATCGACGCGCCGGGTCACAAGGAATTCCTGAAAAACATGGTCACTGGCGCGGCCAACGCCGAAGCCGCCTTGCTCCTCATCGACGCCACGGAAGGCGTGCAAGAGCAATCGCGTCGCCACGGCTATCTGTTGCACCTGCTCGGCATCGACCAGATCGCTGTGCTCGTCAACAAGATGGACTTGAAGGGATATAGCGACAAGGTCTTCAATGGCATTGAGAAACAATATCGCGAATTCCTCGGTCAGCTCGGTGTCGTTCCAAAGCTGTTCATTCCGATCTCCGCCAAACTCGGCGACAACATCGCGACGAAATCGGCCAATATGCCGTGGTATACAGGGCGAACAGTCCTTCAGACGCTCGATGATTTGCGGATCGCGGAGAAGCCGCACAACCTTCCGCTGCGATTTCCGATCCAGGACGTCTACCGTTTCGACGAACGGCGCATTCTGGCTGGCCGCATCGAGTCAGGCACGTTGCGGGTCGGCGACAGGCTGGTTTTCTCGCCGCGCAACAAAACCAGCACCGTCAAAAGCATCGAGTGCTGGAACGCGCCGCCGCGAACCGAAGCCAACGCCGGCGAATCGATCGGAATCACGCTTACCGAACAGATCTTCGTCAATCGCGGGCAGGTCGCCTCGCACGAACAGGACGCGCCGGTGGAAACCGACCTGTTCAACGCGAAACTGTTCTGGCTGGGGCGGCAGAACCTAGAAGTCGGGCGCAAGGTCAAGCTCAAGCTGACGACCGAGGAAATCGAGTGCCAGGTTCAGTCGATTGAAAAGATCATCGATGCTTCGACGTTGGCCGAGATCGACAGTTCCCAGCGCAACTACATCGCCCGTAACGACGTGGCCGAAGTAACCATTCGCACGAAATCTCCCATTGCCTTCGATCGTTACGATCGCATTGTCCCAACAGGACGCTTCGTGATCGTCGATGGCAGGCAGGTGTGCGGCGGCGGCATCATCTCGAAAGGCGAATATCCCGACCGCCGCCAATTGTTGTCGGGCATCAAGAGCACGAACATTTTCTGGACGACCGGTAAAGTCACACGCGCCGAGCGCGAACGTCGCAATACGCACAAGGGCGCCGTGATCTGGCTCACGGGCTTGTCGGGCGCGGGCAAGTCCACCATCGCGACGGAGTTGGAGCGGGAGTTGTTCAGTATGGGTCTGCACACGTATGTGCTCGACGGCGACAACCTCCGCCACGGGTTGAGCGCCAACCTCGGGTTCTCGCCTGAAGACCGCACGGAGAACATCCGCCGCGTCAGCGAGGTGGCAAGGCTTTTTGCCGACGCGGGGGTGCTCGTCATTACAGCGTTTATTTCGCCCTATCGCGACGACCGGCGACTCGTGCGCGAGTTGCTGCAGGACCGGGAGTTCATCGAGGTATGGGTGAATGCGCCGCTGGATGTGTGCGAGGCGCGCGACAACAAGGGCCTGTACAAGAAGGCGCGCGCCGGACAGATTCAAAACTTCACGGGCGTATCCGCGCCGTACGAGCCGCCTGAGAAAGCTGAGATCGTCGTGCACACGGATCGTCAGACCGTGAAGGAGTCCGTCGCGCAGATCATTGATTTCCTGAAGATTTCGCATATTGCCTAGGATTACTCGATTTAAAACCTTGCCAGCGCGCCTGCTTGCGTTACAGTAGGCACGCGAGGAGATCATGACCGAAGTCACCCCGAAAACGACCGAGGCATTGCGTCCGCCGCTGGTGAAGCAGTTTTCCGTCTTCCTCGAAAACAAAGTCGGAGCACTCCTCAATCTGACGCGCACACTCGGCGAGGCCAACGTGCACATTTGCGGCCTGTCGGTCGTGGACACGGCGGATTCCGCGGTGATTCGGATGGTGGTGGACGACCCCGATCAATGCCGCGAAGCACTGCGCAAAGCGCGCCTGCCTGTGAACGAATCCAGCCTCGTCGTGGTCGAACTGCCGCGCGGCCCTGAAAAACTCGACATCGTCCTGCAGCATCTCGTGGCTGCTGAAGTGAATGTGCAGTACACTTACTCGCTGATGGTGCGACCGCGCGACAAGGCGCTGCTGGCGCTGCACTGCGAAGACTCTGAGTACGCGCGCGATGTTCTCACCAAGGCGGGGTTCGCGGTGATCAGCCAGAAGGACATTTCCCGCTGATGGTCGCTGAAAAATCTTCGCCGACGGGTTTGGCCATCGTGATCTGCGACCAGATTATCGACGACAAGTTCACCAACAAGAAATCGCTGATCGGCATTTTCAACAACATTGCCAGCACCGACTTTCCCTGCCACCACCCGCAGATAAGCGTCTTTGTTTCCCTGACCGAAGGGCGCGGCTATTACACGGCGCGATTGCGCATCGTGAATGAGGAGACGGAAAAGGTCGTGGCAGACGTCAACGGCCAGATTGAGTTCCCCGACATTCACACCGTGGCGGAGCTGAATTTCAATCTCGTCGGGCTTGTTTTTCCGCAGCCCGGTTTGTATTCAATCGAATTCTACTGCAACGATGCGCTCGTACTGGAGCGCCGATTCCACGTGACACAAATCGAACAACAAGCGCCGCCCAAAGGCCCTCCGCCCGAGGAGATGTAGGGCAAGCTTCGCGCCGTCGCCAAAGCGCTATGGCGCATCGGCGACCAGTTTGCCGCCGTTGGAGCAATGGATGACAGGCGGCCCGCCGGATCGCCCATTGCGGTTTCGTCACTGACAGTGACTTCAAAGGCGAATTTGATCAGTTCGTCAACACGGCGGCGAGCATCGCCCTGCCGCTGCTGTGCGTCGCCACTCGGCCCCCCTCTTTCCGTACCCGGAAGGGATGTGGTTTTGCCGTGATGTAGCGGCGCTTCTGGGAAGCGCCGTCGCCCGCAGCGATGAAGTGATTGATGCGCTTCGCAGAAGCGCAGCTACAGTGTCTTCAACAGCTCCTCCAATTCCTCCCGCGGGCCGTCGTGGTGTTGGGCAACGGCGAGTTCATGGGCGTGTTCGAGGATCGGTTTGGCTTCGGCACCGCGGTCGAGAGCGATCAGCGATTTGCCGGGAAGAATGAGCACGACCATCCAGTCGTTCTTCTTTGCACAGAGAGGACGCAGATGCCGGCAGCGTTTACGTAAGCCGCCGGCATCGAAATACGCTTGCGCCAGGCTGTAACGAGCCAAATCGTTGTCGGTAAACTTTTGAAGGAGTTCCAACGCTTCGGCGATTCGGTCGTTGCTCATCACGGTTCTTCCAGCTAGGCTTGCGTGCCGTGCAAAGCAGATTCTTCCAACCCGACGAGAATCGTGCGGAGAAGGTGCACGAGTTGTTTGCCACTATCGCGCGCCGCTACGATTTGCTCAATGACATCATGAGCGCTGCTCAGCATCGGCGCTGGAAGCGGCGGCTCATCGAGATGGCTGGCGAGCCGCGGGCCGTCCTAGACCTGTGCTGCGGCACGGGTGATCTGGCCTTGTGCTTCCTGCGACGCGAACCGCCGCCGCGCACCGTCGGAGTGGATTTCACGATGGAAATGCTCCGCGTTGCGCGCACCCGCAACGGGAACGTCGGATGGATACAAGCCGATGCGTTGCGTTTACCACTTCCTGACAATTCGTTCGACGCAGTCAGCATCGGCTACGGGTTGCGCAATCTCGCCGACATCGAAGCGGGCTTGCGCGAGATCCTACGGGTGCTGCGGGCCGGCGGGAAATTGTTGTCGCTTGATTTTGGCAAGCCCGAGTCGACGTTGTGGCGTAGTGTGTACTTCGGGTATTTGCGGGTTGTGCTGCCGCTGTTGGGCGGAATTTTTTGCGGCGACCCCGACACCCATGGTTACATTCTGGCTTCCTTGCAGGAATATCCGGCGCAGCGGGGGATCAAATCGCTGATGGAATCGTGCGGCTACCGCGACTGCGGGTTCGAAGAGTTTGTCGGCGGCGCGATGGCGATAAATTTTGGAAGCAAACCGTGCTGAAATTGTGGTATGGTTTGCACGCCTGCCGGAACCGGAGAGGTGGCAGAGTGGTCGAATGCGGCGGTCTTGAAAACCGTTGGACGCGCGAGCGTCCCGGGGGTTCGAATCCCTCCCTCTCCGCCAGTTTGAGATTTGAGAGTTTTCGCCGCAAGCGGCGACTCGATTCAAAGGACATTGCAGAAACACTCGGCGCGCCAGTTCAAAGCGTTAGAACTCTCTTAACGCCAACGCGCAGGAAATAATATGAGCCGCCCTCGGATCCTCGACGCGAAGATAATGTCGAAAATTGCCACTAAGGTTCGCAAAGGCGGGCCTGCTGTGAGCGGCATGGTCAGCGAGATGGCTGCAAAACACAGCATCTCTGCTGAAGCTGCTCTAATACTTCTGGCGAAAAAACATGGGATAGGTACTGCGACATATCAACGAAGCCTAGATGCAACGAAACAGGCTGAGGTCAGAGATGCCTTGCCAGGAATCTTTGCCTCGGGTGAACGGGGTAGCAACAACAAGGATAAGCGAAAGGGAGCCGGGATTCCCAGGTTAACCGGCAAACCGCTGCGGCTCTATACCCCAGAATTGCGGGCCACAAATCCCGCCGCATCCACGCGATTTAATTCAATAGTAGCACAGGTCAGAAAACCCGTACAGATTCAAATCAAGACACTACCGGAAAAAGCTTTGACAGCGTGCACGCGTCTCTGCTAAAAATGCGGTGGCTTTAGGCTGTATGATATGGATTAGGTTTTGCAACTGGACCGTTCGAGATTGGGAGGATTTGAGTTTGGATGTGTGAGTGACCGTGGTCGCCCGTGAGGGGGCGGCGCACGGTTTTTTGTTTCCTGAAACAGAAATCAGTCAGGCTAGGAGAAGCGTTGAGGAGGTGAGCAACACATGGCACGCGGTACGGTGAAGTGGTTCAACGAGAAGAAAGGGTACGGCTTCATCCAGCAGGAAGGCGGAGCGGATGTTTTCGTCCACTTTTCGGCCATCCAGGGTGACGGATTCAAGACGCTCGCCGAAGGCCAGGCGGTCGAGTTTGAGATCATCCAGGATGCCAAAGGAGCAAGAGCCCAGAACGTTCAGAGGGTGTAGCCTCATCGAAGCCGGCAACTGAGAGCTTGCGGCTAAGAACCGGCGTCGTTAGCCAGGACCGCTGGCAAAGGTTGCCCAGCGCACTTGTTTTTCCTCGTTCGGCTGAGGGAGAGGGCCATTCCGTTTTCGCTCGGCTCGTGTCCTGCTCCTGGCAAAAAAGATCAGAATCACTGGCGGATGACCGTAAATATTGGGATTTGGCTCGACGAGAGACGAGGATTTCGCTAAAAAGTTGTTGCAATGACTTTTGGGAATGAGTATTTTTCACTCCATTCCTCAGAAGGCGGTCGTACCGGAAGATTTTTTTGCGGAGGCCTTGACAGGCGACGGAACTGGGAGTAAGTATAGGCACTACTCACGCGGGGAAGAAAGGATAGTTCTTTAGGAGTAACCAATTTTTGCCTGGCACGGCGCGGCTGTGCTGTCGTCGTGTCGGGTTTTTTGTCGTCCAATGCGGGCGACAAGCGGTTCTTTGAAAATTGAATTGTGCGATACGTGAGAGCCCACGTTCGTTCCGATCACAAGTCGGAGCGAACTTTGAGTGAAGTAAGTAGATTGATCGGTTAGCCCCGATCGGTCGGCTCAAAGTGAGATCGATCAGATCTTCGGGTCTGAGAGATTATTTACGGAGAGTTTGATTCTGGCTCAGAACGAACGCTGGCGGCGTGGATAAGACATGCAAGTCGAGCGAAACATTTTGAGTAGCAATATTCGAGATGTTTAGCGGCGAAAGGGTGCGTAACACGTAGCTACCTGCCTCGAAGTGGGGGATATCTCCGAGAAATCGGAGTTAATACCGCATGTGACCGTGAGGTCAAAGCTGGGGATCGTAAGACCTGGCGCTTTGAGATGGGGCTGCGGCCTATCAGCTAGTTGGCGGGGTAATGGCCCACCAAGGCGAAGACGGGTAGCTGGTCTGAGAGGACGACCAGCCACACTGGAACTGAGACACGGTCCAGACACCTACGGGTGGCAGCAGTCGAGGATTTTTCTCAATGGGGGAAACCCTGAAGGAGCGACGCCGCGTGGGGGATGAAGGTCTTCGGATTGTAAACCCCTGTCATCTGGGATCAATGCTCCGCACCCAATACGTGCGGAGTTGCTAGTACCAGAAGAGGAAGCCGTGGCTAACTCTGTGCCAGCAGCCGCGGTAATACAGAGACGGCAAGCGTTGTTCGGATTCATTGGGCGTAAAGGGTGCGCAGGCGGTCGGGTAAGTCGGATGTGAAATCTCACAGCTTAACTGTGATAGGTCATTCGAAACTGCTCGACTCGAGGACTGGAGAGGAGACTGGAATTGTCGGTGTAGCGGTGAAATGCGTAGAGATCGACAAGAACACCGGTGGCGAAGGCGAGTCTCTGGACAGTTCCTGACGCTCAGGCACGAAAGCTAGGGGAGCAAACGGGATTAGATACCCCGGTAGTCCTAGCCCTAAACGGTGTTCACTTGGTGTGCGGGGAGTCGACCCCCTGCGTGCCGAAGCTAACGCGTTAAGTGAACCGCCTGGGGAGTACGGCCGCAAGGCTAAAACTCAAAGAAATTGACGGGGGCCCGCACAAGCGGTGGAGCATGTGGCTTAATTCGATGCAACGCGAAGAACCTTACCTGGCCTTGACATGCTGGTGGTAGAAGCCAGAAACGGCGACGACCTATCGTAAGATAGGAGCCAGCACAGGTGCTGCATGGTTGTCGTCAGCTCGTGTCGTGAGATGTTGGCTTAAGTGCCGCAACGAGCGCAACCCTTGTGTTTAGTTGCCTGCGCAAGCGGGATCTCTAAACAGACTGCCTGGCTTTAAACCAGGAGGAAGGTGGGGATGACGTCAAATCAGTATGGCCCTTACGGCCAGGGCTGCACACGTGCTACAATGCGTAGAACAGAGGGAAGCAAGACCGCGAGGTGGAGCAAATCCCTGAAAACTGCGCCCAGTTCAGATTGGAGGCTGCAACTCGCCTCCATGAAGCCGGAATCGCTAGTAATGGCGCATCAGCTACGGCGCCGTGAATACGTTCCCGGGCCTTGTACACACCGCCCGTCACATCATGGAAGCCGACTGCACCCGAAGTCGCCGTGTTAATCCCGCTTCGGCGGGAAGGCAGGCGCCGAAGGTATGGTTGGTGACTGGGATGAAGTCGTAACAAGGTAGCCGTAGGGGAACCTGCGGCTGGATCACCTCCTTTCTAAGGAGACCTTGATCCGAGATTCTCGTAATCTCGGATCGGATCCTAGGTCGAATCCCGCACTTTGCTTGCAAAGTGTGGGGAGCTTGATCGTATCGCACACTTCAGTTTTCGAGGAACTGATGTTCTTTTCAAACGTGAAGTACTGGAAATAATGCCTTCTGGGGCATAGCCCAGACGGGAGTTTGGAGTGAACCTTCTGGGGCCGTAGCTCAGTTGGGAGAGCGCCTGGTTTGCAACCAGGAGGTCACGAGTTCAAACCTCGTCGGCTCCACCAACCGGCCACGCACTCCGCGGGGGCGCGTAGCTCAGCTGGTTAGAGCATGCGCTTGATAAGCGCAGGGTCATAGGTTCGAATCCTATCGCGCCCACCAGCCTTCGCTCGCAGCGAAGCGGAGAGCGAAGGCTGTCCGCCGTAGCCTCGGCGAAGGCGGACTGGAACGTGATTCGAGAGTGCGAGCTTCGGCTGGCACGCCAGTTTTCGCATGAGTGATTTGTTTCGCGGCGCAAGCCGCGAGGCTGTTCTTTGACAATTGCATACAGTGTAGTGGGTAAAACTACAACAATGCTGAGAATATTCGGTCTGGAACTCCGAAAGGAGAACCGGACGGATAGTTTGTGATCAAGCTACTAAGAGCGCAGGGCGGATGCCTTGGCGACGATAGGCGATGAAGGACGTAGTAAGTTGCGAAAAGCCACGGGGAGCGGCAAACACGCTTTGATCCGTGGATGTCCGAATGGGGGAACCCATCCAGAGTAATATCTGGATACAGTGGTCTGAATTCAATAGGACCATATGAGCCATACCCGGTGAAGTGAAACATCTCAGTAACCGGAGGAAAAGAAAGAGCACATCGATTCCCTGAGTAGTGGCGAGCGAAACGGGAACAGCCTAAACCCCGACACTTGTGTCGGGGGGTTGCGGGACCGCGGTGTGGTACGCAGAGAGTTAGCAGAAGGCTTTGGAAACAGCCCCCAAAGAGTGTGAGAGGCACGTAAGCAAAAACTCAAAGCGGCCTAGCGGTATCCCAAGTAAGACGGCACACGTGAAACGTTGTCTGAATCCGCGCCGACCACGGCGTAAGGCTAAATACTCATCGTCGACCGATAGTGAACTAGTACCGTGAGGGAAAGGTGAAAAGAACCCTTGTTAAGGGAGTCAAAAGAACCTGAAACCCTGTGCTTACAATGTGTCATAGCCTGGAAGCAATTCCGGGTGATGGCCTGCCTTTTGCATAATGAGTCTGCGAGTTATTGTCAGTGGCAAGGCTAATCCCGCTAGGAGCGGGAGGAGCCGCAGCGAAAGCGAGTCCGAATAGGGCTACCAGTCGCTGGCAATAGACCCGAAGCGGAGGCGATCTACGCTTGGCCAGGGTGAAGGCTGGGTAACACCAGCTGGAGGCCCGAACGGGTGAATGTTGAAAAATTCTCCGATGAGCTGAGCGTAGGAGCGAAAGACTAAACAAGCCCCGTCATAGCTGGTTCTCCCCGAAATATATTGAGGTATAGCGTCCGGCCACTAGCGCGCGGAGGTAGAGCACTGGATGGGATAGGAGCCTTACCGGGCTACCGAATCCAACCAAACTCCGAATGCCGCGTTGCACTACCCGGGCAGTCAGACGGTGGGGGATAAGCTTCATCGTCGAGAGTGAAACATAAACAGACTATCAGCTAAGGTGCCTAAATGACGTTTAGTGGAAAGGATGTGAGGTTGCTAAGACAGTGAGGATGTTGGCTTAGAGGCAGCCATCATTTAAACAGTGCGTAACAGCTGACTCATCGAGCGATCTCGCGCCGAAAATGATTGGCGATCAAATGTCATACCGAAGCTATGGATTCACTCCCGCCTCGGCGGGAGTGAGTGGTAGGGGAGCGTTCCAAGTACATTGAAGGTGGAAGGTGACTGAAACTGGAGTGCTTGGAAGTGAGAATGCAGACACGAGTAGCGATAAAGTCCGTTAAATTCGGACTCGCCGTAAACCCAAGGTTTCCTGGGGAAGGTTCGTCCGCCCAGGGTTAGTCGGGACCTAAGTCGAGGCCGTAAGGCGTAGATGATGGACGGTTGGTTAATATTCCAACACCACCTTGGTTTAAGCTGTAAGGAACCCAGAAGGGAAAGCGGGCCACCGATTGAAAGTGGTGGTCGTTGCCCCGACGCAAGTCGGGGTGAAGGACGTGGCGACTACGGTCAAAGCGGATCCGCCGCACTCACGCTGGCGAGAAAAGCCTTGCAGTGTTCACCAGGGTGCCCGTACCGGAAACCGACACAGGTGGGTGAGATGAGTATTCTCAGGCGCGCGAGTGAAATCTCTCTAAGGAACTCGGCACATTAGCCCCGTAACTTCGGAAGAAGGGGCGCCCCGGAGGGTCAGATTATATCAAAGCCCATTGGGGCCGCAGTGAAAGGCGCTCTACGACTGTTTAACAAAAACACAGCTCTGTGCGAACTCGCAAGAGACGGTATACAGAGTGACAAGTGACCAATGCGGAAAGATTAAGGCAAGGGGTCAGTCCCGCGCAAGCGGGACGAAGCTCTGAACTTAAGTCCCCGTGAATGTCGGCCGTAACTATAACGGTCCTAAGGTAGCGAAATTCCTTGTCGGGTAAGTTCCGACCTGCACGAATCTTGTAACGAGAGAGCGACTGTCTCGGAGAGAGGCTCGGCGAAACTGTAGTTGCGGTGAAGATGCCGCATACCCGCAGTAGGACGGAAAGACCCCGTGCACCTTTACTGTAAGCTGATATTGGACTTTGGTGTGTGATGCGTAGCGTAGGTGGGACCCTTTGAAACCGAGCTCTCGGGTTCGGCGGAGGGGACAATGAAACACCACTCTTCGCTCATTAAGGTTCTAACCTCGTGCCGTAATCCGGCCGAGGGACCGTGTCAGCGGGTCAGTTTGACTGGGGCGGTTTCCTCCCAAAGAGTAACGGAGGAGTACGAAGCTTGGCTCAACCTGGTTGGCAATCAGGTGTTGAGGATATGGCTAGAAGCCAGGCTCACTGTGAGACCAACAAGTCGAGCAGACGCGAAAGCGGGTCCAAGTGATCCGGCGGTAGAATGTGGAATTGCCGTCGCTCATCGGACAAAAGGTACGCCGGGGATAACAGGCTTATCGGGCCCAAGAGTTCACATCGACGGCCCGGTTTGGCACCTCGATGTCGGCTCATCGCATCCTGGGGCTGGAGAAGGTCCCAAGGGTCCGGCTGTTCGCCGGTTAAAGCGGTACGCGAGCTGGGTTCAGAACGTCGTGAGACAGTTCG
>JBEKZD010000009.1:0-116283 GCA_049510215.1 Verrucomicrobiia bacterium
ATGGTTTCCTCGCGCACGCCGAACAGGCCGGTGGCGACCTGGGTGATGACGTGGTCGTCATAGGGCCGCATGCGTTCCATGTATCCGCCCTCGCCGGTGCAGGTGAACGTGTTGAACGCCACCGCCGCCCGGGCCTTCGACAACTGGGTCACGTTGCTGACCGACCCGAAGGACATGCCGCCGCCGTACCAGGGAACGTCAATTTTGACCTTGGGCCGGCCGTCGTCGCGCTTGTTCAGCGAGATGCTGGTGTCAATCTGGTCTTCGGTGAGTTTGACGGGCGGCTGTTTGGGGAATTTAAATCTGAGCTTGTCGAAGCCGCCGCCGGAATTGCCGCACTCGTAGTTGTAATCATACGCGGCCGGCGGCGCCTCACCGGTTTCCGCCATTTTCCACGTCGCCAGGATCAAATCCGCCGTCCAGCGAAAATCGCCGAGCGCCTTGAACATGGGATTTTCCCGGATTTGCAGCGCCCCGCGCGGGCAATGGGCCACGCAATAACGTCCGGTCTTTTCGCAGGACGGCCCGATGCACAGGTGATGGTTCGGCTCGCCGAAATATTTGAACCCGGGTTTGCGCGCGTGGACCTGGTAGGCGCACACCTCCACGCACTTGCCGCATCGTTGGCAGTCCAGGCTGCGATGGACGATGTACTTGGCAATTTCATTGCGATAGCGGGACGGGGCCGGTCGGGTGACCCGCTCCACATTTTCCTGCGGCACGCACGTCTTGAGCGTGTTCTCGGGCAGGATGTCCTTAATCGCTCTTTCTTTTACCATAGAGTTTGCCAAAGGTTTCCTCTTCGAGATTCTCAAAAAACATGGCGCGCCCGACGTCGCCCCGCAGACGGCGGACCTCGCGCATGCCCATTGCCCCCATCACTTCGATCAACTGGTCGTGCCACGCCGCGATCAGATTCGTCATCCGGCCCACGCCGTAGTTAAGATCAATTTTCTCCAACCGGGCCGGGCACGGCATGCCCGGATGGCAGCTCTCGCACAGATGACATTCCAGGGCCACGAGCAGCGGCAGGTTGATTGTGACCAGGTCGGCGCCGCAGATGATTGCTTTTGCCACGTGCTCCGGCAGCGCAATTCCTCCGCCGGCCATGAGCGTGATTTCATCCCGGATGCCTTTTCCGATGAGCGTGGTGTGAATCTGACGGATCATGTCCTTCACAAACCGCGGCTTTTGCGCCGCCAGTTCGTTGCCGTTGGTATCGGCCATGACGTGGATCACCTCAACGTCTTCCAGCCCGGCAAGCTCGATGGCGCGCCCGATGCCAATCGCTGTCAGTTCAACTCTTATGGCGACGACGATTTGTGGATGCATCGCTTTGAGTTCCTTGATGCGTTCCGTCACCGTGCCGCTGTCGGCTATTTCCACCAACCTGGTTTTTCTGAGGGTTTCTTCCGGCACTGGCGGGCTGTCCGGCCCCAGATAAAACGCGATGTGCTCCAGATTCACGTCGTTGGCCGGCCGAAAACGTGAATCCATGATGGCGATCAAGTCGGTGCCGGCGGCGGTTTGTTCGATAAGGGCGTCAAGCTTTGGCAGCGTGTGCGCCGGCGAACTCAAATCAATGATCAACGGCATCGGAATCGAGACCAGCGGAGGCAGGTTGGCCACCGTTTCATCGCCATTCAGAGCCAGAAACGGAAGTTTTCTGCCGATATCAACCGAAGTGCTGATATATTCGCGCCCGTGAATCCCGTCGCGGGTCGGACGAACGATCTCCGACATGTCCGTCCACATCGAGTCGAAACCAAGGCCGGAAAACGGCCCCCGGTAGCCCGCGCCCGAGACCGGGATTTTCGCGGTTTCAGCCTGGAGCCACGTGGTTTTGATGATGTCCGGTTTCCAGTAACTGTTCCCGAGGCTTTCATAGACGGGATTGACGGACAGGCACAAGAGGCCCTTCGTGCAATCCTGCACGCATGAAAAACATCCCATGCAATCGAAAAACAGCGCCTCCACAGTGCTGAGATTGCGGATGTACTCCGCCTCCTGCCGGTAGCGGTCGTAGACGCAGGCTTTCTTGACGCAATTGTGACACCGGGCGCAGTCCTCCCGCCAGTCCACTACGCCATGTTTGCCGATGCGCGGTCGTCGCGGCGGCACCGGACGTGTCTTGATATGATATTTCTCCGGCATACTCGTATTCCGGTCACGACAGCCCGGCGGCCGCCAACAACTCCGGCACCATGGCTTCTTTGCCACCCGAGAGAATGTGAATCCCGCGCACACCCTCCATCGTCTTCAGTTTCTTGATGGTTTCCACGCAGATCGCCCGGCCCGGTTGCCCGGCGCCGTTGCCAGAGGCTTGGAGCCTTTCCATCATTTCCGCCGGGACGTAAAAATCGGGATGGGTCTCCCGCAGCTTCTGGGCCTCCGCTGCGCTCTCCAAGGGAAGCACGCTGGCCAGAATCGCGACCTTCTTCGTGAGACCTGCCTGGCGAACGGCCTCGAGCCATTGGCTGAACGCGTCGAGGTCAAAGACCGCATGCGTTTGAATGAACCTGGCGCCAGCCTCGACTTTGCTGTGGAGCCTGACCAGGTTGAGTTCCAGCGGCTTCAGGAAGGGATTGGCCACCGCTCCCACCAACATCGAAAACGGCCCGTCGATCTTCGTCCCGTCGGCCAGCAGGCCATGCTCGCACATCCGGGTGGTCATTGCGATGAACTGCGTGGAATCGATGTCGAAAACGTTTGTGGCCTCCGGACAGCCGATCAGCGTCTGATGATAGCCGGACAAACAAAGCACATTCTTGATCCCCAGACTGGCGGCTCCCAACAAATCGGATTGGAGGGCGATCCGGTTCCGGTCGCGGGTGACCATCTGGAGAACCGGCTCGAGGCCCGTTCTGAGCGCCGCCGCCGAGGCGGCCAGGGAAGACATCGCCACGCCGTGTTGGTTATCGCCCATGTTGACCGCCGTGAGCTTGCCGCCCAAGGCTTTCAAGGCCGCTTCCGTGGTGGACAGAGTCGCCGTGGTCCGCGGCGCATGCTCGGCGGTGACGATGAACTCTCCGTTCTCAATTCTCCTGGCGAGTTGGCTATCAGCTTTCATGCAACCTTGCATTCCTGTTTGTTCGTCGCATCGCCGGGGGTGCGTTCTGGCGGCAGACTTCTGATCTGTTCGACGAACTGCGTGATTTCGCCACAGACCAGTCCGGCACCGTCTTTCGCGCACTCAATGACGGCCATCCGTCCCGCGCCGAGTCCGATTTCCTCCAGCAGCGATTCGACCGCCTCGGCGCGTTTGTGGGCGCGCAGACTGCCCTCGAGGTGCCGGCACTCCTTCTTCTTGCAGGCGACGATGACCACCCCGTCTGCGCCCGTCTCCAAAGCTTTGAGCAGGTAGGGCACATCCACCTTTCCGGAGCAGGGCAGACCGATGGTCTTGACCGTGGCTCCGCCCACGTCCTCGCCAAGATCGGCCAACCGGCCTGCGTCCAAATTGTTCGAGCAGTAAAAAGCGCAAATCTTCAAGCGGCGATTGCTCCCCGGGCCTGCTTCACCGAACGAATTCCGCAACCGGTTCGCGCAGCGCTGGATGGCCGATACGCCCTGCCGGAACGCGGCAAACTCCTCATAGTCAATGAGCCCTTTGGCCATATGGACGCGCAGGGCCCGGACGAGGGTCATGATTTCGCGCGCCGCGGCTGATTTGTCCTCGAGACCGGAGCAGGCCTTCTCGAAAGCATAGTAGGCCGATTCCATTCTCATGATCTCGCCCCACACCGCTTCCGGGCTTTCATGCAAGGCGAATAGCAAACGCGGGCAACTCGCTCCGATGTCCCTCAAGTACCCATCGACAGCCTGGTCCAGCTTGTTCATAGCGCGTTATACACTTCTCAAGTCTACGCATTTGGCTTCAAGCCAGCACCGCTTCGCGCATGGGCCGGGCGCCGGGGGGTGGCAATTCTTTTCCGGCCTTTCGGAGTTCGTTCACTTCTTCGCGGACCAAGTCACACAACTGGTGGTAAGCCTCTTCTTCGGTATTGCCATGGCAAACACCGCCCCATGGAAAAAAATCCGGGCAATAGCCCACATACAGGCTGTCTTCCTCCCTACATAGGACGAGTTTTAGATATTGGTCTTCGATTTTCACTTGGTTACCTCGCGGATCCCTTGCAAACCTGTTTTTCCTGATAATGATGGGCATCCCCACCATATAGCGCCGCTCAAAACCACCGATCCCGGAAAGCGCGCATGGCGAAACTTGCGATGCGATACCTTGCCGCCCGGCACTGGCATGAACCCGCTTTTGCGAGGTCGAAAACCAGTTGGCGTATTTTATATACCACACGGAACCGCAAACCGTCAATCCAGTACTGCATAATCTACCCGTGCGGGCGTCGTCACCGTCGTCAATTCATGGAGAAACATGAGCACAAAAACACCAGAGTGTTGGGCGTCTGACCCGCAAGCTCGCGGGCTGCGCGTCGAAATCTCAGCGGAGCGGTCGCTACTACTGCCGTTTGACCAGTTTAGTTTTTCGGAACTGACCAGTGAGGGCAAGGAACAGCGCCTGCGGTTGGTTTTCACCTCGCACGAGGTTCTGGTTCGCGGCCATGCGTTACGGCGCCTCGAAACGGTCATGCAGCGAATGGAGTTGTTGTTCGTTGCCAGGGCGCCGGACGGCACACGATCTCTGGCTACTGAGGGTCAGCCAGTGATTTTTGAAATCATTATGACTGAAGCCCATCCGCCAAACCGTTCGGCGCAAGATTCTCAAGAATGAACGAAGTGTCTTTGTGTACCCACCCATAGGTACAACGTTCGTCGCTTGCTCCGGGAAGATGTTCCACCACGCTGTCGCATCTTGCGGCAGGACCAACTCGCGGTAGTGACGGAAGATCATCACGGGCGTGTTTCCCATTTCCAGCGCAACTTTGGCGGCGTCCTGGCATTGCGCCAGACGGTAGCTGGCTAAACCCCACGGCGTTGGTGAGCGATGGCGTATGATTCACCAGAGATGCCGGTTCGCAAAAGCGTGGCCGGAGCCGCTCTTGAGGTAACGCTCGAACTTCTCGGCGCGGCGATCGTCTTGGAATCGAACTGCAACGTGGATTTCCCCAGGCTGGTGCTTCGCCGTGTGGAACACCCGGCCCTGGTTGTGTTGGTCGAGGCGAGCCTGCAGGTTGGCCGTACAACCAATGTAGCGTTGGCCGGGATCAGAGATGCTTTTGAGAAGATAGACGTATTTCATGGCCATCGGAGATGGCCCGCCATCCGTAGCTCGGCACGGTTCAACCACACACCGTCGGCCCTGCTTCGCCAAGGCTACGCAGGGCATCCTCCATAGCTCGCTTCGCGAGCGACGGAGGATGGAGGCGGTGGGAGTTGAACCCACGTCCTCTGCAAGGTCAACGCGTGCGACTACATGCTTATTCCATCTTTGGGTCTCGCCCGCGCAACTGCCGGTGGACAGGCCATTACGCGCGCCAGTCTCCAGTTAATGGTTCGCCCGTTGACCTGAAGACAACATAAACGGACTAACCTGCTGTCGTCGTTCCGACCCCGCTAGCAGGTGTCGCGGGCGGAACGTCGCGGTCAATTAAGCCGCGAGTGCCAGCTCTTCGTTGGCAGTTATTTGGTTTGCCAGGTGTTTAACGAGGCCTCCTGACAACCTCGGCATGCCGCTCGCGCCCACTTCACAAAGTCGAATCCGTTTCGCCCCCATGAAAGCGCGTGTGTGGCACAGCCAATATAACGACCGCCGTGAAGATTGCAAGGAAGGAACGTTCGAGCGTGAACATCGGCTCAGATGACAGCCGCTGCGCGCACAGGTTGAGAGAACACTCCGTCCGTGGTCGGAGGAGGCGCCGACCTCGATGGCGTTGGGGGATTCGAACAGATGTCTCTCAACCTGTGGCGCGCAGACGGCTGGCTCGTGAGCGCGGCAAGCGATTCCAAGTCAACCGTCAGGAAGGGCGGACGCTGACCCGCCGTGGGCAAGTTGCTCTGCGCACCCCGCGCAGCATGCTTCACGGCCAACCCTAGAGCCAGCGCCGCCATAAATCGGTTCATTTCACTCCGTCGTGTAGGAATCGGCGAGTTGCAGCACTTCGCCGAGGTTCAATGGTTTTTGCAAAACGCGTTCCACGTTGGTCGGATGCGCCTCCGCTGTTGGCGCGTCGGCCAATTGTCCTGTGCAAATGACAACATGGGCGTGCGGGTACCGTCCCTTGATTCTCTCGGCCAGTTTTGTCCCCGTCATACGCGGCAGCATCAAATCGACAAAGGCCAGATCAACAGGATTGTGCTGTAGGAATTCCAGCGCCGCTTGGGGCGTGTCGCGCACCTCGATGCTGCGATTGGGCGACTGCAACAAGTCTGCTAGGACCTGGCAGACAGCGGGGTCATCATCGACGATAAGCACGCGATAGAGATTTTTCTTGTTGTCGATCATATTCATCACTCGCTGCTGACAACGCCTGTCACTTCTGGAGATAGCAGCGGGTATGCCAAGCGGGGAAAAACCACCTTACAGGAACAGGCCGCTATCAGATTTGCGGCAGATGGACAAAACCGTCAGAAAACCTGGCTATTTCAGTGTGGCAGGCCAAACACGTAGTACACCAGGCACAGCAACGCCAGCACCACCGCGCCCGCGTTCAACTCCTTGTACCGTCCCGCAGCCAGCTTCATTATGGGATACACAAGCAGCCCCGCAGTCAGACCGTTGGCGATGTTGTAAGTGAACAACATCATTGCGATCGTCACAAACGCCGGCACCAACTCCGTCATGTCCTCGAAATCAATCTTCCGGATCGAGCCAATCATCAACACGCCGACCGCGATCAGCGCGGGACCGTAGGCGTACCGCAATTGCTGTAGCGGCTCGACCAGCGGGATGAAAAACAGCGACGCCGCAAACAATCCCGCCGTCACCACCGCCGCCAGCCCCGTCCGCGCACCTTCGCGAATGCCCGTGGCCGATTCGATGTACGCGCCGCTCGTTGAAGTGCCCACCAGCCCGCTGAACATGCACGTCAACGCATCCACCAGCATCGGCTTTTCAATGTCGGGGAAGTCGCCCTTCTCATCGAGCATACCGCCCGCCGCGCCAACTCCGACCAGCGTGCCGAGCGTGTCGAGGAAACTCATCAGGAACAACGTCAGCAAAATCGGCAAAAAACTCAGCCGCAATACACCGGCGATATCGAGTTTTCCGGCAATAGGTGCGAGGCTGTAGTCACCAACAAACGGCATGGCCATGATGCCCTTCGGCGCATGCGCGAACCCGAAGGCCAGCCCCACCCCAGCGGTCACCGCTATGCCAATCAACAACGCCCCTCGCACGCGCCGGTACAACAACGCGCAGATAAACAAAAACCCGAATATGGCCAGCAACACCTGCGGGTCGCGCAAGTTGCCAATTTTCACAGGCACATCCGGTGCCGACAGCACCTTCGCCCCGTGTGCGACAGCATCGACCGTCATTCCAGCCACAAAACTCGTCACGATCCCCGTCTCGTACAACCCGATGAACGCCAGAAACAAACCGATCCCGACGGCAAAACTGTGTTTCATGCTCGGCGAGATCGAGTTCGCAAGCCACGACCGCACCCGCAGCACCGTGATGAGCATGAACCCGAGTCCACTGACGAACACCGTGCCGAGCCGTTGCTGCCAACCAATGCCCATCGCCGCCAGCCCGAACGCGATGAAGGCGTTCTCGCCCATGTACGGCGCCACCGCAATCGGCCGGTTCGCCACGAATCCCATCAGCATACAGCCAAACACCGCCGTCAGAATCGTCGCCACCGTGCTCGGTCCGACAGGGATGCCCGCAAAACTCAGGATGGCCGGATTGACCACGATGATGTAGGCCATCGTGACGAACGTGGTGACGCCTCCCAGCAACTCCCTGCGCACCGTCGTCCGGCGCTCCTGCACCTTGAACCACCGCTCGATCATGCCTGACCACTAGCAAAAACGCCGTTGCATGGCGACAGTTAAAGTCACGCGGCCCCTATGGAGTGCGGCGGCGTGCCGTCGCCGAAGCGGCTATGGGGCGTAGGAGACTTGATGCCACCTTGCCGTTTACCGCGACCGTCGTACGCATCGATCCGACGCAGATTGAAAACTTCTTGCAATGGGAATCGTCGCAGAGCCTTTGGCTAACATATCTCCTGGGGATATATCAGCGCTACGCTCCACGAGCCTGTCATGCTGAGTTTGTCGAAGTTCACCCCGTTTCACTTTGCCGTGCCTGACTTGCCGGCCGTGGCGGTGTAGGTCAACGGCTGGTCTGCCGCGTAGGCGTCGTTACCGATGACCACGATGACCGGCACTTGTACCTTGACGCCTTTCTTGATCGTCGCATCCAACAAGTCGTACCCGGTCCAAGCCTGATGCCACGCGCCGGCCTTCAACGCGAAAGCGATGGTCCAGCCGCGCCCTTTGTTGTAGCTCACAGTGCAAGTTCCGTTGGTGCCGGCGCCGTGACCGGCCTTGTTCAAGACGAAGTTGACCAACCCATCGCCGATATCAACGGTGACCGGTTGTCCGGCCGAGCCGAAGTCCGCGCCGGGAACGAAGGTGGCTCTCAGCGTGCAACTGTCCGCATTGCGCCTGGCGAAGTTTGGCTTGAGTTGCATGTGAGTGATGTTCAACTGACAGGCCACGGCCACGTGCAGTGTGCCGGTCGGCGACGGCATTACGCCATCAGCCACCACGACTGTGGCGGTGTAGGTGCCGCAGGTATTAGTCTCGTAGGTATGCCATGGCATCCACTCGGTGCTGCCGGTGCCGTCGCCAAACGCCCATTGGTACGTCAATGGGTCGCCATCCGCATCGGTGGCGGTCACCAGAAACGCTAAGTTCGTGCCGGCGGGTACGACCGCCAAGTCGAACACGCTCAACAGCGCGTTCGTGATGACCGGCCCGGCGATGATCACCGGGGAATGTTCCGGCGGTTGGCTGACAATGAAACTCTGGTTCTGCACGGTGAGCGTGCCGGTACGGGCATTGGTTGTCGTGTTGGCGGCAACGGTGAATTGGACTGAACCGGTGCCGGTGCCGGTGCCGTTGCTGGCGGTTTGTAGCCAGTCGGTGTTGCTTATGGCCACCCAAGGACACGGCGAGGCGACATTCACCGTGACCGTACCGCTGCCCCCGCGCGCCGGCATGTTGGTGCCCGGTGCAGCCAGTGTGTAAGTGCAGATCACCGGCGCCTGATTCACGGTGAAGACGCGGCCTTGGACGACAATGGCGCCGGTCCGCGCGTTGATGTTGGCGTTGGCGTCAACGGTGTAATTGACCATGCCCGTGCCCGTGCCCGTACCGGTGCCGCCGACATGCAGCCAGGCGGGCGCGGTGCTGGCCGCGCTCCAATCGCATGAGGCGGACGTCGTCACATTGATACTGCCGGTGCCGCCGCTGACCGGCATGTTGGTGCTACCAGCGATCCCTGCATAAGTGCAACCACTGGCTTGGCTGACTGTGACGCTATGCCCGGCAATTGTGAGCGTGCCAGAGCGCGTGGCACCAGTGTTGGCCGCGACAGAGTAACTGACCGTGCCGTTGCCGGTGCCGCTGTTGCCGGTGGTGATGGTGAGCCAGCCGGCGCGGCTGGTCGCAGTCCAAGCGCAACCGCCATCGGTGGTGACGTTCACGTTGCCACTGCCACCGATGGTGCCGAATGTGGCACTGCTCGGGGAAACCGCATACGCACACGTGACCGGTGGGACCGGACTGATACAGTCGTTGCCGGTCACGGCGCAACTGCTGGTATCGAAGCTGACGGTGCCGGCGAAGCATTGCACGCCGGTCGTGTCAGCCGGCGGCAGCACGTCGTAGTCTAAACTGCGCGGCGTGTAGTCAGCGAACGGCCCCCACGTCACTTGCTGGTTGACGCTATCCCAACTCCCTCCGTTGTCGATGTTGGTCACGCTCCAACCACTGGGCGGCGTATCCGTGAGTGAATAGCTGCTGACCGTGTTGTTGGGAACGACGGAAATCGTGACGTGATTGGCGCTGCCCGCAACGTAGGCCTGTGGGGCGGTGCGATTGGCCGAGCCGCCACACGGCACCGGAATGTTTACGGTCAATGTCACCACGGCCGAGGTGGCAACGTTGCCGGCAGCGTCGTAAGCCCGCGCGGTCCAATCGTGCGCCCCGTCGTCGGCACTGGTGAACCTCCATGTATAGGTGTAGGGCGTGGTCGTGTCTGTGGCCTTCAACGTGCCCGTGTCATAGAATTCCACCTTGGTCACCCCGGTATCGTCGGAGGCACTGGCTGTGAGCGTGACGGTCTGTGCTCTGGTGTAAATCGCGCCATCAGCCGGGCTGGTGATGCTGACGGCAGGCGGGTTCGTATCGATCGCGGTCACAGTGCGGCTGAGGTTGAGCCGGCCCCCCGTCTGCACTCTGGTCTGCAAGCCGGCCACGGCATCAACATTGGCAAGGATGCGCTGGATTCGTTGCGCAACGGTTTCGGCGGGATAATTCATCGCGGCAAACGCCACCGCCCCGGCTACATGCGGCGTGGCCATCGACGTGCCGTCCAAATACTGGTAAATCTGGGTAGGGTCGCGTGAATTGACGACGGTCACGGTCGTTGGCAGCTGCGATTGCAAGGTCTGACCGTCGGCTTGGGATATGGAGACGGCGGGGATCCAGTTATTGGAGTACTGAAGCGTGCCTTGGAAATTACCGGTGACGTTATTGTAGATAATGGCCGCGCGCGCTCCGGCGGCCATGGCGTTGGAGACCTTGGTGGAGAACGTGGACGTGCCGCGTTCAATCAGCGCGATGTTGCCGTTCACCCCCGCCGGAAAATTCCCGGGAAAAGTGCCTGTCCCACAATCGTACACGGTCGCGGTAATGCCGGTCGTGATGCCGGCATAGGTCAATCCGTTGGCAGCATACGTGACGGAAGCCTGACTGACGGCAGCGGTGGTGCCGCCCACTGCGATGGGAATCGTGGACAAAATGTTCACCCCCGGCGCTGCCAAGTCCACCGTCGTGATCCCGTAGTTCGAGAAGCTCGCCAAAGCATCGTTCTGATCGCTGGCGGCAACCACGATCATGTTCGGCAACCGGTAACTGGCCGGATAGGTGGGTGTCGTGTCGTTGTTGACGCTGTCGTTGCCGGCCGCCGCGCAAAAGATGATGCCGGCGTCGCCCGCGGATTGGATGGCGGCGCTTTCGACGACACTCTGGCCGCCGCCGCCAAAGGACGCGTTGATCGCGACGATGTTCACGCCACGGCCCTTCATCATTGTGGCGTACTGGATGGCCTCAATGACTGCGTCGTCGCTTAACGTGTTGCCGTCGCTGGAAGCTTTCAGCGCCATGATCTTGGCTTGGTTATTGACGCCGACCACGCCCGAGGGTATTCCCGTGGCGGCAATCGTGCCGCTCACGTGCGTGCCGTGCAAACCCGAATCCATAGGATCCGGTAGATTGTCGGCGAAATCGTAGCCGTAATAATCATCCACGTAGCCGTTGCCGTCATCATCCACGCCGTTGCCGGGGATTTCGCCGGCGTTTGTCCACATGTTGCTGACCAGATCCGGGTGCGTGTAATCCACCCCGGTATCAATCACTGCCACGACCACCGCGCCCGCCGCCGGTTGCGCCAAGCTCCATGCGCTGACGAACCGGATGTCATCGCCGGCGGTTCCGGCCGCGCCGTTGACGACCTGGCCGGTATTCTGTAGTCCCCACTGTTGCGCGAACAACGCGCAATTCGTCGGCACCGATGCGGTGGCCCAGCGCAGGTAATTCGGTTCGACGGTTTCGACCGATGCATCTTGTTTCAATTCATCAATCAGCGCCGCCGTCGTGTGCCCTCGCCAACGCACCAAGCCGGTCTGCCGGTGCCGGTGCTCGGACAGCTCTTTGAAATGTTTCGCCAACGACAGTGTGTGCTTTTGGAGCGCCTGCCGGGCGGCCGGCAAATCCGCCGCCTCTTTGAACGTCACGAGGGCTTCGCCTTCGACGTATTCGGTGGCCGCGTACCCGGTGGCGGCTGCGACCATGACGCCAATGCAGGCAATCAGCACCTTGCGAAGCAAAATTGTAAGACTAAATGTCATCCCTCGTTCGTTTCCAGATTCACAAGCCCCGTGACTTGCTTAATTCCAGTAATATGCGGCTTTATCTCGCAACGTCAACTCCAGTCAGCCTGCCAACCTGCCTTATTCACGAACGAGGGCCGTTCGTGAATAAGGCACCTCGGCCGAAGGACTTCGGCCAAGGCCGACGCCGACACGGTGTCGGCGTCGGGGCAGCCCCGACAATCCGCAGGGCGGCGGACTGTCGGCCCTTCGGGGCGGATTATTCGCGACACTTTCGCGAATAATCCGGGCCAAAAGCAACCCGGTCTTCAGCGAATGGCGCGCGGCAGCCGGTCACCGGCTCCCAATCGTCGCCGCGCCGCGTGGGTCTTGCCGTCGTCCCAGCGCCCAACGGGAGCAACTCGTTCGAAGCGGAACGTGCAGGGTGTGGATCCGGCCGTCACCAGCCACACCAGCGCAATCCCTCCAAATGTTGTTTGTTGAGACCTAGACCCTATTGCCTTCCTTTTCTGATAACGCGGAAGCAATGAGGTTGGTCTCAGCATCAGGCATCTGGGAATTGACGGGTGCGTAACGGTGAGAGGATTGTGTCAAGCACAGTCGGCGAGAAATGAAGTGCAGAACGTGATTTGTTTGATGATGAGACCTGATCCCTTTTCAATCTTATTTTCATTAACCGCAAACTGATGCACTTCTGGTCCGTGTACGACGGTAACCGCGAATGCTCAACTCGAGCGTCGAAATCAACACCTCATAGCGAGCAATGAACGAACAGCCTAGTCGATTCGCTTTGCTGGCAGGTTCAGGCCGTTCTGGTGCAGGATCAGGCCAGTCGCCCGGCCTTGGCTGTCAGTTTCGAACGTGATCTGGACGTCGACGACCTTCAAGAAGTAGTCCTGTTCGCTCTCTGAAAATACCTCGGCTTTGGGCTGGCCAGTCACTTGTACAAAAAGGTGATTGCCTTCCCGCGTCACGGTCAAGATGGAATTCGGCGCCAGTTCGTAGCGACCAAGATATCCATCGAACAGCTTGGGATCGACCTGCACTTCTTTATGCACCTTGCGCGGTGGCAGCCGGTCATAAGGCGTAAAGCCCTCCCATTCGATCGGCGTGAACGTATTCTTGAGCAGGCTCTCCAAGAGCTCTTTGTAGATGCCCTCGCCATTCCCGCTGTTCGTCATCAACACGATCCCGGACTTCTCTTTGTCGAAGCAGACCGTATAATTCCTCCAGCCCTCGTCGTGCCCCTCTTTGAAAAACGCTTTCCCGTAGGGCGTCCAATAGAGCCCCCAACCAAGTCCGTAGCTAAGCCGGATCTTCTTGTTCTCGTCCGTGGTCTCGTTCGCCAAGGTGGGGAACTGGTGCTTTGACAAGATCTGAATCTGCGGGCTGAGCATCTGTTCCCGGGTTTTCTTCCCCACTCCTTGCCCCAGCATCACAGCCTGCGCAAACCGCGCAAAATCGCTGATCGTCGTCAGCATGGAGCCCGCTGCGTCCGCATTCTGGCGCTTCTGCGGACCCAGCAAGCGTCCGTACTCGTCATAGCCATTCGCGTAATCACTCTCGAAGCGGTCCTGCCAGACCATGCTGCTTCGCTTCATCCCAAGAGGCTGGAAGACGCGCTCCTGCATCAGCTCCTCCAGCGGCTCTTTGGTGATCGTCTCCACGACCAGTTGCAGTAGGACGATTCCTTCCCCTGAATACGCGTACCGCGAGCCCGGCTCAAAATGAATCCTCAGCTTGCGATCTTCCTCAAACACCCGCCAGTTCGGAAGCCCGCTGGTGTGGCTTAGCAACATTCGCGCTGTAATTTGTTTGTAGCGGGGATCATCGGCAAAGTCCTTGTATTTGGAGTATTCCGGCAGCGGCTTCGGCAGATACAGGTACACCGGCTTGTCGAGATCCAGGGTTCCACTGTCCACAAGCTGCATCACCATGTAGGCAAACGCCACTTTGGTGAACGAAGCCGCCGACATTGCTGAATCCACCGTCAGCGGCAGGTTCTTCTCTTTGTCGCGCACTCCGAACGCCTTTAGGTAGGCAATCTTACCTTCGCTGAAGACCGCAAGGCCCACGCCCGTAACTTCCGCCGCTTTCATTAGGCGCGTCACCGTTTCGTCAATTTCAACTGGCTTGACGTTGCTGCCATCGAGGCGCCTCACTTCCTTTTCTTGCCCTGCCAGAGAGACAGCACCAGCTAAGACCGTCATGGCCAGTATGAACAGTTTTCCTCTCATCGGTACCTCCCGGCTGAAAATACGCAAATCCCCTGGGTCAGGTCGTCCCGCGCTCGCGCACCTTGAAGAACCGCGTCAACATTTTGGCAGAATGGTTTATGTTTAGTGGCTGATGGCCGCCAACGCGCTCATCGTGCCTCATTTACCATGAACCATCAACTATTAACCTGTGCCGTTACTTCTGAAAAACGGCGCGAATGAACTCGTCGCCGTGAACCGTTCCGAATGCACCGGCGGCACAGCTTTGCTCGTCGAAACACTGAACTTCGTCCGGCGCTTGACGCGGATCGCGAATGGCAAACGGGACAGCGTCACGAGCGTGAATCCGCTTTTCCACTGGCGTCGGATGATCCGGCAAAACCGCCACGACCGCTTCCATCTTCTGTTTCTCCAGGCCCGTCAGAATGCGACCGACCAAGCGGGCGTCGAGGTCTTCGATGGTGCGGATTTTCAGGTCGAGGTTGCCGTCGTGGCCGGCTTCGTCGGGTGCTTCGACATGGAGGTATACGAAATCAACGCGCGCCAGTGCCGCAAGAGCGGCATCGGCTTTGCCTTCGTAGTTTGTGTCGGAAAGACCGGTAGCGCCGGGGACCTTGAGCACCTCCAAGCCCGCATAAACGCCGATGCCGCGAATCAAGTCCACCGCAGAAATCACCGCTCCGGTGACGCCAAACCGTTCCTTGAACGTCCACATCTTCGGACGTTTGCCGGGCGACCACAGCCAGATCGAGTTGCCCGGATCCTTGCCAGCGGCACGACGGCGTTGATTGACCGGATGATCCTTCAGAATCGGCCATGACCGGCGGATCAGGTTGTTGAGCAGGTCGGCAGTCGGTTGCGCTTCCGGAACCTTGGCGCGAATAAGCAGACCTTCCGCCGGTTCATTGGGATGATCGTGCGGCGGGGCGCAATCGAGTCGCGGGTCGAGTCCTTTGCCGACGAACAGGTGCCGATAACTGACGCCCGTGTAAAAGTTCAGGGTCGGGGAGCCGATTTCCTTCTGGAGTGTCTTGAGAATGTCGTCGGACTCGGCCGAACTGATGTGCCCGGCGGAGTGGTTTTTGATGCGGCCGTCGTCGAACAGGCAAATCAGGTTGCAGCGCATCGCCATGTCGTCGTCGCGGATTTCGACGCCCATGCTGGCGGCTTCGAGCACGCCGCGGCCCTGCAACACTTGGCGCGGGTCATAGCCCATCACCGATAGGTTCGCGGCTTCGCTGCCGGTGGGCATGTCCTCTTCGATGGTCTTGAACAAACCGCAACGGCCCTCGCGCGCGATGCGGTCCATGTTGGGTTTGCGGGCCGCCTGCAACGGCGTCTTGCCGCCCAAAGACGCGATGGGATAATCCGACATGCCGTCGCCGAGAATAATGATGTATTTCATCGGTGGCCGTAATTATTGATCAGGTATTGTTTGAACTGATCGTAATCGGCGGCCATACGGTCGTAGTCCTCCGGCAATTTATCAAGTGCCGCGAGTGACGGCGGCATCTCCGGCGAAAAGCCGAGGAGACGCTCGATTTCTTCCGGGAACTTGGCCGGATGCGCCGTCTCCAGCACAACCGCGGGCGAATCGCCCAACGGTTCGGCCTGAGTGAAATCCTGGAAACCACGCCAGGCGACGGCGCCGTGCGGTTCCAGCAGGAGCCGGTGGTCGTGCCAAGCCTGTTTGATCGTCGCGCGGGTCTGCTCGTCGGACACCGAAGTCGAGAACAAGTCGCCGCGCAGCCGCGCCATGTCCGGCGCGCGATGAATCTGGCCGGTTTCGTCCATCTGGCCGCCGTAGATAGCGACCAGCCGGGCCAGATTGCTCGGATGGCCCACGTTCATCGCGTTGGAGAGACAGTTCCGCGACGGCACGATTCTCTCGTAAACACCGGTTTCGAGGAACCGCGGAAATTCGTTGTTGCCGTTCACCGGCACGACCAGCCGGCGGATGGACAGCCCCATCTCGCGGGCAATGACCGCGCCCATCATGTCGCCAAAATTTCCAGACGGGACGGAAATCACGAGCGGCTCGCCCGGTTGGGCCAGCCGTGACGCGGCGTAGAAATAGTAAACGCTCTGCGGCAGCAGCCGGCCGATGTTGATGGAGTTGGCCGACGACAGCGGAATTGCAGTGAGCGCCGGGTCGGCAAACGCGCGTTTCACCAACGCCTGGCAATCGTCGAATTTGCCGTCCACGGCGATGGTGCGGATGTTGTCCCGCAACGTGGTCATCTGCTTGCGTTGGCGGTCGCTGACCTCGGCGACGGGGAACAGCACCAGCACGCGAATACCCGCGACGCCGTGAAACGCGCTGGCCACGGCCGAGCCGGTGTCGCCGCTGGTGGCGGTCAGGATCGTCAACGTCCGGTCCGCTTCGCGCACAAACCGGCCCATCAGCCGCGCCATCAGCCGCGCCGCAAAATCCTTGAAGGAGGCGGTTGGCCCCCGGTCCAGCCGCATGACGCGCACCCGGCCATGGACCGGTTCCAGCGGCACATCGTAGTTGTAGGCGTCGGTGCAAAGTGCGTGCAACGTCGCGTCGTCCACCGCGCCAACGGTGAACCGGCGCAGCACTTCAAAGGCGATTTTGGGGTAAGGTTGGCGGGCAAACGCCGCGATCTCTTCCGTCGTCAGTCGGGGATAACGCTGTGGCAGGTATAGGCCGCGGTCGGGAGTCTGACCTTTGAGCAGGGCGTCGCGCAAGCCCACAAGTGGGGCTTTGCCGTTGGTGCTATAAAAAAGTAACGGTTCCATCCAGTCGCCTGAGGTTCAAACGATTCGCCGCAGAGTAGCGGTTCGCCCGGTGGGAAGTCAACTGAAGTGCGTGCCGGGTAGTGTCCTAATCTGGAGGGCCACGCTCTGTCGTGGCCGCATTTCGCGAACGGACGCGACGGAGCGCGTCCCTCCAAACTGCAAATCAGGACACTACCGCGTGCCGCGAGTGATTGACTTGCCCGGCCAGCCTGTGCAATATCACGCCCCGATGAGAAAACCGTCCGTTACCGTCCGCGTGCCGGCTACGACGGGGAATCTCGGTCCGGGGTTCGACACGCTCGGCATTGCTCTGAAGTTGCACAATCAGGTTTCCATCCGCGAAGCGGACGAACCAGTCGTGCAGTTGGTCGGCGCCACCCCGGCGAAAGACTCCCCGCTGGCGCTCGCCATGGCGCGCGAGGCTGCCGACGCGTTTTTCTCGCGCAGCAAAGTCAAGAAACACGGCGTCCAGGCCGAAATCAAAGGCGATGTGCCCATCTCCCGCGGCTTCGGCTCCAGCGTCACCCTGCGTCTCGGCATCGTGTTCGCGCTCAACGAAACCGATGGCCGCCCGCTCTCCGACGCGCAGATGCTCGACCTCGTGACCGAGTTGGAAGGACATTCCGATAACTGCGCGCCCGCCCTGTTCGGCGGTTTTGTTGTCTCGGGGCGAATCGACGGCACTGTTCGCTACCGTCGGTTCAGCGTGCCGCCGCAACTGAAATTCGTCTGCTGCATACCGGAATTCGAAGTGTCCACCGAGAAAGCGCGCGTGCTGCTGCCCAAACAAGTTCCCCTGCGTGACGCCGTCGAGAACCTGAACCGGGTCGCGCTGTTGACCGCCACATTCGCCTCCGGCGATTTCTCGCTGTTGCGCGGGCTGTTCGGGGACAAACTGCATCAGCCCTACCGCAAAAAGCTCATGCCGCAACTCGACGACATCATCGCAGCCGGCATCGAAGCCGGCGCGCTCGGCGGCTGGCTCAGCGGCTCCGGCCCCGGCATCGTTTGCATCACCGACCAGAAGGAAAAAGCCGTAGCCGAAGCAATGGCCGGCATCTTCGCCCGCGACCGCATCCGCTGCGACACGCACATCCTCCACGCCGACAACGACGGCACCCGGGTAAAACGCGGTTAGGTTCCCGAAAGGAGTGACAAACGAAGAAGTTTCTCCGTCGCCTGCTCTTGGTGATCGGCTGCCTCGTCGCAGTCGTGGCTCTGGTCATTGCCGAGGAGAACTGGCGCGGCAAACACGCGTGGGAGAGGTACAAGCGTGAACTGGAAGCGCGCGGCGAACTTCTCAGTCTGGCCGCGTTGGCCCCGCCGCCGGTGCCCGACGACCAGAATTTCGCCATGACGCCGTTGCTGAAGCCGCTGTTTTCGAAAGCGGGAGACTACGCCCAGCAACTAGCCAAGCGGCTCGCCTCTGCTGACATAATAGAGGATCGCTCGTGTCCTTCTATTGGAAACTGGCCGATCGGACGCGTTGCTGATACGGAGGCTTGGAACGATTACCTTCGCGCAACGAACGCGGTGCAGAGGCTTGACGACGTAAGACCCGAATTGGAAGAGGTCAGTTCCGCTTGCCGAAGACCGTACTCCTGTTTCCCCATTCAATACGAAAGCGGCATTCACGCACCGCTGTTACATCTAAACACGTTAAGAAAACTCACACGCATTTACGCAGCTCGGGCCCATCTCGCCCTGCTCCGCGGGCAAACTGACGACGCCGCTGCAGATACTGAAACGATCTTTCGCCTTGCAGGTTCGCTGAAGGGCGAACCGTTGCTCGTCTCCCAGTTAACGCGGATGGCGATCTTGCAGCTTGGTTTCGATCCAGCTTGGGAAGGTCTTGTCAGGCATCAGTGGTCCGATGCCCAACTGGCGATGTTCCAAAGTGAGTTACAGCGAATGGATTTTCTGTTGAGCGGCCTGCGGACATTGCAGGGCGAGCGTGCAGAGCTCAATGATACTTTGGAGCGGGCGATTGTTGATCCTCGAGAACTGCTAGGCTTTCTCGTCGGAGAAGACGAGGGTGGACGGGTGGTTGCCGTAGCAGCGAGCACGCTGCTGATGCTGAGGTGTTCTCTGTATCAAAATCTGGTCACCGCTAACCGTTTCTATGAGAACCAGCTATTCCCGGTTTTCAACCTTGCCGAACATCGGGTCGACCCGAGAAGGGCGGATTCCAGCGACCGCCAGCTTGAGGCGACGCACCGGACACCCTACAACATTTTCGCTGCAACGCTTGTGTCTGTGGAGCCCAAGGCGTGCCTGCACTTTGCGCGGACACAGGTAGCGGTTGACGAAGCGGTGATCGCATGCGGCCTGGAGCGGTATCGGCTGGCACATGGACAGTTCCCTGAGAGGCTCGACACCTTGGTTCCACAGTTCATTACCAAGCTGCCAAACGACGTGATGAACGGTCAGCCGCTCAAGTATCGGCGAACGGGCGACAGCGAGTTCGTGCTCTACTCGGTTGGCTGGAACCAGACCGACGACGGCGGCGAGTTCGCGCTCTTGAAGGGCGAGGAATCTTCAGGTCGGGACTTCAAGGACGGCGATTGGGTTTGGTTCTCGCAGCCTCAGCCTTCGGCGAGCGAGCGGAAGTAGCTGAGGTTTTCCAGCTCGATGGCGAGATTGACGTTGCTGGCGATGTTGTGCGGCACACGGATGAAGCGAGTGTGGTTTCAGACAGATTTCGACGATGGTTGCGTCTATTCTTGGACTGATGGCGACGCCTTCTGAACTGGAGCGTCTTTACGACGACGATGCACAGGCGCTGTTTGCGTTTCTGCTGAATCTTACGCGCCACGAAGCCGATGTCTGCGACGTCCTGTAGAAGTTTTCCCTGAAGCTGGCCAGCCGTCCACCGGCTTGCTGGATGGCGTGGCGATTTCATCACGTGTGTGTCAACGGTTGAAGCTTGCTCCATTTGCCGAAGATCACCAGACAACCGACTGCGACGGCACTCAAGATTGTGATCGATAATCCCAGTTTCAGGATTGGTGGCGAAAAACGCACGGTGATCTGCCCGCGACCGCCTTCGGGGATGACAAGACCTTGGAACGCACCGAACACCTCGATTAGTTTCACGTGCCCGTTGTTCGCCGTCCAACCCGGATAAAACGTCTCGGACACGAACACGATGCCCGGTTGGCTCACATTGTACAAGATTGAGTATTCCTCCGGTGTCCTGCCAATGAATTGAACTTCGTCGTTGGTGCCGGTCACGTGAGACCGTCCGTCTCCGCGGAACAAGTCCGCAGGAAGCGGCTCACCAACTGCCGTTTCCTTGCGCCAGTCAATCTCGCCCCGCTCCAACGCGACCAGCAGGGCTGCGCGGGAATCATAGGAGCGAATTTTCGTGAAAAACCTTGCGCGCGGTAGTGCGTCCGGCCGGGTGCCCAGCCATTCCTTTCCTTGCTCGTCTTTTTCGATGACGACCTTGACGTTTTGAATGGCTACCTTTGCGGCCTCGTTGGTGATGCCCTGGAATTTTCCAATGTTGTTCAGGGAGAAGCCGACGTAACACTCTGGCACTTCCAAGAAATCGTGAAAATACGACAGATTCCGAAAGGTCGCCAGTTCCTCGCCAATCTGACCCATGATGATTTGCCCGAAACGAAACGGGCCCCGTTGCTCACGGTAATCCTCCAAAAGTGTCAGCAGTCGATTATTCTCCGGGTAATACTCATCAGGGCTGCAGTCACCACATTGGAAACTTCCATATGCGTGATAAAAATCAGCAACCGAGATGACCGCGATGGCGCACAGGCTCATAACTTGCATGGAGCGCCCTCGAACCCGTCTGGCGATAAAAGCCGCACAAGCGCAGGCGAGAAAAAGCCCCAAGGCATAGCAGGCCTCCTGGCGCGACCAAGCGAGCCTGGAGCTGGCTTCGAGCGCCGTGGAGAAGTGTCCCATGCGGACGAAAGACAACGCCGAAACAAGACCGACATAACCAACCACGGCGAATAGCACGACCCCAAAACGCAACTTCCTCTCACGACGTGACAACAAATCCACGCCGTAAGCAGTAAGAATTGCGGCGGCAAACGTCGCAACGCACCCCATTTTCACCGGTGCTCTAAACATGCGCACACTGGGAAGCAAATAATACAGAACGTCGAAGAGTCCACCATACCGTCCCAGCATGAACCACGTCGCCGCAAGCCACGCAGCCAGAAAAAATCCGACCACTTTTCTGTTATCGACATGCTTCCAGTTGAATAGAATCAACAGAATGGCCAACCAGAAAACTTGACCCGCGTACGCGCCAAACTCCCAGTACTGCCAGAAGCCAACCGACGCGTTGACAGCGAAGGTTTGTGCAACCGTCACGTTGTGCGGATCGAAACCCCAGAATGCGACGGGGGAACCGGCCATCCGCATACTCCCAAAAAAGTTTGGCACCAAGAGCGTCAGGAGTCCATGATATGGCAACGACGTGTCAGCGGTGGTTCGAAACGAGTGGCTCGGTCGCTCCGTGTACAGCCAGTTTTGCGCTGTGGGGATCAGCATGACCGCACCAATACCGAAGATGAGGACGAACGTTCCCACGATTTTGGGCACCTCCACCAATCCAAATTGCCGCAGGGCAGCGTGCCAACCTCGATCCTCCCTTCGACATCCCCGGTAAGCGCGATACGACCAATATGCCACCACCAGATACCAACAGTAGACCGTAATCTGCGGATCCCCTGCAAACAGCGACATCGCCATGGCGGCGACCAGTGCGAGCCACGCCCACCGGCTGGCAGTGGACGTGAAACGATGGACGCAACAAAGCTGCAATGGAAGCCACACATACACTTGAAACAATACGAAGTTCACAATCCGAAGTGAGGCGAAACCCGAAAAGCAAAACACAACCGCGCCATTCAACGCGGCAATCGGGCCGAGCTTGAGTTGCCGAAGAAACGCATACATGAACAGGCCCCCGAACAAGTAATGCACGAAGATGTAATGCTGATACACCAGAAAGGGCAGTCGTCCGTTCTGCACGAATGGGATCAAGAACCATTGCAGCGGATAGAATACGGCCATGTGAGGATTGGAATAGAATGGCGACCCATCGTGTCCGCCGGGAAACCAGAGCGGGAACCGACCGAGCCGGATTGATTTCGCGAAATAATTCGCTGCGGGATAGAATTCGGTCAGCGTGTCATCCCAAATGAAACATCGTCCGACCAGAAAACCCCAGTAGAAGAATACGAGAAAAAAAACGAGCAGCGTGATGGCAAACGCATTCGGAAGACATCGTCTCATGGACATGGTCGCTTATCGAAAGGAGTAATGCTCCCACCCCCTTGCGCCTTTGACAAACAACATCACATCTCTGCTTTCCAGATTTCGCATTCTGTGATGCCGTTGGACTTCTACGCTTACCGTCTCACTGATGCAAGGTTTTCCTCCCGGCACTTGGCGGTTGCTTCTCTGCAGAAAGGGGACGTCAAGATCCACACCCCTTCAGATTTCAATTGCTCGGACGACCGCGTCGGGTTTTCCGCCCGGTTCCGGCGACTCCGCCGCTGAGTCTGGGCGGAGTTCATGCATCCTTCATTCATCAGCAATCCATCACGGGATCAAGCAGGCTTGTCCTGATGGTCGAAGCTCAGGACCACGACGACCAGGTCGCGTTTGGTACCGGGGAGCATCCTCGGTTCGACTTCGACACGGGCAACTGGGCATGGCAATCTCAGCCTTCGGCGAGCGAGCGGAAGTAGCTGAGGTTTTCCAGCTCGATGCCGAAGTTGACGTTGCTGGGAACGCGCAGGACGACAGGCGCGAAATTGAGGATGGCGTTGACCCCGGCGGCGATGAGGCGATTGGCCACGTCTTGAGCGACGGCGGGGGGCACGGTGATAATCCCAATCTTGATGCCGTGCTGCCGAACATATTTTTCCAGCTTGTCCAACCGATAGATCGGTTGGACAACTCTTTTTCTCCGGTGGCGTTCGGTACCGTCATCGAACCCTGCCACGATCTCGAAATCCTCTCTCTCAAATTCCTTGTACGCCAGCAGCGCCGAACCGAGATGACCGACGCCGACCAGCACGACAGGCTGCAGCCGCTCGCGGCCGAGGACCTCGGCGATCTTGTCGCGCAGCCTCTCGACGTCGCACCCCCAGCCCGCGTGTGCCGAAATGACCGAAGCTGCTCAGGTCTTTGCGAAGTTGGGTCGGCTTCACGCCCGCCGCCTGTGCCAAGCTGTGGCTCGATGCGGTTTGCACGCCGTTCTCATGGAATTGCTCCAAGCAGCGCATATACATGCTGAGCCGGTACACGGTTTTTCTGGGGATGCCCGGTTTCATTCTTCTCACCCGCTGCGTAGAGTCGCGAGCGCAGCGGTGATTGTCAAAGGCGTTGAAACAACCGGGCCAGAAGCGGAGCAAAAAGAATCGCAGGCAGATAATCGGCCACCGGCAGTTTCTTCAGCCCCAACAGGCCAATCCCGATGCAAACAACCAGCACGCCACCGACTGCGCTCGTTTCCGTGATAAGCGGTTCGGTGAAAAACCCGCTCAACGCGTTTGCTCCGAGCGTGATGCCGCCTTGCACAACGAGGACGGTCGCCGCGCTCAGTAGCACGCCCCAGCCCAACCCGGCGGCGAACGCCATCGCGGCAACGCCATCCATGGCCGACTTGATGGCGATGAGTTTGTAGTCGCCGATAAGCCCGTCTTGGATCGAGCCGACGATGGTCATTGGTCCGACGCAAAACAGCAGGCTCGTGGTGATGAAGCCTTCGGCGATTCTAGAGGATTCTCTGTTGCTGACGAATCGCTGCTGCAACCGCTGCGCGGCACGCTCCAGTCTCTGTTGGATTTTCAACAGCGACCCGCTGGCCATGCCTGCCGCCAGCGCCGTCACAACCACGAACAAGTTGTGTGTGCCCACCGCCATCTTCACCCCGAGTACAAGCGTCACAATCCCCAGCAACTGCAATCCGGCGCGTTGCAAGCGCTCCGGCAGCTTCGATTTCAACGTCAACCCTGCTGCACCCCCGGCCAACACAGTGGCCGTGTTGATCAGCGCGCCGGTCATGGTGACTTCTTTTGTTCGAGTGCCGTCAGGAGGTTACGCGCCGCTGCGTTTTGTGGATCGAGATGGAGTGCGTCTTCAAGATGCGTGCGGGCGGAGTTCGTCTGGCCCAACTGCGCGTATGCAGACGCGAGCGCGATTTGCCGGTCTACATTATAGGGATTGATCTGGGCTGCTCGTCCCAAATACGGCAGCGCCTGCTGAGCTTGACCCTGCGCCAGGTGAAGCCGGCCGAGGTTGTACGTGACGTCGGCGTAATCGGGCGAGAGTTCCTCGATGCGCAGGCATTGTTCAATGGCTTGATCCCGCGCGCCGATCTTCTCGAGCACGCCCGCTAACAGGTAGCGTACAGTTGGATGAAAGGGTTGGAACTCCAACGAGCGCTGGGCATCCGCAACCGCCTCGGCCAGTTCGCCGCGCTCCTCGGCCATTCGTGCCCTGCGCTCCCAGAGTTCGGTCATCACCGGCCGCACGACGGAAGCAATCGTGATCCAAACGCTGCTGAAAATGCAAACCGCTGCAATGATCATTCGCGTGAACCACGAGCGGAATCGCACTGTAACCTCCGAATTGGCTGAGAGCATGCCAGCCCGCACTCGCGCATCCTCGGTCAGTCCGCTGCCGCCCGCCAACAACCCCAGCAAGAACCAAAACAAGGTCTGGTTCGGGGGATACCGCAGCCCGACATCCAACATCCCGTGCAACAGCAGCACCGTGGCCGCGCCCAGAATTCCCAAGCCCAATCGCCGCCGTTCGCTCCAGGCGGGTAGCGAGCGCATTCCGCCGTAAAAGATTGCGCCCCACAGCCACAGCGTTGCCACAAGACCGAGGAGACCTTGTTCCGCCGCAATTTCCAGCACCTCATTGTGCGCATGGTCGGTGACATTCGCAGCTCGGCTGCGCAGGAAATAGTCCGGCAACCGAAACTGCGGGTATTCGGCCACAAAAGTTCCCAACCCGTGGCCGAGGAATGGATGTTCTGCGATCATTCTCAGGGTCGATTTCCAGATCAGCGGTCGCACTTCCGTCCGCCACTCACGAGCCACATAGCCGCGTCCAAGAAACACCGCCGCGATTACCAGTGCCATGCCAACAACCCTCCAGAGGACTCGCGCAGTCGGCTGTCCCGAATTGCCCCAGAAGAACCAAAGCAATGCTGTGGCGCCGAGAGCCAACCACGCCCCGCGCGATCGGCAGAGACACATCGCTGCCAGCAGCAAAGCACAGACCGCCGTCGCGCGTTTGTCCCACAGGGCCGCTCCCAGCGCGATCGAGGCAGCCAGGTAGGCTCCCAGAAAATTCCGATTGCCGATTGTGGAAACAACCTCCGTCTCCGTCCGTATGCGCACGATCCCGTTGATTGCCACCAGGGCTGCAGCAATCAACCAAACCCAAAACAGTTTTCGCCAAGCATCCACGGGAAATCGAGTTGCCAGAAGAAAAACGGCGAAGTTACTCAGCAATGCCGGGAGAATGCTGATCGATATGTACGGGCGTTGACTGTAGCGCACCGAGACCAGCCAACTTAGCAACAGCAGGATCGAAGGCCAGAAAATCGCAGTGGAAATGCTGACCTTCCTCAGCGATGGCGGAATGCTCCCCGTGGTGCCATAAAAAAGCGCGGAAGGCGGCTCACTCCTCAATGCCCAGCGCGCGCTCACCAGCAGCAGCCCCACAAACACCACCGCCGCAATCGGCAGCGTCACAATGAAACGATCGTGAGCAACCTGCTGCGGCAGCCAGCTCAATGGGAAGCTGACCAGTGGCAAGGTCGCCACCAGCAGCAATCCGACAATCTCCTGCTTTCGCGAGCGCATCTGCGGCAAGGGCAAGAACCCGTTCGGGATTCCTTCTAAGGCAAATCCCTGAAAAACACAAACCCCGACACCGAGGTGCCGGGGTTCGCGTATGTTCCAATTCGACGAAGGCTGTTAAGGGGTGAGATAGTAGGGCGTACCGTTCGTCCCGGGCGCCGAGGGCAGCGCGGTTTTAAACTCAACGTGCCCATCATTGAACAAAACGTTCCCCCCTGAAAGCTTGTGAGGAGACATCGAATTCCAACCCGAATACCGTCCCCTTAGGACGCTATCGCCGGCGACCCCCGGTCGATCGAATGCCAGGATCGAGTCGGGTACGTCCTGCCACACGAGTACCGGCACATAGCTGTAACTAACGTTCGTAGAACCACCAAGCGGCCAGGTTGGTGAAGCACTCTCGCGGCTGCTGGGGCAAGCGAAAATCTTTGCCGAACCGAGCACGTTGCTCATGAGATTAAAGGAAGTGACCGGAAGTCCCGGGCTCTGGGTGCCATCCCACGGCGTTCGTCCATTGTAGTTGTCAGCGTACATCGCGACGCTCACCCCGACCTGTTTCAGGTTGCTCAAGCAATTGGCACGACGCGCCTTCTCGCGTGCCGCGTTCAACGCGGGCAGCAGCATCGCCGCCAGAATTCCGATGATCGCAATGACGACGAGCAGTTCGATCAACGTGAAGCCTCCGAGCTTCATTTTGAGAAGTCTTCTCATTTTGTTGCCTCCGTTTTTTTTGATTAGGATTTGTCCGAGCCCGCGCGGTTGGGAGTATGGCCCGCGTCGCGGCGGGTTACCATGTCGCGTTAAAATACAGGTTGTCCGCTTTCGTGTCAATAGCTAAAATGCTTTTTCTTCGCCGCTTGCTCTCCCGTGTTTTCTTGCCCTTTAGCGGCACAACCCATCCAACGCCAGAGCGTTACACTTGGCTGATCAGTCGCTCGATTTCCTCTTCTCGACTGTAAAAGTGCGCCGACACACGCAAGCAGCGCACGCCGCGGCGGCGACGGCGCAGGGACATGATTACGTTTGCCCGCATCAGTTCAGCGTGAAGACGTTCCAGATCGTGACGCTTCGACAGCAAAGTTACGATCCCAAACATCCACTTGTTGGAATTCCAAAATCATTTCCAGCGCTGCGTGCAATCCCACCAGTCCGGTCAGGTTCAAACTCCCGGGCTCGTAGCGCCGCGCGTCTGGCCAGAACGTTAATTTCTCCTGCGTGACGTAATCGGGACAGATTGCATTGCGCCAACCGACAAGAGGAGGATGCAGGTGCTCGAACTGCTCTTTGCGAACGTAAAGAATCGCAATGCCGAGCGGTCCCAACAACCATTTATGTGCGTCCGCCGCCGCAAAGTCCACGTGTTGCACAGTCGTGTGCAACGCACCAAAACTTTGAATGCCATCGAGACAAAACAAGATCCCTTTCTTCTTGAGAAACTGGCCGATTCGGTCCACGTCCAACCGCCAGCCGGACAGAAAGTGAGTACTGGCCAGTGCGACAAGCCGCGTCCTACCATCCACGATTGGTTCCAAGTCTTCGACTGTCACATCGCTATACTGCTTTGGCTCAACGAATCGGATTTGCACGCCGCGTCCTTGCAAATCCATCCACGGATAGACGTTCGCCGGATAATCATCGCGATAGCAAACAAGATTGTCTCCGTTCTGCCACGCCAGCCCCGTGGCGACCATTGCCAGCCCCATCGACGTCGAGCCGACAAACGCGATCTCCTCTGCGCTGGCACCGATCAGTTTGCCCGCCAACTGCCGCGTCTCACCGATGATCCGTTCGGGCAATGCGTCTTCCTGATCGTCCCGTGCCGCTGCATCGAGATAGCGTTGCATCGCTTCCGTGACGCGACGCGGCAACGGGCTCACGCCCGCATGTGCCAGAAAAATCTTCTTCTCGCAAACCGGGAACTCATGTCGCCGCAGTTTCTCATCGCGCAATAAGTCGTGAAGGGTGATCGGCGTCATTTGTGTCGCCTCCGCATTGCCAGAAAGGCTTTTTCGACGGCATCCGTCGGAGAATCCGCGAGGATGATGGGCGGCTCGCTTCCGTCGGGCGCGCGCAACTGCCACGTTCCCAAGCCGACCGCGGGCACGCCGAGCTTTAAGGCAAAGGCAAGTTCGCTCAACGTTCCAAACGCTCCGCCAATGGCGATGACAACATCCGCGGAACGCACCACGATGACGTTGCGCGCCTCGCCCAGACCGGTCACAATCGGCGCATCGATAAATGGATTCGCGTCCCACGCATCCGTGCCGGGCAGAATCCCGATTGTCAGTCCGCCCGCTTGTTTCGCGCCGCGAGCCGCCGCCTCCATCACGCCGCCCAGCCCGCCACATACCAGGATCGCGCCTCGCCTGGCGATTTCGGAGCCAACTTGCTCTGCGAGCGCCAGTGTCTGAGGCGTGGCTTCAGAAGGACCGATGACGCTGACGCGCACTTTGCGTTGCATGGGCGAGTGGGAACAAGGCGCGGCTAGTGCAGCTTTACGGCAAACCGTGCGACCTTCGGCTTGGCCAATCGTTCATAGTCGATGCAACTCATCTTGATCGCATCGCTGTGCGTGCCCGCTTCGAAGACGATGTAATCATTTTGCGTCAGGCTTTCCTCGACGTAGGTCTCGACGTCGTAAATACTGCCGAAGGGTGGCATTGCGCCCACGGCGCAGTCGGGGAAAACAGCCTTGAATTCCGCTTCGGTGGCCAACGCCGTGCGTCGGCCCGTGGCTTGGCCGAGTTTTTCCAGATCGACTCGATGATCGGCGGGCAGCACGGCCATCAACTTGTCCCCGTTGGCCTTGACCATCACCACCTTGGCATGTTGTCTGCCTTTGACGTGCTCGACGGCGCTGAGCTCCTGCGCGGTGAACGCTTCGGGGTGGTGCAGAATCTCGTAGCGCACCTTGCCTTGATTGAGGAAATCAATGAGCTTGGACGGTATTCCCATAACACACCTCCGCGAGCAGTATAGACTTCGCCCGCGCACAAATCAAAATTACTTTGCGCTGGCGCCGCCCAGCAAGGTGTGCACCCGGGCGGAGAAGTCGGGGCGATCGCGCAGATCGGCTAGTTCTTCGTCTGTGGCCGCCGCACGGGCGTAGGACGGTTCGACCGCGAGCAATTCCTGGAGAGTTCGATAGGCGTCGTCCAGACGGTTCAACCGGCTGTACGCGCATGCCAGGTCGTACTGAGCATCGCGCATGTTCGGGTTCAGCCGCAATGCCTCCTGCAACTCCGCGAGCGCCTCGCGGTACTGGTGCGTTTTCAGGTAGACCTCCCCCAAGGTCGCATGCATCGGACCGTAAGTCGGGTTCAGCCGCGCCGCCTTCTGCGCATGGACCAGTGCCTCCTCGTACCGATGCTGGTCCATCAAGGCGAGCGATAGTTTCCAATTCGTCAGGACGGAGTTGGGAAAGTATCTGACCGCCGCCGTCCACAACGTTTCATCGTCGTGCCAAATGGGAATCTGACCTCGCGTCCGGAATCCATAAAACAGCAGCAGACACCCCAGCAATCCAGCCAGCCCCGCTCGGAGCGGGGCCAGCGCGCTGCGTCCGACCAGGCTGAAGCGTCGCCAGAGCCAGACACAACCTGTTGCCGCCAGCGCGAGAACAGGAATCATTGGGAGATACATAAATCGGTCACCCGCCCCCTGGCCGCCGACCTGCATCAGCCCGGACACCGGTGCGATCAACGCCAGATAAATGCACCAAGCGGACCAAACCACAGGCATATGCCGGCGCCGCCAGAACGCGAACGCGGTGATCGAGACAACGCCGATCATCGAGACCACAAATTCCGGGTCACCCAAATGGATTTTCCCTTCCAGCGGATAGTACGGGGACAACCACGCGGGCCAGATCAACTTCCACACGTAGAAGACGATGTTGCGCGCGGCGACAAAGCATCTCGCCGTTGCGTTGAATCCAGCCAGGTCCGTGACCGCCCCGGCGCGGGACTGGGAGATGATCGTCACGACTCCTAACGCCACGCAGCACGCGAACAAAAGCCCTTTCTCTTTCACCAGCGACAGCCAGCCCGAGCGCATCTGGCGGCGTAGCGGATAGAAATCCAACCCCAGCATGACGACGGGCAACGACACCGCCATTGGCTTCGATAGCAGTGCCGCCAGGAACAAACATGTCATCCCACACCACCAGCCCCGCACACGTGGTGTCGGGGTTGGTAGGGCGCGCGCGCCGACACTCACGGCCCGCAAGTAAGCACACAAACACATCAGCGAAAACAACCCGCACAACACCGTCTTGCGCTCGGCCAACCACGCCACCGACTCGACTTGCAGAGGATGAATTCCGAAGGCGACAGCGATCCCCGCAGCCATCGCGAGCCGTGTCGAGTCGGAGAGATTCTCCACCGTGCCCGTCAGCATCCAGACCAACAGGCAAACCAGACCTGCGTTTATTCCATGCAGCAACACGCTCGAGGCGTGGTGGCCTGCTAGATTCCAGCCCCAAAACTGAAAATCGACGAGGTGCGAGAGCCACGTCAAGGGGTGGTAATACAGGGGCAGCAGCGCCGTGGCGATCCATTCGAGCGCCGAGAATGAAACGCGTTTAAGCTGCGAAACTTTTCCAAGATAAAGCGGATCGTCCCAATAGACGAAGCCGTTGTGCACCGCAGGCCAATGCACGAAGATCGTCAGGGCTGCGATCGCCACCGATAGCCACGCAATGTTGCGCGAGCGGCACGATTTCGTGCTTGTGGCATTCATGGGACGCGCGCGCCGCCGGTCAACGTCCGAAGGCGCTCTCCATAGATGGGATCGGCGCGCAGAGCGGCGAGCTCGGTGTCGCGGGTCGCGGCTTGCGCGAACTGTGGTTGCGACGGCAGAAGATTCTCCAGCGCCGCAAACGCTTCCGCAAACCTGCCGAGGCGGCTGTAGGCACAAGCCAGGTTGTAACGTGCCGCCGGCAAATCGGGGTTCAGACGCAAGGCTTCCTGCAGCTCCGGAGCCGCCTCAGTAAATTGGCGCGTCTTCAGATAAATCAGCCCGAGCATCGCGCGAACTGACGAATTCGTGGGATTCAATTCCAACGCTTCCCTTGTGTAAGGCAGCGCCTCTGCGAATTGCCGCCGCTCTACGCGCGCGATGGCCAATTCAGAGCACACGTCCTCCAGCGTGGCGCGCGCCACTGGATAATCGGGAATGTCAGCCAAGGCCGCCTGCGCATACGGCAGTGCCTCCTCAAAGCGCCGTTGCTCCGCCAGCGCCATGGCCAGATGACCATGCGCAATCCCCGACCGGGGGAAATGACCGAGCACATTGGTCCACAACGTTTCACTGTTGCGCCACACGGGAATCTGCTGGCGCGTCCTGACGACAAGGAAGATCAACTCGCCGCACAACAGCAGAAGCAACACAGACCAACCTGCCGCACGCACGCGTCGCCATAACCAGACGCCGCCCCATCCCAGCACCAGCAACGGCGCGAGCATCGCCAGGTACATGAACCGGTCCGCCACCGCCTGTGAACCCACTTGCATCAGACCTGAAACAGGAACCAGCAACGCGAGGTAACAGCACCACGCTGCCAGCAACGCAGGCGCGCGTCTCCTGAGCCGAACGACCAGCACACTTATCACGGCGACCAAAATCACAGGCACGAGAAACTCAGCCTGCCTCAGCGACATCGTTCCGCCCAGCGGATAAAACGGACACAGCCATCCCGGCCAGGTCAGCTTCCATAAATAGAAGACAACTCCGCGGGCCGCCGCCAGGCACCGCTCTCCCACACTGTGCGCTTGCATCGCCATTACCGCACCGCTGCGCGCCTGGCCGATCACGGTCAACGCAAGATCAAGTGCACTCAACCCGAACAGCAACGATTTCTCCTTCAAGAGTCGCCGCCACCCGATGATCTCGTGCCGCCGCAGCGGGAAGAAATCCATCACCAGCATCACCAGCGGCAACGTCATCGCCATCGGCTTGGCCAGTAGGGCCGCCACAAACAGCAACGTCATCGCCCATCGCCAAGGCCGACTCGATGGTCGCCGTGTCAGTTGCAGGTACGCGCAAAGGCTGGTCAGGGAGAAGAACGCGCACAGTATTGTCTTGCGTTCCGCCACCCACGCCACCGGTTCGACCTGCAACGGATGCAGTCCAAACACCAGCGCAACGCCGCCCGCCAGCGCCACCCGTTCGCCAAATGACGCGCCAACGTTTTCCAGCAGCATCCACAAAAACAGCACCACTAAACCGCTATTGAGACCGTGCAACAGAAGGTTAGTCAGATGATGTCCCGCCGGATTCTTACCCCACAATTGATAATCCGCCACGTGGGACAAGAAAGTAAGCGGATGATAATAGAATGGTACCGTCGCGGAGAAAGCCCACGCGACGGTCTGCCAAGTCAGCCGCGGATGCCGGGCCACTTCCTCCAGATACAGATCATCATCCCAATTGAGAAACCCGCCATGGATAGACGGCCAATGCACCCAAACGGTGATCGCCGCCACGGCCAGCGCCGCCCCCACCACGATGCGGGCCTCACGCTTCATCTCACCAGAACTTCCAGTCTCCGCGCGCCAACACCCACGCCGTCAGAGCCGCGTTACTCACCGCATGCGCGACGACACACGAGAACACGTCTTTGCGTTTGTAGAGAAGCCAGTTGTACATCGCGCCACAAATCAGACCCGCCAACCACTCGCGATGTTCACCGCCAAACAACACCACCGTGACGGCAAACGACGGCCAACTGAACGTTCCGACGGGAACTTGCTTGAAGTCTGCTCTCACCAGCCACCGAATCAAAAACGCCCGCCAGAAAAGCTCCTCCATCAGCGGCACGACGATGACCGCTCCGACCACACGAAACCCGATGAACACCCATTTCCCGCTCGGATCGAATACCTCGGCCTTTCCGAGTTTGGGGTAGTACGAATCGATCCCGATCCAAATCGCAATCACAAACAAGCCGACCGCTACGGCTGACAACCACGTTGTAGCTGCGCTTCTGTGAAGCGCAGAGCTTCCGCTGTCCGCATGTCCTCGGCGCTTCACAGAAGCGCCGCTACACCACATCGGCGAACGAAGTTCCTCATAGTGTTTGCGAAAGACCCAGAGCGCAGCGGCGACGACGATTGTCGTCACGGGATAAACCCACACCAAATTCTGCGACGACTGCACCGAGAGAAACGCCAGGTAGATCGCGAACGGGGCGACGTAAGGCAGCCAGGGTTTGGATTTTGTCATTTCACGCATCCAAGGAGCTGCGCACGCCGAGGCCGGGACGCGCCATCACGTGGGTATAGATTTGCGTCGTCGCCACGTCCTTGTGGCCGAGCAGTTCCTGCACTGTGCGGATGTCGTTCATGGCGATCAGCAGTCAGTACAAAAACACCAAGGCGTTTAGCGCCTGGTTCTGAGTACTCGCCGCCACATGCCGCCTGACAGCCAAGTATTCGAGGTACTGATGGGCTTCTTCCGCCCCCATGTCCTTGGGATGACGCTTCCCGTGAAACAGGATGAACCGTCTGATCCAATCTACGTACGTCTGCTCGGTGCGCAGGCTGTGGTGCTTCAGCCGACACAGGTGACGCACCTGATCAAGCAACCGTGGCGGTCGGGCCGGGCTTGGAGCCTTTAGTTCTGTCTTAACTTCGGGAGCGAAATCGTTCATGTTTCGGGCTAGTGAGTTGGTAATCAATGATCTGCACAAAGGCAAGCTCCGGTTTAAACTGGCGGAATACACTGCAAGAATGCAACTCACTTAAATGTTGAACTGAACGACCCTCGCTTAAAGGCGAGGGTCGTTCAGGATCCGCGCTGATTTGCGTTTGCCTGTGGCTGATTTCTTCTTCCTGGTCTTCGTGTGCTTCGTGGTGAAATGGAGGAGCTAATCCCGCTCACGTGCTGGCCGTTTCCGCATCGCCAAGTAATAGATCACCGGCACAGCCATCCGCGACAACAGAAGCGAGGCGACTTCGCCCGCCATGAGGGAGATGGCCAAGCCTTGGAAGATCGGGTCGAAGAGGATGACGCTCGCGCCGACGACCACGGCGGCGGCGATAGCATTCTCGCCTGCGTCACTTTGGGTTGGCCGGTGGGGCAGGTTTGTTCAGACAGCAAGCACCATTGCCGACGCCGAGTTTCTTCAGGATGTCTTCCATCAGGCACCATTTCGTGAAGCCTGACTGCAACAGATTCGCGCCGACAAACGCTGTGAACCACAGCCAGTACGGGCTGACCCAATGGGCCAACGCCAGGCTGATGAGAATAAAACTGCCGGCGATGATGCGGATGTAACGTTCGATGGTCATGATGGTTTCTCCCGTTGTTTCTTCCAGCGTTCACGAAGAACCGCGTGCAGACGGTCGTGGAACCGCGCGGGCAATTCGTAAGGTTTGCCGTCCTTGTAGAGCGTGATGGTCTTGCGGATGTTGTCCACGACGATCTGGCAGGGATTACAGCCCGCCAGATGGTTCTCAAACTCGTCGCAGATGGCCGGGTCAACCGTGCCGTCCACGTACTCGTTCAGCAGCGCCAATAGTTCTTCGCATTTCATCTCACCGCTACTGAGCCGCGAAGACAGGAAAGGTTACAGGCCGAAAGCAACGGTTTCGGGCGGCGAAGCCCCGGGCGCCGGATTTACCGGACCATCTTATCCGATCTGGTTTCAGTCAAAGTCTGTTGTCCTGTCGCCTTCCTGAATTTTCCGGGCAAAACGACGGATCTGCTCTTTCGTCACTCTGGACACGGAAAGCTGCGGAAGATTATGGGTGTCAAAGAAAGAGACGGCGGACGACTCAGGATTCGGCGTTGGTGAGCCGCCCGTGATCTCACACCGGAAGAAGAGTTTGTAAACATGATACGGGAAAGGCGGTTCGTGCCGCTGCTTCTCTCGATCCAACACCGCCAACAGCCCCATCGCGCGACCCGCAAATCCGGTCTCTTCCTGCAGTTCTCGCATCACCGCCTCGGTCGGGCTCTCGTTGACATCGGCCCAGCCACCGGGCAGTGCCCAACGACCTTCGTCGGCGTCCTCGCGGATCAGCAACACCTTCCCCTGTTGAAAAACGACGGCTCGCACATCCACTTTGGGCGTCGGATATCCGAACTCCCGGGCGTTCCAAGCCAGGACAACTTCCACGGGCAGATTCGAATGGGCGCTCAAGATCTCCGCCGCAAGGCGGTTGATTCGCTGATACCGTTCGGTATCGAATCTGTCTTTCGAAAAATGCAGGCCGGCTTGACCGATCGCCTGTAATTCGCGCGCTATCACCATCCAATCCATGGTTCGATCCGACGACAATACCAGAGCGGAGTCGGCGGGAAAAGACAAACCCCGTTCTCACATGGGTCGAAGCGGGCAGCCCGGCGGTCTGCCCCTACCTCGCATTTCAATCATCAGTGCTGGCACGGGGTGACGCGCTTGCGTTCGTTGCCGAAGGCGCGGGTGAGTTGTTCGCGGAGTTGGAGCCGGGCGCGGAGGAGACGGACTTTCACGTTGGCTTCGCTCAGGCCGAGTGCGTCGGCGGTTTCCTTCACGGACAAACCTTCGACATCGCGCAGGAGGAAAACGACCCGGTGACCTTCGTCGAGCTTGGCCAGCGCGTCGTCAATCAGGCGCGCCGTTTCGTTGCGCTGGACGAGTTGCTCGGGTGATTCGCGCCAGTCGGCAATGTATTGGGGATGTGGCAGGTCATCCCGTTCTTCGAGAGGCTCGGTGGGAAGACCTTTGCGTTTACGGATGATCTTCAGCGCGGCGTGGGTGGCGATGCGCGAGAGCCACGTGTCGAAGCTCGCTTCTTCGTGGAACTCGGCGATATGTTCCAGTGCGCTGAGAAAGGCTTCTTGCGTCATGTCCTCGGCGTCCTGTTCGTTGGCGGTGATGCGGCGGGCAAGGGTGTAGATGCGGCGTTCGTGGCGGTTGACCAATTCCTCGAACGCGTCAAGGCCGCCCGACCGCGCACGCCGGACAAGCTCGGCATCTGGGAGTGATTCCATCTCGGAATGCCGATCAATAACTGAGTTTTCCGAGTCGAACCTTGCCGCGGAAGACCCAATAGACCACCGACGTGTACGTCAGCACGAACGGCATGCCGAACGCGGCGATGGTCGCCATGATCGCCAGCGTCTTCTCCGATGAAGCCGCGTTGTAGATCGTCAGGCTCCAGTCGGGATTCAGCGAGGAGTGAATCAGGTCGGGAAACAGCGCGACCGCGAACAGGAACGTCAGCGCCGCAATTGTGGCACACGACGACGCGAACGCGTAGCCCGGGCGGCCGAGGTAAATGGCGCGCGGAATGTTGGCAACGGCGAGCACGTTGAGCACGACCACAAGCCACATCCACGGATGCACGCGAAAGTTCCGCGTTGCCAGTCCCGCCGTGGCGGGATCCACCAGCGTGATGATGGTGGTGAACAGGTACAACACGAGAAAGAAACCAAACGCTCGCCACATCCAACCGTGGATCTTCCTCTGCAGTTCGCCCTCCGTTTTCAGATAGAGGTAGATCGAACCATGCATGGCAAACAACGCGACTGTAAAACACCCGACCAGTAACGCGTACGGAGGCAGCAGGTCAACGAAGCGACCGCGGAACTCGCCGTCAGCGCCGATGGGCACGCCGTGGATGGCGTTGCCGACAGCCACGCCGAAAAGAAACGTCGCAACTGCGCTGGCGACGCAGAACGACACATCCCAAAACATCCGCCACGCTGGCGTATCCAGTTTGCTGCGAAACTCTATCGAGACCGCACGAGAAATCAGCGCGAACAGCAACATCATGAACGCGGTGTAAAATCCCGAGAACACAGTGGCGTAGGCATCGGGAAACGCGGCGAACAATGCGCCACCGAATGTCACCAGCCAGACCCCATTGCCGTCCCAAAGCGGCCCGATGGAGTTCAGCAGGATGCGGCGCTCCTCGTCCTTGCGCACCGAGAGATGCAGAATGCCGACACCGAGGTCAAATCCGTCGAGGATCGCGTAACCTGCCAGCAGAACGCCGAGGAGCACAAACCACAGTACGTGCAAGTCCACGGTGATTATCCTTTCCCTTTCGTCGGCGGGTGCGGCGGCCCCTCTTCGGCAGCCGTCAACGACGCGCCGCCGGTTCCCGCGCGCAGGCTCGCGACTCCGAGCAATGCGCTCGGTGACGTTACGGCGGGAGCAGCCTCGACCGTCTCCGGGCCGTGCTTGATCTTGCTATCCAAGACATACACCCAAACAGCAAACAGCATGACGTAGATCAGCAGAAAGATGATGAGTGAACCCAAGACCTGATTGGCAACAACTGTTTTCGACACCGCGTCGCTCGTGCGCAGCATGCCGTACACGATCCACGGTTGGCGCCCTACCTCCGCCGTCACCCAGCCAAGCTGGTTGGCGATGTACGGCAGCGGCACCGCAAACACAAACACCCACAGCAGCCAGCGTTTCTCGAACAGCGTCCCGCGCCAACGCAGGTAGGTTGCGAAGAGCGTGATGGCGATGAAGAAGCCTCCCAGCCATACCATGCTGTGAAACGAGTGGAACGTCACCGCCACGGGCGGCCAATCTGTGCGCGGGACTTTGTCCAGACCGTCGACAGGCTCGCGGAAGTTGCCATGCGCCAGGAAGCTCAACAGGCCGGGGATCGCCAAACCGTGTTCTACTCTTCGCGCGTTCTCGCCGGGCAGCCCGAACACATACAGCGGCGACGGCCCCTTTCCCGTTTCGAAGCGCGCCTCCATCGCCGCCAATTTGGCTGGCTGCGTAACCGCAACGTTCTTCGCCTGCAAGTCGCCTTGGACGAGCGCCGCCAGCGACATCACGGTGGCCAGGGTCAACGCGGAATGGAAACTCTTCTTCGCGAACTCGGCGTGTCGTTCCCTCAGAAGGTAATACGCCGAAACACTCATCACGAAGAACGCGCCGAGGATGTACGCGCCGATCCACACGTGCAGCAGCCGATGCACGCTCGACGGATTGAATACCATCGCCCAGAAATCCGTGATCTCGGCGCGCGCGTTGAGGCCTTCTCGCACGATGTGAAAGCCCGCGGGCGTCTGCTGCCACGAGTTGGCCACCACGATCCATACGGACGAAAAGAGCGCGCCGAGCGCCACCATGCAGGTCGAGAAGAAATGCATTTGTTTTGAGACCTTGTCCCAACCGAATACGAGCACGGCCAGGAAGCCCGATTCGAGGAAGAACGCGAAGATGCCTTCCGCGGCCAGTGCCGAGCCGAAGACATCGCCCACGTACCGCGAGTAGGTCGCCCAGTTCGTCCCGAATTCAAACTCCATGACGATGCCCGTGGCGACGCCGACGGCGAAATTGATGGCGAAAATCTTGGTCCAGAACTTCGCCGCCTCCTCGAACTGGCGATCGCCGGTCCGCAGATACTGCCATTCCAATGATACGAGCAGGCCGCCGAGGCCGATCGTCAGCGGCGGAAACAGATAGTGAAACATGATTGTCAGCGCAAACTGGATGCGTGATAAAGTGACAACGTCGAATTGCATTGCTCAATCCCTCCGTTGCTGTGGCGGCGCTACTTCGCGCCGCACGCGCCGCCTATGCCAAACTTCTTAAGGATGTCTCCCATCAGACACCAGCGGGTGATGCCCACTTGCAGCAGATTGGCGCCGACAAAGAGTGTCATGGCCTCTCTTCCCAACTCGTTTTCAGTGGAACGGACTCGTGATCATCCCGCCGATGACCATGCCGTACAGTGTGCTCATCCGAGGATTACTTGTCAATGGACACGCACACGTTGGGCGGACAATTCGCCTTCAGCGGAAGTAGGCTTTCAGGACGTACTGGAGCACCATGCGCTGGGTGTTGAAAAATGAGCCGTTCAACGCAATCGCGTGACGCATGACGTCGATGAAACGAGCACGGTCGCGATAGAACAACGGGATGACAACCTGCTCCAACTTGTCGTACAGCGACGCCGCATCGTGCGGGGTGCGATCACCTTCGGCCGGCGCGGTGCTGTCGATGGCCCAGCCGGTCGTGCCTTCGATGCATCCTTCAATCCACCAGCCATCGAGGATGCTGAGGCTCGGCACACCGTTGACGGCGGCTTTCATGCCGCTTGTGCCCGAGGCCTCGAGTGGCGGCTGAGGCGTGTTGAGCCACACGTCCACGCCGGCGGTCATCAATCGTCCGAGTTCCCAATCGTAGTTGGCGAGATAGGCGACCTTGACGCGACCCTTGAGCGCTTCGCTCGCCTGGAAAATCCGTTTGATGAGTTCCTTGCCGCCTTGATCCTGTGGATGCGCTTTGCCCGCGTAGATCACCTGGAGCTTGCCGGTTTTGGCAGCGATGTCTTTCAACCGTTCCATGTCATAGAACAGCAGGTCGGCGCGTTTGTATGCCGCCGCGCGTCGGGCGAAGCCAAGCGTCAGATCGTGGAGGTCCATGCCCGCGTTGGTTTCGCGGTTGACCCAATCAATGAGTTGGCGCTTGGCTTCCATGTGCGCGTTCCAGATTTTCTCCGGCGTAATGCTCAGCGCGTAGCGCAAACTGAAACTGTCCGTGCGCCAACCCGGGATGTGCTGGTCGAACAACGCCTTGAACGCAGGCGACATCCACGTCGCCACGTGGACGCCATTGGTGATGGCGTCGATGCGATATTGGGCGAACATGAGCTGCGAGACCTCGGCGTGTTTATTGGCGACGCCGTTGACGTAATGGCTCAGGTTGAGCGCGAGATACGTCATGTTCAACTCGTCCCCGCAGCAGAACACGTCTTTCATCGCCGCCATCTCGTCGCGGCCGAGGACGCTCGTCACCATGTCCAACGGAAATTTGTCGTGACCCGCTGGCACCGGCGTGTGGGTGGTAAACACGCATTTGCGCCGCACTTCCTCCACGTCATCGAGATTGAAGACCTTGTGCCCCGCCTTCTGCGCCTGTTCATCGAGCAGGGCGACCGTCAACAGGCTCGCGTGGCCTTCGTTCATGTGGAAGCGGCCAATGTCGCTATACCCCAACGCCCTTAACATCCGCACGCCGCCGATGCCGAGAATGACTTCCTGACACAAACGATAGTACAAATCGCCGCCGTAAAGGTAATGCGTCAGCGTGCGATCCCACTCGGCGTTCTCCGGCAGGTCCGCGTCGAGCAGATAGACCGGCACGTAGAAATCCTCCGGGCCTGGCACCTTGTATTTCCAGGCGCGGATCAGCACGCGCCGTCCTTCCAACATCACCGCCACGCGCGGCGCCATCTCCTGGAGGTGGTCCTCCACGACCCACTCGACCGGCTGTTCCGTCTGCCAACCGGTGGCGTCAAGCCGCTGATAGAAATAGCCTTTGCGGTACAGCAACGTCACCCCCACCATCGGCACGCGCAGATCAGCAGCGGACCGGATCGTGTCGCCCGCCAACATGCCTAGGCCGCCGCTGTACGTCGGGATGGAGGGTTCGAGCGCGATCTCCATCGAGAAGTACGCCACCAGCGGTTGGCGATGAATGAGCGGACTGGACAGCGATTGCGATTCGGTTTGCTCCGGGTTCATAATCTTCTGCGCGCCAGCATAAAGCCGGGGCCAGCGGTGGGCAAGCCTTCAGGAATCCGCCGGCAACTCGTGCAGCGGGAACACGGTCTGGCGAATCCTCTGGGTTGTCTCGCGCACGACCGGCTCCACGGCGGCGCGTTGTTCGGCGCTGACAGGCAGTTCGCGGTCGTGGAGGCCACCGAGCCATTCCGTGCTCTGCAACATCACGCCGCCCATGCCGACGCCCAGGTCGTTTTCATCTTCTTCCCCGCAGAATGTTTGCCACACGAGTGCCCAACCGCGCACGGTGTTCCCGACGTTGTAGCCGCCGCCGCCGGTGGCCAGGATTGGTTTGCCGAAACTCAGGAGGCGATGGACGATTTCGGGATAAACGTTGTTGGTCAGGGCGAGATGCGTCAGCGGATCGCCGGCCAGCGTGTCCATGCCAAACTCGACCACGAGCACGTCGGGGTTGAAAGCTCCGATCAGCGGTACGCTGATTCTGTTTAACGCGAACAGAAACGCCTCGTCGTACGTGTAGGCCGGCAGCGGCACGTTCACGTTGTACCCGCGGCCCGTCCCCTCGCCGATTTCATCCTCGAACCCGCCCCACGGGAACAGAGTCTTGCCGCTCTCGTGCATGGAGATGGTCATCACGTCGTTGCGGTCGTAGAACGCCTCCTGCGTGCCGTCGCCGTGGTGGGCATCGAGATCAAGGCAGAGGACGCGCTTGCCGGCGTCAGCCAGCCGCTGGCAACCGAGCACCATGTCGTTGAGGTAACAGAAACCGGACGCTTTCTCCGCGCCGGCGTGATGGAACCCGCCGGAAGGATTGAAGACGATATCGGCGTCGCCCGACAGGATCAACTGCGCACCGGTCAGCGTCGCCCCGCACGCCCAGCGCGGATATTCATAAACGTCGCGAGAAACGTGCGTCTCGGGTCCGCCCAGGCCCATGCCGAATCCGACGACGGTCAGATCACCGGCCGCGGCGCGCTGCAGTTCGTCGAGGTATCGCGCCGTATGAAACTTCTCCAACTCGGCACGGGTCGCGGGCCGTGGCGCCACGACCGCGCGGTCTTCGCCGGTCAGCAGTTGAAAGGAGGCGAGCCGCTCGCGCAGCCGTGCCGCCCGCTGGGTGCGGAACGGGCAATCGGGCGGATAGGTGAACGCCTCGATGTCCGGCGAATGGATGAACGCCAGTTTCCTGTTGTTCATTTTCTCGAAGTCCCTCGCTGCCGTTCTGGCATCGGGTTAGAATCGGTTCCGACCGCAAGGCGAACCCTCGCCTTACGGCAAAACGCCGCATCAATGGAAACCCATCCAGAAACTTCCATAAGATGTCACCCTGAGCGCGGCGAAGGGTCTCAGTCGTTCGGGGGACTGCGGAAGCACCAGAGATTCTTCGCTTCGCTCAGAATGACAGGCTCTAAAGAATAGGTCTCCGGACGAGTTCGAGTTTTCTGTTCATGAACAGCCCGATCTACGCAAACTCCATGTCGTAGTGATAAACGTCGCCGCTGAGCGCGCTGCGGACCTTGCAATTGCTCTTGCTGATGACCGCCTGCATGGCCCGGTTGTCGCGCAGCACCTCGGCGGTGAACCCGCTGATGCCGTTGCGTCGCGCGATGCGGGCGAGATAATTGAGCAGGAACGTGCCGATACCGCGCTTCTGCCATTTGTCGTCCACTACGAAGGCGACTTCCGCGCGGTTGGTTTTCGGGTCGAGATAATAACTGCCCATGGCGATGATGTCTTCCCCGTGGGCCGCCGGCAATGTGCCGACAATCGCCACTTCATTGCGGTGGTCAATATAGACGAAGTCTTCGATCTGGCGCCGGGGGATGTGCGTCATATTGCTCATGAAGCGATAATAAATCGTCTGCTGCGACAGATTGTAGAACAGGTCGCGCATCAGCGGCTCGTCGGTCGGATGGATCGGGCGGAAGTTGATCTGCGTGCCGTCGTTCAACAGATAGCTGGTGCGCAGTTCCTTCGGGCCGACGATGATCTTGCCTTCCTTGTCGGCCATCTCGGCGGAGAGGTATTTGGTCTCGATGGCCTCGCGCAGCAGTTGCGCGCGGAATTTCGGATGGGCGATGCTGATCAACGCCATGGCCCGCTCCTTGACGCTCTTGCCGTGCAGGTAGGCCACGCCGTACTCGGTGGCCACGTAATGCACGCCTGCCCGCGTGGTCACGACGCCGGCGCCGGGGCTGAGGCGTGTCACGATGCGGGAGACGGTGCCACCGCGCGCGGTTGAGGGCAACGCGATGATGGCTTTGCCGCCGTGCGCCTTGGCCGCGCCACGGTTGAAGTCCACCTGCCCGCCGACGCCCGAGAAAAACTTCGTGCCGAGCGAATCGGCGCAGACCTGGCCGGTGAGATCGATCTCCAAGGCAGTGTTGATCGCCACCATCTTGTGCTGTTGGCTGATGATCGACGGATCGTTGACGTACTCGGTCGGCCGAAACGAAAACATGGGATTGTCGTCCACGAAGTCGTACAGTTTGCGGGTACCAAGGCAGAAGCTTGCCACGACCTTGCCCCGGTCCAGCGTCTTGCGGGCGCCGGTGATGACGCCGGCCTTGACCAGGTCCACGATACCGTCGGTGAGCATCTCGGTGTGGATGCCGAGGTCTTTTTTGCCCTTCAGAAACTGCAACAACGAATGCGGGATGCGTCCGATTCCAAGCTCGATCGTGGAACCGTCCTCAACCAGTGCGGCGACGTACTCGGCGATGCGCTGAGCCTCCTCGGTGTCCTCCACGTAGGGAACCTCGTGGATCGGTTCCTCCGACGGCACCAGCGCGTCCAGGTCGTAGACGTGGATGAACGTGTCGCCGAGGGTGCGCGGCATGTTGGGGTTGACCTCGGCGATGACCAGCGAGGCGTTCTCCGTTGCGCTCTTGACGATGTCTACCGACACGCCGAGGCTGCACATTCCATCTTCATCCGGCGGCGACACTTGGATCAACGCGGCGTCTAGCGGCAACTGCCCGGAGTTGAACAGCCGCGGAATGTCCGACAGGTGAATCGGCGTGTAGTCGCCCAACCCTTCCTGGATGATGTTCCGCACGTTTTCCGCGATGAAGAAACTGTTCACGCGAAAATACTGGCTCATCTCCTTGTGCGCGTACGGCGCTTCGCCGAAGGTCAGCAGATGCAAAATCTCGGTGTCGGGCAGCTCGGTGGCGCGGTTGGTCAGCGCGTGCACCAGTTCCAGCGGCTCGGCGCAGCCGGTCCCGATGAACACGCGATGGCCGGGCCGCAGCTTCGCGACCGCTTCCGCCGCCGTCGCGATGGACACCTTGTATTTCTCTTTCCAGTTCGGGTCGTAGCTGGGTCGCTTCTCAGTCATGGTTGATGTCCGTCCACATTGGCCAAGGTCATGCGCGCGTCAGCCAGGTAACCGCCGGTGCCCACCTCGCCGACAATGAAGGGATTGATGTCCAGTTCCGTAATCTGCGGATAGTCGGTTGCCAGTTGGCTGATGCGTTGCAGCCCGCTGGCCACGGCCTCCAAATCCACCGCTGCCTGACCGCGCGCGCCTTTGAGCAGCACGTAGGAGCGCGTGCCCTTCAACATCTGCATCGCCTCCTCGGCGGTGATCGGCGCCAGATAAAAAGTCACGTCCTTCATCACCTCGACGAAGATGCCGCCCAAGCCGAACATCAGCATCGGCCCGAACTGCAGATCGCGGGTCATGCCGAGAATCACTTCGCGGCCCGGCGGCCCCATTTTCTCGACGTACGCGCCCCGAATGTGGGCATCAGGCACGAGGCGATGGATACGCAGCATCATCAGGTCGAACGCATCGCGGACCTGATCGGCGTCGGCCAGACTGATCCGCACGCCGCCGACATCGGATTTGTGAACGACATCCGGGGAAACGATTTTCATCACCACCGGATAGCCGATCCGGTCGGCGGCGTCCACTGCCTCCTTGGCATTGCGGGCCAGATGGCCGGGCAACACGTTGAAATCGTAAGCTCGCAGGATTTCCTTGGCCTCCACTTCGCTGACCTGGCGGATGCCCATCTTCACGTGCCAGTTGATCACCCGGTCCACGCGGTGGCGGTTAACGGGGAAACGCGTGACCACCCGCGGCGGCCGGCGCCGCCACGCCGCGTAATCATCCATCGCCTGCAGCGCGCCGACCGCCCGCTCGGCGGACGGATAGCTCGGGATGTTCAGCGCCATCAGCCGCTCCCGAGCCGGAATCACTTCGCTGCCGCCGAGAAACGCGGCCAGCAGCGGCTTTTGGCCGCGGTGCGCCTTTGACAGTTTCTCCGCCAGCTCCAGCGGCCGCGTCATGTTCTGCGGCGTCACCACCACGATGATGCTGTCAATCGTGTCGTCCTCCTGCACGATCTCGAACGCCTTGACGTAGCGGTCGGGATCGGCGTCGCCGATAACATCAATCGGATTGCCGACCGCCGCTGCTGCCGGCAGAAATTCGCGGAGTTTTTTGCGCGTCGGCTCGGCCGGTGTGACCATTTTCAGCCCGGCGGTCTCCGCCGCGTCGGCGGCCATGATGCCCGGGCCGCCGGCGTTGGTGATCACCGCGACGCGGTTGCCGCGCGGCAGCGGTTGCATCGCCAGCGCGATTGCGTAATCGAACAGCGCCTCGAAGTTCTCGGCACGGATCACGCCCGACCGTTTGAAGGCCGCGCCGTACGCCATGTCGGCCCCGGCGAGGCTGCCGGTGTGCGACGAAGCCGCCTTGGCGCCCGCCTGCGTGACGCCGACCTTCAGGACTACGACCGGTTTGCGCGACGCGGCTTGTTCGGCGACCTGCAGAAACTTGTTCCCTTCGGTGATGTTCTCCAGGTAACCGACGATGACACGTGTGTCGTCATCCTCGGCCAGCACCTGCAGGAAATCCACCTCGTTGAGGTCGGCCTTGTTGCCGAAGCTGATGACTTTGCCGAGGCCCATCTTCAAATTCATCGCCAGATCCAGGATCGCCACGCACAGCGCCCCCGACTGCGAGATCACCGAAATCCGGCCGCTGGGCGGCATCATCGGTGCGAACGTGGCGTTCATCTTGTGGCTCGTGTTGATGATGCCGATGCAGTTCGGCCCCATCAACCGCACGCTGTTCGCCCGGCACAGTTCCGCGATCTCCCGCTCCAGCGCCGCGCCTTCCGGGCCGACCTCCTTGAAGCCGGCGGTGATGATGACGACCGCCTTCGCCTTGGCGTCAATGGCGCTCTGGATCGCTCCCTTCACCGCCTCCAGCGGCACGACGACGATGCCGAGGTCAACGCGGCCGGGAAAATCCTTCAGGTCGTGGTAGCACTTGCGGCCGAGAACCTGGTCGGCCTTGGGATTGACCGGCACGATCGTGCCCTGGTAGCCGCCGTTGATCAGGTTGGCGATCACCTCGTGGCCGACTTTGCCCGGCGTTCGCGACGCCCCCAGCACCGCGATGGTCTGGGGACTCAAGAGTGATTCAAGCATCGTGTTCGTTCTCCAACATTCGGGGAGCGCTATTTAGTGAGAAAAGTCACTTGCTGTCAAGGCGCGCGATTGCGGTGCAAAAGGCAGAGGCTCCGACTCCACCCAACTGGAAGCAGACTAGACCTGCTGGCTTTGGCTGTCAATTTGGTTTGCAGGTGCGACGCGGTAAAGGGTGGTGTCTAGAATATTTCGCACCTTTCGGCGGCGTTTCTGTGAAACGCCGAATTCCTTCAGGAAACGAACAATCCGCGCTTCGCAGTCGCCGACGCGCCAGCCTCCTCCGCCAAAGCAGCTACGGCTGCGGCGGCTGGATAGCGCTTTGGCGACGGCGCGAAGCGCAGCTACAACCGGAAAGATCATTTGGGCAACAGCCCCCCAAGTTGTGACTCCGTTCGTTCCCACCATCGTCTGCGATCGTGCCGTTGTGTAGCTGGGACGCACCGCGAAATCGTTCCGCGGCTACAGGCCCGACGCCCGGCCATGGATTCAAGCGTATTGCGGCGGATGGGATTGGGAATTGACAGAGTGGGCGGAATTTGGTGGGATGCTGGGACAGTTGTCAGCCCGGAAGCGAAGGAGAATAGCAGACCATGACGGAACAAAAGACACCGATCTCAACCGCCTCGTTGATGACGGAGAAGCGCACGTTCCCGCCTTCACCGGAAGTCGTGAAGCGCGCGCACATCAACGCTGCCCAGTACCAGAAGATGTACGAGCGTTCGATCAAAGATCCCGACGGATTCTGGCTCGAACAGGCGCAGACCCTGGACTGGTTCAAGAAGCCGACCGTCGGCCGCAAGTACATTTGGAACACCGACGCGCGCAAGGTCGAGCACACCTGGTTTGAAGACGGCACGTTGAATGTCACCGTCAACTGCCTCGATCGTCACCTCAAGACGAAGAACCGCAAGAAGGTGGCCATCCTGTGGCAGGGCGAGCCGGAGCAGGACGTGCGCAAGATCACCTACGAGCAACTGCACGCCGAAGTCTGCAAGTTCGCCAGCGTGCTGAAGGCGCACGGCGTCAAGAAAGGCGACCGCGTGGCGATTTATCTGCCGATGATTCCGGAGTTGCCGGTTGCGATGCTCGGCTGCGCGCGGATCGGCGCGATCCACTCGGTGGTGTTCGGCGGATTCAGCGCCGATTCGCTGGCCGACCGCATCCAAGACTCCGAGTGCAAACTGCTGATCACCTCCAACGTCTCGCTGCGCGCCGGCAAGCATCTCAGGCTGAAGGACATCGCGGACCAAGCGGCGGCGAAATCGCCCTCGATCCAGAAGATCATCGTCGTCCAACGCAACCCGGAGCCGTGCAACATGGTGGCGGGACGCGACGTTTGGTATCACGATGAAATGGCCAAGGCGAAGGCCGACTGCGCGCCGGAAGTGATGAAGGCCGAGGACCCGCTGTTCATCCTCTACACCTCGGGCTCGACCGGCAAACCGAAGGGTGTGGTGCACACGACCGCGGGTTATCTGCTGCACTGTGCGGTCAGCCACAAGTACATCTTCGACATCCACGATGACGACATCTTCTGGTGCACCGCCGACATCGGCTGGGTGACGGGCCACAGCTACATCGTCTATGGCCCGCTGTGCAACGGCGCGACCAGCGTGATGTTCGAAGGCGTGCCGACCTATCCCGATGCCGGCCGGTTCTGGCAGATCGTGCAGAAGTTCAGGTGCACCGTGTTCTACACCGCGCCGACGGCGATCCGGGCGTTGATTCGCCAGGGCGACGAATGGCCGCAGAAGTACGACCTGAGTTCGCTGCGCGTGCTCGGTTCGGTCGGCGAACCGATCAATCCCGAGGCGTGGATCTGGTATTACAAGATGATCGGCAAAGAGCGTTGCCCGATTGTGGACACCTGGTGGCAGACGGAAAACGGCGGCATCCTGATTACGCCGCTGCCGGGCGCGCACGTGACGAAGCCGGGCAGCGCCTCGCGGCCGTTCTTCGGCGTCGAGCCGGTGATTTTGCGCGACGACGGCACCGAGTGCAGTGTCAACGAGGGCGGCAAGCTCTGTATCAAGAAGCCGTGGCCCGGCATATTCCGCACGATGTGGGGCGCGCACGACCGGTTCATCGACACGTACTTCACGCTCTACAAGAACCTGTACTTCACCGGCGACGGTTGCCGCCTCGATCCCGATGGCGACTACTGGCTGATGGGCCGCATTGACGACGTGGTCAACGTGTCCGGCCACCGCATCGGCACGGCGGAAGTCGAAAGCGCGCTGGTCAGCCATCCGAAAGTGGCCGAGGCCGCCGTGGCGCCGATGCCGCACGACATCAAAGGGCAGGCGCTGTACGCGTTTGTGACGTTGAAAGACGGCGTGCACGAGAGCGAGGAGCTGCGGAAGGAATTGATGACGCACGTCCGCAAGGAGATCGGCGCCATTGCCGTTCCCGACAAGCTGCAGTTCGCCCCGGCATTGCCGAAGACGCGGTCGGGCAAGATCATGCGCCGCATCCTGCGCAAGATCGCCGAGAACCAGGTGGAGCAGATCGGCGACACCAGCACATTGGCCGATCCGCACGTCGTCGAAGTGCTTGTGAAGAATCGTCTGTAGGACGGTCGTCAACAACGAACAACCTGAATGAGCTGGACCGATCCATAAGATCCGTGTCCGGCTCGTTCACTTTCTGGAGGCATATCCATGTCTGAGCAGAATGTGATCGCAGTGGACAAGACCGGAAGTATCCAGCCGTCGGTGAAGAACCTTGGCTGGACCGTGACCTTTGCGGGCATGGGGATCAACCTTGCACTCGGCGTGCTTTACACCTGGAGCATGTTTAAGGGTGCAATCGAGAAAGAGTTCGGCTGGAAGGGTTCCCAGCTTAACGACCCCTATGCCCTCTGTTGCCTAGCCTTCGCCTTTGCAATGATCCTAGCGGGACGATGCCAGGATAGGCTCGGGCCGCGTCTCACCGCGTCAATCGGCGGCCTGCTCGTGGGTGCTGGGATGGTGCTCATTTCGCGCACGACGAGCTACGGCGTCTGGCTGTTGGGCTTCGGAGTATTGGTGGGCGTGGGCATTGGCTTCGGCTACTCGTCCGCCACGCCGCCCGCGTTGAAATGGTTTCCGCCGTCGAAGACCGGCCTGATCGCTGGGCTTGTGGTGGGGGGTTTCGGTTTGGCGCCGGTGTACCTTGCGCCAACCTCGCAGTATTTGCTGAGTCATTACCAACTCAGAGGCTCGATGTTGATCTTCGGCATCGCGTTCGTGGTGATTGTGTGCGGCCTGGCGCAGTTGCTGGTGAATCCGCCGCCGGGCCACGGCGCGGGACCAAAGCCGTTGCCCGGAGCGGCCGCAAAACCGGCCGCCGTCAATTCGACGCCGGGCGAAATGCTGCGGACGCCGACATTCTGGCTGCTCTGGATCATCTACTTCATCGGCGCGGGCGCGGGGCTGATGGTGATTAGCAGCGTCAGCGGCATGGCCAAGAAGAGCATGAAGGACATGGCGTTTGTGGCCGTGGCCGTGATGGCCATCGGCAACGCTGCCGGGCGTGTCACGGCGGGCGTGTTGTCCGACAAGATCGGCCGCCGTTGGACGTTGATGATCGCACTGTTGTTTCAGGCCGTGCTGATGTTTATCGCTATTCCGGTGACTGCCTCTACGGACACAGTGCCGGTGGTCATCGTGCTCGTGGCGTCGTTGATCGGCTTCAATTACGGCGCGAACCTGTCGCTGTTCCCGTCGTACGCGAAGGATCTGTGGGGCTTGAAGAGTTTCGGGATGAACTACGGCATCCTGTTCACCGCGTGGGGCGTGGGTGGCCTCGTCCTGAGCCGGCTGCAACAGACGCTCACGGCGGCGAGCAAAGGCAGCTATCATTCATCATTCGTGGCTGCGGGCGTGTTGCTCATTATCGGCGCTGCGTTGACGTTCCTCATCAAGCCGCCACAACACAAGACGTCCCAATCATAGCCTTGGATTCGTCGCCAAAGAGCCGGGAACGTTCGGTCCCCGGCTCTTGTGTTTTCAGCACGAACCATCGCCGGGTTTTCTGGTTCGCTGGCACGATTCAAACGCAACGCCCCTCAACCTGACCTTCTCCCCGTCGGACGGGGAGAAGGGAAGTGTTCGGGGAGATGTGGTTCGCCCTCTGAATAGTAAGGACAATTGAAAAAGTTGTTTCCTCTCCCCGCATTGCGGGGAGAGGATCAAGGTGAGGGGCTGCCCCGTCTCGACAGAATCGTTCCTGCTCAGAACTTATAGATCAAGCTCAGTTGCTCGCGCACGTCTTCGCCGTCGTCCTGGCCCTTGTACTCGGTGCGCAAGAACGACATTTCGTATCCGAGCGTGAAGTTCGCCGTGAACGCGTACTGTGCGTTGCCAAAGATCACACTATTGAAGGTGCGCGACGACGCCGTCGACACGTCGGCCTTGGGCACTTTGTCAAATCCACCGCCCGCGTTGAACTGCCATTTCGGCGTCGGTTTCAACGTCAGCGCCGCCCAGCCGCCATCGCTGCGGATCCCTTTCTTGAGAGTTGGATCGTAGCCCTGCCCAATCCCGCCGAGATACATATCCAGGTCCCGACCAGAGAACGCCTCGCCGGTCAGGGACAACCACGACGTGATCGGGACGGTCAGGTCGAGGTTGATCGACCACGAATCGACGGTCTGAGGATTGGCGAAGGTGTTCGTATAGTTGATCTCCTCTTCGGCCCAGTGGCCCGAAACTCCGATCGTCGTCGGCTTGTTGTTGAAGCCGGGCAATGTCAGGCTGGCCCGTCCTTGCAGGCCCGGGATGGACGAATCCTGACCGGTATCGGTGTACGCGAAACCGATGACTCGGCCGATGTCGCGGGTGGCGGCGGCTTCCAGTTTGAAATCCACATCCTTGGCCAATTCGAAGCCCTTGGTCAGGCGCAGTTGCGGCCGGCGGTAGCCGATGTTGCCCTCCCACCAACCGACGGTGTAATTGAGAGTCGGCATCCACAGGGGCGAGATCACGTCGAACGTTTGGCCGGCCAAGATGCTGAATTCCTCCTCCGGCCAATCGAGATTCATGTAGGCATGCCGCATCATCGGAATGTTCTTGTTCTCGTCGCCACCGTTATAGAAGTCTATCTCGATCAGGCCGCCGCTGTGCATTCCGCCGACCGTGGGGCCGGTGGCTTTCAAATCAAGGCGCGTCTGCCTGGCGGTCAGGCTGAACTCTCCGTGATCCTTGATCAATTGCTCGGACTCGACCCAGCGCGCGTAGTTGCCCACGGAGGTGCGATCCGAGTCGTGGGCGAGGTCGAGTTTGACGTAACCATATAGTTCGATGTCGAAGGCGGACAAGACGGGATTTTTCTTCGAGTCGGCCAGCTTCTTCAACTGCGCCACTTCGGCCTCGGTGAACTCGACCGGTGCCGCCACCTTCGGCTCGGCTGGTTTGCCAATCGCCTTCTTGATTTCGGACAACTCATTCTCCAGTCTGTCCACGCGGTTGCGCAGTTGCGTATTTTCTTCCTGTAGCGCTTTCAGGTCCTGGTTCTCCTGCGCTGGTGCGCCGCAGACCATGCTGAGGGACAAGACAACGGCGCAAACTACTTGATTGATCCTGAGTGTCATCTGTTCTTCTCCTCTCTCGACGTTGGTGGCTGACCTCGGGCAGAGCGATTAACCCCGACCCGAAGGCTCACCGGTCACAGCCGGTTGTTACGGGCGGGTATTAGCAGCGGCAGTACCACTTGTCCAGCAAATGTCGCAATTGGTTATCTTCCATGCGGCTGGCGAATTGTCCCACGCAGGACGACGCTTGACAGATTGCCGACACGTCAGCCGAGACGGAAGCGTGTGGAGATGCCACGGCGGTGTTGTCGAGTAGCGCGCTTCCGAAACCGTCACGCGCATGCCCTGTTCGCAGCAACTGTTCGGACTCAGACCGTACCGGTTCTTGAGTAGAGCGGGGCCGTTCAACAAGTCAAAGATTTCACCTGCTCGCACCGGGACTGCTGATGACAAAGTGTCGAAATCCTCGGTCTGAAATGATAGTTTGTCGGGTTGTTGGCGAGCAGGCTTCAGTTCAGCATTGAACTGTTGCTTACACATCTGGCAGAAAAACAGCAGGTTACAATCACACCCGTCTGGCGCTGGCGCAATGGCAAGCACGCTGCTAAGCAAAGTTGCGGTGATGACTACAAGTCCACAGCATCGGGTACGAGTGTATACAACGGCCAACGGTGAGGACGCGGCGTCACCTGAACATTCCCACTGCCGAAGAAGCCCGTGCTGGGTTTGAAAAAATCACAAATGGGGTGAAACAAAAACTGCCCGGCGCGCGGCTTCTCGGTGTGGAAGTTGAGGCGACGGCCGGGCGCGGCACGAAAGTCATCCTCGGCATCAGCAAAGACCCTGCGTTTGGCTACATGATCATGTTCGGTCTAACGAGCCGGCAGGATGGGAAAGGTTACAGGCAAACCAGATCGCCTCGAGAATTGTAGGGTAGGCGTCGCCTCCTCCGCCGAAGTAGCACTGGTCCGATAAGGACTCGCGACTTCTGTCGGAGCTACGGCGGCTGGATCGCCTGCCGCCGTTGCCGGAGAGGCAACCGGAGCGGTTGCCACATAATCGTCGTGAGAATTCAGGTGCTATGCGTGCAGGCCAGGTGGCGGCGGCGAAAAGGCGCGTCGCGCGTCGTCCGAAATTGACGTTGCAGAGCAGGGGGATTTGCTGTAGTTTGTGCCTCCTTCGGCTGGACTGCCTGCAGTACACAGCGAGCAACAACCAACAAGATGACGGAAGGTGTGTATAACAAGGGCGGAGCGCGGACGGCGTGAGCCGGTCGCGGCAGGGATGCCGCTCCCACAAGAAAGTGACAAGTGCGAACACTGATCATCGGATATGGCAACCAGAGCCGTCGCGACGACGGAGCCGGTTGGCTTGTCATCGAACGGCTGGCGGCGATCGGTCTGCCTGATGTTGAGCTCCAGACCGCGCACCAGCTCGAAGTGGATGTCGCCGAGACGATTAGTCGGTTCGATGTGGTGATATTCGTGGATGCCGCCGTGACGGATGGCCCAGACGCGGTCACCCGGACGTTGGTGCAGCCCAATCCGGAGTCCCGCGCCGTGTCGCACTACATGACACCGGCGGACATGCTGGCGTTGTGTCGCACGCTGTATGGGAAGGAACCGCAGGGGATGCTGTTCAGCATCCGCGGTCACGATTTCGGTTTCGGGATGGAATTGACCCCGGAAGTCGAACGGGCCGTGCATGAAGTAGTCCAGATGATCGTCACAGAAGTTCGTGGGAGCGGCATTTCCTTCGACGAACTCAGGACAGGCTCTGCCGCGACCGGAGCTGTTTGTAGAACTCATCTCACAAATGGTGGGACGGGCCTCCGTGCCTGTCCAAATTCGCCCGCACAGGCAGGGACGCCTGTGCCACCGGGGATTTATGAGACTGCTTCTAGGTGAGGTAACCAATGCATGAGATGTCCATCGTCGAGGCGCTGCTGGAAGCCGTGCAGCGCGAGTCGCGCGTCCATTCCGACGCGCGCGTGCTGGCGGTGCATGTTCGCGTTGGTCGGTTGCGTCAAGTCGTCCCCGAGATGCTACAGTTTTGCTACCAAGCCGCCACGCGCGACACGCCGCTGGCCGGCTCGGAATTGGAAATCGCGGAAGTACCGGCCACGGCGCGTTGCCGGGAGTGCCGGGCGGAATTTGCGGTGGAAGAGAACTGGTTCGAGTGCCCGCGCTGCCAGTCTGTCGGCGGACAGTTGTTGGCGGGCGACGAACTGCAATTGACCAGTATCGAGATCGAAAATGTTCCGCCATCTGGAACGGCGACCCCTAATTCACATGTCCACTGCAACTCATAACTCAGAGAGATTTCAAATCATCGAGGCGCGGCTTCTGGCGACTGACGTCAAATTGTTTCGGGTCGTCGTGCCGCGGATCGCGCGAAAACGCAAAGCTGGCCAGTTCGTCATTGTTCGGGTCAATGCCCAGGGCGAACGTGTGCCGTTGACCATCGCCGACTCCGATCCGAAAGACGGCACAATCACGATCATCGTGCAGGGCGTCGGCAAAACGACCCGGCAACTCAACGGCTTGGAGGCCGGCGATCATTTGCCCGACGTGGTTGGGCCGCTGGGCAGGCCTTCCGAGATCGAGCGCTACGGCACGGTGGTGGTCATCGGAGGCGGGGTGGGCACGGCCATCGCCTACCCAACCGCCAAGGCGCTGAAGCTGGCCGGCAACCACGTCATTTCCATCATCGGCGCACGCAACCGGGAACTGTTGATCCTCGAACCGGAAATGCGCGCCATCAGTGACGAACTCTACGTCACCACCGATGACGGCTCATACGCCGAGAAAGGCTTCGTCACCGATAAGCTGAAGGCGCTGATGGCCGCGGGCCGAAAGATCGACTACGTGTTGGCCATCGGTCCGATCCCCATGATGCGCGCTGTGGCTGAGGCGACCCGGCCCCATGGCATCAAGACCATCGTCAGTCTAAACCCGATCATGGTGGATGGCACTGGCATGTGCGGCGGCTGCCGCGTGCTGGTGGGCGGTCGCAGCCAGTTCGCCTGCGTGGACGGCCCCGAATTTGACGCCCACCGCGTTGATTTTGACATGCTGATGAAACGCAACGCCATGTACCGCGACGCCGAGCGCGTGGCGCTGGAAAAATTCCTGCAGGACTCCCGGCGCGACGAGAAACCGGCGGACCACGAGTGCCGATTGGAAGCGAAAGAGCGCGAACTCAAAGAGGCGTTCGCCAAGCACTGAATGATGAATCTGGGCGCAAGCGTATGTCTAACATTCTGAGTCCAAAAGAGCGGACCAAGATCCCGCGGCAGAAAATGCCCGAGCAGGAACCGCACGACCGCCGCCGCAATTTCACGGAGGTGAACCTCGGCTTGGATTTCGAACTGGCCAAGCAGGAGGCGACACGCTGCCTGGAATGCGCCAGTCCCAAGTGCGTGGATGGTTGCCCGGTCGGGGTGAAGGTGAAGGAGTTTGTCGGGCTGATTCTGGCCGGCAAATATCTGGATGCGGCGGCCAAGGTGCGCGAGGACGACGTGTTGCCGGCCGTTACCGGACGCGTTTGCCCGCAGGAGGACCAGTGCGAAGGCGCGTGTGTGCTGAGCAAGAAATTCTCGCCCCTGGCGATCGGCTACTTGGAACGTTTCGTCGCCGACTACGAACTGCAGGCAGGCCAGGTCGGTTTGCCGCAGAATGCGCCGCCCACCGGCAAACGGGTGGCCATCGTCGGCAGCGGCCCGGCCGGGTTGAGTTGCGCGGGCGACCTGGTGCAGAAGGGCCATCAGGTCACGGTGCTGGAGGCGCTACACGAGATTGGCGGCGTGCTGATCTATGGAATTCCGGAATTCCGGTTGCCCAAGGAGATTGTGCGGCGGGAGGTGGACAACCTGCACCTCATGGGCGTGGAGTTCGAGACCGATGTGGTGGTCGGCCAGACCGTCACGGTGGACGAGCTGTTGAACGAGGAAGGGTACGACGCGGTGCTGGTCGCCACGGGCGCGGGCTTGCCGCACTTTCTGAACATCCCGGGCGAACACCTCTGCGGCGTGTACTCCGCCAACGAGTTCCTCACGCGCGTGAATCTGATGAAAGCCTACCGGTTCCCCGAGTACGACCAGCCCGTGTTTGATTGCCGGGGCAGGGACGTGGCCGTTGTCGGCGGAGGCAACACCGCCATGGACGCCATCCGCAGCGCGTTGCGGCTCGGCGCCAAGAACGCTTATCTTATCTACCGGCGATCCGAGAAGGAGATGCCCGCCCGCATCGAAGAAGTCAAACATGCTCGGGAAGAAGGCGTGCAGTTCCTGACCTTGACCAACCCGGTCGAATTCCTCGGCGATGACAAGGGCTGGCTCCGCGCCGCGCGCTGCATCAAGATGGAACTGGGACCGCCCGACGAGTCCGGTCGGCGCCGCCCGGTACCCATCAAAGGTTCGGAATTCGAATTGCCTTTGCAGATGGTGGTCATCGCCGCCGGCACGAGCGGCAACCCTTTGGTGCAAGCGACCACACCGGATCTGAAGACCAACACGCACGGGTACATCGAGGTGGCGGAAGACACGCCGAAAACGTCCAAGAAAGGTGTCTTCGCCGCCGGGGACATCGTCACGGGTGGAGCGACCGTGATCCTGGCGATGGGCGCTGGCCGCAAGGCGGCCCGTGCAATCGACGCGTATCTGCGCACCGGCCAGTGGTAGCCGGTTGGGGGGATGTTGAGTTATGCATTGGCAATTGGTAACGGAAGAGAATCAAGATCATAGGAGTCGTCACTGCCTTCCATGAAGGGAAAGGTGTCATCATGACCATCCAGCAAACCATCAAATACGACGCCGAACGCGACCGCAATTTCCCAAAAGAAATCATGGCGCGTCATGGCTGCGAAAAACTCTATGGGTGTATCCAGTGTGGAACGTGCTCGGCGACTTGTCCCGTCAGCACCTACATGGATCACACGCCACGGCAACTGATGGCGTTGACGCGGGCGGGGTTCAAGAAGGAAGTCCTCAGCAGCCTGACGATCTGGCTCTGCGCCTCCTGCTACGCTTGCACGGTGGATTGCCCCAAGGAAATCAAGATCACCGATATCATGTATGCACTAAAGCGCCGGGCGATTGAGGAGGGCGTGTACCCGAAGCGGTTCCCGATCCCGATACTGGCGCGCGAGTTCTTCAAGATGGTGAAGAACCGCGGCCGCATCACCGAGAACGAGCTTGCCGTGCGCATGTTTCTGCAATCGAACTGGTTCGCCATGATGAAGACCTGGCGGCTCGGCCTGAATCTGATGCGCACCGGCCGCTTCTCCATAAAACCCGAATCCATGGAAAAGCCCGAGAAGCTCGCGTCGCTCTTCCAAGGAGGCTCGCGATGAAGTTCACCTATTTTCCCGGTTGCTCACTGAAAGGCTCCGGCCGCGCCTACGAAGAATCGCTGTTGGCGGTCTGCAAACAGCTCGGCGTCGAACTGGAGGAATTGGACGACTGGAACTGCTGCGGCGCGACCGCTTACATGGCGGTCAGCGAACGCCAGGCGTTCGGGCTGGCCGCGCGCAATCTCGCGCTGGCGGAACAACAGCCGCACGAACTGATCGCGCCGTGCAGCGCCTGTTATATGGTGCTGAAGAAAACCCAGAAGTATCTCGTCGAGTATCCGCAGATCGGGCAAGAGGTGCATGACGCGCTCAGCCGGGGCGGACTCAAGTACGCCGGCACGGCCGGAGTCCGTCATCCACTCGATGTATTGGTAAACGACATCGGCCTCGATGCAATCAAGAAGCAGGTCAAGATGCCGCTCAAAGGTTTCAAGGTCGCACCGTACTACGGTTGCCAGATCGTGCGGCCATACGCGGACTTCGACGACCAGCACAACCCGGTGCTCATGGACAAGCTGTTCAAGGCGCTCGGCGCTGAAGTGGTGAAATATCCGCTGAAGACGCGGTGCTGCGGCGGCAGTCTGACCGGTACGTTGCCGGAAGCCGGTCTGGGACTGAGTTTCCATATCTTGCGGGAAGCACAACGCCGTGGCGCGAACGTGCTGGCAACGGTCTGCCCGCTCTGCCAGTTCAACCTCGACGCCTACCAGAGGGACATGTCCAACAAGTTCGAGCCGGTGCACATGCCGATCGTTTATTTTACACAATTGATGGGTTTGGCGTTCGGTATGGACGCGAAAACGCTGGGTCTGCAGCGCGGCATCATTTCCATTGAACCGCTATTGAAGAAACAAGAGGTAGCAGCATGAAAGAGCAATCCAACGGCGATATTCGCATCGGCTTTTACATCTGCCATTGCGGCACGAACATAGCCGGCGTGATCAACGTCAAGGCGGTGGCAGACTACGCCGCCAAACTGCCGGGCGTGGTTGTGTCACGCGACTACAAGTACATGTGTTCCGATCCGGGGCAGGCGCTGATCCAGCAGGACATCAAGGACCATAAGCTGAACCGCGTCGTCGTGGCGTCGTGTTCGCCACTATTGCACGAGCACACCTTCCGCAATGCCCTGGAAGGCGGCGGGCTGAATCCGTTCTGTCTCCAGATGGTCAATATCCGCGAGCATGACGCGTGGGTGCACGAACCGGGCGAGCCGGCGACCGAGAAGGCGCGGGCGCTGGTGCGCGCCGCGATCAAGCGCGTGGCGTTGCAGAAACCGCTGGAGAAGAAAGAGACCAAGATCAATCGCGACGTGCTGGTGGTCGGCGGCGGCATTGCCGGGATTCACGCGTCTCTGACTCTGGCCAACGGCGGCATGACCGTTTACCTCGTTGAACGCGAGGCGACGATCGGCGGGCACATGGCGAAGTTCGACAAGACGTTCCCGACGCTCGACTGCGCGGCGTGCATTCTTACGCCGAAGATGTCGGCCGTCGGCGAGAACAAGAACATCAAGCTGTGGACCTACTCGGAAATCGTGAAGGTCGAGGGCTTCGTCGGCAACTACAAGGTGACGGTGAAACGCAAGCCGCGATATATTATCGAGGATTTGTGCGTCGGCTGCATGAAATGCGTCGAGGCGTGCGTGTACAAGGAGGGAAGGACCGAGGACGACTTCAACGAAGGTCTCTCCAAACGCAAACCCGTGTACATGCCGTTCCCGCAGGCGACGCCGCCTGTGGTGTTGTTTGATCCGGAAGCCTGCATCCAGCTCAAGACGGGCAAATGCAAGAAGACCTGCGTCGAGGTGTGCGATCGCAAGGCGATCAGGTTCGACCAAAAGGAAGAACTCGTCGAGATCAACGTCGGCACGATCATTCTCGCCACTGGTTTCCAGACGTTCGATGGGAAACGCCTGCCGCAGTACGGCTACGGCGTGCATCCAAACGTGTTCTCCGCGATGCAAGTCGAGCGCATGGTCAATGCCAGCGGCCCGACCGAAGGCCACATCAAATTGAAGGACGGCAGCCAACCGAAGGCGGTCGGTATCATCCATTGCGTCGGCTCGCGCGACAACCGCACCAACCGCTGGTGTTCGCGCGTCTGCTGCATGTACTCGATGAAGCTTGCACACCTCATCAAGCAGCACACCGACGCCGAGGTGTTCAACTTCTACATTGACATCCGCGCGCCCGGCAAAGGTTACGAGGAGTTTTACGAGCGGTTGCAGGAGGAAGGCGTCCATTTCATACGCGGCCGCGTCGCCGAAGTAACCGACTGGGCGGCAAGAAAAGAGGAGGAAGGCAGACTCGTGATCCGCGTCGAGGACACGCTTGCTGGTTTCGTTCGGCGTATCCCGGTTGACATGGTTGTTCTGGCGAACGGCCTCGAACCGCAAGCCGACTCCCAGGATGTGCGGCGGATGTTCAACATCAGTTGCTCGACCGAAGGCTGGTTCCTGGAGCGCCACCCGAAACTCGCGCCCGTGAACACCTTCACCGACGGCATCTTCATCGCCGGCTGCTGTCAAGGCCCGAAAGACATCCCCGACACCGTCGCCCAAGCGGGTGCGGCCGCAGCGGAGGCGTATGCGCTGATCAACGCGGGCGTAATCGAGCTTGAACCGAATACGAGCTACGTCGTGGCTGACGATTGCAGCGGCTGCAAGACCTGCATCCCGCTTTGCCCGTACACGGCGATCAGCCGCGACGAGGTGAAAAAGAAGGCCATCATCAACGAAGCGCTCTGCAAAGGCTGCGGCGTCTGCGTCGCGGCCTGCCCGAGCGGGTCGATTTACCAGAACCTGTTCAGCGACGAAGAAATCTTCAGCGAGATCGAGGCGGTCATCGGCTAGCAAGGAGACTTGTCTATGGAAGCAAAAGTTAACGTACAACAATCAGGGAATGGCAAGTTTGAGCCGCGCATCGTCGCGTTCTTCTGCAACTGGTGCACCTACACCGCTGCCGATCTGGCGGGCGTGTCGCGCATGAAATACGCGCCGAACGTCCGCATCATCCGCCTGATGTGCTCGGGCCGGCTCGACCCGCAATTCGTCATGGACGCATTCGCCAAGGGCGCGGACGGCGTGCTCATCGGCGGCTGCCACCCCGGCGACTGCCACTACGTCGAGGGCAATTATAAGACGCTTCGCCGGATGGATCTCCTGAAGCGGATGTTGAAAGACCTCGGCATCGAGGAAGACCGGTGCCGCTTGGAATGGATCTCTGCGTCTGAAGGCGACAAGGTCAAGTCGGTCGTCAACGACATCGTCGAGAAAGTCCGCGCGCTCGGCCCGCTGAACATGCCCGGGAAATTCAAGGATTGGGACAAGGAGATTGAGGAACTGGACGGGAAAGTCCAGGCCCAGGATGAAGAGCAAGCGCCGGCACACGTCGCATGAACCACGGAACTTACAAGGATCTGTCTCCTCTCCCCCGTCGTATGGGGGAGAGGATCAATCCCGCTCCGAGCGGGATCAAGGCGAGGGGGTTGGCCAAAGCGCTCCGCCGCGAACCGACTTGGGCCGAACGGACATTGTGGCGTCATCTGCGAAATCACCGTTTCTGCGCGTACAAGTTCCGTCGTCAGCATCCCAACGGTCCATACGTGCTGGACTTCTACTGTGTGTCGGCGAAGCTGGCCATCGAGTTGGACGGTGATCCTCATGGACATCCAGACCAGAAGAATCACGATGAGTCCAAGAATCACTACCTCGCTCAACAGGGCATTCGCGTTCTGCGGTTCTGGAACAATGACCTGATAGAAAACAAAGACGGCGTGCTGGTAACAATCCTGCAAGAGCTCGAACAGCGAACGGCGAAGAACCCTCACCCTGACCCTCTCCCTTATACTGCAAGGGAGAGGGGAAGCAATTTGAAGGAGATCGCGAACTATGTCGGCTAAACCGAAAATCGCTTTTTATTGGTGCGCGTCTTGCGGCGGCTGCGAGGAATCCGTCGTGGACCTCGCTGAGGACGTCCTCATGGTGCTCGATGCCGTGGACATCGTGTTGTGGCCCGTGGCGATGGATTTCAAGAAGAAGGACGTCGAGGCGATGCCTGACAAATCCATCGTGGCGACCTTGCTCAACGGCGCAATCCGTTCTTCCGAACAGGAAGAGATGGCCCGCTTGTTGCGCCGCAAAAGCCAGTATCTCATCGCGTACGGTTCCTGCGCCCACACCGGTGGCATTCCCAGCCTCGCCAATCAGTTCAGTCGCGAGCAGATTATGAAGTACGTCTACGAGGAAGCGCCCACGGTGGTTAATGAGACCAAGACACGCCCGGTGCCGGTCCATCAGGACAGCGGTCGTGAACCGACGCTGCCCGTGTTTCGCAACTTGGTTCGCGCGCTCGATCAGGTGGTCGAGGTGGACTACTACATCCCCGGCTGTCCGCCCACGCCGAAATTGTTGAAAGAGGCAGTGCTGGCGCTGCTGGCCGGTAAACTACCGCCGAAAGGCAGTGTGCTTGCTCCCGACATGGCTTTGTGCGAGCAATGCCCGCGCGTTGACAGCAAACCGCAGGACCTGAGCCTGACCGGGTTCAAACGTCCGCACCAGGTCATCATTGATCCCGACAAATGTCTGCTGGCTCAGGGCCTCCTTTGTATGGGCCCGGCCACGCGAGGCGGCTGCGAAGCGGTTTGTATTAAAGGCAACATGCCGTGCACCGGCTGTTTCGGTCCAACCAGCCGCGTCCAGGATCACGGCGCGAAAATCCTGAGCTATTTGGCTTCAACCGCAGCCGGCAAAGAAGAAAAGGAGATCGAAAAGATCCTGGCCGGAATCCCTGATCCGGTCGGCACATTTTATCGTTACGGTTTGGCGAAGTGCATGCTTCGCGGAAAGGTCACCAGCCATGAATGACCCAGTGAAACAACTTTGGAATCAAGGGCAGCAGAGAGCCGCCGCCGCGTATGTCCAGCGGCGGCACGTCGCCATTGACCCGATCACGCGACTGGAAGGGCATGGCAAGATTGATATCTTCCTGGACCAGCAAGGCGAGGTTGAGCGGGCATATTTCCAGGTCCCGGAACTACGCGGGTTCGAGGTTTTCAGTATCGGCCGCCCTGCCGAAGACATGCCACAGATCACATCGCGCATTTGCGGCGTCTGCCCGACGGCGCACCACATGGCGGGAACGAAGGCGCTGGATGATTTGTACAAGGTCGAGCCGACTTCGGCGGCGAAAAAGATACGCGAGTTGGTGTACACCACGTTTATGCTCGAAGACCACGCCTTGCACGTCTACATCCTCGGCGGCCCGGACTTCATCGTGGGTCCGGATGCGCCCCCCGAATTGCGCAACGTCGTCGGCGTGATTCAAAAGGTGGGCCTTGAGATTGGCAAGAGAGTCATCAGCACGCGCCGCCGCTTGCGCGAGTTGATCGCGTACCTCGGCGGCAAGGTGATTCACCCCGTGCTCGGTCTGCCCGGCGGCGTCGCGAAGGGGATGTCGCCCGCCGACCTGCCGCAGTTCCAGCAACTGGCCAAGGACGGCCTGGACTTTGCGCAGTTCACGTTGCAGGTATTCAAGGACATCGTCTTGAAGAATGAAGCTTACGTGAAGCTTATCACGTCGGACACCTACACCCATCGCACCTACTACATGGGCACGGTGGACGCGAACAACAAGGTCAACTTTTACGACGGCAAGATTCGCGTCGTCACGCCAGACGGCAGGGAGTACGCCAAGTTTTCCGCGCAGCAGTACCGCGACTTCGTGGCCGAACACGTCGAGCCGTGGAGTTACATGAAGTTCTGCTACTTGAAACCCGTCGGGTGGAACGGTTTCACCGAGGGCGAGAAGAGCGGCATTTACTCGGTGGCCCCGCTGGCGCGATTGAACGTGTCCGACGGCATGGCGACGCCGCTGGCCCAGAAGGCGTACGAAGAATTCTACGCGACGCTGGGCGGCAAACCCGTCCACCACACGCTGGCCAACCACTGGGCGCGCGTCGTTGAGATGCTGTACGCCGCCGAGCGGATGAACGAACTCATCAACGATCCGGAGATCACGAGCAAAGACCTGCGCGTCATCCCGACCGCGAAACCCACGGTCGGCATCGGCGTGGTCGAAGCGCCGCGTGGTACGTTGATCCACCAGTACGAAACTGACGACAACGGAATCATTCGCAAAGCCAATCTCATCGTCGCGACGCAGGGCAATTCGGCCCGCATGGCGATGAGCGTCGAGAAAGCTGCCAAGGGCCTGATCCACGGTGGTGAGGTGAGCGAGGGATTACTCAACAAGGTCGAGATGGCCTTCCGTGCGTACGACCCCTGCTTGGGCTGCGCCACGCATGCCATTGGCCAGACACCGATGATCGTCACGATCCGCGACGCGTCTTCGGGCCGCGTTCTGCGCACGTTGCGGCGCGATTGACAAGGTGCCGCGTCGCCCCGATGATATCGCGTCTTCCTCATGAACGTAAAAGTGCTACGCAACGTTTTGGAAGCCAACGACCAGTTGGCGACGCGCATTCGCAACCAGCTCGCAGCCAAGAAGATCGCGGCCATCAATCTGATCAGTGGGCCGGGCGCTGGCAAGACGTCGTTACTGGAAAAGACGATTCCCGCCCTCAACCATCATTACCGCATCGGCGTCCTCGAAGGTGATATCGCCACGACGCGTGACGCCGACCGGATCGCGAAGCTGGGCGTGCCGGTCGTTCAACTCCTTACGGGCGGTGCGTGTCATCTCGAAGCGCCACTGGTGCAGCGTGGGTTGAGCGAACTCAATCTGGATGCACTTGACTTGCTGTTCATCGAGAACGTCGGCAACATCGCCTGCCCTGCCGAGTTTGACCTCGGCGAGAAAGCCAAGGTGGGCATCCTCAGCGTAACCGAGGGACACGACAAGCCCGCCAAATATCCGTTGCTGTTTCACGAAGTCAGCGCGCTGGTGCTGAACAAGATGGATCTGCTGCCGCACACCGATTTCGATTTCGACCAGTTCCTTCGCGATTTCCGCAAGCTCAACGCTGATGCGCCCGTGTTTCAGCTTTCGTGCAAGTCAGGGAAAGGCATCGGGGAATGGACGCACTGGCTGGAGCACGTGGCGGACGGTGAGATCCAGATTGAGCCGCACACAGGCGACCACGCCGATCTCGACGCAATCATCCAACCGCACCAGCATCCGCACCGGCAACATCACACCGAGGTGGCGCACGAATGAAGACCCGCGTGCGAGCCAAGATCGTCGGTCGCGTGCAGGGCGTCGGGTTTCGTCCGACCGTCTATCGTTACGCCACGCAACTCGGTCTCGGCGGCTTCGTCTGCAACGGCCTGCACGGCGTAACGGTCGAAGTCGAAGGCGACGATCTGAAAGTCGGCGCATTCTTTCATCACCTGATCCACGACCCGCCCAAACAGGCGGTGATCGCAGACATTCAAAAGCAGGTCATCGCCGAAAAGGGTTACAAGCAATTCGAGGTCATCGAGTCCGAGCCTGAGGGCGACGCGGCCGTCCATGTGCCACCCGACCTCGCCACGTGCGACGATTGTCTATGCGAACTGTTCGATCCAACGGATCGCCGACACGGCTATCCGTTCATCAATTGCACCAACTGCGGCCCGCGTTTCACAATCATCCGCGACTTACCCTATGACCGCGACAAAACCTCGATGGCCGGTTTCACGATGTGTCCGCCGTGCGGGGACGAGTACCAGGATCCAAGTGATCGTCGTTTCCATGCGCAACCGGATGCTTGCGAAGATTGCGGCCCGCAACTGCGCCTTCTCCATAGTTGTCATTCTGAGCAAGGCGAAACCGCTGCGGGCCGTCTGTCGTCTGGCGGCAAACCTCTGAATCGCAGCGATTGTGAGACCCTTCGCTTCGCTCAGGGTGACAATACTGGGGAGGCGTTGCAGCATACCGTCGATCTTCTTCGGCGCGGCCTCATTGTCGCCGTCAAGAGCCTTGGCGGTTACCATCTTGCCTGCGACGCCACCAGCCCGCAGGCCGTGGCGCGCCTCCGTCAACGCAAGCATCGCCCACACAAACCGCTGGCCGTGATGTTCCGTGACATCGAGACGCTGAAGCGCCATTGCGAAGTGAGCGAGGCGGAAGAGGCGGAGTTGCTTTCCGTAACGCGACCAATCGTCTTGCTCAACCGCCGTCCTCCCAGCACTCCATCACTCGATCGCTCCATTTCCCCCGACTCCCCCACCATCGGCGCGTTTCTGCCGTACACGCCGCTGCATCACCTGTTGATGCAGGGTTTCGACGCCCTCGTGATGACCAGTGGCAACCTCACCGACGAGCCAATCATCAGCGAGGAGGCGGAACTGCCGACGCTGCTTGGTTCGATCGCAGACGCCGCGCTCACGCACAATCGGCCCATCGTACACAAGTGCGATGATTCGGTGCTACGCGTCGTCAACGGTCAGCGGCAATTCTTCCGCCGCGCGCGGGGCTTCGCACCGAATCCGATTCGCATTGCCGAACAATCGTCGCAGATTCTGGCGGTTGGCGGCGAATTGAAAAATACGTTCTGTCTTGTGCGCGACGGCAACGCGTTTCTCTCGCAGCACATCGGCGATCTTAAAGACTACAAGACGTACGATTACTTCGCGCGCGAGATTACTGCTTGGCAGAAGCTCATGCGCATTGAGCCTGAAGTGGTCGCCTACGACCTGCATCCCTCGTATCTCTCAACGAAGTTCGCCATGCGCAGCGCGATTCAGGAAAGAATTGGCGTCCAGCATCACCATGCGCACATCGCCAGCGTTATGGCCGAACACAATCTGCACGAACCCGTCATAGGGGTCGCACTCGACGGCACCGGCTACGGCACGGACGGCACGATTTGGGGCGGCGAGTTTCTCGTCGCAGACCGTGCGGACTTTGAGCGCATCGCGCATTTCAAGGCGTACCCATTGCCCGGCGGCGACAAGGCCATCGAAGAACCATGGCGGATGGCGGCCAGCGTTCTGCTGGCGGAAGGGTTGTGTGAAGTGACGCCCAAACTGCGCCCGATCCAGAAAATGATCGAATCGAATTTCAACTCGCCGCTGACTTCCAGCGCGGGACGCCTCTTCGACGCGGTCGCCGCCATCCTCGGTCTATGTGACGTTGCCACTTACGAAGCGCAGGCGGCGATTCGGCTCGAGTCGATCGCTGATCCGCGGGTAACAGAGCGTTACCCGTTCGAGATCGCGGCCCGCCACGGGCCGTGGACACTGGATTTCGGGCAAACGATCCGCGCTATCATCGAGGAGCGAAGCCAAGGTGCAGCCGTTGGCGAAATCGCTGCAAAATTCCACAACACGGTCGCCGCGGCGGCGGTTCGGGCGTGCCGGTTTGTGCGCGGGCAGCGCAACATCAATGTGGTGGTCCTGTCCGGCGGAGTGTTTCAAAACACGCTTTTGCTGCGGCGCACGGTTGATGCATTGCAGGCGCAGCATTTCACCGTCTTCACCAACGCCGCCGTGCCTCCGAACGACGGCGGACTGGCGTTGGGACAGGCGGCGGTGGCGGCAGCGCGGATGGAGCAGGAGTAAGAGCGAGAGCATGAGTAAGAGGGCAGAATCATGTGCCTAGCGATTCCAGCGAAGATTGTTGAGTTGAACGGAACGACGGCGACGATTTCCGTCGACGGCGCTTTGCGCGAAGTGAATGTGTCGCTCGTCGAAGAACCTCGCTTGGGCGACTATGTCCTCATCCACGCAGGTTTCGCCATCCATAAATGGGACGAGAGCGAGGTCAAGGAACTGGAAGCGATTCGCGCGGCGACAGACTTGCGGGAGGTGCTGGTGTGAGGGGAATTGGGGCGGAAACGGAACCGCACAGTACTCCACCGCTCCATTATTCCATCACTCCGTTCACGGAGGCTGAATGATGAAGACGCTGGTGCAGGCGATTGAGGAACGGGCGCGCCGCGTCGGGCGCGACGTGCAGTTCATGGAGGTCTGCGGCACGCACACGATGGTGGCGTTTCGGACGGGCCTGCGCCAGTTGCTGCCGGCCAATGTGAGACTGATCTCCGGCCCCGGTTGTCCCGTCTGCGTCACCGACGTCAACTACATCGACGCCGCGGTCGAGTTGTGCCGACGACCCGATGTGATCGTGGCCACGTTTGGCGATTTGTTGCGCGTGCCGGGCAGCGACTCCTCGCTGGAACGCGAGCGCGCGGCGGGGGCAAACGTGCGCGTCGTCTACTCGCCCACCGATGCGCTGGCGCTGGCCCAGGAGTGCCCGTCGAAACACGTTGTGTTTCTCGGCGTCGGCTTCGAGACGACTGCGCCCACCGTGGCTTGGAGCATCTGCTGCGCGGCGCGGGACGGCATCGACAATTACTTCGTCCTCTGCGCCCACAAGACGATGCCGCGCGCGATGGAAGCGCTGGTGAAAGACCAGCAGGTGAAGATCGATGGCTTCATTTGCCCCGGTCACGTGAGCGTAATCACAGGCGCGGCAATGTACCGGTTCATTTGCGAGCAGTACAAAATCCCGTGCGTTGTCAGCGGGTTTGAGGCGTGGGACATGTTGAAAGCGATTACGCTGCTGCTGCAGCAAGTGCTGGATAGTCGCGCCGAGGTGGAGGTGGAATACAGCCGCTCGGTCACCGAACACGGCAATGCTGCCGCGCAACGGCTGATCAGCGAAGTCTTCGAGCCTTACGATGCGAGTTGGCGCGGGATCGGCACAATTCCACAGAGTGGCCTGGCGATCCGCCCCCAGTACGCGCGATTCGACGCGGCACGGGCGCTCACCGTGCGATTTGGCGAGGCGCACGTTCCCCCGGGCTGCCGCTGCGGCGACGTGTTGCGCGGCGTATTGACGCCGCTGGAATGCAAATTGTTCGGCCGGACTTGCGCACCGGTTCATCCCATTGGCCCGTGCATGGTGTCCAGCGAAGGCGTGTGCGCCGCCTATTATAAATATGAAAAGAGGGTGGCGGCATGAAGCGCGACCGCATCCTGCTCGCCCACGGCGGCGGCGGTTCGTTGACACGCGAGCTGATCACGGAGCTGTTTGAGCCCGAGTTTGACAATCCCGTGCTGAAACCGCTCGAGGACAGCGCGGTGCTGGTCATGAGCGGCAAAGGCTACGCGTTCACCACGGACAGCTACGTTGTGAAGCCTTGTTTTTTTCCCGGTGGCGACATCGGCAAGCTGGCTGTCTGCGGGACGGTCAACGATCTCGCGATGCAGGGCGCGCAGCCGTGCTGGCTGAGCCTGAGTTTCATTCTCGAAGAAGGCCTGCCGCTGACTGACCTCCGGAGGATCGTCCAGTCCATCGGGCGAACGGCGCGCGGGGTCGGCGCCGAGATCGTCACGGGCGACACGAAGGTCGTCGAGCGCGGCAAATGCGAAGGACTTTACATCAACACCGCCGGCTTGGGCCGCATTCAGACGCCAAACCGGTGGGGCGCAGCTGCGGTGAAGGTCGGCGACGCGGTCCTGCTCAATGGTTTTCTGGGAGAACACGGGATCGCCGTCATGAGCCAGCGCGAAGGGATCGCGTTTTCGACAAGCGTGGTCAGCGATTGCGCGCCGTTGTGGCCGCTGGTCAAAGCGATTCTTGACACGGGCGTTGAAATTCACGCCATGCGCGATCTGACGCGCGGCGGGCTGGCGGCGGCGGTGTCTGACATCGCAGAGGCCGCCGGAGTCGGAATCCGGCTGGACGAAGCGGCGATGCCGATTGGCCGTGAGGTGCGCGGTGCCTGCGATCTGCTGGGGCTTGATCCGTTGGCGATTGCCAACGAAGGGAAATTCATCGCGTTCTGCCCCGGTGCAGACGTCGAGCGGGTGTTGGCGGCGATGAAACAGCATCCGCTCGGCAAGGAAGCGAGAATCATTGGTGAAGTGACCGCTGACCCGAAAGGCATGGCGCTGATGCGTACCACCATCGGCGGCGAACGGATCATCGACATGCCGACGGGAGAGAATTTGCCGAGAATATGTTGAACAAGACACGAACCCTCACCCTGATCACGTGGAACGTGGCAATCCCGCTCGGAGCGGGATCAAGGTGAGGGGAAAACTCTGAGGAGAAAACGAGAAATGACGAACCGAAAGTTCATGACAATGGATGGCAACGAAGCGGTGGCCCACGTGGCGTACCGCACCAACGAGGTCATCGCCATCTACCCAATCACGCCGTCTTCGCCGATGGGTGAATGGGCAGACCAATGGGCATCCGAGGGCGTAAGAAACATTTGGGGCACGATCCCGTCTGTGGCGGAGATGCAAAGCGAAGGTGGCGCAGCAGGTGCGGTACACGGCGCGCTGCAAACCGGAGCGCTCAGCGCCACGTTCACTGCATCGCAGGGCCTGTTGCTGATGATCCCAACCATGTACAAGGTCGCGGGCGAACTGACGCCGACGGTGTTTCATGTGTCGGCGCGGACGTTGGCGACACACGCATTGTCTATTTTCGGCGATCACAGTGACGTGATGGGCGTGCGCAGCACCGGCTGGGCGATGCTGGCTTCCGCATCGGTACAGGAAGCGATGGACTTAGCGCTGATTGCGCAGGCGGCAACGCTGGAGGCGCGCGTGCCGTTCCTGCATTTCTTTGACGGATTCCGGACGTCGCACGAGGAGGCCAAGATCGAGGTGCTCGCCGAGGAGGATTTGCGTGCGATGATCGATGATAACCTGGTCGCGGCTCACCGGGCGCGCGCCCTGACGCCCGATCGGCCTCTGCTGCGCGGGACGGCGCAGAATCCCGACGTGTTCTTTCAAGCACGCGAGGCGTGCAACCGCTTCTACCTCGCCTGTCCGGATATCACGCAGAACGCAATGGATCGTTTCGCGAAACTCGTGGGCCGGAGTTACCGGCTCTTTGAATATCACGGCGCGCCCGATGCGGAGCGTGTGATCGTGCTCATGGCCTCCGGATGTGAACCGGCGCATGAGACGGTGGACTTCCTGAACCGCCGGGGGGACAAGGTCGGTGTGCTCAAGGTGCGGTTGTATCGGCCGTTCGACATGAAACGGTTTGCCGAAGCATTACCCCCGACAACGAAAGTTGTCGGGGTGCTGGACCGCACCAAGGAACCGGGCAGTGGTGGCGAGCCGCTCTATCTCGATTGCGTCACCGCGTTGTGCGAACAAGGCCGCAGCAATATCAAGATCGTCGGCGGCCGCTACGGACTGTCGTCGAAGGAGTTTACGCCGGCAATGATCAAGGCGGTCTTCGACAATCTGGGGCAGGCGAAGCCGAAGAACCATTTCACGGTGGGCATCAACGACGACGTGACGCACACCAGTCTGCCCTACGATGCCGAGTTTTCGGCGGAATCCGAGAAGGTCACGCGGGCGGTATTTTACGGATTGGGCGCCGACGGCACGGTGGGGGCGAACAAGAATTCGATCAAGATCATCGGCGAGAACACGCAGAACTACGCGCAGGGCTACTACGTGTACGACTCGAAGAAGTCAGGTTCGATGACGGTGTCGCACCTGCGGTTCGGGCCGGAGCCCATTCGCTCGACCTATCTGGTCAACAAGGCCAACTTCGTGGCCTGCCATCAGCCGGTGTTCCTCGGCTGCTACGACATGCTGAAAGACATCGTGTCCGGCGGCGTGTTCCTGCTGAACACGCCGTACGGCACGGAGGAGGTGTGGTCACATCTGCCGCGACGGATGCAACACCAGATTGTGGACAAGAAGCTGAAGGTTTACGTCATCGACGCGGTCAAGGTCGCCCGCGAGAGCGGCATGGGCGGGCGGATCAACACGGTCATGCAAACCTGCTTCTTTGCGATCTCTGGCGTACTGCCACGCAAGGATGCGGTCGAGGAGATCAAGAAATCGATCCGCAAGACCTATGGCAAGAAAGGCGAGGAAATCGTGCAGATGAACCTCAAAGCCGTGGACAACACCTTGAGCCGTATGTTCGAGATGAAGATCACGGCCGGTAAGGATGGCGGTTTTGAGCTGCCGCCGGTGGTGCCGCTGGAGGCGCCCGAATTTGTGCGAGATGTGCTCGGCGAGATCATCGCCGGTCGCGGCGACGAGTTGCCGGTCAGCAAGCTGCCATGCGATGGCACGTTCCCGACAGGCACGGCGCAATGGGAGAAGCGCAACATCGCGCTCGATATTCCCGTTTGGGATCCCGCGACCTGCATCCAGTGCGCAAAGTGCGTCATGGTGTGTCCGCACGCCACGATCCGGGTGAAGGTCTACGACCCAGCCCTGCTGGCGAAGGCGCCGACTACGTTCAAATCCATCGACGCGCGCGATCGCGAGTGGAAAGGCATGAAATTCACGATTCAGGTGGCGCCCGAAGATTGCACGGGATGCGGGTTGTGCGTGGACGTCTGCCCGGCAAAAAACAAGACGCAGACGAAGCTCAAGGCGATCAATATGGCGCCGCAAGCGCCCTTGCGCGAGGCCGAGCGGGTCAACTGGAGTTTCTTCCTGTCGATCCCCGACGCCGACCGTCGTAAACTGAAGGTTGGCAGCATTCCGCAGCAACAGCTCGAGCAGCCGTTGTTTGAGTTCTCTGGAGCGTGTGCGGGTTGCGGCGAGACGCCGTACATCAAACTGGCTAGCCAGTTGTTCGGCGACCGCATGGTTGTCGCCAACGCGACGGGCTGCACCTCGATTTACGGCGGCAATCTGCCGACGACGCCGTGGACGAAGAACCTCGACGGGCGCGGGCCGGCCTGGTGCAATTCGTTGTTCGAGGACAACGCAGAGTTCGGGTTTGGCTATCGGTTGTCAATTGACAAGCAGAAGGAGTTTGCAGCGGAACTGGTGAAGAAGCTTGCGCCACAGCTCGGCGACGATCTGGTACAGGGCTTGTTGGCGGCGGACCAGAAAGGCGAAGCGGGCATCTACGAGCAGCGGCAACGAGTCGCGGCGCTGAAAGTCAAGCTGCAGAATGTCAACACGCCTGAAGCCCGGCAGTTGCTCACCATCGCCGACATGCTGGTCAGGAAGAGCGTGTGGATCATGGGCGGTGACGGTTGGGCTTACGACATCGGGTTCGGGGGTCTGGATCACGTCCTGGCCAGCGGGCGCGATGTCAATGTGCTCGTGCTCGACACCGAGGTTTACTCCAACACAGGCGGACAAATGTCGAAGTCCACGCCGCGCGGCGCGGTGGCGAAGTTCGCGGCTGGCGGCAAACCCGGGCTTAAGAAGGACCTCGGCTTGATAGCGATGAGTTACGGCAATGTATACGTCGCCTCCGTGGCGATGGGCGCGCGGGACGAGCACACGCTGCGGGCGTTCCTGGAAGCGGAGTCGTACGAAGGCCCATCGTTGATCATTGCCTACAGCCATTGCATCGCTCACGGCATCAACATGACGACCGGCATGCAGGATCAGAAGGCCGCAGTCAACTCAGGGCAGTGGTTGTTGTATCGGTACGACCCGCGGCGCACGGCGCGGAATGAGAACCCGCTGCAATTGGATTCGCGGCCGCCGAAGCAGAAGGTTGAAGACTATCTGCTGATGGAAAACCGGTTCAAGATGTTGACGAAGATCAATCCGGACCACGCCAAACTGCTGTTCAAGATGGCGCAGGAAGACGCGGAGACGCGGTTCCGGTTCTACGAATTTCTGGCGGCGCGAAAACTGACACCGGAGAAACCGGCAGAGCCGACGCCACCGGTGGTGAATGCTTAACGAAGAAGGGGAACGATAACATGGATCTGACGACAACTTATCTGGGAATGAAACTGCGCAGCCCGCTGGTGATGTCGGCATCACAGGCGCTGTCGGAGGAAGTGGACAATGTGCGCCGCGCAGAGGATGCGGGTGCGGCTGCCGTGGTGTTGTACTCGCTGTTTGAAGAGCAGTTGCGGATGGAGGCGCGCGAGCTGGACCATCACATGACGGCCGGCACCGAGAGCTTTGCCGAATCGTTGACGTATTTCCCGGAGCCGAGCGAGTTCCATCTGGGTCCGGAGGGATACCTGAAACACATCCAGGAGGCGAAGAAGGCGGTCAAGATTCCCGTCATCGCCAGTCTCAACGGCACGTCGCTCGGCGGCTGGACCGGTTTCGCCAAGCAGATGGAGCAGGCCGGCGCTGATGCGCTGGAGTTGAACGTCTATTTCATCCCGACCGACATGAACATGACCGGCGCGGAGGTCGAGCAGACCTACATCGACATTCTGAAGGCCGTGAAGTCGGCAGTCACGATTCCTGTGGCGATCAAACTAAGCCCGTTTTTCAGCAACCTCGCCAACATGGCGCTGCGTCTGGACGATGCGGGTGCCGATGCGTTGGTGCTCTGCAATCGGTTTTACCAGCCCGACATCGATCTGGAGACGCTCGAGGTCAAGCCGCAGGTGTTGTTGAGCACGCCCCAGGCGATCCGCATCCCGTTGCGCTGGATCGCCATTCTCTGCGGCCGCATACAAGCCGGCCTGGCGGCAACGAGCGGCATCCACACGGGCCAGGACGTGGTGAAGATGTTGATGGTCGGTGCCAGCGTCACGATGCTGTGTTCAGTTCTGCTGCAGCGTGGGATCGACCACATCCGAGTGGTCGAACAGGAATTGGCCCAGTGGATGGAGAAGCACGAGTACGAATCGGTGCGCCAGATGCAAGGCAGCATGTGCCAGTATCTTTGCCCCAATCCCAGCGCCTTCGAGCGCGCCCAATACATGCGCGCTCTCACGAGTTACAAACCGGCATAGGAAAAGAGGCGAGCCAAGATGAAGTACAGCCGAGAAGAAGCGCTCAAGCGAATCCGGGATTTCCTCGTTGCCAAGACCCGCGACGATGAAACCACCTGCCAGGCTGCAGCGCGGCTGGGCATTTTCTGCCACGGCTACGACCAATGGACACTGCCGCAACTGCGCGAGCTTTATCCCTGGCTGGCCAAGAAGATGCCTGCCGACACGCCCCGCGAGGAGTTCCTGAAACTGATTGTTGTCTGGGACGGCGCACGGATGCTCGTGCATCGCGCCACCACCACCTGCGATGCCAAGGCGATGGATCACGAAGGTTGCCTCGGCTTCGATCGGTTCAGCGACACGCAGTTGAAGCGCATGTTCCCGCAACTCTTCAAGACGGAGGACGAAATCGCGCCGTGCTGAGTTCGCTTTCTCCGACCCGCTGCCTGCCGACTCGGAGCGCCTGGCAATCCACCTGTCCGCCGACAAGATTTTTGACGGCTCGACACGCGGGCGCTTGCAGCTTCGCTGCCGGTGGCATAAGAATGCCGTCGTGACTCTGCAACCGGAAGATTTCCAGGCCGAAATCGCGGCGGCTGTGCGCCACTACGAGAAGTTCATCGTCTGCATCGAGAAAACGCCCGAAGATTTGTTGCAGAGCCTGCAGTCGCTGATGGCCAAGGCGATCACCGCGTTTGAAACGCGTGGCCCCGGTCTGCGCCACGGCATCGCGCTGGACCGCCATGTGACGATCATGCTCAGCGAGAACGATGGCCGGCGCCCGTTGTGCGGCATCTATTTCAATCTCAGTTCGCCCTATCGCAAGAAGACGGGTTAAGGGCTTTTTGCAGCCGCGAATCTTATGCGCGGCCTTTCCGCCGCACCGTGAACACGGTCAGCACTGCCGCGCCCGCCGTGCCGATGCCGAGCCACCACAAAATCGTCGGTGACGGGGTTTGTCGCAGCACCGAACTCCAGATCTGCAGCCCGAACGCCACACACATCGCCGCCGAAGTCATCGCTCCGCGCGTTGCAAACACCGCGCCCCGCCGCGTCTCATCCACCTGTTCTTGTAACTTGGAATCGATGGGAATCATCAGCGGTGCCGCCACGGCGCCCAGCGCGACCAGAACCGCCGCCGCCAGCCAGGGGTTGGTCATTCGGCTCAGCAACGCCAGCAACGCCCCGACCATGGCCAGTTGCACGAACGGCAACCAGATGGACCGGGTCCATCGCTTCGCGCGACCGACGGCGACCATGCCGAGTCCGGCACCGACGCCTCCCGCCACGAACAGGTAACCCAGCCCGCCCGTGCCCAAGCCTAACCCGTCCGGCGGAATCTCCACCGCAAACCGGGTGAATGCCACAAGGAATACAGCGCCCACGAACGCGAAGACCGCGGTCAAGATCACCAGCGGCAGCGCCGTCTTGTGTTCCCACAAATACGTCAGCCCCGTCTTCAATTCGCCCCAGGCGCCTTGCGGATGCGCGTGCTCGCCGCTGGTCGTCGCGTGCGGCGGCATCCGGATCGTCCATACCAACCCCATGCTCGCCACGTACGCCAGCGCGTTGGCCGTCACGGCCCATTCCACGCCCATTTTCTCCGCCACGAATCCGCCGATCCCGCTCCCGCCCACATTGGCCACCGCGATTGTCGCCGTCAGCAACGTGTTCGCCTGGATGAATTGCTCCGCCGTCAACAGATTCGGCAGCAGCGCGCTGCGCGCCGGTAAATAAAACGTCGCCACCGCCCCGTTCAGAAAAATCATCGTGTAGACCGCCATCAACCCGCGCGTATCCATCCGGCCCGTCACCACCGGCAACAGCCACGTCGCAATGACCACGACCGTCACGGCGCGCAACGCATCGCTGACCACCAACACGCTGCGCCGTTGCCAGCGGTCCAGATATGCAATCGCCAGCGGGCCGAACAACAGGCCGGGCAGCGACACCGCGAACAGCAGTTTCGCCGTCTCCGTCCCCACATCGTACTCATTCGTGCGGAAGAACTCGACCAATCCCATCCGCATCAACGCGTCCCCGAGGCCCAGCACGACTGCGGCAATCCACAGCCGACGAAAGCTCCCGTTTTGCAAGACCGCGCGCATTTAACCACGCCCCCGGCGTGGTGAACCGTGCTCGTCGATAAAGGTTTTCATATCGGCAGGCAGTTCCGCGCACACCTCGCACGTCAGTCCCGTGCGCGGACTCCGAAACGCGACGCGCTCGGCATGCAACGCGTGGCGCGGCAGCAGCAACCGCCCCAGCATCTCTTCGGTCACACCGTACTTGATGAACTGGAGGTACAGCGTTTCATCCGGACCGTACACCTTGTCGCCGACAATCGGATGACCGAGCCACGCCATGTGGACCCGCAACTGATGCGCCCGGCCCGTGCGCGGCCGGAGCCGCACGACCGTAAAGCCTTGGTGTGCAGAACTGGTCTTATAAATGGTGGCACAGGCCTCTGTGCCTGTGCATCCTCCAATCGCACGGGCGGGGACGCCCGTGCCACCAATGGATCCGGTCAACCGTTTCTCGACGGCAAATTCCGTCACGCACGGCTTGCCCGCCTCCCGCCCCGGCGGGACCACCACCCGCTTGGTGTAAACAACTGACTCTTTCGTCAGGCCAATCGGTTTGTCCACCACGCCGTTCTCCTGCTCGAACTCGCCCCAGCAGATCGCCACGTATTCCTTCTGAATTTCGCGCCGCAACACCTGTTTGCCGAGGATCCTGGCCGCGCGCTCATTCTTGGCGACGATGACCAAACCGCTCGTTTCGCGGTCGAGGCGGTTGATCATGCGTACCACCAGGCCCGTGGAGGGCCACGCTCCGTCGTGGCCGTCGCCCGGATGCGGTCGGGACGGAGCCTGACCCTCCATATATCTACGCACCCACGCCACCAATGTCGGGTGCTCGGGGCGCGATGCGGAATGGCAGACCAGCGGGGCAGGCTTGTCCACGACGAGAACGTCGTCGTCCTCAAAGATCGCCTGCGGCTCGGTGGCTCTGGCCATGTGCATGGTCAATGTTAGCTGTTCAACAGAGGCCGTGGCAATGAAAAGCTCGGTCCGCATCGGAGAACACCTGCCCCAATCGCTTGACGCTCACCGCATCCGCCACGTGTTTGGCATCGCCGGCGACCACGTGCTGGGCTTCTGCAACCAACCCACGCTCGGCGCGTTTCAGATGACGGGGATGGAGTTGGCCACGGCGGTGCGTTACAGGCTCAATCCCGTCGTGCTCGTTCTGAACAACTGCGGCCACAGCACCAAGCGCCCAGCGAACAATCTATTGCACGTGTGCTCGCTCAAGGATCACCTGCAGCACCTTCGGAGCGGCGAATTTTTCTTCGGCAAGCCCGCGAGCGGCGGCGCAGTGGGAGGCGTAGTCGGCGTTGATCGCCCCAATCCCGTGCACCGCTTCTTCCAGTGTGGCAAACGCCAGCAGACCTTGTCCCGTTGGCAGATACTTGCTGAAGCCTGTGTCCTGGACCAACACGGGACGGCCCGATGCCAGGTAGCAAACGCTACGGTCACTGAACCAACCGCTGCGTGATTTTACGTAACCGTTCTTGGCCACGCTGAATTCCGCGCGCGACTGCTGAATGTAAGCACGAAAACCGTCCAAGCCGCCGGCGGCGTTATAAGGATTCGTCAGCGTCCAACCGCCGTTGCGCAGCTTTGCGATATCTTCCTCTTCGGATTCGTGAATCAGCAGCGCCAACTCAATCGGTTGCGGCGTCTTGCGCGGCAGTTCGACGAACCGTAGAAACTCATCGGCCTTCGGGCCGTACATCTCGTCCTGCCACACGGCGCATTGCCCGCGCCACTGGCCGATGGTTGTGAATGGGCGCGTCGGCGCATCAGTCTGGACGAGCCAGTATTCCAAGGCGATGGGCGGCACGAACGTGTGCCACTCCAGTCCGCGTTTCGGTAGCGTGAAATCAGGACCGTTGATGTTCAACCCGACCGTGAAGAACAGATTGTGTTTGGACAACTCCATGTCCCATTGCTGTGCCCAAATGTGCGTGAAGCCGGGATCGAGATCGAAGTACGCGCGGCGTTTGATGCGCCGCAACAGTTCATCCTGTTTCAGCGCGCCGCAGAGGTTGATGAGTAAATCGCAGTCGGCGCACAGCTTTGTCAAAGATCGTTCGGTCATCCCGAACACCTTCTTGCCGTCGTAAAGAACCGCCCAGTTCTCGCCCAGCCCAAATCGTTCGCACTGCGTGCGAAAACCGTCCACCATTTCTCCAACGATCCGGGTCGCGCCGGGTTTCGGCGGGTTGAGGACATCGAGCCAGAACGCTTCGACGCCGAGCGCCCGAAGCCCGGCGATGTAATGCAGGTTCAACCACTGCATCCCGCCGCCTTCGGGATAACCAGCCCCCCAGCCACTGGTGACGATGACTTTCTTCATTCAGCAGATCCACTGCGAACGACATTCCCCTCACCTTCATCCTCTCCCCGCACGCGGGGCGAGGAGATTTCCCCTCTCCCTTCCCAAGGGAGAGGGTCAGGGTGAGGGTTTTCCCGCTTCGCTTCCTCCCCCAAACTGCAACTCGCACAGGCGCGCATACTGACCGTGGCGCGCGACCAACTCCCCATGCGTCCCGTGCTCGACGATCTGGCCGTCGTGCATGACCAACAACACGTCGGCTTGTCGCACGGTCGAGAGTCGATGCGCCACCACGAACACCGTCCGCCCCTTTCGCAACCGTTCCAGCGCCCGCAGCACCGCCGCTTCAGTCTCCGCATCAAGCGCCGCTGTCGGCTCGTCCAGAATCAGAATCGGCGAGCCCTTCACGAACGCCCGCGCAAGCGCAAGACGCTGCCGTTGTCCGCCCGAAAGCAATACGCCCCGCTCGCCGATCGGCGTGTCGTAACCTTGGGCCATCGCTTCGATGAAGTCGTGCGCCTCGGCTTGTTTGGCTGCCTCGATAATCTCGTCGAGGGTCGCCTCGGGGCGGCCGTAAGCGATGTTCTCCCGCACCGTGGTTGAGAACAATACCGGCTCTTGCGGCACGATACTGATCTGGCGGCGCAGGGAGCGATACTGGAACTCACGCGTATCCCGGCCATTCACCAGCACTCGGCCCTTTTGCGGCTCATAGAACCGGAGCAGCAGACTCAACACCGTCGTCTTGCCGACACCGCTCGGCCCGACCAACGCGATCATCTGGCCGGGTCGACCCTCAAAATCCACGCCCTTGAGCACCGGCTTCTGCGGATCGTACCCGAACCACACGTTGTCGAATCGCACCACGCCATCGCAATGTGTCAGCGGCTTCGCGTCCGGCAAATCGCAGATGGCCGGGTTCGTTTCCAAGATCTCCACGACCCGGCGGAACGGCGTCAACGCGCCCTGCACCGCCGCGGCGATCCCGCTGAGCGTGCTCATCGGTCCGTACAGCATCCCGACATAGGCGATGAACACCAGCAATTCACCGATGGTCAACGTGCCCTGCAACACGCGCACACCGCCGATCCAGATCATCGCCACCGTGCCGGCCGCCGTGATCAATCCGACCACGAACGACGACATCACCTGCACCCTGGTCATCCGCACGTTGGCGTCCACGCTTTGCGCCGCGCCCCGGTCGAACCGCCGGATCTCCTCCTCCTCGCGCGCGAACGCTTGAATGGTGCGGATGGCGGCGAGCGATTCCTGGATGAGCGCGCTCACTTTCATCTCGCGGTCGTGATATTCGGTGGACACTGCCGAAATGCGTTTGTTGTAAAACCGGATCGTGAGCGCCAGTGCCGGGGCCACGACCAGCGCCAGCAACGTCAGCGTCACGTCGAACCGCAGCATGATCACCATCATGGCCACGAGCGTGACCACCGCGTTGATCAGCGGCAGCAGTCCGCCGTTGAACAAGGTTTGGATCGAGTACGTGTCCCACGTCACGCGGTAAATCGAATCGCCGACGGCGCGCTGTTCGTGAAAAACAAGCGACAGTTTCTGCAAATGCTCGTACAACCGGCACCGCAACTCGTGCGTCATCCGCAGGCCCGCCCGCACCAGCAACGTCGTGCTCCACGCGCTCAGCCCGCCACGCAGGAAGTTCAACGCCAGCAACAACCCGCACACCGCCGCCAACGCCACCGTCTTGTCGGCCGGCAACCAACCCGGCAGCGGTGCCTTGTCGGTGAGAATCGAATCCACGATCACCTTCATCGGCCACGGCAAATACAATCCAATGCCCACCACCGCCAGCGACACCACCAGCCCGACAATGGCATCGCGGCGCTGCGCCCGAATCAGCGGCCAAGCTTGCTGCCACAACCCGCGATTGGAAATCGGCTCACTCATCAACCTTAAGAATGACAAATTGCCGGCCCGTTGACCAGTCTGTAGGGTGCGCTATTGCGCACCAAACCCTTGTGCATTTCGAAGAACACTTGCGGGTAGACGAACCATGCTGTGCCGACGCCCGCGGCGGTTGAATGCGCCCGAGTGGTGTGGCAATCACAGATTGACACCGCGCCAGAATGCGGCTATATAGGGGCGATATGAAGACGCTCTCAGTAACGGATGCGCGGCAGAACCTGACCCGTTGGTTGCGGTTGGCGATGGCCGGCGAGGATGTGGGCATCCTGTGCGGCAGACGGATCGTTGCGTTGCGACCCGTGCAGGTGTATTCCGAAGACTACGCCCTGCAGGAGTACAGCCTCACGAAGAAAGAACTTGGCCGCGCTGCCAAACGTATGGATGCCGAACTGGCCGAGGACAAGAAGCGCGGGCGGCTGCGCCGATACAGCGGCAATCTTGAGAGAGATCTGCGGGACAAGTGAGCCGAGACATTTTTCTCAGTTCGCGTTTCCGGACCGTGGTGCGTGCGTATCCGAAGCCCGTGCGGATCGAAATCGGCAAGGCCATTGACGCGCTGCAAGAGTCTCTCGGCCATCCCCACCGCCATGCTGGTTTCGGTATCCGGAAACTCGTGAGGAACTACTTCGAGATGCGCGTTGGTTTGGATTTGCGTTTGATCTTCAAGATCGAATCGGACCGCGTCAGCTTCACATTTGCCGGCACGCACGACGAAGTGCAGCGGTTTCTGAAGTCGCTGTAAGATGTCGCCGAGGCTACCCGACCGAAGGGTTCCAAGCGAATGGGGTGTCCTATCCATGGGCCTTCCCAATCAGTTTTCTCACCGTCGTGTCGCGCTGGGTCAGATATTTCACCAAGCCCTTGTGCATTTCGACGAAGACCTGCGGATACACGAACCACGCGGTGCCGACTTGAACGGCGGTGGAACCAGCGAGGATATACTCGACGACGTCTTCCCAAGTCGAGATGCCGCCGATGCCGATGATGGGGACCTTGCCGCTGCGGCATTCCGGGATTCTCTCGAAACAGTCCCAGACCATGCACAAGCCGATGGGCTTGATGGCCGGGCCGGAGAGGCCGGCCGAAACGTTGGCGAAGTACGGCTCCTGCGTGCGTATGTTGATGGCGACCCCGCGCAACGTGTTGATCATCGAAAGCGCATCGGTGCCACCGGCGATGGCTGCCTTGGCGGGCACGGTAATGTCGGTGACGTTCGGTGTGAGCTTCGTGATGACCAAGACTTGACGGCCATGCGGGATTGCTGCTTTGACCACCGAGACGATCTTTTCCACCGAACAGGGATCGATACCGAATTGGACGCCGCCTTCCTTGATGTTGGGACAGGAGACATTGATTTCGAGGCTGGCGATCTGGCCGCCGTCGCTTCCCAGGAGCCGGGCCGCGAGTTGACCGTACTCGTCAACACTGTTTGCGGAGATGTTGACGATGACCGGCAATCCGTAGTGCCGCAGTTTCGGCAGGTCTTCGCGCAGGAACCGGTCGGCACCTTTGTTCTGAAGGCCGATGGAATTCAGGAGGCCGGCGCGGGTTTCGATCACGCGCGGCTCCGGGTTGCCCTTGCGCGGCTCCAATGTCACACCTTTGGTGACGAAAGCGCCGAGCACCTGAATGGTTGCCTGGCTCTGCCGCAAGCCGCCGAGTTCGTCCGCGCTGCCGGAGGTGCCGGAAGCGGTCAGCAGCGGGGTGCGCAGCAGGAGTTTGCCGATGTTTGTTTCGAGTCGTCGTTCTTCCATAAAATATCTTTCGCGTCGAATAGCGGGCCTTCCGTGCAGATCCGGGCGTAATCTTCCGTGCCGTTGGGGCGGCGCACCTTTTGCACGCAGGAGAAGCAGACGCCGATGCCGCATGCCATGCGTTTCTCCAGCAGCACCTTCAGGGGGATGCTGGCGCGCTGGGCGATCTCCGCGACCACCTCGATCATCCGGTTCGGTCCGCAGGTGAATGCCACGATCGAACCGGGTTTCTTCGCCTTGTCATTCTGAGCGGAGTGAAGAACCTCGGAATCGTCGGTCACGCGCGAACTGGCAAGCAGAGGCCCTTCGCTTCGCTCAGGGTGACAATCTAGCAGATATTGCCGGTACTGCTCGGGCACCAAGCCGTGAAACAGGTTTTCCTTGGGAATGCCCCGCACGATCCCGCCGCGGCGGGACGGAACCTCGCTGTCGCAGGCGACGTAAATGTCGGCAGCCGGCACGCCCGTAGCGAGCAGGTCGTCGATGTAGATGTAGGCGTCGCGCGGTTTCTCGCCGAACGTCGCGGCCAGCTCGTCGCGATAGCGGAGCGACTCCAGCTTGGCGATGCCGAGAAACACTTTCACCGGAAACGAGTAGTAGCGAAGCGCTTCAACCAATAGAATCAACGGCGCCATGCCCACCCCACCGCCGATCACATGCACTTCCTCCACCCCGTCGGCGCGCAACCGGCGCACGTCGAAAGGTCGCCCCAGCGGGCCCAGCATGCGAACCTTTTGTCGGCGTTTCAGCTTCGTCATCAGTGCCGTGCCGACGCCGTCCGGCAGCACCTTGTACAACACGCCGAAATGGTCTGGTAAAACGGGATGCAACACCAGCGCCAGCACCGGCGGCAGGCGGAGATGTTTCAAGTAGTCGCTGGCGAAATGCGGATGAAAGTCACGGCAAATGCCAAAGGGCCGTTTGAGTAGCGGGCGCGGCGCAAGGTCCACCGCGCCTCGCAGATTTCCCCGGCGGACCGACCGCGCGCCCAGCGGCACGCGTGCCGGCATGGTGTCCATCATGATGAACTGGGGCGGTCGGACCTCCTGTAAAAACGGGGCCTTGAAGACCAGCCGGTAGTGCGCGCTATGCAGCCCGCCGACTGGCGTATTCGCCATGACTTCCGCCTTGAATGACATGATGCCGCCTGCTCGCTCAGGCTCCACGGGCATGCCGCCGGCCGCGGCTTCGCGGATTTCCTCCAGCGAGGCAAAGAACGCCCGCGGGTACTTGTCCGCCTGGTCGCCGTGCCGAAGCCGCTGCATCTCCGCCGTCGTGGGGGTGATCAAGACACCGAAAAGCTTGAATGTGCCGCGATCCGCCTGCCGGATTCTCTTGAACGCCCTGGTCAACTTGTTGGCTGCCTGATCACTGAAGAAAAACGCGATTCGCCGCCCCTGTTTCTGAGCCACGAAGACCGCATCGGGAGCGTCCGCCAACGGTTGGCTCGCGCCTCGGAGCGTCCAGCCGTCCTTGGACAGGATGCTGCGCAGCAGGTCACCGCAAGGTGAATAATCGGCTTTCTTCTTCACGGGCGTTAGGGCTGATACATATCACGAAAGCGTCTGGAAACAAAGCGGATTGACGCACGCCAAATAAAGCGGTGCGGTCAGTTGGCAAGTTGCGGTTTCGCTTGGTATATTGCTGCCGCAAAGCGGTTGTGACAATGAAGCCAGAAGCCCAGAAACATCTTGAGTATGCGTCGGGCTATCTCGATCTGAAGATGTTCGATGAGGCGCTGTGCGAGACCGATGCCGTGCTCGCGATCGATCCCGGTCAGCCCCAGGCAATTGCCCTCAAGTCCGCCATCCTTTGGCATACGAATCGGTTGAACGAGGCGGAACCCTTCGTGGCGAAACTGGCGGAGCTGCATCCCAAGGATTCCGCCATCTGGATTAATCTCGCTTACATCCGACGCCGCACGCAATCGCTGGAAGCCGCGGCGGAAACTTTGCAGCGTGCCTTCGACGCCAACCCGCGCGACGCGCTGGCGCACTTCAACATGGCCTGCTACCGCGCCCAGCAACACCGCACCGAGGAAGCGCTGCAATTGCTGAGGAACGCGCTTCACCTCAACCCAAAGCTGAAGAAATTGGCCCGTGTCGAGCCAGATTTCTCAACGCTGCGTGAGTCGCCGGAGTTCCTGAAGCTGATCAACGGCAAGTGAGCGCCGCGCCGCCGTGATACTCCTGGACCGTACGGACGCTGAGACCCTTTGCCCTCAGAGCCGCAATCCCCAGCGCAGCCGCCTTCGCGCCGGCCAGCGTCGTCATGATGGAAACTCTGTGAGCGACAGCAGCGGTGCGGATGCGCACTTCATCGGCTTGCTCTGCAAACTGCCGAACGTTACCCCAGAACTCACCGGAGACAAGGTTGCGGAACTTATGGAGGAAATACGGCGTGTGCCCTCCGTGCTCCGCGTGCAAGCGACCTTCACCAACTGGCAGGAATGCGGCAACGCCTGGAAACCGATCGCGACAAAAAGTTCGTCCCTATTGCCATCGGGCAAAGAGCTTCCTGGATCGTCCGGCGTTCTGGACCTGACCGAATTGGAACGGGAACTCGAAAGCCAGGAGAAGAACAAGTAGGCCACTGGATCGCCTCTTGGAGTGCGGTGGCTTGACACCGCTTTGATTTTGCGAGGCTCGACTCGCTCTGCCGGGCCCGCGCGTCAAGCCGCGCAAACGGCATGGCTGCGTCTGGCCGCAGCACTCCAAGAACTGCGCATCACACCAGCGCCTCCAAGCTTCCGGCCTTCACCAATTCCTCCTCCATCTCGACGATCTCTTTGATGTTCTGGAGGAACCACGGGTCGATGTAGGTGAGGCGGTGGATTTCTTCCAGCGTGAAACCGGCGCGGAGGGCATGGCGGATGTAGAAAATGCGTTCGGCGCACGGGGTGATGAGTTTTCGTTCGATCTCGTCGCGCGGACGGATTTCGCGGCCGCCGCCCCAGCGTCCGCCGCCGAGACCGTAGGCGCCGATTTCGAGCGAGCGGAGCGCTTTTTGCAGGCTCTCCTTGAACGTCCGGCCGATGGCCATGGCTTCACCGACGCTTTTCATCTGCGTGGTCAACGTCGGGTCGGCCTGCGGAAACTTTTCAAAAGCGAACCGGGGAATCTTCACGACGACATAATCAATCGCCGGCTCGAAGCTCGCCGGCGTGCTCTTGGTGATGTCGTTGGGGATTTCATCGAGCGTGTAACCGATGGCGAGTTTGGCGGCAATCTTGGCGATGGGAAACCCGGTGGCTTTCGACGCCAGCGCGCTGCTGCGGCTGACGCGCGGGTTCATCTCGATGATGCACAGGCGGCCGTTCTCGGGATTGACCGCAAACTGGATGTTAGAACCGCCGGTCTCGATGCCGATCTCGCGGATGCAGGCGAAGCTGGCGTCGCGCATCTGCTGCCATTCCTTGTCGGTCAACGTCTGGATCGGCGCGACGGTGATCGAGTCGCCGGTGTGGACGCCCATCGGATCGAAATTCTCAATCGAGCAGACAATGACGCAATTGTCGTTCTTGTCGCGCATCACCTCGGTCTCGAATTCCTTCCAGCCGATCAGCGATTCCTCGATGAGAACCTCGCTGACGGGCGACGTTTCGAGTCCGCGCTGCGCCAGCGTGTCGAACTCCTCGCGGTTATAGGCGATGCCGCCGCCCGTGCCGCCGAGCGTGAACGCCGGGCGAATGATGACGGGGAACCGCCCGATTTTGCGGGTTACCTCGCGCGCTTCATCAAGCGTGTGGGCAATCCCGCTGACCGGCACGTCGAGCCCGATCTTCTGCATGCACTCCTTGAATCTTAACCTGTCTTCGCCCTTTTCGATGGCTTCAGCCTTGGCGCCGATCATCTCGACGCCGTGCTTCTGCAGGATGCCGCGCCGCCATAATTCCATCGCAGTGTTCAGGCCCGTCTGGCCGCCAAGCGTCGGCAACAGCGCGTCGGGTTTCTCCCGCTCGATAATCTTCTCGACGGCCTCTGGTGTGATCGGCTCGATGTAGGTGGCGTCGGCGAACTCGGGGTCGGTCATGATGGTCGCCGGATTGGAATTGACCAGCACCACCTTGAAGCCTTCTTCGCGCAACGCCTTGCAGGCCTGCGTGCCGGAGTAGTCGAACTCGCACGCCTGGCCGATGACGATCGGTCCGCTGCCGATGATCAGGATTTTATGGATGTCGGTCCGTTTTGGCATTCGGGAGGCGAAGTTTAGCCACAGATGCACACAGATGCACACAGATTTTTATCAGCGTCCATCCGTGCCACTACCCCACAGAATTCTGCACGGGCGCGAACGGACCAAAGCTGAGCGACAGCGCCCGTAAGCGCCGCGTCGCAGCACGAGTGCCGTCCGAGAATCCAAACGCACCACAATCGAATCGTGGCGCGTTGTTCGCTCCAGCGCGTGGTTTAGGCGGCGTGGACCTCTCACGCTCTCATCGGGTCGCGGTGCGGGAGAGCTTCCACAGCCACAGACTCAGGCCGCCGGCAATGACCACGGCAAGCGCGCTTGGCCAAAGTGGCATTTGGTGTCCCGCGACAAGCACCTCGGCTCTTGTCACCAAGCGCAGCAACTGCGCCAAGCACATCAGTCCGAAAACGGTGCCCGCGACTCGCAGTCCCAAGATTTGTGAGTTCATGATTGTGTCCTTTCGGTTGCTGCGTCTGTTTTCGATAGGCGACGAACGCCGCCTAACCGCGTGAATCTACCGCCAAAGCAGTTCGCTTTGTCGCGCGCCCAGCCGTCACTTGCCCGGTTTTCCCAGCAGGGTGTCCGCGGCTTCGTCAGTCCAACCGTGCGAGAACACCTGCGGCGCGACGCCCTTGTGCCAGCGCAAGAGTTCCGGGCGGGTTGACGATGATTCCGGCAATGCGCCAAAGTAGAGTTCGTCGGCGTCGCGCCACGCGGGCAGGATTCGAGATTTCCAGCCGCGTTTGGGCGAGACAACCTCCAACGCACCGGTCGCCACGTCAAGCACCGCTACGGCGTCGGCGCCGCTCTCGACGATGGCGATCTGGCGTCCGTCGGGACTCGGCGCGAAGCAAGCGAGGTCCTGCGGCAGCGCGCCGGGCGCGCTGGGAACCGTAACCGCCACGGCGTTCGTGCCCTGCGCCGGGTCGATCAAGAAGAAATGGGTCTCCTGCGGTGCGGTAGCCGGCGCGGGCAATTGCATGGCGAAACCGGCGAAGAGCACCCGGCCATCCGGCAGACATCGCACCCGCGGCGTGAAGCCCGAACCGCTCAACGCCAGCGGCAGGGTGTCGCCTGCGATCAGTGCGCCCGCCGCGTCAATGACGATGCGGCATTCGATGCGGACCAGGTTGATGTCACTCGAATCCGTCTCGGTGAGTCGCACCGCGTACGCCAGCGATTTGCCGTCGGATGTCCAGTCGTAGCTGCCCTCGATCTTTTCCGCCACGGACACGCGGTTGGTGCCGCCATCGAGCGGCGCGACCATGAGCGCGTCATCGCGCAGGAACGCCACCACGGGGGCCGATGGCGAGGGACGCGGCTGCTGGAGACCGGTCAACGTGCGCTCGATCGCCCGCGGCCGGCCTGACGCCTGATTGCCGGCCAGCAGGAGCACGGAAACTTCAGCGACCCTGGTTGTGCTGAGGCTGGTCAAATCCGCTTCCAACTTCGCGGTATCCTTGCATCCCTGGAACGCTTGCCGCAACGCGGCCGGTTGCGTGTCGAGCAGGCAAAGAACTGCGGGAGAGAGAAACTCCGAGAACTCCATCTTCAGCGGCTTGAAAAACTTCTGCTCGATAGCCTCCGGATCGCCGTCAGTCGTTGCGAGCGCAGCCCTGAGCAAATCGGGGATGCCTTTGGCCAGGGATTCCACCGTCGCCTTTTCCTCAGGGGGGAGAAGACGCGTGGCCTCTTCCCAGTTGGTCACGGTGAGATGCCGGAGCAAGACCAGCCCCTGGCTGCCGGGCAGCCAGGCAGCCGACTCGACATTGCTTACGAGCGGGGTCGAGATGTTGCCGTTGGTATCCACCAAGCAGAGCTTGTCGCCCAATCGCATGACGGCACGCGTCCCATCCGGCGACCACTCCAGCCGTTCTTCAACCTCGTTGCACCCGATCGCCAGCAGCAGTGCCGCGACCCCAAACGAAAACCAAATGGTACGAATGCGCATGAATCGGTCCTCCATCTTCATTGTTGTGTCGCCACGATGAACGCCCCGCGGCGAGAATCGTACGCCACTTGATATTGCGTCCACAGACCCTTGAACCGGCTGTCGACAACACGGGTTGCAGTCGCGCCGCCCGCTTGCATCGGCCCGGAAGGACCGGTGGTGTGTCCGGTGCGGTATCCCAACCATCCTGCGAGCGCCGCCACCGCAATCAGGGCGGCAGCACGGGCCAGCCACGGAGCAAGCCAGTAAACAATCGGTATCACCTGCGGCTCCGCTACCGGTTCCGAGGCCGGAGCCAGGTCGGGAAACCGGCGAACCGTTTCGCGAGCGGTGTTGACCGTACGCGCCATGGCGTCCGCCTCGGCTCGCGCCGCCGGGACGGCCTCAAGGTAGGCGTCGACCAGCTCCGCGATATCCGGCGCAAGCTCTCCGAGTTCGCGGTCCACCAGCAACGCTCTCAAAGTTTCGGGACTCATAATGATACTTCTCCTTTGTTCGAACTCACTCCTGCTCCAACCGCTCGCGCAGCAACTCAAGGGCGTTGTGCAACCGCGAGCGAACCGTGCCCACTGGGACGCCGAGGGCTTCGGCAATTTCCGCGTACGAAAGGTCGTGCTGAAAACGCAAATCCAGAACCTCCCGCTGGAGGGGCGGCAGACCGGCGATGGTCTCGCGCGCAACGGCCAGACGCGGGTCGGGCTGCGGTGCCGCAACGGAGGCGAGCGACGTCTCGTCTTCGCCCGGCGGTTTCGCGTGGCGCCAGGCATCGGCGCTGACGTGACGGGCGATGCCGAACAGGTACCCTCGCGGCGATGACGCGGCGCGGCAGCGATCCACCCGTCGCATCAACTGGAGAAAGGTTTCGTGCAGCAGGTCTTCCGCAGCGTGGGTCGAACGGTGGCGACGCAGGAAATAAGCGGTCAATGCCTCCCGGCTTTCCCGGTAAAGTTGTTCCACGTCGGCTGCGGGCTGAGCTGTTTCAAACATGCCGCCTGACATCTCCTATCACTCCATACGTCGGGTGGCGAGCCTGAAAAGTTCACTGCCAGATGCATGCGGCTGCATTGGAACTGGATCGGACGGATGCCGAGGCAAAGTCTAGCCACAGATGGACAGGTTCGTCGATGCCCATCCGTGCGAATCTGTGGCTTAAAAAAGTTCGTTCTGCTTTGTCCCAGCCTTCACCCCGAGCTTCTTGTACGTCAGCTCGGTCGGGACGCGGCCTTGCGGGGTGCGCTTGAGATAACCTTCCTGAATCAGGAACGGCTCGTAAACTTCCTCGATGGTGTCCGGTTCTTCGCCCACCGCGACGGCGAGGGAATTGACACCGACCGGCCGACCGCCAAATTTGTGCACGAGCGTCTCCAGAATGCGCTTGTCCATCTCGTCGAGGCCGTGCTCGTCGATCTCCAGCATCGCCAACGCCTTGTCAGCAATGGTGGCGGTGATCGTCTTGGACCTGGCTTTCACCTGGGCGTAATCGCGGACGCGCTTGAGCAGGTTGTTGGCGATGCGCGGCGTGCCGCGCGAACGCCCGGCGATTTCCGCCGCGCCGTCCGTTTCGACGTCCACGTTCAGGATGCGCGCGGAACGCGACACAATCGTCGCCAGTTCCTCGGCGCTGTAATAATCCAGCCGCTCCGTAAGCCCGAAGCGCGACCGCAATGGCGACGTCAGCAACCCGCTGCGCGTCGTCGCGCCGATCAACGTGAACCGCGGCAAATGCAGGGGGATTGTACGGGCGTTCGGCCCTTGGTCGATTATTATATCCACCTTGAAATCCTCCATCGCGGGATAGAGGTACTCTTCGATAACACTCTGCAGCCGGTGGATTTCGTCGATGAACAAAACGTCGCCTCGTTCGAGTTTGCTGAGCAGGCCAGCAAGATCATAAGCTTTTTCGAGAGCCGGCCCACTCGTGACTACTATGTTAGCACCCATCGCCTTGGCTAGAATGTAGGCCAGCGTGGTCTTGCCGAGGCCCGGCGGGCCGGTTAGCAGGATGTGGTCGAGCGATTCCTTCCGCTGCCGCGCCGCCTCGACGGCGAGTTCGAGTCGTTCCTTGACCTTGCGCTGGCCGGTGAAATCGGCAAACACGCTCGGCCGCAGCGATACGTCCAGCGTCTTGTCATGGATGGTTTCGGTGACAAACCGTTCCGGCATGTCGTCAAGATGCGAAACGCGATGGAAAGAGGCAAGAGGAAACGAACGTGTGCGCATTCTCCCTCGCGCCGTTGGCGGGCTGTCAGGTTCCGCGCTCCAACCCCAAGTTGTGCGAGGCATTTGGGCGCGAAAGGAGCCACACCGTTCTGTGCCGTCGTCGAAGTTCGCGCCGCAGGTCTAAGTTCATGAAGCGCGACTGTCCGTTGCTCGCACGCAAGCCATCCAAGAGTCCGCCGAAAGGGACGAACGCGTCTGGGACCCAGCACCCGAATTGATAATGCAGACCGCGCTCGGTCACAAAGTCGAGGAACGGCAGGCCCATGCTCACAAAAAGCCTGCCGAAAAGTTCTGCTGAGACTTGATCTTGGCGGCTGGGGCACGTGCAGTCAAAAAGCGATGGGTCAGGGTTCGGGTGGTTATGAAATCGTAAGACCGTGGAAGCTTGCAGTTGTTGGGCACAGTTTACTAACATCTCAGACGGAACCACTGGAGCCACTCGTGTCCGATCTTCCCCTTTGTTCGCCCAAGCCGCTACGACACGATCTCCTCTTGCGAATGCAAACAGAACCCACTCATGTTTCTTGCCTTTGAGCAGTCCGGCAGCAAGGGACGGAAAGTCTCGCAGTGATTCGTTGAGGAGATATAGCTTCCCGTCCGCCTTCATGTTCCTCTTGAATTCCGGATTCACCGACAACGCATGTTCTGTGAAGCCGAAGCTTTCGCCTATTGCGATCAGCCTACGCTTGACCGCCAGAGCCTCAACTTCTTCATCCGTTAAGGGAACTGACGCGGCGATAAACCACAAACCGAAGGCGACCGCACCGATCAGCAGAAAGAAGATGATGGGGAACACTTCCATACATGCGTAGCGTTATCTCTGAACTGGTTCAGTCGTCAGCCGAAATTCCTTGTTGTGCATGCATACTCTTTCGAGCAATACATGATTCAAATCACTGTCGGCCAGTGCCGCTCGAACCGCCTGTTCCGTTTCATCGCCACAGCAACTGCCGAGGATTACTTTTGCGACGGCTGCTGGAGGAATCTTGAAGAAATACCGTGTGGTCGATTCCGTCTGTTCGACCTCGGCTGCATCTAAGCTAAACATCAGCCGCCACTCGTTTTCGTAGGCCCAGTCTGGACTTTTTGTCCGAATTAAAGCCTTTGTAAACTCCAGATGCTCTGGACTCCCCAGACCCCACGATATGTCAAACAACACTCGTTCTGCACTGTAAACAACTTTGAAAAGGCGATCATGCTGAAAGGGAGCTTGGGCTGTGTCCAATCCGACGACAATTCCTTTATGGCTGTCCCCGTAATGCGACCACATTAGAATGTTGTCCACCTCTTCGGCAAAACAGAGCACGCCAAATCTTTTGTTGATAGCCTCCTTATGATGCAGCCAAGAACTTGGTATCTCCTTCTCATACCAATAAACAAGCTTTTGGATGGCGCCTTCCTGCTGCGCCGATCGGGTGAATTCTTCAAAGCTTTCGCGGCAGACACCCAAATGCTGTAGTTTGTCGTAAACCAATCGAAGAAATCCTGGGATCTGTAGAATCCGTTGTGCGCCGCTCCGCGATAGTTCATCCGCATAGCGCGGCGCAAGTTCGAACGGATCGTTGAGTTCCAAGGGTGGGGTAACTCTCAGACGAAGTGAGCGCAAAATGTCTACGCCATACTTATTCACGTATTTGTAAAGAACCACTTTGCTTCCTCCACAACTCTAATTTCCCAGCCGTTTATTCATGTAAGCCATGCTCGGAAAGTGTAGGAGCCTTGAGATTCCTCAACAAGCGCCGAATTCGAAGGATGTTTCGGGCAAGCTCGGCCTGACGACATCTGACGGGGGAACGGCTGGCGTTCATTTTGTTGTGGCGGTGTGCGGCGGCGTGGTACGGTGGCGGCGGTATGCGGTTTTCCTCGAAAAACCTGGCGATGTTCTATTATCAGTTGGGCACGCTCGTTCAGGCGGGCTTGCCGATTCAGAATGCGCTGGCCTCGATGCGGAATACTGCGCCCCGCCCGATGCGATCCGCCGTGGCTGAGTTGTCGGCCACGGTCAACCAAGGCGCACCACTGTCCGAGGCGATGGAAAAACTCGGCAACCATTTCGCACCGCTGGATGTGTACAGCATCAACATGACCGAACGCAGCGGCGCTCTCGATGTGGGGTTGTTCTCGCTGAGCAAATACTACGAGAGCCGGGCCGACGCGCGCCGCAAGCTCATCGCCGGCTCGATGTATCCGGTGCTGATGTTGACGGCGGCGGTGTTCATCGTTCATTTCCCGGCGCTGTTTCTCGGCGCGCTCGGCGGGAAACCGTACACAGTGCTCGATTACCTGCGGGACACGGTTGGCGTGCTCGGCGGGCTGGTGTTGATCGGCTGGGGCGCGATGTTTTTGTTTCGCTGGTCGTTGACCGTGCCGGGGTTGAATGTCACTGTTGACCGTCTGCTGCTCGCCGTGCCTGTGTTTGGGCGGCTGCGATTTGACTACGCGCTGTGCCAATGGGTCTCCTCCATTCGGCTGATGCTCGCGGCCGGCATCGGCATTGTGGACGCGCTCAAATCCGCCAGCAACACGGTGCATAGTCCGCTGATCGCCGCCGCGTACAAGCGAGCCGCGCCGCAGATCGGCGGTCAACTGGAAGTGAGCGAGGCGCTCGCTTCGACGGGCGTGTTTCCGGATCACGTCATCCAGTTCTGGGCAACAGGAGAAAAGAGCGGCCGTTTGGACGAGATGCTCGACCGCCTGGCAAAATTCTACGAGGAACGATGGCGTCACAGCCTCGATCAGACGGTGATCTGGCTGCCGCGCATTGCGTACGGGTTGGTTGCGATTTTCATGGTGTTCCAGATTTTCAAGGCGTTCAACACGTACCTCAACGCCTACGACACCATTCTGGGGAATTGATCCTCGCCGTCCGCCGGTGTAGTTCCCGTAAGGCGGCCACGACGGAGCGTGGCCCTCCACATGAATCACGCGCTCCTCAACGCGGCGCGCACGAGTTCCTCGACGCTCGCTTTGGGCCCACCCTTCTCGGCGGCGGCGAGAATGGCTTTGTGGGCGTCCATCTGTTTGTAGCCGAGCGAGACGAGCGCGAGCACGGCGTCGGTGAGCTTCTGCTCTTCAGCGGTCGGCGCGCGGCCTTTCGTCTCGAAGGCGGTCGCAGCGCCGACTTTGTCCTTGAGCTCGACGACGAGGCGTTCGGCGGTTCTTTTGCCGATGCCGCGCAGGGCCGAGAGAGTCTTCGTGTCGCCGCTGGCAATGGCGCCGCGCAGGGTCGAGATCGACGTGCTGCTGAGGATGTTGATGCCGAGTTTCGGGCCGATGCCGCTGATGCTGATCAGCAGGAGAAACATCTCGCGTTCTTCGGGTGTGACGAAACCGAAAAGTTGTTGGGTGCCTTCGTGGGCGACAACGTGATGATAGGTGAGCAGCCGGACATCGCCGCCTTTGGGCGGAAGCTTGTCGTAGCTCGATAGCGGGATGAACACCGAGTAGCCGATACCGCCACAATCCACCACCACATGCGTCGGCCCCGCCTCCGCCAGTTTGCCGTGGAGAAAACTGATCACGGCGCAGAAATCTATCCACGGATGACACGGATTACACGGAAAAAATCCGCGGCTCAGATTTGCTTTGGCGGATTGATCTGGATGCCGCGGCAGCAGGAGGCGTGGCAGATGGCGAGGGCGAGGGCATCGGCGGCGTCGGCCTGGGGCACTTCTTTCAAGCCGAGCAACGCCTTGACCATGCGACCGACCTGTCCTTTGCCTGCGCCGCCGAGGCCGGTGACGGCTTGTTTGACCTTGCGGGGCGCGTATTCGTAGATTCCCAGCCCGTGCGCGGCGCCGGCTGCAATGGCGACGCCGCGGACCTGGCCGAGCGTGAGGGCGATGCGGGTGTTCTGGACGTACACGAGGCCTTCGACGGCCATGACGTCGGGCTGGTGTTGCTGGATGAGGTCGGTGAGCGTGTCGCGGATGCGGACGAGACAGCGCGACGGCAGGAGGCCCGGCGCGTTCCTGATATTGCCGTGGCAGATCAGCGCCATTTCCGGGCCACGTGTTTCGATCAGGCCGTAGCCTGTTGACCTCAGGCTTGGGTCAACACCGAGGATTTTCATTTGACCAGTTGTCGGCCAACCGCCACGTCGCATCACGTCGCCGCGGAGATTTTCTCGACAAGTTCGTCGGAGATGTCGAGGCTGGCGTGCACGTTCTGAACGTCATCGTGTTCTTCGAGCGCCTCAATGAGCGCCAGCACCGACTTGGCCGTCCTCTCGTCGTTGACGGACACGGGCGTGATCGGCAGGTAGGCGACTTCCGCCGTGGTCGGCTTAAGCCCCTTCGTCTCAATTGCCTTATGCACGGCCTCGAACGTGTGTGAGTCGGTGGTGATCGTGTAACTGGTCTCGTCGGATGTCATGTCCTCCGCCCCCGCGTCCAGCACCAGCGACATCAGATCGTCCTCTCCGATCTGTTCCTTCGGGATGACGATCTGACCTTTGCGGTGGAACAGGTGTTTGGCGCTGGCCAGATGACCGCCGCTCTTCGTGAGAATCATGCGGATTTCGCCGGCGGTGCGGTTCTTGTTATCGGTCAACACATCGACCACCAACGCGACGCCGCCGGGGGCGTAGCCTTCGTAGGTGATTTCCTCGTAGTTCACGCCTTCGAGTTCGCCCGTGCCTTTTTTGATGGCGCGGTCGATGTTGTCGACGGGCATATTGACGGCGCGCGCTTTCATCAGGATGGTGCGCAGCCGCGGGTTGAAACCCGGGTCGCCACCGCCGTGTTTGCAGGCAACGGAGATTTCCTTCGCCAGCTTGGAGAACACCTTGCCCTTCTTGGCGTCGGTGACAGCCTTGTAGCGCTTGATCTTTGCCCATTTGGAATGACCGGACATAGCGAAGTCATTTTAGCTTGCTGAAGCAGCCATTTCCAACTAATTTATGCGCGTTCAACCGACCGCGTTGCTCGGGTGGTGGAACTGGCAGACACGTACGTTTGAGGGGCGTATGCCGAAAGGCGTGGGGGTTCAAATCCCCCCCCGAGCACCAATTTAGAGCGCCTAACCTGACCTATTCATGAACCACCTGAAACGTCCGGCAACCCCTCACCTTAATCCTTTGCCGCACACGACAGCGGCGTCTCGCGGACTCGGCTCCCCCGCAAGCGGGGAGAGGAGATATCCCCTCTCCCTTTCCAAGGGAGAGGGCCTGCCCGCCGAAGCCTCGGCGCAGGCGGGTCAGGGTGAGGGTTCGAGCAGTGACACACTGTGGGTTGTTTAAGCGCATCGTGAATAATCCGGGCTAATGCTCTGTTGAAAAGCCCTGCTGTAGTCAGGCACGACGATCCTCGACTGGCGTCGTCCTGAATTCGTTCGCAATGCCGACGCTCATCAACAATGTCTGCGTGCGTCCGTGGACTCGGACTGTACCGACTGCGGTGCCAGCGATTGCGATTGACCCAGCCAGAGGGTCAATCTAGCCTTCTTTGAGATGAAGCGAACGAACATGCTTTGCCCTTTTGAGGGCAGGTTTGTTCTATTGCTTCTGTTAGGCGACACGATGCGCACCATTACAGTTTTGCTGGCGACGCTGGTTTCTTGCAGCCACGTCCCGCCCGTCGCGGAGCGCGCGCCTGTCACACACGATCTTACTCTGTCGCTCTACGCCATCGAGCCGGTTATTCCCGCAGGCAGTGTGCCTCGCTTCCGCCTCACGCTCATGAACGTCTCCGACCATGCTTGTCGTGTCCTCGATGCCGAGAGGCGAGTTGATTTGCAGCACACCTACTATAATCTCGTCGTCACCAAAAATGGTCAGCCTGTTCGCGTGGGGCGGGTCATTTCAGATCCCGGCCCGATCTCGGATGCCGACTGGCTTGAAATCCCTCCTGGAGCCACAAAGATTTTCGTGCTCACGAACTTTCCCGAGGTGTTAGACCAACTGCCTCCCGGTACTTACGAGGCATACGTCGAGTTCTGGCGTGACCCGTATCAAAGTCACACGACAACATATGCATCAGACAAGGCGAGGTTCACCGTTACCAAATGAAACTGCCGAACCAGCCAGTAGTGCAAACTGGCGGCCCATTGGGAGGTTGGTGAAACTCGTTGCCCGAAAAACCGGGAATAAACTCTTTCCGATAATTCGCAGTCTCACGGCATATCTTGCAGCTCTGGCAGTGCTCGCCACGGCGGAAGCCGCGCCCAATCTTTCCGACCGCATCGAGCGTCCCTTGCGGTATCGGCCCGAGGGCACCGACTTTGTCATCGAGAACGGCACCGAGTTTTTCAACCGCCCGCTCTACGGCAACAACACGGCGTTCCGCGTGGACGCGGGCGACAAACCGGAATTTTCCCTCTACCTGCCCGGCCGTGGCGGCAACCTGCGGCTCGGCATTCAGACGAGCACGGGCGCGAAATGGCTGATCGACGCAGCGCGCGTCGTCACCCGTTACCGCCCCGGCTCCGTGCTCTACGAGATCAGCGATCCGCTGCTTGGTGGCGGCGCGTTGCAGCTCGCTGTGCTGGCGCTGCCCGATACCGAGGGTCTTGTGTTGCGTGCAGAACTTCGCGGCGAGAACGCGCCGGTGGAATTGGTTTGGGCCTATGGCGGCGCAAGTGGTGAGCGGGGAACACGTGCCGGCGACATCGGCACCGAAAGCGAACCGGTCAGCAGCTTTTTCCAACTCAAACCCGAGTATTGTCGAGCCAACACGTTCACCATCGCGGAGAGCACGTTCACGCTGAGGAGCAGACCGGCTACCATCGTTGGTTTGGCGCCGCCGGCAGCACGGTTGGCCGTGGCCGACGCCAATCACTGGTCATCCATTCAAAACCTTATCGCCTCCGCCGGAAAACCGACCGATCTGCCTGTGGTGGCCGGACAGACCACGCTCCCGACGGACAGGCCCATCTACCTCGCCTTGCAGCGTGTCGCCGCCGCTGTCGATCAGTCGCTGACATACAAGGTCGAAAACCTCCCACGGATTTTTGACTCCGCCGAGCGTCATCGCCGCGCGTTGGCCGAAAAAGTCGTCGCCGACACACCCGATCCGTTCATCAATGCCGCCGTGGCGGCACTCTGCATCGCCGCCGACGGGGTATGGGACGAGCCTGGCGGCACGGTTATGCACGGCGCGGTCGCCTGGCGCGCCAAACTCCTGGGCTGGCGCGGGCCTTACGCGAACGACGCGCTCGGCTGGCACGACCGGGCACGCCGGCATTTCGCCTACTGGTCCACGAGACAAAACACAAATCCTGTCCCCGCTGCGATCCTGCCCGCTGACCCGACGGTGAACCTCTCACGCAACGAGCCTTCGCTGCACAGCAACGGCGACCTGTCCAACTCCCACTACGACATGAACCTCGTTTATATCGACGCGCTTTTCCGCCACATACTCTGGACCGGTGACCTCGATTTCGCGCGGCGCGTGTGGCCGGTGATCGAACGGCATCTCGCGTGGGAGCGCCGCCTCTTCCGTCGCCCGTTTGGCCCGGACGGACTGCCGCTTTACGAGGCTTATTGCTGCATCTGGGCGAGCGACGATTTGGAATACGAGGGCGGCGGCGCCACGCATTCGACCGCGTACAATTATTATCACAACAAAATGGCCGCGCGTCTCGCGAAACTGCTCGGAGCCGACCCGACGCCCTACGAGCGCGAGGCGGAACTCATCCAGCGCGCGATGCGCCGCGAGCTTTGGCTGCCCGACCGCGGCTGGTATGGCGAATGGAAGGATCTGCTCGGCCTTCAGCTCGTGCATCCGAACGCCGCGCTCTGGACGTTCTACCACACCGTGGACTCCGAGGCGGCTGCGCCGATGGAGGCGTGGCAGATGACGCGCTTCGTCGACACGCAGATCGCGCACATTCCCATCCGCGGCCCGGGCGTACCGGAGGGCGGTTGCTACACGCTGCCGACCACGAGTTGGATGCCGTACACATGGTCGCTTAACAACGTGGTAATGGCCGAGGTCCAGCACACGGCGCTGGCGTACTGGCAGGCCGGACGCGGCGCGGAGGCGTTCCGCATGTTCAAGGGCAGCATCCTCGACAGCATGTATCTCGGCCTCTGCCCCGGCAACGCGGGCATGTGCACCGCGTTCGACATGGCGCGCGGCGAGACGCAACGTGATTTCGCCGATGCAGTCGGCGTCTGCTCGCGCGCGCTCGTCGAAGGTTTGTTTGGTGTCACGGCCGATGCGCTCGCGGGCGAACTGCGCGTGAGACCGGGCTTCCCGTTTGAATGGGAGCACGCCAGCCTGCGGCACCCGGATTTCACTTTTGCCTTCCGGCGCGAGGGGCTGAAGGAGACTTTCTCCATCGAACCGAAGTTCTCCAAACCGATGGCGCTGCGGCTGCAAGTGGCCGCGCTGCGCGATGGCATCGCTAGCGTGACGGTGAACGGCAAGCCCGCTTCGTGGCGTCTGGTCGAGGATGCCGTCGAAACCCCGCGCATCGAAATCACGAGCGCCGCCGAGCCGCGATACGACGTTGTCATCACCTGGCGGGGGGCACCGCCAGCCACGCCGAACGCGCCGATGGTGGTGGCGCACGGCGGCGAAGTCCGCGCGCAGTTCGGCACAGCCCGTTTGCTCGAAGTGGCCGACCCGCAAGGCGCGTTGAGCAGGCTCAGCAAGAGCGAGAATTCTTTCCGGGCCGCCGCCACGGGCACGCTCGGTCATCGCACCGCATTTGCGAAGGTCCGGCAAGGCGAGCTGACGTGGTGGTCGCCCGTCGAGTTTGAAATCCGTCTTGCTTATGAAATCGAGCCAGCGGCTCAGTCTGCGGAGCACCTCCGGTTTCGCCTCCGCAACAACATGGCACCGGGCGAGACGCGGACTTTTGTGCTACCCGGGTTGCTGCCGGGACGCAATCGCGTCCATGTTGAGCCCCGAGCTGGCGTGGTGGCTGAGGGCATCGTCGAGAACTGGATGATCAAGGCGTCGGCCGACTGGGAGACGGTGGACTTGAGCCGGTTTTTCAACGACAAGGTCACACACATTTTCCAGAACGAATATCTTTCGCCACGTTCGCCATATTGCTCGCTGGCGATCCCGAAGCAGGGCATCGGCAGTTGGTGCAACTACCAGACCCAATTCGAGGTGGACGACACCGGGGTGCGTGCCGTGGCGGAGAAGAACGGTGGCCGGTTCATCCTGCCGCAGGGCGTCCCGTTCCAGATTCCTGTCGCCAGCGACGCGAAGAACATCGTGTTCACATCGCAATGGGACAACTACCCGCGCGAGGCTGTGGTACCGTTGGGCGGCAAGGCGTCGCACGTTTACCTGCTGATGGCCGGCTCATCGAACCCGATGCAGAGCCGGTTCGACAATGGCGAAGTGATCGTGACCTACGCCGACGGTTCGACCGAACGGCTGGCGCTGCACAACCCGACGACCTGGTGGCCGATCGACCAGGATTACTTCATCGACGACTTCGCGTTCCGCCGGCCGGAGCCGATTCCACCGCGCGTGGACTTGAAGACCGGCACTGTTCGCGTGCTCGACGTGTCGGCCTTCAAAGGCAAGGGCGGCAAGATTCACGGCGGCGCGGCGACTGTGCTTGACCTGCCCTTGAACCCTGAGAAGGAATTGAAATCGGTCAGGCTGCGGACCCTGGCCAACGACGTGGTCATCGGTCTGATGGCCGTGACACTGGCGCGGTGAATTGTGGCTGGTGCTGGCGGTGGTGTCCGCATGGGTGGTGAACCTGGGCCACGCAGGTGCTGCGGCATTCGTGGCTGAAGCGGCGCCTGCAGCGGGGGCGAACGGTGCGCCACAGTGTGTTTGCCTTGGGATTGCGGCTGCTGCAACGCTGGACAAAGTGGCACCGTTCCGAGTACTTTGAATTGGGATTCATTCCTCATGGCGCAGTCCTATGAAAAAGTGTCGTGCAGTAACGAGCACCAACAGGGTAAGAATCTCCACGGAGGATTCATGAATCGCGACCTGTGTGTGATTGTTCTGCTTCTCTTGGCAGGATGCGCGCGACAAACGCCACCCCAAGAGTCTGTCGCCGCAACTCCTGCGTTTCGCGCCATGGGCCAGAGCGTCACGGTCGAGGAGGCATACACCGACGAAGCCACCGGTTTCGCAATACGCCGACGCCTTGCTACGGAGAATCCGGGCGCGTCGGCGGGGATCATTATTGAGGTGAGCAACGGGATTGTGACCCTCCGCGGGGTCGCGCCGACGCAGGCAGTGGCCTGGCGGGCCGAGGCGACTGCACATGCCGTGAAAGGCGTGAAGCAGGTCCGCAATCAAATCGTCATCACTACCACCCCGGCGCTTCCCTGAAGCGCAGTCCGAACTCTTTCCGGAAGCAAGATCGACCTGTCCCTCCAAACCGGGCGCGCTTGATTTTGCCCAGCGTGAGCAAAACGATGCAGCCGCTTTCCTCTGCGGCTACGGGTCCGATCCCTCGGCAGTCCGACACAATCGTTTGAACCGGAGTCCGTTAGCGGCGTCGCCGGGTTTTCCCGATTCGGCTCTGGCACTCCTCCTGCTAACTGGCGGAACAGATTGATCCGACGTTTCTTTGGTGTGGTGATGGGAAGCGTACACGCGGCTCTTTTTCTGTTTACAGGCCGTAGGCGGTTCTCTAGTATTTGCCGCCGCACCGAGGAGACAACTCATGAAGAAAATCGAGGCGATTATCAAACCGTTCAAGCTCGAGGACGTGAAGGAAGCGCTCTCGGGCGTTGGTGTTGGAGGCATGACGGTCAGTGAAGTCAAGGGATTCGGACGCCAAAAAGGTCACACCGAAATCTACCGCGGCAGCGAGTACACGGTTGATTTTTTGCCCAAGCTCAAGCTGGAGATCGTGCTGGCCGACGGCGCCGTGGAGGCGGCGGTCAACGCGATTATGAAGACAGCGAAAACAGGAAAGATCGGCGACGGAAAAATCTTCGTGTTGCCGATCGAAGAGGCGGTCCGCATCCGAACGGAAGAGCGCGGCGAGCAAGCCGTGTAGCGGCCGCAGGACAAACCAAACCCAGATTAAAGGAGGCGCGGCGCTTGAATCCGCCGCGCGGCGAGGAGAAGAATATGACACCAAAAGAAGTTTTGGCGCTCTGCAAAAGCAAAAACGTGCAACTCGTGGACGTCAAGTTCTGCGATTTTCTCGGGACATGGCAGCATTTCTGCATGCCCGTCGCGGAACTGGAGGAGGAAACTTTTGAGGCGGGCCTAGGCTTCGACGGCTCGTCCATCCGCGGCTGGAAATCAATCGAAGCCAGCGACATGCTGTTGATCCTCGACCCGAAGACGGCGATCATTGATCCTTTTCCACAAGTCACGACACTGAGTATCGTCGCCGACGCCGTCGACACGATCACCCGCGAACCGTACTCGCGCGATCCGCGCAATGTCGCCCGCAAGGCGGCGGCCTATTTGAAGCAGACGGGCGTCGCGGACACGGCCTACCTTGGACCTGAACCGGAGTTCTTCATCTTCGACGACGTCCGCTACGACCAGAATTCCCACAGCGGCTACTACTACGTCGACTCCATCGAAGGCATTTGGAACACTGGCCGTGAGGAGTTCCCCAACCTCGGCAACAAGATCCGTCACAAGGAAGGCTACTTCCCCGTTCCGCCCAATGACGCGCTGGTGGACGTCCGCAACGAAATCATCATGGTGATGAAAGACTGCGGCTTGAAGGTGGAAAAAGAGCACCACGAAGTCAGCACCGCCGGCCAGGCAGAAATCGACCTGCGTTTCGACGAACTCGTGGCGATGGCGGACAACATGATGCTGCACAAGTACATCACCAAGAACGTCGCCAAGCGCCACAACAAGACCGCCACCTTCATGCCCAAGCCGCTCTTTGGCGACAACGGCTCCGGCATGCACACACACCAAAGCCTGTGGAAGAAGGGCAAGCCGCTGTTTGCCGGCAATAAGTATGCAGGTCTCAGCGATCTGGCGTTACACTACATCGGCGGGTTGCTTAAACATGCCAACGCGCTTTGCGCGTTCGCCAGCCCCACGGTCAACAGTTACAAACGGCTCACGCCGGGATTCGAGGCGCCTGTCAACCTCGCCTACTCCAGCCGCAACCGTTCGGCGGCCATTCGGATCCCCACCTATTCGCCGAGCCCCAAGGCCAAACGCATCGAGTACCGCCCACCGGACCCGTCGTGCAACATGTACCTGACGTTTGCGGCCATGTTGATGGCCGGACTGGACGGCATCCAGAATCGCATCGACCCCGGCGAGCCGATGGACAAAAACCTTTACGAACTCTCGCCCGCCGAGATCAAGAAAGTGCCGCAGGTCCCGGCCAGCTTGGCGGAGGCGTGCAATCACCTGGAGCGCGACCACGAGTTCCTGCTCAAAGGCGACGTGTTCACGGAGGACGTCATCGACACCTGGCTGGAGATGAAACGCAAAGAGCAGGACCAGATCCGACTGCGTCCGCATCCGTGGGAATTCCACATGTATTACGACTGCTAAGTCGCGATCGGCCGAAGAAAACTCGTTGGGCCCGGAGTTTGAACGAACTCCGGGCTCAATTTTTTTCTGCGTCGCCGCTGTGAGAAAAAAATCTTCTCGTTTCGTGTTTTTTTTCTTGAACTGGAAAAACTCGTTCGCTATGCTGCGTCCCGCCTAAGGCGAAGGCGAGGGGAATAGGGGGCTGTGAATAACTTGTTAATAGCTTGGGTTCTCCATCGGGTAAAACCGGTAATTTGGTAGGATGTCCCAAGAAGCGGATTTCACTGATTTCACGCCTCTCTGCTGCTCGATATGGATGTGATTTGGACGCTTGGCGGTCGCAGGCCGGTATAGAAGCCGGTTTCAAGATGGAATTTGCTGGCGATTGTCTGTTTTTAGCGTGTGACGGGGCATTTTAAGGGTACAAAGTCCAATGTCGCATCCGCTTCCGAGAGCCTCCCAAGCCCTCTCCATTGGCATGTGGAAGGGGTTTGCTGGAACCCATGGAGACTGTTAACACCATGTGAATAACTTGGGTGTTGCGGCTGAGGAGGCAAAATGACTTCGTGTCACGAACAACTATGGAAAGACGCGAGCAAAGTTCTGCGGGGAATGCTGAACCCCGATTTGTTCACCCGCTGGTTCGCGCCGATCAAGCCGATCGAGATCAACAACGGCGCTCTGGTGCTCGGGGTTGCCAATGAATTTTATCAGATCTGGTTGCAGGACAATTTCCTTTCGTTAGTGCGGGAGGCAGTCAATCAGTCGTCAAAACAACCTCTCCAAGTGAGGTTTGTCGTCGCGCAGGAACTCAAGGAAGCGGGTCGCTCGGCTCCCCCCGCTCAGGCGGAGAAGCATTCTTCTCCAAGACCGGCGCTCGATATCAGGCTCAACCCACGTTACTCCTTCGATTCGTTTGTGGTGGGCCCGAACAATAATTTCGCTCACGCGGCGGCACTCGCCGTGGCGCAAGCGCCAGCAAGAGCCTACAACCCGCTCTTCTTGTACGGCGGGGTTGGCCTCGGGAAGACGCATCTCATGCAGGCCATCGGCCATTGCGTTTCCACCAGTCCCAAGGCTGGAAAGATTTGCTACATCACTTCCGAGCAGTTCACCAACGAGTTCATCCAGGCGATTCAGAACAGCTCGCTGACGAAGTTCCGCAAGAAATACCGCCAAGCCGACGTGCTGCTGATCGACGACATCCACTTCCTCGCCGGTAAAGAGCGGATGCAGGAGGAGTTTTTTCACACGTTCAACACGCTGTTCGACGCGCACAGGCAAATCGTTCTCACCAGCGATCGGCCAGCCGCTGAGATTGCAAACCTGGAAAACAGGTTGGTCTCGCGTTTTGAGTGGGGGCTCGTCACGGAACTGCAGCCGCCCGCACTGGAAACCCGCATCGCAATTCTCAGGAAAAAAGCGGCAGTTTTGGATGTGAAGTTGTCCGACCAAGTCATTGAGTTTCTGGCGCAGAAGATTCGCACCAACATCCGCCGTTTGGAAGGCGCTCTGGTGCGCGTCGCGTCGTACGCTTCCCTCACCGGGAGGGAGATCACAACGGACACGTTGGAAACCTTGTTGCGCGACTCACTGCATGAGGAAGCAAAGCAGACACTTTCAATCATCTCGATCCAAAAGAAGGTGGCCGAGCATTTTGATATCCGCCTTGCCGATATGACCAGCCGTCGAAGACCTCAGAATGTTGCCTTTCCGCGTCAGGTCGCCATGTATCTCAGCCGTACTCTGACCGACCGTTCGCTGGTGGACATTGGCGAGGCTTTTGGAGGGCGCGATCACGGCACTGTGATGCACGCTTGCAAGCTGATTAACGAACGCATTACGAAAGACCAGCGCCTGCGACTGACCATCACTTACCTGCAGCAGTTTCTACAACGTTAACAACCCGTCTTTCTGACTGTGTATAACCGACCAATTGCGTGTGTGGTTTTGCCTCTGCTGTGCTTCCCCTCTCTTTTTGGCCTCGCTCTTGGCTTTTCCTCGTTACCTTTTTACCTCCCTAAGTTCTTGCAGCAGCCTTGACAACAATCTTCCTTTCAGATATTCACAGCAGGAACGGATACGACTGTCTTTTATATAGATACTTAAGTTCTTAATAAGCACATGGCAACCAAGTTTCAGGTAACGAAAGAGAAGATTCTCGACGGGCTGCAACGCGTGCAGAACATCGTCGGCACGCGCACCACCTTGCCTATTCTCTCGAACGTGCTCCTGCAAGCCGGTAAAGATGGGCTTTGCTTGACCACAACCGACTTGGACGTCGGTGTGAGGTGCACGGTTGAGGCTGAAGTTTCCAAGCCGGGGGCGACGACGTTGCCTGCCCGCAAACTCTTCTCAATCCTCAAGGAAGTCGCGGCGGCTGAGATTGAGGTTGAAGTAGATGATAAGCATGCCGCCTCCATCCGCTGTGGGTCTTCGTTCTATAAGATCATGGGACTCGCCGAAGAAGAATTCCCGCGTTTTCCCCAGCCGGACGGGGCAAAGACGCTGAAAATCGAGCAGGCAGTGCTCCGCGACATGTTGAGGAAGACGGCGTATGCGGCTTCGACCGACGAAACGAGGTACGTGCTGAACGGCGTGTACATGAGCTTCAAGGGAGACAAGTTGACGGTGGTCGCGACGGATGGGCGACGGCTCGCTCTTGTGGAGCGCGAGATCGAAGTGCCCAAGGGAGCAGAGGCGGATCTCATTTTACCAACGAAAGCGGTCGCGGAACTCCAACGGTTGCTGGGAGATAAGGATGAAGTCAATATCTCAGTAGGAGAGAATCAGATCATTTGCAACCTGGGGGCCACAACCTTGGTCTCGAAGTTGATCGAAGGAACGTATCCAAACTTTCGACAGGTGATTCCAACCGAGGCGAAAGAGCGGGTTCAGTTGGAGAGAGAAACATTGCTCGCCGCGCTGCATCGGGCCTCCATTCTCGCGAGTGAAAAATCCCAGTCCGTAAAACTGAGCTATACGAAGAACACGCTGACCATCACAGCCACGACGCCGGAGGTCGGAGAGGCAAAGGAGACACTTTCGATCAATTACAAAGGGAAGGAGCTGACGATCGCCTTCAATCCGCAGTACTTGATGGATCCGCTGCGAAACCTGGATGCCGACGAAGTGTTCATGGAACTGACCGATGAACTCAGCCCCGGCGTGATCAAGATCAACGCCCCCTTCCTCTACGTGCTCATGCCGATGCGGCTCTCGTAGGACAGGCATTCCTGCGGCGAGCGGTTTCTTGACACTGGTTCTGACGGGTTTTACTCTAAAGGCGCAACATCCCAGCTTTGCCTCGTGGTGTAATGGTAGCACAACTGACTCTGGATCAGTTTGTCTAGGTTCGAGTCCTAGCGAGGCAGCCAACCACCACATCGGGACGAACGTTTTTTCAGCCGCAGAGAATCTTCGAATCCGGCGCCGTTGGTCAATCCCCTCTTGGGAGGGGTGTAGGGGCGGGTTGCCTGCAAAGACATTTTTCTTGTCAGTGCGTCAGGCCTCGTCGTCGCGGGTTTTGGCGATACGGAAACATTCCCCTCACTTGTAGCGTTTGAGGTAGAGTCAGTTGTAAACAACAGGCTCAAGTATGATGTAGCAAGAAAGGTAGCTGATCCCCCCACAGGAAGACAGGGACGGCAACCGCCCCCGTTTTACTTTCGATTCCTTTCCCCCACCCGAGGAGCTTGGCGCAGATGGATCGTCCTGGTCTCCACGCGCCGGGACTCCGCTCAACCCTGTCGCCCCACCGCTACGCCCCGTGCATTCCGTCCATGCCGAACCAACTCCGCTTTACCCCCTGTAATAGAGAACGTCCACGGCTATCATCTTATTCATTGACACCTACTGTCATCTTTATTTTCCCACTTGGCCAATTCGAAATCGACGCGCCAGACGGCTTCAGACCGGCTTTTATAAGCACACTTCCAAGAGCCTTAGCAGATTCCGAAGGAGGGTCGCCCGTTGTGATCCAAAGTCCCTTGGGTAATTCGCCGAAGGGCCATTCTTCCCCCATTCTTTCAACCTCCTAACCGGCTTGTTCCAATATAGATTTCAGTTGGTGGGCAACATACATGCCTCGACTGTCGCTATGCACCCAAAAGATGTCGATCCTAGTACCTGCGAATGGCTTTAGTGCTTCAATGGTAGCCTGTTGTTGTTCGGCGGGAATTCGCAGCGGTTCGACTTGTGATAATACTTCCTTGCCTTCCTTTAATTCTGCCTCGGCTTTGGTCACGTCTTGGCGAGCCGCATTTGCAGTCATCATGGCAATGCCAGCCGCTTCTACAGCTTGCTTCCGCGCATTGTCAGATTCGACCAGCTTGCCCTCAGCTTGTGCCAGCCTTTTCGAGTCTGCTTCTTTGGATTTTTTTTCCAGCGTCATTCGATGTATTTCAAGAACCGACGGCACCAGAAAAAGCATTGCCACAAGAAACTCAAGCAGCGGGCGCCTCATGCGTTCTAGTTTGTCGGCACTTCTGAGTGGGAGCCTCAAAACTTTCACAACATCCACCAAGCTTAACGTCAACCATACAATCCCGGCAATGGTGGTAAGTATAACGATAATCAAACCGAGCTGACTTTCTGAGTTATACCATGAAAACATCCCTGTCATATTCGCTGGTCATTCAGGAAGTGCTTTTGGGGTTTTCCGTTTTGTTGGCATTTGCCTTCCTGATTTGGAGTCGCCGCAACTAAGCAAGGCGCAGGGTGAGAACACTGACAACTACTCAATAAACAGTCAATACGAAATCCGCTAGCCCACCCCCTCAGCAGAGGTTCCCCAACTTGGTCAGCCCGAAGACGCCGCGTGCTTCCACGGCTTCCAATGCCAAACCGCGTCTCGGTAGTTTTCGACCCAAGCTCGAAATCGCTTCGAGATCGCACACGCCCCTTGCAACGCGACACGCCATGACAACAATCGTGCCTCACAGCTAATGCGTCCTTCTTGCGGAAGAACAGCGTGCGGCTTGCGTTTCAGCGCTCGTTGCTGGCAAGGCGGGCGGCGAGGAGATGGCCGCGGTCGTCGAAAATCACTTCGGCCACCACAAACATCCCTTCGCTGACTCGGCCCCACGGCATCTGCGTCCGGAACCGGAGATCGCGGTACCGCAGCACCGTGTGACCATGCTCCTCCAGTTTATCCACCAGCGGGAACTCGGCAAACCACCGAAACAATCTCACCGCCGGTGCCGCTTCCGCCTTCGGCAGCAATTCATCGTCGTGAAACTTGACGAACGTTTCGTTGTCCTTGCCGTTGATCCAGTGAATTCGATCGGCCTCTTCGCAGAGGATCGTCCAGCGAAACGGATTCATGGGCTGGGCAAACGCCGCCAGCTTTTGCGTGCCGGGCGGTTTTGACGCCGTGTGCAGCGCATACCAGTGCGCCACGCCGCACATAAGGAGATACGCGCTGATGATTGCCAATCCGACCGGAGCAGCTGCAGGCTGCCGTGCCCGGATCACCGCCCATAGCGCCACGCCGAGCATCGCCCACACGTACGGGTCGAGGATGAACACCCAGCTCAGCGCCAACCGCGCGTCACTCAGCGGCCACAACAACTCCGTGCCGTAATTGGTGATCCAATCGAGAAGCAAATGCGACGCGAGACCCGCTGCGGCAGCCGCCAACAGCAGCCGAAAGTTCTTTCGTCCCGCAATCAGCCAAATCACCCCCGCCACCAGCGCCGCCCAGAACGGCAGCAACAGCGCCGAGTGCGTAAAACTGCGGTGCCAGCGGAAGTATGTTTCGCTGCCCAACGGCGCAACGAGGATGTCAATGTCCGGGAACTCGGCGGCGGCGATTGCCGTCCACAAGGCCGCGCGCCCGCCGCGTTGCCGGAACCCGCAGTAGCCGATCAGCGCGCCCGTCAACCCATGCGCCATGTTATCCACGAAAGCATTCTTAGCTCAGAACACCCGCTTTGTCACCCACCGCCGAAATCGCGTGTAAGAAATCGTTTCACAAGCGGGCGGGTTTCGCTAAGATGGCGGCAGTTTCTTATGTTCACATCACGCACGTTACTGGAGGGCAAATGGCCGATTGTGGTGTTGGCGTGGCTTGGCGTAGCGACGTTGATATGGTGCCCGGTGCTGTGGGCGCCGATCCTGCCGTTCGCGCTGCTGGCGTTCACGATTTCGTTTTTTCGCGACCCAAAGCGCACGGTGCCGGCCGATCCGCAGGCGATTGTCGCGCCTGCCGACGGCAGAGTGGTCGAGGTAAAAACGGTCAACGAGCCGCATTACCTCAAGAGCGACGCGCAGATGGTGGCGATTTTTTTGTCAGTGTTTGACGTGCACGTGCAGCGGTCGCCTGTCGAAGGCGCGATCAAGTTCGTCCAGTACAACAGAGGCAGGTTTTTGGATGCTCGCAATCCGCAATGCGCCGTGGTCAACGAAAATCGCGTCATCGGCATCGAGTCGGCGGACGGATTCCGCGTCACGGTGCGGCAAGTCGCGGGTCTCATCGCCCGGCGCATCGTCGGCTGGGCTGAGCAGGGCGCGCGGCTGGCCAAAGGCGAGCGGATCGGGATGATTCGGTTCGGGTCGCGGGTCGAATTGTTGCTGCCGCCCGATTGCGAGGTCACGGTGAAAGTTGGCGATTACGTCACAGGAGGCGATCATGTCGTTGCCCGAAAACGATAAACACGTTCGCGCGATTGAAGCTGAAGAGTCCGAGAAGGTTCAAATCTACTTCCTGCCGAATCTGCTGACCGCAGGCAACCTCGCGTGCGGGTTTTTCGCGCTCACGTGGATCTTCAAATACCAGCAGGGCGATGATTTTGAGCCGATCCGGACCGCGCTCTGGTTGATCCTGGCGGCGTTTGCGTTCGATTTCTTCGACGGGCGGCTGGCGCGGTTGGCCGGGAAGGAATCGCGGTTCGGGCGGGAATTTGATTCGCTGGCGGACATCGTGAGCTTCGGGGTGGCGCCGGCGTTTTTGATCTACCGGATCGTCTTGCAGGAATTCGAGCCTGGCTGGGTGATCGCGGCGATTTATCTCGTGTGTGGCGGGATCCGCCTGGCGCGGTTCAACGTGATGAGCGCACAGCCCGCCAAGGAGAACGGGCGGGAGTTCGTCGGGTTTCCCATCCCGTCGGCGGCGGCGCTGGTGGTCAGTGTGACGATGTTCATGATGTGGTTGGTCGGACACGAGCGGACGTTGGGCAACTGGCGGTTTGTGCTGCCGGTGCTGATGCTGTTGCTGTCGGGATTGATGGTCAGCAACGTGCGGTACCCGACGTTCAAGTACATGGATTGGACGCTGTATCGGTCGGTGACCACATTTGCGGCGGCGGTGATCGTGGGACTGCTGTTGGCGCTATATTTCCAGGTGACCCTGGCTCTATTGTTCATTGCGTACATGCTCTACGGGATGTTGCGGCCCTGGGTGAGCAAACGCTGGCGGCGCGAAATCGAGTCGGACGAGACGGAAGAAGAATCTTCAGGAAGGTAGGCAAACGTGGGGCACGCAGACGACTTGTTGCAGGCGCTGGTGGCAGGATTTGTTTGTGCTTTTGTCGTGTCGGTGCCGGTCGGACCAGTCAACCTGACGGTGATCAACCAGGCGCTCCGCAACGGATTTCTGCGGGCGTTTCTGGTCGGGCTGGGCGCGGTGTGCGCCGAAACGTTCTACGCCACCGTGCTGATGGCCGGCCACACGGCCATTCTGGACAAGCCGTTCGTGCGCCAGGCGTTGCACGTCACGGCCGTCGTCGTCATCACCGTGATTGGCATCCGGTCGCTCTTGTACAAAGAGGAAAAATTCGCAGCCAGCGACGAAGCCAGAGCGGAAAAGGTGGATGAACGCTGGCATCATCCGCAGGCGTTGCTGCTGGGCTTCCTCTTGACGATCTCCAACCTGATGCTGGTCGTGCTGTGGGCAACGATCATCGCCGTGTTGTTCGCCCGGGAATGGGTGTCTCCGGAGTTGCCGGGCACCCGTGCGGTCTGCATCGTCGGAGTGTTCCTCGGCGGCGCAACGTGGTTTCTGCTGCTGTCGTACTTCGTCTCGCACGCCCATCGCCGCGTCAAACCCGAGACGCTGACGGTGCTGGTGCGCGGTTGCGGCGTGACCTTTCTGGTGTTCGCCGCGCTGCTGGCCGTTAAGCTCTTCATCCGCTGACCTTACTCGCCCAGCACCACGCCCGGCGGCCCGGGAAATCGGGGGCAACCCAAAAAGAGGCCGTTGAAGTGCACATCAACCGCCGCTTCAAGCGCCAAGGCGGCGGTTGGCACCCGTGTGGGCTGATCGGCTGGCGCAACTACGCTGTCCCGCGCCTGCGGGAAAGACCGTAAGAACTGGCAACACTGGTGGGACAAAGTGTGCCGCACCACAGTAAAAGTGAACCCGGGTTGGGCCAACGCCACTGATAATTGACAAACAGTACCTCCGCCAAGGGCGCATCTCAACTTTTATGGGGATGGGAAACCAGCAGAATTCGGCCTCGGATTGCGCTCGCGTCACCGTCGCAGGCCAAACCCGCACCCGCTGCCGGGAACGCCAGAAAAATCGGGCAGTTGCGGCTGCCCCCCTAAAAACAGTGCTTGACGCGCAGGGGGCGGCTGTGGTATTAAACTCGCAATGGCGAGAGCGGGATGTGTAGTGTCCGCTTCGGTTGTCTGGGTCCGGGAGAATAGGGAAAAGCGATGGAATTGGAGAAGCGGGATAGGGCGAGACGGCTGCGGTCAGTGCTTTTGAAGACGATACTCACCAGGGATGGGTGGGTCGTTGACTCTCAATGCGCCGGCGTGCGTTCAGATCACCAATAGGCTGCGTCAGTGGCGGCATGGGCTGCAACGCTACTACGGGGAATGGAACTTCATGACACGGACCAATTGGCTCCGAGTTATCGGATGGGCTTTTGGAGCAGCGAAAAAGGGAAAAAGGGAGTATGAAGAAGTCGATCGTCGCATCTTTATCGATGGCCGCGCTGGTTCTAGTTAAAGCCAGTTCCGCGTTCGCGAGCGCCTCCGTCACGACCCTTGCCAGCACGAATATGACAGCCGACACCGCTGGCACCGGCGGAACAGGAGCCTACACCACGCTGACCGGGCCTGCCCTTGTGTTCGGCGAGTCGCCGGACACCACCGGCGCCAGTGGCCTGTTCTACCCGAGATCCGATTCCTTTACGTGCCACCAACACAGCGGCGCGGCCGGCCCCGCCCGCCAACAGAAACTTTGACCCCAACGAACCTCAAACTGGGAATTAACCTATGAAAAAGTCAATCATTCTGCCTCTCCTCACGCTCCTCGTCACGCTTGTCGGCGCTACCACCGGCTTGGCGGCTATCGGCACACCCACTACTATCGGCACGACAAACTACGCAGATCCGTGTGGCAGTGGCTATTGCCTCACTCCTGTTACCTCTCTTACACTGAAGCCAACCGTCGCCGTGGCCGTGAATAACACGGTGATCCTCGCGATAGTTCTGAACAATGACAACACCCCCACCGTGACGGTGACCGACTCCGGCGGAAACACCTATACCAAGGATGCCGATCTTGCTAGTTCGGCTAACTACCAGGCGCGCACCCTTGTCTTTTCCGCGCCGGTGACCGTCGCCCTTACGACCAGCAGCACCATTACTCTCCACTTCAGCGGTACCGGCGTGAATGAAGTAAATGTGAGCGGTGTCAAAGTTACCGGCCTTGTGGCAGCTTCGCGCGTTGACAAGACGGCCACTGCCACTGGTACGGGAACATCTCCATCCTCTGGCAACACCGCCACCACTACTCAGGCGGGTGAACTGCTCATTGGTGCAATCGGACTCGACATTAGTACTGGTTCGCCGACTTTTACGGCGGGAGCGAACTACACGGCGCTGCCTGCGAAGATCATAACCGGTATCCCCTCCGGCGGTTGGTTTGGCATCTATCCCGAATACCAAATTGTCAGCGCCACCGGCGCCTATGCCGCAAACGGCACTTTTAGCGGTGGCGTTAACGACTGGGTTGCGGCCATCGTCACCTACAAAGCCGCGCTGACGTCAACCACCACGGCGCTTTCCCGCACGACCGGCAGCAGCTCCCAGACCTACGGCAGCACGCTGGCCTTCACCGCTACCGTGAGCGGTTCAAGTCCCACTGGGAACGTCATTTTCAAGGACGGCTCGACCACGTTGGCCACGGTGGCGCTGTCCTCGGGAACAGCGGTTTACACTTCGTACACGGACCTCAAGGTGAGTGGATCACCGCACTCGATTGCCGCCTACTATCAGGGCGACAGCGGCAATGCCGCCAGCGATAGCTCGGCCAGCCCGATCTCGCAGACGATCACGGCCAAGGCGCTGACGGCAACCGGAACGTTGTCGGTGCCTGCGAGCAAGGTGTATGACGGCACGACCAGCGCGTCGGTGTCGGGTGCGGCGGCCTTGCTGGCGACGGAAGCGCCGGGCGCGGGCACGACTGCCGACGGCAAACCCTACAACGCGGACACGGTGAGCCTGACCGGGACGGCCAGTTACAATTACAATTTCAAGGATGTCGCGACTGCGACGACGGTGACCGAGAGCGGGCTGTCGCTCACCGGCACGGGCAACGGCAACTACACTTTGACCGCGCCGAGTTTCAGCGCGACGATCACGGCCAAGCCGCTTTCAATCACCGCACCGACGATTGCATCCAAACCTTACGATGGCACGGCGACGGCGGGCGCTGTGACGGTGGGGACGATCTCGGGATTTATTGGCAGTGAAACGGTGACGGCAACCGCTGTGGCGGCGGATTATTCCAGCGCGAACGCCGGCTCCTATCCTGGAGACGTGGTTACTTACACACTTCACAATGGAACCGGCGGTGGTTTGGCGGCCAATTACAGCCTGGCGAACGGAACGGCTACCGGAACAATCACGGCGCTGGCGGTTCAGTTGTCCGGCACGCGGGCCTATGACGGGACGACGACCGCCGCCTTCGGCATTTTGTCCGTTGCGAACAAGGTGGGCAGCGACACCGTCAACGTTGCTTCGGGCAGCGGCACTTTGGCCGGCGCCAACGTTGGTTCGGAAGCGATTACGTCCTTTGGCACGCTGGCGTTGGGCAACAATTCGGCGGGTGATTACACGCTGACCGGCGCGAGCGGTTCGGTGACGGTCGGCAAGGCGAATGCGACGTTCACGGTGACGCCCTACACGGTGACGTATGACGGCAGCGCGCACTCGGCGACGGCATCAACGATCACGGGTGTGAACGGCGAGACGGGGGCGACAGTGGGCACGGTCACGTTGAACACGACGCACACCGCGGCGGGCGCCTACAGCAGCGATTCCTGGAGTTTCACGGGCACGGCGAACTACAACAACATCGGCAGCACGCCGATCACCGACACGATCAACAAGGTGACGCCGACGGTGACGGTGACGGTGGGCAGCTACACTTACAGCGGTTCATCGCAGGGACCAAACACCTTTACCACAAGCCCGTCCGGGGACACTGGAACGCCGACTTGGAGTTATGTCGGGGTCAGCGGCACGACTTACGGACCCAGCGCCACACCGCCCACGCTGGCGGGCAGCTACACGGCGCAGGTGACGGCATTGACATCGGACGCGAACTTCAATAGTTCGTCGTCCAGCGCGACAAGTTTCACGATTGGCAAGGCGACACCGACGGTTTCGGCCTGGCCGACGGCCAGCGGGATTACCTACGGGCAGGCGCTCTCCCCGAACTCGACACTCTCGGGCGGGTCCGCCTCGGTGCCCGGCTCCTTCGCCTTTACCACCCCGGCCACGACGCCCAGCGCCGGCCCTTACAGCGCCTCCGTGACCTTCACCCCCACGGACACTGCCAGCTATAACACGGTAATCGGCTCGGTGAATGTTTCGGTCGCTCAGAAAACGCTGACGCCGACGGTCACGCTCAACAACAAGGTCTATGACGGCACGACGGCGGCAACGACGATTGCCAGCCGGTCGCTGACCGGGATTGTCCCCGGTGATGATGTCAACCTTGGCACCAGTGGCACGGTGGCGGCGTTCAGCAGCAAGAACGTCGGCAGCTATACGCCCAGCGTCACCGGCCTGAGCCTGAGCGGAACGACGGCTGGGAATTACGTGCTCTCGACCGCCTCGGTAAGCCCCAGCGCCAGCATCACGGTACGAGCGATCACCGTGACAGCGGCGACGAACACCAAGACCTACGACGGCACGCCCAGCGCGGCGGCGGTGGGGTCAATCACGTCCGGCTCGATCGCGGCGGGCGACACCGCGCCGGCCTGGACCGAGACTTACAACAACCCGAACGTGGCCACGGGCAAGACGCTGACGGCAGCCGGGACGGTGAGCGACGGCAACAGTGGCAACAACTACGCTGTGACCTTTGTCAACAACACCAGCGGCGTGATCAACCAGGCCACGCTGGGCATCACGGCGAACAACGACAGCAAGACTTACGGACAGACCAAGAGTTATGGGGCGGGTTCGACGGCGTTTTCGAGCACCGGCTTGCAGAACGGTGAGACGATTGGGACGGTGACGATCACGGCCAGCGGCGGCACGGCGGTCGATGCGGCAGTAGGCAGCTACAATCTGACGCCCAGCGCGGCCACTGGTGGTACCTTCACACCTGCCAACTACAACATCACCTACAACAACGGCACGTTGACGGTCGGCAAAGCGCTGCTCACCGTCGCCGCCGATGATCAGACGCGCGGGTACGGTCAGGACAACCCGGAACTGACGTACACCATCACCGGCTTCATCAACGGTGAGGACACCAACGTGTTGTCCGGCCTGCCGGACATTCACACCGACGCCACCAACACCAGCACGGTCGCCGGCAGTCCGTACACCATTGCTGTCACCAACGGCACCTTGGTGGCCACCAACAACAACTACGACTTCGCCTTCGTGGACGGAGCGTTGACCGTCACCCCGGCTCCGTTGACGGTCACCGCCGACAACCAGAGCAAGGTCTACGGCGACGCCGTACCGGCGTTGACAGCCACCATTACCGGCTTCGTCAACGGCGAGGACACCAACGTGCTCTTCAACGGCGAGGACACCAACGTGCTCTCCGGCGCGCCGGACCTGTCCACTACCGCCACCGCGACCAGCCCGGTGGCCGGCAGTCCCTACACGATCAGTGTGACCAACGGCACCCTGATGGCCACCAACTACGACTTCGCCTTCGTCAGCGGAACACTGACGGTCACAACCGCCTCGGTGACCGGTCACATCACCGCCAGCGACAAGACCTACGACGGCACGCCGACCGCCACGATTGCCAGCCGCAGCCTCGACGGTGTGATCGGTTCGGATGACGTGAGCCTGACCGGCGGGGCAGCGAGCTTCGACAACAAGAACGTCGGCACCGGCAAGAGCGTCACCGCTACCGGCTTGAGCCTCAGCGGCTCCGCCGCCGGCAACTACACGCTGGCGTCCTCCAGCGCCTCCACCACCGCCAGCATCAATGCCCGTGCGCTGGTCGTCTCCGCCACCGGCTCGGACAAGGTCTACGATGGCACCGCCTCGGCTACCGTCGTGCTCTCAGACAATCGTTTGGCGGGAGACAACCTGACGACCAGTTACACCAGTGCGAGCTTTGACAGTAAGAACGTCGGCGGCTCCAAGACGATTGGCGTCGCCGGCATCACGGTGACCGGCGCCGATGCCGGCAACTACACAGCCAATACGGCCGCCAGCACCTCTGCCAACATCACCACCGCCCCGGTGACCGGCCACATCACCGCCAGTGACAAGACCTACGACGGCACGCCGACCGCCACGATCACCGGCCGCTCGCTCGACGGCGTGATCGGCAGCGACGATGTGATCCTCACCGGCGGCACGGCAAACTTCGTGGACAAGAACGTCGGCACCGGCAAGAGCGTCACCGCCTCCGGCCTCGCCCTGAGCGGCGCCGATATGAACAACTACGCGCTCGCTTCCGACACCGCCTCCACCTCGGCCACCATCGACCCGGCGGCGTTGACCGCGAAAGCGGATGACAAGACGCGGCCCTACGGCCAGGAGAATCCGCCGTTGACGGCCACCATCACCGGCTTCGTCTCCGGCGATAGCACCAACGATATCACCGGTACTGCGGATCTCAGCACCGACGCCGTCACCAACAGTCTGCCCGGGCTGTACTCCATCATCATCAGCAACGGCAGTCTCAGCGCGGTCAACTACACCTTCCATCTGGTCAACGGCACGTTGACG